>JAZQXN010000031.1:0-90129 GCA_045632875.1 Lachnospiraceae bacterium
ACATTAATCCGGAGGTTACAGGTCGTGTACCGGTGCTGATTTCTTATGATAACCGTTATTTTCAGGATAAGTATCAGGGTGTTCCTAAATATGGCTTTACACCAATGTTTGAAAAGATGTTAGATCATGAGAACATTGACGTATTGTTAAATACAGATTGCAAAAAATTGCTTACTTTTAAAAATGAAGAAATTTATTTTAAAGGAGAACTATTTACCGGTGAAGTGATTTATACGGGAGCGTTAGACGAATTGTTTGACTGCCAGTTTGGCAGACTTCCATACCGTTCTCTAGACTTTAGATTTGAGCATTTAGACACTGATTCTTATCAGGGACATAGCGTGGTTAATTATACAGTAAGTGAAGATTTTACTCGTATTACGGAGTTTAAATATCTGACAGGCCAGTTGGATGCAGAGGGAACCACTATCGTAAGAGAGTATCCGTTTGCATATACCGGTGCGGAAGGCGAGATTCCATACTACGCGATTATGAATGATGAGAATAATGCACTTTATGAACGTTACAAGGCATTAGTAGCAGGATATAAGAATTTCCATTTATTAGGACGTTTGGCAGAGTATAAGTACTACAATATTGATGCTATGGCAAAGAAGGCCTTTGAACTTGCAGATAGAATTATGGTATAGAAAGAATAGAGGTTAAAGAGTTATGAAGTTATTGACATTTGCAATTCCATGTTATAATTCAGCAGCATATATGGAAAAATGTATTGAGTCTCTTCTTCCTGGTGGCGAAGATGTAGAGATTATTATTGTAAATGATGGTTCTACAAAGGACAATACAGCAGAAATTGCAGACAGATATGCAGCGAAGTATCCTACAATTGTAAAAGCAGTTCATCAGGAAAACGGAGGTCATGGACAGGCGGTTAATACCGGACTGGAAAATGCCACCGGATTGTATTTTAAAGTAGTGGATTCTGACGACTGGGTAGATGAAAATGCTTATAAAAAGGTTCTTGAAACTTTGCGCCGCCTGGCAGCAGGGGCTCCGGCACTGGACATGTTGATTAGCAACTATGTTTATGAAAAAGAAGGGGCAAAGCATAAAAAAGTAATGAAATATGATACGGTTCTTCCACAGAATCGTATGTTTACATGGAATGAAGCGAAAAATTTTCATAAGGGACAATATATTCTGATGCATTCGGTGATTTACCGGACACAGTTACTCAAGGATTGTGGATTAAAATTACCAAAGCACACATTTTACGTGGATAATCTTTTTGTATATGTTCCGTTGCCGTACGTTCAGAATATATATTATCTGAGTGTGGATTTTTACCGGTATTTTATCGGACGTGACGATCAGTCTGTCAACGAAAAGGTTATGATTTCCAGGATTGACCAGCAAATCCGGGTTAATAAATTGATGATTGAAACCACAGATGTCTGGAAAGTAGAAAATAAAGTATTGCGAAGATATATGTTAAACTATCTGGAAATTGTTACGGTAGTTTCAACTGTTATGCTAATACGTTCCGGTACGGAAGAAAATTTGAGGAAAAAACGGGAACTGTGGGGATGGATTAAAGATAAGGATTTGCGACTGTTTCACAAATTGCGGCATGGCATTATGGGTAGCACTATGAACCTGCCGGGAAAAAGCGGAAGAAAGATTTCGGTTGCTGCTTACCGGCTGTCTCAGAAAGTTGTTGGATTTAACTAGGGTATAAAAAAGTTTTTGACCGCATACATTGAAGCAAAGGATGTCTTTGGTGAGGGTATGATGGAGAAAAAACAAATAGGAAGAAAATGGTTTGGTTTTTTGCGGGTTATTATTGCCGCATTTTTAATAACGGGGGCGCTGTTGCTGCTTTTGGCATTTATTCTATATAAATGGGAAGTCAGTGAAACTTTGATGACGGCAGGAACCCTCGTTATTTATATTTTATCTTGCTTTGTGGCAGGGTTATTGGTCGGAAAAAGCGGAAGAAAAAGAGCCTTTTTATGGGGAGCGCTTGCAGGAACGGTTTATTATTTGATATTGCTTGGAATTTCTTTACTTGTGACGGAACCGGAAAAGGCATCTGCTATGACTATTTTAATCAATCTGGCTATTTGCACGGCATCAGGTATGACCGGCGGGATGGTGTTCCGGAAATAGGTAAATAAGGCGCAAATAAAAGACAAAGGAAAAAAGAATGAACGAGAAGATTGAACTGATTATATTAATATATCTTGCACTGGCAAATCTGGGCGGTTTTGTAATTATGGGTGCAGATAAAAAGAGAGCAAAACAAGGGCGCTACAGAGTACCGGAAAAAGTACTGTTTTTGGTTGCTTTGTTAGGCGGTTGTTTTGGAACGACCCTTGGGATGAATTATTTCAGGCATAAGACAAAACACTGGTATTTTTTTGTGGGAATGCCTTTGATTTCTATTGCCTGGGGGTATTGTCTTTTTCGGTATTTTCTCTTATAATACATGGGAGACAAAAACTCGCGTGGCGTGTTTTTCGTTTATAAACCAGGATAAAAACGTCTGATGGAAAAGTTCGGACATAGGAGGCTATATGATAGATATTAAGTTAATCAGGGAGAACCCTGAGTTAGTAAAAGAAAACATCCGTAAAAAATTTCAGGATGATAAATTGGTGTTGGTTGATGAAGTGATTCAGCTTGACCAGGAAAGCAGAAAAGCACAGCAGGAGGCAGATCAGTTACGTGGAAATCGTAAGACCATCTCCAAACAGATTGGTGCTTTAATGGGACAGGGCAAGAAAGAAGAAGCTGAAGCGTTAAAAGAACAGGTTAATAAGGATGCGGAGAGACTTGCACAGTTAGAAGCCAGAGAAGAAGAACTTCAGGAAGAAGTTCGTAAGAGAATGATGGTAATTCCTAACATTATTGATCCTCAGGTCCCGATTGGAAAAAATGACGAAGAAAACGTAGAAGTTGAACGTTTTGGTGAAGCGGTTGTTCCGGCATTTGAAGTACCTTATCATGCACAGATTATGGAAAGCTTTAACGGCCTTGATTTGGACGGTGCAAGAAAGGTTGCGGGAAACGGCTTCTACTATTTAATGGGAGATGTGGCAAGATTACAGTCTGCCATCTTGACCTACGCAAGAGACTTTATGATTGACAGAGGATTTACTTACGTAATCCCACCATATATGATTCGTGGGGAAGTTGCCGCCGGCGTTATGAGCTTTGCGGAAATGGATGCCATGATGTATAAGATTGAAGGAGAAGACCTTTACCTTGTTGGTACCAGCGAACATTCCATGATTGGACGCTTTATGGATACCATTTTACAGGAAGAGGATTTGCCGCAGACATTGACAAGCTATTCTCCGTGTTTTAGAAAAGAAAAAGGTGCCCACGGTATCGAAGAGCGTGGTGTATACAGAATTCATCAGTTTGAAAAACAGGAAATGATTGTTGTTTGTCAGCCGGAAGAATCTCCAATGTGGTTTGACAAGCTTTGGAAAAATACAGTAGATTTGTTCAGAAGCATGGACATCCCGGTTCGTACTTTGGAGTGCTGCTCCGGAGATTTGGCGGATTTAAAGGTTCGTTCCATTGACGTTGAAGCATGGTCACCAAGACAGCAGAAGTACTTTGAAATCGGAAGCTGTTCTAACTTGGGAGATGCACAGGCAAGACGTTTGAAAATCCGTGCAACAGGAAGTCAGGGCAAATTCTTCCCACATACTTTGAACAATACGGTAGTTGCTCCACCAAGAATGTTGATTGCATTTTTAGAGAACAACTTGCAGGAAGACGGAACAGTATTGATTCCGAAGGCTTTACAGCCATATATGGGTGGAAAAGAAAAGTTAGTGCCGAAGAAATAAGTAACAGATAAGTAGTGAAGAGGAAACAGACAGAGTGTCTGTGGAGGTAAGTAATATGAAAAAAATTATTTCGGTTATGTTGAGTGTAGTAATGATTGCTACCATGTTTTTGGGAATGACCGGATGTGGAAAGGTAGAAGACAAGGAGATTGTAGGAAAGTGGGAAATGACAGTTAATCTCTTTGATATTACCGGACCATTGTTTGATGATGATATGGAATTGTATAAATATATCGACGCAGATGAATTTACGGTAACCTTGCGATACGAATTTAAAAGAAATGGTAAATACAAATTTTATGCAGATGAAAAACAATTAAAGGAATCTGCCGAAACGGTAAGAGAAGCGATTGAAACAGGTTTAGAAAAATTCTTCCAGGAATACATTGAGCAAAAAGAATTAGATATGACAGTAGATGAATTGTTAGAAGCTTCTGATATGTCAATGGACAGCCTGATTGAAGATATGTTTGGTGAGGAAATCGTTCAGGAGTTTATTGACGATTTTGAAAGCGAAGGCTACTACACCGTAAAAGATGGCGTTCTTTATACTTCTTCCACCAAAGATGTGAAGGAAACAGAAGAGAACGGAAAGAAATATGAAATCAAGGATGGCCAGTTAACAATGTATGCTCCGGGCGGAGAAGAAATTAAAGGATATCCGTTGGTGTTGAAGCGTAAATAGGGAAGTACAGGTATTAGCAGAGGCTGGTATAAAAGGGGAGGAAAGAGTGAAAGATACAAGGAAGAGATTATCTTCGACTGCATCTACAAGAAAATCGCTTGAGGCGATTCGAAAGGGCGAAGCAGGATTAAATGAAAAAAGAAAAAAATTGCTAGAAAGAGTTCCTAAATCTAACGATTGGGCTACTTTTGAAAAAGATGCGATTTCTATAAAGGATATTGCATATCTATCTGCTGCAACCGAGCATGAATTTGCACTTTTAAGGGGAAAGACAAGAGATATTTTATTTCATGGGGAGGAAAGGCATTGTTTTTTTGATGAGGAAATTATAGTCTTGCTTAAGACTAATAAATTAAGACTGATTGCGCATACACATCTGGATTATGGGAGCGTTATACCTTCTGCAGATGACAGAGAATTTTTGAAATCCATAAATCAAAAAACGAGTACTATTATATCCTATATTACGGGAGAAGAAGTAGCATTTTGTGCAAATTTGTTTGGGGAATAAAAGAGGAGGAAATGCATATGTTGAAAGTGAAAGAAGCGCGCGAAATAGGAAAACAGGCTTGTATTGATAAAATCGGTCGAGAATTTTGCAAAAAACATGCGGACAATGCTGTGGTTTCTTATAGCAAAACGCGAAAAGTTATAAATTGTTATGTTGGCATTAGTGATCAACCCGCAAATGTTTGTGACATTTCAGAAGTTGATCATTTAATACTCACCTCCTTGGAGAAATGGCCGTATTATGCTAACTGTAATGTTTATGCTGAGGATGGTAGAGTTGAATTTCTTGATTGTAGAGTGCCATAAAGACAAATAATGAAATAAAAGAAAATGCACCTTAAATGTAAGGCTTTGGATTTGCGAGAAATCTTACATGAAGGTGCTTTTTATTTATTCTTCTTTTAATGAAAATAATGCTTGTAACACTGATTGTTTCTGAGGTGAAAAACTTCGATAGTAATTGAGGAGACTTAATTCTTCCGTAGTAATAGAAGAAGTCTCATAGTCGGCATAACGTTTTGGATTGTCTGTGGCACCAATAAGATAATCTACAGACGTATCAAAATATTTCGCACATTCAATCAATATACCCAAATCAGGTTCAGCAAGCCCGTGTTCATACTTGTAAATGGATTGCTGAGTTACATGAAGTGCATCTGCGAGTGTCTGCTGACTAATATTCTTTTGATTTCTTAATTCTTTTATTCTTATCATTTGTTTTACCTCGTATATACACTATAACAAGTGGAAATGAAAAATAGTAAAACCTAAAAGGGGTATTGAAAACAACTAATGGTTGTGATACAATGTGGTAACTTGACCAGGATGTGGAAAAAAGGCAAGAATGCATCGTGACTATATAATAGAATATTTTGGAAAAAAGACAAGGTGATATGAGACATAAATGCTCATATCACCTTTTTCATTTTGTTTATTTATTTGCGTAGAACTTTTAGTTCTACCCGAATCTTCTGTGATTTCCTGCATATGCACCAATTTAAACTCTTTCAGACCATTTTTTTGACCACTATTGAAAACACTGGTCAAACTTTTCGATTTCTGCCCGTTTCCATTCCAATGAAGAGTGAACATAGATGTTTAACGTAATCCCTACATTAGAATGTCCCAGCAATTCACTCAAAGTTTTTATGTCAATTCCCGCCTCTACACACCGGGTGGCAAAGGAATGTCTGAGTGCATGAAAATTTATTTGTGGTATGCCACTATTGCTTAGCAGCTTGTGATATCGATATTCAAATGTTCTTGGGCACAAAAAGCTGGACTGGCCGGATAAGACAAAATGTTCCGGCGCCTGCGGAGGATATTTTCTCAGTACACTTATTAAGGACATAGGAATTGGCACGATTCGAACAGATTTGGGAGTTTTCGGTTTTTCCAATTCCCACATCCAATGTTCATTCGTTCCTTTTGAACGTGACAGCGTATTTTTTACATAAATCACTTGATTTTCCAGATCAATATTTTCCCACTTCAGTGCACATATTTCACCTATACGTAATCCGGTATTTAAGGTTATTAAGACACCCAGACTAGTGTCTGTTATTTCAGAACTGCAATAAGATTTCAAGGAAATAAATTCCTCCGGTGTAAGAATTTGCAATTCTTTTCTCTCGGGAAGCGGTTTGTATACGGTTGATTTTAAAGGAGAACATAGTCCCTCTTCCGAGCCGTAACTTAATACTGATTTGATAATCAACGTAATACTTCTTATATAAGTGGGAGACAAACCACCATTCCCATCAATACGTCCATGTGTTTGTTTGCGTTCTAAAAAACTGTTGATCTGATAAGCGCTTATTTCTTTTACTTTAAGGTCACCTAATTCAGGTATGATGTGCTTCTCAATCAGATAGCTATATTTTGTCAGCGTTGATTTCTTATAGCGGATTCTGTTTCCGTCCAGCCAAGTATAAATTAGTTCTTTAAAAAGCAATTCCTGTTCCTCGCAAAAATCATTAGTCTTTGCGTCAAACAGTTTTTTTCGAACTTCCTTATAAGTTCTTCCGTAAACAGATTTATAAATCGCCTTTCCGGAGGGCCCCCTGTCTTGAATAAATCGCCCCTCCCATCTTCCGTCTTTTCTTTTGTGTATATTCTCTCCTCGTCGTGACATTCTTTACATCTCCTTCCTATTGTTACTACGTCTTGAATTCGACCCCGGATGTGACCCCAAATGTAACATTTCTTCAAGTAAAAACAGCAGGAAAAGGCATTCCTTTTGAAAAAAGTGTGAAAAATAATATGTTTTCGACACAATTCTCCAATTTTAACGGTTTAAGATTGACAATATATTGGTAATTTTGTATTATTTATATATGAAAATCTGCGATTTTTTGTGATTTTGAACTAAAAGTTCTACGCAAAAAACTCAAAAGTCATTATTAGTATATACGAGTTGAAAAATAATTATAAGTAAGGTGAGGAGCAAAGATTATGATTATTAATCTCATAAAATCTCAACAGATGTTTAACTTGACTTTACCGAATAAGGTAAAGGGACAATATTGGATGACAGATATCGATGAAAATGGGTATCCACGCCAGCTTATAAGTGTTGAAGCAGTTCAGGGCGAGTGGGTGGTTAAAAGTAATAAGTTTGTTTCGATTTTAGATGCAGAAAACAAACCTGTTACGAACACGATATTAAAACCGTCTAGCTTTTTTAATTTGAAAATAAATGGCTCAGATGAACGAGTAATTCTTTTCTCGGAAAAAATTACCGAGAGTCGCCAAACATTTCGGAAATATGTTCTTAAAGGCCCGGATACACTCAATATTGGAAGGACAAATGATAACAATATTTGTTTTGAAAATAAATTCGTATCAAGCAAACACGCAAGGCTTTCTTATGATGGTCGAACATGGACAATTCAGGACACAGGAAGTACTAATGGCACCTATGTAAATGGGTATAGAGTTGAATCAAAATCTCTTTCTGCAGGTGATTATATATACATAATGGGAATGCAGATTGTAATTGGCCATAATTTTATGGCGATTAACAACCCGGAAGGATTATTGAACATTAATGCAAGAACACTTGTGCAATATATGCCGCAAGTGGCAGATATGTCATTGGAAGTAATTGATTTACCTGAAAAGCAGTATTTTTTTAGATCACCGAGATTTTATAGAGAAATTGAAAAAACGGAGATTAAGATTGACCCACCACCACAGATACAGAAGATGGATACAGTGCCGCTTGCTCTGATGTTAGGCCCTTCCTTGACGATGGCAATGACATCATTGAGCACGGGGTTGCTTTCTGTAAGTAATGTTATAGCAAATGGAGGTAAGATTTCGCAAGCATTGCCGACGTTATTAATGTCTGTCAGTATGCTTTTGGGAACAGTTTTATGGCCAATCCTGACAAAACGATATGAAAACAAACAGAAATTAAAAAATGAAAAGAAACGTCAGGAAAGATATCTTGCTTATTTGGAACAGATAAGAGATGAAATCAAACGAAAGTGTAAAGAGCAAAGTGATATATTAAATGAAAATCTTGTATCCCCTTCGGAGTGTGCAAACAGAGTTGCAGATACAAGTACAAAATTATGGGAACGTGTAAGTGGACAAAGTGATTTTCTACGTTTGCGGTTAGGGCTTGGGGAGTTGCCTTTGGAGGCTACTGTTAGCTTTTCAGAGAAAAAATTTTCCATGGAAGATGATAACCTGCAAGATGCAATGTTAGCGCTTGGAACGGAGCCAAAGAAATTGTTAAATGTTCCGATAAGTGTCTCATTTGTTGAGAATAGAGCAGTTGGTTTGTTTGGTGACTATTATGCAAGAAATACGATGCTTAAATCCCTGATTTTGCAGATGGTAACACTACATAGTTATGATGAGTTAAAGTTAATGCTTTTAACAGATGAGGCTGATTTAACAGAGTGGAATTTTGTTCGGACAATCCCACATTTTTGGAGTGATGAAAAGAATATTAGGTTTTTAGCATCTAGTCCGGATGAAGCAAAGGAATTGTCAGCATATATTGAAAAGAATATTCTGCCAAGAGGAAATGTTTCAAATCAAGATTATTCGGTGTATACGCCATATTTTGTTATTATCGTTACAAACAAAAAAATCAGTGAGAAATGCGAAGCATTACAGCAGTTGTTGAAATTGAAAAATAATGCAGGGTTCAGCGTATTGTTTGCGGAAGCAGAATTGAGAGATTTGCCAAAAGAGTCAAAAACAGTGATTTTAGCAAATAAAGAGCAGTCCCGCATGTTTGATAGAGAAGATACTACAGGGAAGGATGTTAAGTTTGTTGCAGACACAGTTAATGACACTACTTTAAGTGCAATTGCATCTGATCTGGCAAATATTGAATTGGATTTAGGAAGCCAAAGATTTTCGCTCCCCTCTATGATGACCTTCTTAGAAATGTTTAATGTAAGTAAAATTGAACACTTAAATTCATTGACAAGATGGAAAGAAAATAACCCTACAATTACGCTACAGACACCAATTGGTGTGGATGCTTATGGTGAATCCTTTGCCTTGGACTTGCATGAGAAGTTCCATGGACCTCATGGCTTGGTTGCTGGTATGACTGGATCAGGTAAATCGGAGTTCATTATTACATATATTTTGTCTTTGGCAGTAAATTATCATCCGGATGAAGTTGCATTTATTCTTATAGACTACAAAGGCGGCGGTTTGACTGGAGCTTTCGAAGATACTGACCGTGGTATCAAACTACCGCATTTGGCGGGTACAATTACAAACCTAGATGGTGCAGCAGTAAAGCGTTCGTTGATATCTATTCAAAGTGAACTTCGTAGAAGACAAGCTATTTTCAATGAAGCAAGGAAAATAGCCAATGAAGGAACGATGGATATATACAAATATCAGCAATTATATAGAGATAAGGTTGTGAGTGAGCCTGTCCCGCATTTGTTCATTATCTCAGATGAGTTTGCAGAATTAAAAACACAGCAGCCGGAGTTTATGGAGCAATTAATAAGTGCAGCCCGTATTGGACGAAGTTTAGGAGTACATTTGATATTGGCAACCCAGAAACCAAGTGGTGTGGTTGATGATCAGATTTGGAGCAATAGTAAATTCCGTGTGTGCTTGAAAGTTCAAGAAAAAGCTGACAGTCAAGATATGATTAAATGTCCGGATGCAGCAGAATTATCTCAAACAGGAAGATTTTATTTACAAGTAGGATTTAATGAATTGTTTGCTCTGGGGCAGTCAGCTTGGTGTGGTGCAGAATATGTACCAACAGAGACTGTAGAAAAGACAGTAGATTCCAGCATTCAAGTGGTTGATAACCTTGGTAGAGTATTAATGAATGTAAAACCAAGCAAGAAAAAGAATTATCAGGGAAGTAAGATTAAACAGATTGTTGCAATTGTAAAATATTTATCTGATTTGGCAGTGGAAGAAAAAATCAAGATCAGACCATTGTGGTTGGAGCCAATCCCGGAGAGGATCTTAGTGGATGCTATCGAGGATAAATATAGAGTAAGAAGTTCGGGGACAGTGCTCAATCCGGTAGTTGGTGAGTATGATGATCCGTTTAATCAAAAACAAGGAATACTCACGGTTCCATTTTCTGCGGAAGGTAATTGTCTGATTTATGGTGCTACAGGAAATGGTAAAACCACGTTCCTTACAACACTGGCATACTCTTTAATAAAAAATCACACCGCAGAGGAATTAAATCTTTACATCATGGATTTTGGTTCGGAAACATTAAAAATGTTTGAAAAAGCGCCACAAGTAGGTGGGGTAATAATTTCTTCTGATGATGAAAAAATATTGAATTTTATGAAGATGTTACAACAGGAGATCGAGAAACGTAAAACCATGTTTTCAGATTATGGCGGTGATTATGCTAGTTACTGTCGTAACAGTGGTAAAGTGATTCCTAATATTGTTGTATTGCTTAATAACTTTGCAGGGTTTGCAGAACAGTATGAAGAGCTGCAGGACGTATTTTCATTAATTACCCGCGATGGGGTGAAATATGGAATTTACTTTGCTGTCACAGCGAGCACGACAAATGCAGTTCGATATAAGACGCAACAGAACTTTAAAATGATGTTGACCATGCAGTTAAACGATGCTACAGATTATTCAATTGTGGTAGGAAAGACAGACGGGCTTGTTCCTTCGAAATATAAGGGAAGAGGCTTGATAGCTTTAGACAGAGTGTATGAGTTTCAGACTGCATATTGCACAGATGCAGAGGATGTGCAGGATTTTGTTCGAGATTTCTGTATGAAATTGGCAGAAACGGCAAAAACGTTTGCAAGACCGATACCTGTATTACCACAATGTGTGGACTATGAATATATCAAGACGCATATTGCGGGAGTAAATGCAATTCCGGTAGGTGTTGGTAAAAAAACATTAAGTATTCATAGTGTAAACCTGAGTAATAAAGTTGTATTTCCTATCGTTGCACAGGAAATTTACGAGACAGTTTCTTTTGCGGAAGAACTACTCAAAGTGGCTTCATCTGTTGTAAGGACAATTGTTTTCGATGCGGAAAGAGTACTTTCGGCTAACGAAAATTGTTTGATGGTACAAAAGAACTATGAAGAAGAAGTGCAAAAACTTTTCGCAGAAATGGTTGAGCGAAATAATACTTATAAAGATGCAAATATGAATGAAGCAGTTCTTGAAAAATATGAAGAACGAGTTTACATCATCTTTGGATTGAAGAAACTGTTTGACCAATTAGCTTCAGATGGAAAAGAAAAAATGAGTACATTGATAGAAAAAGCGGAAAGCATATACAAGATTCATTTTGTATTTATTGATGGACTAAACGGATTTAACAATTATAGTTACGAGGCGTGGTTTAAGCGTCACGTAACAGGTGCAGATGGTTTGTGGATAGGTGATGGTGTTGCAGACCAATACTTGCTTAAAGTAAATAAAGTGACTAGTGATTTGTATGAAGAAATTGGTTGCGAATATGGACACTTTATTACAAGAAATCGTCCTGTTCATGTAAAGATTCTTAATTCGAAATTGGAAGTGGAGGCATAAAAGATGGAAAAAGTATTGATAGAGGTTTTCGTACCTGTGTTGGAACGTTCGTTTGATATTTTTGTGCCGTTAACGTCGCCAATGCATGAAGTACTCGAGTTAATAAAGAAAGCCATACGTGAAATGTCGGATGGAAGATTTCTAACCGATGACAATACAACACTTTGTTACCGGGAAAATGGGACAATTATAAATATTAATTTATCAGTTTTGGAACTTGAAATTCGAAATGGAACAAAGCTGATGTTAATATAAAAATTTAAGGAGGTCATTATTATGGCAAGAACAATTCAGGTAACACCTGAGCAGTTAGAATCTGCAGCTGGAAGAATCGAGGGTTTAGCAGCGGATTACAAAACACAGTATGATTCACTTTACAGTGAAACAAATGCTATGGCTTCGACATGGAATGGAAAAGATAATGTGGCATTTGTAGACCAAATCGCAGGCTTCAAGGATGATTTTCAGAAGATGCATACATTAATGCTTAATTATGCAGATTTCCTTAGAAAAAGTGCAAAAGCATACCGTGATACTCAGGACACAGTTGTTTCAGAAGCACGTAAATTAATTAACTAAAAGGAGAGTGAAATTATGGCAGATAGCATTAAAATTTCGACACAAGTTTTGCTTGATACAGCAGACAAGGTTCGCACAATAAACAATACGTTAGATCAGAAATTAGCTGATATTAACAAAAACATGAATGATCTTGAGGCAACTTGGAAGAGTGATGCTGCAACAGATATTAGAGCTGCGATGAATGCTTTAAAACCACGTTTTGAAGAATATAAAAATGTCGTAGAATCTTATGCAAAATTCCTTGTAACAACAGCACAGAGCTATGAAACAACGGAAGGTGCAATTCAGAGTAATGCAGGTGCATTTAAATAATTACAAGATATATCGGATGAGCGTGGCATACACGCTCATCCAACTAGAGGCGGAAAAAACTGGGAAAAATCCCATAAAAATATAGATGCGAGGAAATGATAAAATGAAGAAAATTATTTCAGCAATGATGATAGCGGTGATTTTAGTAACGACAATAGCACCAATGAGTGGATGCTCAAGAAAAAATACTGATACGATTACAATGGGACAATGGGTAATGTTCGTGGTAGATGCGTTCGGAATGCAAAATTATGTCAATGAAACACCGTATTTTGCGAAAGTTACGAAAGACAGTGCCTATTTTGCTGCGTTCCAAATGGTTGCAGAATGGGAGATTATGGAACCTTCTGACGACATAACATCAGATACATTGGTAAAATGGCGTGATGTGTTGATTTCATTGGTAAATGCAGGTGAATTTTTAGATGCAAATGCTACAGATGACGAAAAGATTGATTATGCAATTCTGAATTTTGATCCAAATATAAGAATGTATTGGAGCAATAGAAATATTGGGTTAGGTGATGCACTTTCGTTATTAGATGTGGCGCAAAGTTTGTGGGCAAGCAAAGAGTATATTGAGACAATAGAAAAAGCGTCATTTGCAGAGGGAGTTTATGACTATATTAATGAAGAAGGATTAATATATAGCGCACAGGAGAATATGATTATATCTTCATCTAGCGAATTGATGGGATTGCAAGTTGGTGATGTGTATACCTTGCCAGCATGTAATGGGATTTCGGCCTCTATTAATAGAGTTGAAGCGGTAGAAATAATAGATGGAAATATAATTATTACAAATGATGAAACATTTACAGAAGAGGAAGCACTTGACTATATCGAAGAAATTATAGTTCAAGAAACGGTGGAACCAGATTTTTCAAAAATAACAGGGATATATGATGAATATGGTAATCCAATTGATTTTGAGATTGTAGAAGATTCTATGGTTGAAACTACAGGGTGTGATGCTGCTATTCAAGGAGTTACGTTAACCTATTCTGAAACAGAAAAAAATGAGGGTATTACACAAACAGGTTTGTTTGATAATGTCAAAGGAAAGTTAAAATTCAAGGTTGACGGATATGCAATAACTATCGGCGCTTCTAAAGATGACATTTCTATTGAACTGTCAAAAGAAATTGAAAAAAAGAGTAATAGATATAGAAAACAGACACAGCAAATTTATACAAAGGTAACATTTGATGATGTTTCGGTAACAAAAGATATAGATTATAGTTGGGGGAAGTTGCATTCTGCAACTATAAAATTAGATTATAAAACGAAAATAGAAGGTGGGATAAAAACAGAAAGAGAGCAAGAAGTTGGAAAACCAGATAAGGATAATGGAGATATTGAAAGCTCGATATCTTCTATAATAAAACAGTATAAAACAGCCCTTGGTAATATTAATACCGAGGTTCGCAACTCAAAATGTAATGAGGATATTTATATTTGTAAGTTAGCTATAGCAGAGGGCGGTTTGGCTAGTGTTGATTTTATTGTAAAAGGGAAGGTAACAGCAGAAGGCGATGTCAAGATTGTTTTTGAAATAGAAGGTGCACAAGGAGTTCAGTATAAGGACGGCAATCTGCGCTATATTAAATCGAAAAATTTTGACTGTGATTTTGTAGCAGAGGGAAGTATTGAGATTACAGTCGCTCCAGGTCTTGCGATTACGTTGTTAAAGAAGATAGCACTGATAGAGATTGTTCTCGAGGCAGGGTTAGGTGCAGCGGTTGAAATGACGGCTCATCTATTTGATGCAGAAGGACATGAATTGTATGCAGCATCTGTATGTATACCGGCGATTGATGCTGATTCGATGTCAAATGAAGACTTGCAAACGACTGCTGAAGAAGTGGAACGTTATGCCGAAGAAGTGGGAGGATATTGGGACAGAGGAGATTATACGTCTTCTGCAGATATTAAGTTAATGAAAGGTGTTTGTTTAGAGTGGAAGTTATATCCAATCTTAAAATTTGGCATAGATGGTGAATGTTTGTTTGGAAAATTGGCCAAGAAACTTAATGTTCAAGTGAGTGTTGAATTTTTAGGAAAAAATGACGCATTTTTGGAAGGCCATATAGATACTCCGAATACTATGACAAATCTGTTGGAATCAAATAGTTTTTCCGGTGGGTTAAAAGAATTTTTAGGTATCGGGAAAGAATGTACATTTGCGTATACACCATGGGATGAAGCCAAAGAGAATGAAGGCATAGAGGATACAGAGGATACAGAGGATACAGAAGGTGCTGATGATTCAGAAAAAAATGATATTATAACTGCAGATACAATTATTTTATCAACTATGCGAATTACGTTAGTAGAAGGCGGCACGCAAAAAATTATTGTTGAGGGTCTACCAGAAGGATACAAATTAGAGGATATTATATTTAAGACGGATGATCCTCAAATTGCAACAGTTGATATAAAAACATCGGAAGTAAAAGGCATAAAAGAAGGTGTAACTTGTCTTGTTGTTCAGACGAAGGACGGTAAATATATGGCATACTGCGCGGTTACAGTTATTTCTGATGAAGAGATAGATTTCAATGAACTACCATCGGGGGAATTAACATAGGAGATAGGTATGATAGTTGAGCTTTATGTTGAAGGAGAAAATATAAAAGGTCGCAAAAAAGTAACATGTGAGTATAAGACAAAAGAAAATAGAATTCTTGCAATTGCAACAGATGATTTTCACGAAGGGAAAACATTACACTATGAGGGAAAAAGTTATTATTTCTTAGACAATCCAAAGATTATTAAAATACCGCGATTAAATACGCCGTATCCACTTTCTTCAAAAATGAAAAAGACGATAGGTTTACAAGTGTATGCAGACCCTGAAGGAAGTAAATTGGTTAGTATATACTATCATCAAGCGATTACATGCAAGAAAAAATGGATTTTCAAACGAAATATCGGTCTCACTGTATACAATTACAATGATTGCGACTATCTCCTTTATAGAGTGGGATTGCCTAAACAAAGTTCTTATTATTTTTGCTTATATAACAATATGCGGGAATTAATTGGGATAATAGAAAGACACCCATGGAATGAGGAAGGAAACAAAGGGACTTTGTATTTGGAAAACCCAGAATATTTATTTTTAATGTTATTAGTTACAACCTCTGAGCTTGTAACCGTAGCAAATGCTCCTGGAGCAGAGATAAAAGATCCGTCAACAGGACCATATCTGTCTTTGTTAAAAGAAGAGAGGGAGTTATTTGACAAGACGTTTTTAGAACGCGCTAGCAGGCGATAAAATAATATTAGAATGGTGTGAAAAGTTTGATGAACAAGATTAAAAGAAAAAGCAAGCATGGTTTGTCTGAACTTGTTTTGATAGGAGTAAAAGGACAGCAAATTAATGAAAATGAAGTTTATTCAATAAATTCTAACAAAGTTGAAGGGGTGTTGCATCTTGATGTTGAGCGAAAAGGAGCCTCGTTTAAACTCATTTATAACATTACGGGATTTATCACATTACGTGAATATTTGGCAACCCCACTAAATAAAGAAAGATTTGCAAAGATTTTGAATAATATTCTTTCGAATCTTAAGTCAATCGAAAAATCATACTTCAATCAGCAGTATTTGTTGATGGATTTTGAGTGGGTCATGGTTAACCCTGCTACACAAAATGTATATTTTGTGTATGTTCCGATTCAATTGTTTGAAAGCGGGACGTCTCTGAGAGAATTCCTGTTGAATATTATTCAATATGCGACATTTGCACCGGGAGAGGATACAAGTTATGTTAGAGACTACATAAATATATTAAATAGTGGGGTTAAATTTTCCGTCTTTGATCTAGAGCAATACGTTAATAGATTATTGGGTAAACCTGTTGACACAGCACAAACCATTGAATGTCCGCAATGCAGAACTCTAGTTAGTAAAGGCACAAATTTTTGTGGAGCGTGTGGAACTAAGATTTCCGGAAACACCGGCAATATAAACAGAGTGGTGTATAACCCATTGCAAGTCGAAGCATCCTCAGGAGCGCGTGAGGCAGAAGAGATTACGGAGCAAGAATCGGAACGAAAAGATAATACGCAGGGCTTGAGTGATGGTACGACTGTGCTAGGCATTGAACCGGGAGGCACAACAGTATTAGGTTCCGAGGAACTTTATGAAGACAGTTATCCTTACTTGGTTCGAGAGAAAAATGGCGAAAAAATATCCATAAATAAGCCGACTTTCCGAATCGGGAAAGAGAAAAAGTACTGTGATTATTTTGTTGCGGATAATAGTGCGGTTAGCAGAAGTCATGCGGATATAGTCACTCGTGTAAAAAGGTATTACATTATTGACTTGAATTCTACAAATAAAACCTATGTGGATGGGCGAGCCATTCCTATAGAACAGGAGTTAGAGATTTTCTCTGGAACAAAAATAAGATTGGCAAATGAAGACTTTGTTTTCTATATCGAGTAAAGAGAGGAAGTAAATATGGAGTTCAGTGTAGCCATGCATACGGATATTGGTATTCAAAAGGATACTAACCAAGATAGTTTATGCATAAAGCAAGCAAGTACAGAAAAAGGTAATATTCTTTTAGCTCTTATATGTGATGGAATGGGTGGCTTGGAAAAAGGTGAATTGGCTAGTGCAACAACCATTAAAGAGTTTTCAAGATGGTTTGAAGAAGAATTGCCTTGTCATTTGGCAAAAACAAATTACGTGGAAGACATTCAATATCGTTGGGAACGAATGATCAAGGAACAAAATCAGCTAATTAGTGACTATGGAAGGACGCATCGCATTCAGTTAGGAACAACCATTACGACTTTATTAATCTTTGAAGATGGCGAGTATATTATAGGACATGTGGGGGATACGAGAGCCTACATGATTTCAAATGAAACTGTTGAAATTCTTACACAAGATCAGACAGTTGTTGCAAGAGAGGTTCGTCAGGGAAAACTGACCCAGGAAGAGGCCGCCAATGACCCACGACGTAATGTTTTGTTGCAATGTATTGGGGCATCGAAAATTGTTGAACCGGATTTTGTGAAGGGCAAAGTGCAAGAAGGACAATGTTATATGCTTTGCTCAGATGGTTTTAGGCATGTTATTACTACCGAGGAGATAAGACAGGCATTTGAACCGAAAAATAATCAAAATGAAGAGCAAATGAAAAGTAACATTGTGAGTCTTATTGAAACAAACAAAGAACGAGGGGAAACAGATAATATTTCTGCAATCCTTATAAAAATAATGTAAGGTGGTGTGAGAATTTGGCGGTTGTAGGACAAACAATTGATGATAAGTATGAAATACTGAAATTAATTGGCCAAGGAGGAATGTCAAAGGTTTATCTTGCAATGGATAAACGATTAAACAAGCAGTGGGCCATCAAGGAAATTGAAAAGAGGGCTAAGGATAAGAATAATGAAATTGTTATTCAAAGCGCTATTGCGGAGGCAAATCTAATCAAACAGTTAGATCATCCTGCGATAGTGAGAATTGTAGATATTATTGATAACGGTGATGTTATTTATATCATTGAAGATTATATTGAAGGTGAAACGCTAAGCAATATATTAGAGAATAATGGTGCACAACCACAGGAATTAGTCATAGAGTGGGCAATGCAAATATGTGAAGCTTTGGAATATCTACACACCAGAAAACCGGCAATTATATATCGCGATATGAAACCAGCGAATGTTATGTTAAAGCCGGATGGAAATATCAAGGTTATCGACTTTGGTATTGCAAGGGAATATAAGGACCAGAGTTTGGCGGATACTGTTAGTTTAGGAACTAAAGGATATGCAGCTCCAGAGCAGTTTGGTGGAAAAGGACAAACTGATGCCCGTACAGATATATATTGTCTGGGGGTTACGCTGTACCATTTGTTAACAGGACAAAATCCGTGTGAACCACCTTACGAGATTTATCCAATTCGTCATTGGAATCCACAGTTGTCAGCTGGATTAGAAGCAATTATTGAGCGGTGCACACAGTTAAACCCCGATGACAGATACCAATCCTGTGCAGAGTTGTTATATGCATTGCATCACTATGAAGAATATGGTGCGGTTTATAGAGCAAGACAAAAGAAGAAACTAAATGCTTTTATTGCAACCGCATGTGCATCAGTACTATTTCTGTCTGTGGGTATTACCGGATTAGCAATGAGAACAAAAACAAATAATGAAGACTATTTGCAGAATATTTCTCGTGCAGAGACAGCAACGACTAACGATGAAAAATGGCAATATTATTCAATGGCAATGGAGATTAAGCCACTGGAAATGGAACCCTATCTTTCTATGGTAGAAATTGTAAAAGACGATGCGGTATTTACAACTGACGAAGAGTATGCAATTAAACAAAAGATTGATAAAAACATTGTATCTCTGCGAGAGGTTGATGATTATGCAGAGTTAGCATTTAATGTTGGAAAGTTATACTGGTATTATTATGATTACGGAAAAACAGATGAGGCAGATAATCAATTGACCAGAATGAAAAGTGCAATTCAATGGTTTGATGATGCGACAAGATATGGAACTGAGGATGATGACTTTTATACAATGGCGATGGTTTATTACGAAATCGGAGTCTTTAATCGGGACATCAACTTAAAGGTTTATGAGGCGACAGATACACCGGAAATGTATGCAGAGTATTGGGGAAATATTTCTGAACTTGTTAACATGATAACATCAAGGAGCCAAGAGAGCGAAATTGTTGAGTTGGAGATTTATAAATTGGCATTAAACTCAATAGAAACATACGCCCGGAAGTTTAAAAATGCAGGGGTTAATCAAGAGGACATGCAAGAATTGTTTGATACCGTAAAAGAAGCAACGAATGATGTTTTGACGACTTCTGAGACAACAGAACAGATGAAAGCTATGGTGGTAGAGAGAATAGATTCTACACAGTCAGCAATAGAGAATGCATATAGAGAGTAGGTGAAAATTTAATGAATGCAACAACATGGTTAATTATAGCAATCGTTGGATTTTCACTTGCAGGAGTTGCCTTTATAGCAGCGGTATTTATGTTTATAAAAATGAAGATACCTGCAATTATTGGCGACTTGACAGGAAAAACGGTTGCCCGTGAAATTAAGGCAATGCGAGATGCAAATGCAACAAGCGGAGATAAGCGATTTAGATCGAGTAAGGTGAATCTGGAAAGAGGAATGCTTACGGACAAGGTTGCTAATGTCGAAACTAATGCGAATGTCATGAAAAGAGCTCATGCATCGAAACGCTTGGATAAAGCAACGGATGAATTGAGTGGAAGTCTTATCAACAGGAAAAGCGAAGTTTTCGGGTTTGGTAACAAAGGACGGAGTGGAAAGATTAGTAGCACGGAAAAAACGGAATCATTTAGTAGTACAGCAACAGAAGTTTTAAATGAAAATCTCACAGAAATTTTAGTGGAAAATGCAACGGAAGTTCTTGCGAGTGACGCGACAGAAGTTTTGAGTGAGGGAACGACAGTCCTTTCAGAAGGAACAACAGTTTTGGCTCAAACGGAAGAACTTGAGAAAGTGACAGAAATGAAGGTTGCATTTAAAGTTGTAAAGAGTGAAATGGTTGTTCATTCAGATGAGGTGATTTGATGGACAGAGCAAAAGAATTACATGGGATATTTCTTGATTTTGCGATTATTGCGTCTACTATTTCGTCCTTGGCAATATTGGCAGCTGCATTGGTCGAGCTAGATGGAAAAAATAAAATTATATTAATTGCCGCTGCTTTGATTTTTTGGCTAGGACTAATCCTGGAGCAAATCATGATTTGGCAGGCAAATCACTTGTTAAATCGAAAATTGAAAAAAGATGATGGCTGGCACAAGAGACGTATAGGAATATTTTCAGTGGCCGCATGTGGGGAGGGACTGATTGCAGATATTGTACTTCTTATGAGTATAATGGCATTGTTTTTTTGTCACAGATTTTCGATAGGAGAGACACTAATACAATATGTACTTGTTTGTCTTATTGTATTGTCATTTAGAATGCATTGTATTTTGAATGGTAAGAATTATATATATAAAAAACTTTTAAGAGAAAGGTAGAACGAAAAATGATGAAACGAAAAGGTTCTAGAATTTTGGCAGGATTTCTAGTATTGGTTATGATTATCGGCCTGGTACCAGCAAATCTACGTACAAATGCGTCTGAAACGGCGATAGAAAGTTACACATGTTCCTTGACTGATGGGAGCAGTGTGCTAGATATTGATGATGTTCAAATTACATTAACAAAAAAAGATGACAATACTCAAACACAAACTGTTTCTACGGTAGATGGTATTGCGACATTCGAAAACTTTGTGGAAGAAGAAACCACATACATAGTTACCGTGGATGATATCTTCGGATATGAGGCGGTTGAAGACACTGAAGTAACAATAGCATTAGGTGAAACATCAACAAATATTGTGATTGATGCAATTGAAGGAATTACCGTTTCAGGTATAGTTACTGATGAAAATGGTGTGGCATATGTCGGTGCAACAATTACAATTACCGGATATATTGATGAGGAAGTTGTTACTGATGAAAACGGTGCATATTCTTTTGAAACCTACAAAGGAAAAGAGAATGTTATTACTATAACAGCTAAGGAAGAAAAATATAGTTCTATTCTTGTGACCGCAACATATAACGAAGATGTAACTGTGGACCATCAGTTTGAAGTAAAGAAATACAATATTACAACTACCGCTGATGCTAATGGAATAATCACAGAAACCGAAGATAATGTACTTTTTGGTTCCGATAGAGATATTTTGATTACTGCAAATGAAGGCTATCGTATCCATGAAGTAACGGTAAATGGTGAAGTGATTATTGAAGCGGCTGATTTGAAAAACTATACTGTAACACTTGAAGATATACAAGAAAATTATACAGTTGTAGCAACTTTTTATCGTATGACATATAAAATAACATTTACTATCGGAGCAGATGGTGAGGTTATTTATGATGATGATTATACTATAGATGGAAATGGTGATGTTGTTTATGAAGACACTTATACTCTTGAAGGAGGAAGTGTTAGTATAGAGAAAATCTTTGAGGAATCGACAGATGCTGAAAATCCAACAACAGTTGCGATTAAAGCAATTCCAACTGAGGGGTACAGAGTTTCCAAAGTGACAGTAGATGGTGTATTAAATGAATATGAAATAAATAGCTATATATTTGAAGATATTCTGGAAATGACAGGAGATCATACTATTGTTATAGAATTTGCAATTAATCAGTACGTGCTTACCGTTGATTGCAATGAAAACGGAAGTGTGAGTTGGGGAACAGAAGGAGAAGATATTCTTGTTAATTATGGAGAATCAGCCACACTTAATATAATCCCGAATGACGGTTATGGGGTTGAGAGCATAACTGTTAATGGTATGGATGTGGAAGCGGAAGAAAATGAGCAGGGTATTTTTATCAACTTTGCAAATATAGAAGAAGAGTTAAATGTTGAAGTTACATTTGTAGAAATCCATGAAACTGAAGTAAACGAAAACGAGAGATTAGAGAATGATTACTACAAAATCGTTTTTAATGAAGAAGATAAAGTAAAAGAAGCATATATGGATGGAGATACATATGTTATTGTGTTCTCAAAAAATGCAACGGTAACTATTGAACCAAAAGATCCATATAATGAAATTTTGATTAATTCAAATAAATCATATGGTGAATATTCATCTGAGGTTCAGTATTCAGATACAATTACAATTGAAAATGTATTTGTAAAACAAGGGACATATGCAGATGATAAGAAAAATGTTGCAGTAAATGTAAAAATTATTATTGATAAAACAGCACCGGAGGTAGCCGACATTGACGATCCGGGTTGGATTAAAGAGAACAATATAACAATTGAAGGAACAGTCTCTGATGCGACGGATTCTTCCGGATTAGATTATGTTGTATGGAGTGCAAATCAGGAGTTAACAGAAATTGAAGTGCTCTCGTCAATCGAAAACAAAGTAAATATAGTAGATGGTACATACTCCTTTACAAGTGAAGATGGAGAACAAAATCAGATTTATTACATATATGCTGTTGATTTTGCGGGAAATGTATCAGAACCAAAAACTGTAAATATTAAAATTGATCAGACTGTACCAACCATTACAGAGTTTGTTTTCAGCACGGATGAAAATAAAGTTGTTGAAGATTTGATTTATTTTGCAACTTTGGGAACATTCTGCAAAGAAAAGATTTATTTAACGGTTGTTGCAACGGATGCTGGTTCAGGTGTTGTTGCGATTTCTTTATGCTGCGATGGACAAGTTTATCTTACAGAACAAGCTGTAAATAATAAAGTAGTGTTTGAAATTTCCAACGAAGACTTTGGAAGCGGTGTTGAGATTTCAGCAATTGCAAGCGATGAAGTGGGCAATAATTCTGCCCTCACTAAACCAACGGATGAAAATGTGGAAACGAGTGCCCAAAGCAACAAGGTTCAGATTACATCTCAAAAAGCAAGTATTACAATTACCCCTGAGGGCGAATTTTATGTTGACAAAGCAGAAAATGAAGGGGAAAAAGATAAGCTTTGGTGTAATAATCATGTTAACTTTGAAGTTAAAATTGAAGAATTAATCACAGGTATTGCATGGGATGGAACCAATGCATCAGTTGTAATAGAAATAAATGGTGATTCAGTGGACATAGAACCAACTGATCAGGTGTTTTCCGAAAATAATGAGATGCTGGTGGGGTTGACTTATATGGTAAATACTTCACAAGGTTCTAGTGAAGGAAGTCTTGTAGAAGGTTTAAATACGATTAAGGTCACTGTTACAAACTCAGTGGGCGTGGTGACATCGGAAGTTGCGCAGGTTTATATTGATGTTACTGAAGCAACAATTACTGAGTATGAAATTGAAAGATTGAACGATTCCGTTATTGACAAGGTTATAAATTTCCTGACATTTGGTATTTTCTGTAACGAGCAAGTAAAAATTACAGTTACTGCTGAAGATAGTTTATCGGGTGTTTATGATATAACACTTTTGCTTGATGGAAAGGAATATGCAGCACAGGAAATTGATGAAGAAAATAAGGCTACATTTGTTGTAACACAGGAAGCATTTGAAGAGAATTTTAAGTATGTGACTGACATTAGTGCGGTTGCAACTGATAATGTAGGTAATACCACGGTGGAACCAGTAATACCTACCAACGAAAATTCTAATGTAAACGATAGTACTTTGATACTTGAGACGATTAAGCCTGTAATAACTATTATTCCAGAAGAAGCTGTGTTTACCGGTGTGACAAATACAGAAGATGAACAGTTGTGGTATACAGACAACGAAATAGCAGTTCATGTAAGTGTTAGCGATGGCAATAAAGATAATAACGATGCCGGATTATACAGTGTTGTAATTAAGATAAACGACGAAACAGTTGTTAGCGAAAAATATTATTCTGAAATTTATGAGACTGAATTTACAGTTTATACGAACGCGAATGGTGTGGACGAGGCTACCGAATATACTATTGATGTATATGTAACCGACAATGCTGGAAATGTAAGTCATGCATCTGAAAAAGTTTATGTAGATGAAGATGAACCATATATTACACGTTTTGATTTTGAAACAAGTGATGATGAGAATAAGGAAACTAGCTTAACAGTAGAAAAAACGGACTATGGTTTTTATTTCAAGGAAGATACTTGGGTGAAGATTATAGCAAATGATAATTCTTCGGGTGTTTTTTCTATTACATATTACATGGAAGATTATAACGGTGTAAAAACGGAAGAGATCACAGAATCTGCTACAGATGGATATATTCGTGTTTTAATTCCGGCAGGTTTCAAAGGACAGATTTATGCAAAAGTTACTGATAATGTAGGAATTGCATTATCAGAATTTGTAACACCGAATAGTGTTATTGTGGAAACACAGGAACAACATGATCAAGACATTCATATTATATTTGATGTACCTGAAGCAGAATACACTACAAAAGAGAATCAAGATTTATACAGTGAAGACGTCGAAGTAGAAATTACGATTGTTGATATGTATTCGGGTATTTATTCTATTGAATGGGAAGTGGTTGCACCTTATGATACTGCGAAGAATCAAAGTGAAACTGTAGAAGTGGAAAATGACGGAAAAGTAGTAGAAGTGAAAAATGATGAAACCAGAGTTGAAGATACAGATTGGCAAATCGATAAAGAAGATGTAAATCTTGTAACTGAAATGCATCGGACTATTATTGTTGCAAATAATAGCAATGATATTATAGTTCAAGTTACAATGACAGACCGTGCAGGTAATACAAGTACTGAAGAAATTACATTTAGTATCGATAAGACTGCGCCTATGATTACGGTTGAGTACGATAACACCACATCTGATTCCGCATACAATAATATTTTTAAAGATAATCGCAAGGCTGTAGTTACGATTTATGAACGCAATTTTGACGCAAGTGATATAATGTATGCCATTACGAATACAGATGGTGTGATTCCGGAAATGTCAGACTGGGAAGAGCATAAGAATACCGATAATCCGGATGAAACTTACTATACTGCAACAGTTGAATATGTGGCAGATGGTGATTATACATTTGATATTAGTTATGTAGACCGCGCAGGAAACACAGCCGAAGCATTCACACAGCATGCATTTACTATTGATAAAGTAGATCCTGTTGTGACAGTTGTATATGATAATAATTCATCGATGAATGGTAATTATTATAATGCCGATAGAACAGCAACCATCACAATTACAGAACATAATTTTGATGCCTCCAGAGTATCCATAATCGGTGTGGCAACGGATAATGGGGAAGCAGCTGTATTCCCGACAGTAACTACTTGGACAAATAGTGGCAATGATACATACACAGCAACTATTTCTTATACGGCAGATGCGAAATATTCCTTTGATATTGAATTTGTGGACAAAGCAGGAAATAGTATTGCAGATTATGCGACTGAGGAATTTTATGTAGATAAGACAGCACCAAATGTGGAAATTTCCGGTGTGGGGGATCAAACTGCAAATAATGGAGATGTAATTCCAGTTATCACATATACAGATACAAACTTTGATAAAGATGGAGTAAGCATTTTACTGAGTGGTGCGAATAACGGAGAAGTTAATTATAGCGGAACATTCACAGATATTAGCAATGGTCAAATATTTGCGTACGCTAATTTTGAAAAAAGTAAAGAAGTTGACGATATCTATACGCTTTCTGTTTTGTTAACTGACTTAGCTGGTAATGAAACAACTATGAAAATATCATTTTCTGTAAATCGTTTTGGCTCGGTATATGATCTTTCTCAAGTGGAAGGTATAGTGGGACAATACTTACAGGATGAACAGGATATTGTTATTGTTGAAACTAATGCAGATGCATTAGATCCGGAAAAGTTTGTTATTAAGCTTACTAAAAACGGTACCCCAACAACGTTGGTTTATGGAACAGATTATACAGTAGAAGAGACCGGAGGCGATGGTCAGTGGTATGTATATACATTTACTATTAGCAAGACTCTCTTTGCTGATGATGGTACATATAATATTGCCATTTACTCTGTAGATGCTGCCGGAAATGTTAATGAAAATATCGATGAAGAAAAGAGTGCTGAAATAAGCTTTGGTATTGACAAGACGGCTCCGATTATTGTGCCGATTGACTTGGAGAATGGTGCGCAGTATCCGGTAGATGAAAAAACAGTATCTATTGAAATCAAGGACAACTTGGTTCTTGAAAATGTTGTGATTTATCTTAATGGAGAAGAAGTTGACTATACTGTTAATGGTGAAACATATACAATTACTATTCAGAAGTCAAATAACATCCAAGAGGTAAAAGTTGTTGCAACCGATGCGGCAGGTAATGAATATGAATTAACGGTTGGAGAGTTCCTTGTTTCTACAAGCGTCTTGATTCGTTGGTATAATAATACACCATTATTTGTCGGTTCAATTGTAGGTGCAGGCGTATTGATACTGGGCTTGGTTACATTCTTTATCTTTGGAAAGAAAAACAAAAAGTAATAGTTTGACAAAATTAGATAGTACCCCGACGATTGTGGATAACACTCGTCGGGGGTAAACAGAGGAGGTATAGGGATGTATCCTGAATTTGTGCCGATTTATATCGGAATATTGATAATTATTGTTTTATTAGTAATTATAATGATATTACTTATTAAACGCACGTCTAATAAGTCTTCTGCACAGAAGGCATTTACATCAGGGAACTATGCACAAAATAGTGCAGGTGTAGTTGTTTTTTGTAAGAATTGTGCAACACAGTTCGATTCTTCACAACGTTGTTGCCCAAAATGTGGTACGCCACGTTAATGATGAGATATAAGTAAATTTGGAAAAGACGAACTAATTATGAGAAGAATAAAACAATTGTCCATTTTTCTAATTTTCGTGAGTTTAATAATAGGAGTGAATGGTTGTATGTTTGAGAAAAAAATAAACAATGCAGAAAGCATGAAAAATATGGCGTTAGAATATCTTAATGAAAAATATGATGATACGTTTTCGGCTTTAGGGTATTCGGATGGAGATTGGGCTTACGACTATTCAACGGTAAGTTTTATTTCGGAGAAATATGGGGATACATTTGAAGTACTAATTTCTCAAGAAGATGAAACTTACATAATTAAAGATAATTATTTTATGTTAACTATGAAAGAAGATGCAGAAAAATATTATGAAGCATTTGCTTCAAAATACGGATATACGGTAGAAGTAAAAGTGAGATTTATATCTTTAGGAACTTCTGAAATTGATGCAAATATGCCATTTTCGGACTATATCACAAATGGAAAATGCAATATGGAAGTGTATTTTATTAGTAGTTCGGCTTTTACTGATGAACACGTGAAAAGTATTATGACAGATATTTGCAATGCAAAAAATATGGGGATTTTTCGTTTCGTGGTTACAAATGATAGAGATTTATTATCCCAGTACACAATTAGTGAAATTATAAATGAAAAAGCTGATAGTGTATTGGAGAAAAAAAGTTATTCTATTGATAGCCATTATGAAATTGTAGAATAGTCTGATAATGGAGGTATACATATGGCTCTTTCAAATGCGCAATTATTGATGCTTGATAATTTAATATATGCGAATAATGCGGATACAAATGCAAGTTATATTTCAGATGATTTAACAGTTCGAGAGATAATTACAGCGATTGAAAATGATGGCTATAATCTAAACTCTTGCGAAATGTCATCCTCTGAATGGAAGGAGTTAATCGAAACGATAAAAAAAGAACCGACGTTGTTGGACTATACGGTTACTAATTATGTTAATGACACGAAAAATGGTATGAGAGCAGCATGTTTTGTAGATGACAAAAACAGTCCAACGGATGTAAATGTTGTATTTCGTGGTACAAGTGGAGATTATGAGTGGCATGATAACGGCACGGGCGGCTATCTTTCGGATACGAAGCAACAAGAGCTTGCGGCATATTATATCGAAGAACTTCCGGAAAAATATGGAAATAATATGACTGTGACTGGTCATTCAAAAGGTGGGAACAAGGCTCAGTATGTGACAATTGTTACTGATAGGGTCGTTAAATGTGTGTCTTTTGACGGACAGGGCTTTTCAGAAGAGTTTTTAAATAAGTATGCAGAGGAAATTGAGAAAAAAGCACAGAGCATAATTTCCATATCTGCGAGTAAAGATTTTGTGAATTGCTTGTTATATCCAATTGCAGGTACAAGAATTTATGTGGAAGCAGAAGAGCAGGACAAATTCATACATTGGCATAAACCGAATATTTTAATGGACGAAAACGGAAATCTTAAAACACAGTCAGAGCAGTCAGATTTGGCGAAGTTTATCAATGAGTATACAACATACATGATTTCTAATATGGATGAACCGGAGCGAACTATTACAATTGATGGATTAATAGCACTACTTGAAAAGGGAGAGAGTAAAGAACACATTCTTCAAACAATTTATGCCGGAAATGTTGCGATATCTCATTTAGACGATTTTGCATTTGATTATATCGGTGAAAATTATGGATTATCGTCAGAACTGATAACAACATATATAGCAGCATTATATTGTCCGCATCTGTTTTTAGATGATTTATTAAATTGTGGAAAAGAGATGGTTGGCAGTGTAATTGGTGAAATGTTGAATTTCGCAGAAGAAGTTAGAAAGAAACTTGAGTCATTTGGAAAAAAAGCATCTCAATATGGTAAAAAGTTTGTTGAGGCGATTACTACCTATGCCAATAAAGTAAATACTTGGTTTAACAAGACCTTTAATGCAGGATACAAATATGCCACAGCAAATACATATATTAAAGTTGATACCGGGAAGTTACGTGCATATTCAGATAGGCTGACAAAATTGAATAAAAGAGTCTATGCTTTGGATAAAAGGATGGATAGTCTGTATACAAAAGTTGGCTTGGAGGATTTGTGGGATTTTCTGCAAGCAGATGCATTAGTAGGGTATAGTTGGAGGATTAATCGCTGTATCAGTTATTTGAATGATACTGCAACGGAATTCGAAAATGCAGAGCGTTCTATTTCATCTCAATTTTAAGGGGGTTAGTATATGGATGCAAAATCACAGTATGAATTGTATTTGATAAAACAGGAACTTCAAAGTATTATTAATGAACTTGATGACGTTGCGAGTGGGATAAAAAAGGATTTTTGCAACATTGGTAATGAACAAGCAGCGGCATGTGTTTATAAAGTTGCAGAAAAATATAGAACAGCAAAGCGTAGCCTTGAGAAAATTGACACGAAAAAAGTTAAACAAGAATATGCAAAATAACATAGGGTGATTAAATCAGTTGTTTAATCATTGAAAGGAGAATAGAGGAATATGGCACTAAAGGTAAATACTAATGCGATTCGAACAGCGGCAACTAGTATAGCTAAGAAAAATAAAAATATAAAAGATGATTTTTCCTCTGTTGAGAAAGTGATGAATGAATTGGATGCAAATTGGGAGGGGACCGCTTCTAATTCTGCAATATCGAAATACAAAAATATTAAGAATACATATTATAACAACAGATACGAAGTTATTAATGATATGGTAAACTTTATGAAAAAACAGGCCGGAGATGGGTATGAAAATGTGGAAACTACTGTTGTATCTGCCGCGTCAGCATTTAAATAATAGGGGGATACAATATGGCTAATATAAAAGTAGATCATAGCAAATTTGAAAAAGCAGCAACAACCATTGAGACATATATTGGGAATCATAAGAAACAGATGCAATCAATTGATAAATCGATTACAGAATTAAAATCCGATTGGCAGGGAAAAGATTATAATCAATTGAAATTAGAATGGCAAGAGATGAATGCTTCTGATTCCACATCTGGTAAAATGTTGAAGTCACTGGAAAATTATGCTGATTTTTTGAGGTTTGCAGCTAATAAATATAAATCTGTTCAGTCAAATGCAATTAATCGCGCGAATAGTCTTCCAAGATATTAAAAGATAAATTTCATAAGATATATGGAAAAGAAAAGTCCCAAATCGAAATGATTTGGGACTTTTACAATATCGTTATCTAACTATTTATCTTTCATCCGACGTTCTTTTTCTTTTCGTCTCATATTTATCTTAAACAAACTTCTTGTAAGGTTCGCATCTGTATGGAACTGCTTTAAGGTTTCCACATCAATGGAAATACGGTTGTCCATGGTTCGCATATTATCAACGATTTCCAGTGGTGATTCCGGATCCTGATTTTCCAAATCCACAACTTTATTATTTGAGAATAATAAAACGATAGGTTTCATAAAGTTTATAGGATTTTCCTGAAGCACCAAAGCTTTTTCGCCGTTGGACAACTCTACGCAACATGCACGAGGAACGATCTGAATAGCTTCCGTTAAGGCACGGATAATGGTCGGATCGTAATAATCCGGATACTGACGCAAATACTGGATGGCGGCAATTTCAGAGGCCGGTTCCTGGCCAATATTCATTGCGGTTAAGGAATCGTACTCATTTGCTACCTGAAGGATTCGGGTCAGCGGATGCCACTTTGTGGAATTATGATTTGCATAATCCGGATGAAAGAAGTGCTGGCTGGTCTGAGCTAAAATACGCATTGTATGTTCCGGGAAATCATTCGGATTGTTTTCATCGTTTAAAAAAGCGTAACCATCCTGAAGATGCTTGTTAATAACAGCAATATCTTCTTTGGTATATTCCCGACGTGATTTTTCAAGTATTTCCACAGGAACACTAAACATTCCTATATCGTGGAGCAGGGCTGCCAGAACAAGGGCTTCCATACGTTCATTATCCAAACGCATAACAGAACCGATCATGGCACAAAGAATGGCTACGTTTAATGAGTGTTTGTAGTTGTAGTCATCTGTACTGCGGATGGTCTGGTTAAAAGCGAACTTATGATTTAAATGTCCATAGCGTAAAATGATGGTTTGGACCAGATTCATAATTGATGTGGTCTTTTTTCCATTAAAAAGGACGTCCAGTTCATCTTTTAAACGGAACATGTACATGGTTTGAAAACGTTCGAATTCCAATTCTTCTTCTGTAATAGGCGGAGCCGGCTCTGCCGGTTCAAGAACGTATAAACCAATTAACCCGAAGTTATTTATGCTGGTGACTGATTGTTCGGTTAATTCATTTTCACGGTCATATAGAAGAACGCCTAATTTGTTATAGATAGGTTTGGCCAGACGCATACCGGCTTTTAACTGATTACTTCTTACAAATTGCATGCTGTTTTCCTCCATTTCATGAAAAGAATTTAAATGCTAAATATCTACTTGACATTTTAGCACAGAAATTGACAAAACTCAATAAAGTTACTGTATGAAAAGGTGGATTTTTGCTATTTGTGAAAGAAAAATGAAGATTTTGTTATAAAAACAAAATAAAACTTAATTTCTTAGCAAAAAGGTTTCTTTTTTCACAAATGTGAGTTATAATACTATCGAATGTGCCTAGGTGGGAGATTTTCCGTCGCTATTGGCATGGTTAAACGAACGACTTTATATAAAGGGATAAGTCGAACTCACGAAAGGGAAAAGGAGGAGTAACGTATGAAGGTAGGCGTTATCGGAGCAGGAGCCATGGGCTCAGGAATTGCTCAAGTATTTGCTACCGCAGGCCATGAGGTTTATATGTGTGCTTCCAGTGCTGCATCTTCTGAAAAGAGAAAAGAAGCAATTGAGAAGAGCCTTATGAAACGTGTGGAAAAAGGTAAGATGGATAAAGCAGATGCAGAAGCTATCTTAAGCCGTATTATTCCGGGAGAAAAGTCCATCTGTGCAGATTGTGATTTAGTTGTTGAATCTGCTTCAGAAGAACTTTCAGTAAAAAAACAAATCTTAAGAGAATTACAAGAGATTTGTAAACCGGAGTGTGTTTTTGCAACAAACACATCATCATTATCCATTACTGACCTTGCTGCAGGACTTGACCGTCCGATTATCGGTATGCATTTCTTTAATCCGGCACCGGCTATGAAACTTGTTGAGGTTATCGCAGGTTTGAATACACCGGCTGAGTTGGTAGAGAAGATTAAAAATCTTGCGAGAGATTTAGGAAAGACACCGGTACAGGTTGAAGAAGCTGCAGGATTTGTAGTAAACCGTATTTTGATTCCGTTAGTAAATGAAGGAATCGGTATTTATGCAGATGGTGTTGCAAGTATTGAAGACATTGATACAGCAATGAAGTTAGGTGCAAATCATCCAATGGGACCATTAGAATTAGGAGATTTGATTGGTTTGGATGTTTGCCTTGCTATAATGGAAGTTCTTTATAACGAGACAAAGGATTCCAAATATCGTCCGCATCCATTGTTAAGAAAAATGGTGCGTGGTGGTAAGTTGGGACGCAAGACCGGAGAAGGCTTCTATAAATATTAAAAGTGAGCATAAAATGATGGAGGAAAGATCATGGATTTTACATTAAGCAAAGAGCATGAAATGGCTCGAACACTGTTCAGAGATTTTGCGGTAAACGAAGTAAAACCTTTAGCGCAGGAAGTGGACGAAGAAGAACGTTTCCCAAGTGAAACCGTTGAGAAAATGCAGAAATTGGGATTTTTAGGAATTCCATTTTCTAAAGAGTACGGCGGACAGGGCTGTGATACTCTTACATACGCTATGTGCGTAGAAGAATTAGCAAAAGCATGTGGTACAACCGCAGTTATCGTATCTGCTCACACATCATTATGTTGTGATCCTATCAGCAAATACGGTACACCGGAACAGAAAGAAAAATATTTAAGACCATTAGTATCCGGAGAAAAATTAGGTGCATTTGGTTTAACAGAACCGGGCGCAGGTACTGATGCAGCCGGACAGCAGACAAAGGCTGTATTAGAAGGTGACTACTATGTATTAAACGGCTCTAAGATCTTTATCACAAACGGTAAAGAAGCTGATACATATATCATTTTCGCTATGACAGATAAGAGCAAAGGAACCAAAGGTATTTCTGCATTCATCGTAGAAAAAGGAACACCTGGATTTACATTTGGTACAAAAGAAAAGAAAATGGGTATCCGCGGTTCAGCTACATATGAATTAATCTTTACAGATTGTAAAGTTCCGAAGGAAAACCTTTTAGGACAGGAAGGAAAAGGTTTTGCTATCGCAATGGGAACTCTTGACGGAGGACGTATCGGTATCGCAGCTCAGGCTTTAGGTATTGCAGCAGGTGCTTTAGATGCAACAATCGCTTATGTTAAGGAAAGAAAACAGTTCGGCAAATCCTTAGCACAGTTCCAGAATACACAGTTCCAGCTTGCAGATATGGCTACAAAAGTAGAAGCTGCAAGATTAATGGTTTACAGAGCAGCAAGAGCAAAAGATACACAGCAGAGATTCTCTTCTGAAGCAGCTATGGCTAAATTATATGCAGCAGAAGTTGCTATGGAAGTTACAACCAAGGCTGTACAGCTTCACGGTGGATACGGATACATCAGAGAATACGATGTTGAACGTATGATGCGTGACGCTAAGATTACCGAAATCTACGAAGGAACTTCTGAAGTTCAGAGAATGGTAATTTCTGGAGCATTATTGAAATAGTTGAAAATCTTAGAATAGAAGGAGAGAAATACAATGAAAATTGTTGTTTGTATTAAACAGGTACCTGATACAGCAGGCGGAGTAAAATTCAATCCTGATGGTACACTTGACAGATCTGCAATGCTTGCAATCATGAATCCGGATGACAAGGCAGGCCTTGAAGCAGCACTTAGATTAAAAGATCAGTATGGTGCAGAAGTAACCGTACTTACAATGGGTCTTCCAAAAGCAGAAGAAGTTCTTCGCGAAGCTATGGCAATGGGAGCAGACAAAGGTATCTTAGTAACTGACAGAGTTTTAGGTGGTGCTGATACTTGGGCTACTTCCCAGACACTTGCCGGAGCAATCCGTAACTTAGAATATGACCTTATTATCACAGGACGTCAGGCAATCGACGGTGATACCGCTCAGGTAGGACCACAGATTTCTGAACACCTTCAGATTCCTGTAATTTCTTATGCACAGGACATCAAGATTGACGGAAACAGCGTAATCGTTCAGCGTCAGTATGAAGACAGATATCATGAAGTAAAAGCTCAGATGCCATGTCTTATTACTGCACTTGCAGAATTAAACCAGCCACGTTACATGACACCGGGCGGAATCTTCGATGCTTACAAGCAGGAAATTACTGTATGGGGAAGAGCAAACCTTGTTGACGTAGAAGACAGCAACTTAGGTTTAGCAGGTTCTCCTACAAAAATTGCAAAAGCATCTGATAAAGTAAGAAAAGGAACCGGCGAAAAGGTTAACCTTGATACAGAAGAATCAGTAGCTTATATCATGGGCAAATTAACAGAGAAACATGTAATCTAAGTAAAGGTTAAAGTGGTGAAAAGTATGAATTTAGAACAATATAAAGGCGTATATGTCTTTGCTCAGCAGGTTGACAATGAATTGAGCAGTATTGCTTTTGAATTAATCGGCAAAGGTAAAGACTTAGCAGCAGACTTAAACACAGAAGTTACAGCAGTATTAATCGGTTATAACGTAAAAGCTCTTGCTGACGAACTTGCAGCTTATGGAGCAGACAGAGTTATCGTTGTTGATGATCCTGAATTAAAGGATTACAGAACAGAACCATATACACATGCATTAGCATCCGTTATTAACACCTACAAACCTGACATTATGTTAGTAGGTGCTACAGCAATCGGTAGAGATTTAGGACCAAAGGTTTCCGCAAGAGTACATACAGGTCTTACAGCTGACTGTACATTACTTGAAATCGGCGATTTCCCAATCAACCCAGTAGCAGGTCAGGAACAGAAACACAATCAGTTATTAATGACACGTCCGGCATTCGGTGGTAACACAATCGCTACAATCGCTTGTCCAAATACACGTCCACAGATGGCAACAGTTCGTCCTGGTGTTATGCAGAAACGTGATAGAGTAGAAGGCGCAAAGGCAGTTATCGAAGAATTCAATCCTGGATTTACGCCAAACAGCCAGTACGTTGAAATCTTAAAAGTTGTGAAAGCAGTAAACGATGTAGAAGATATTATGGATGCACGCATCTTAGTATCCGGTGGTCGTGGTGTTGGTAGTGCAGAAAACTTCAAGATTCTTGAAGATTTAGCAAAAGCTATCGGCGGTACAGTAAGCTGCTCTCGTGCAGTTGTAGATTCCGGTTGGAAACCGAAAGATTTACAGGTTGGACAGACAGGTAAAACAGTTCGTCCTAACGTATATTTTGCTATTGGTATTTCCGGAGCTATCCAGCACGTTGCAGGTATGGAAGAATCTGATATCATCATCGCTATTAATAAAGATGAATCAGCTCCAATCTTCGATGTTGCTGACTATGGTATCGTAGGTGACTTAAATAAGGTTGTTCCTGCATTAACAGAACAGATCTTAGCTGCAAAGAAAGATAAATAAGTTACGACATTTGATATTATCAAATAAAGATAAACAAGGTAAAATGGGGGACCAAGTGGGTCACCCATTTTACTGCGTTTAAAAGTAAATGACGAGGAAAACGACATTGTGAGGAAAAATTTCCTACATTAGAATTGAACTCAAGGAGGAATGTGTAAATGGAAGAAAAACAGTGTAGCTCTGCTTCAAGTTGCTCCAGAGAAAGCTGTGAAGGATGTCCAAGTGCAGCAGGTGCAAAAGGAGGACAGCCGGCAGGTTTTGAAGCAGAAATGAATCCGTTTTCAAATATTAAAAAGGTAATCGGCATTGTGAGTGGTAAAGGTGGTGTAGGTAAATCTTTTGTTACCGCATCTTTAGCAACTGCAATGGGAAAAGCAGGATATAAAGTAGGTATCTTGGATGCAGATATTACCGGTCCTTCCATTCCAAAAATGTTTGGCGTAAAAGGTCCGGCAATGGGAACAGAAATGGGTATTATGCCAATTGAAGCTGCAGACGGAACTAAGATTATGTCTTTGAATTTATTAGTTGAGGATGAAACAGCTCCTGTAATTTGGAGAGGTCCTGTGATTGCAGGTACAGTTAAGCAGTTTTGGACTGATGTGGTATGGGGCGAATTGGACTACTTATTTGTAGATATGCCTCCTGGAACCGGCGATGTACCATTAACCGTATTTCAGTCTCTTCCGGTAGATGGAATCGTAATCGTAACATCTCCACAGCAATTAGTACAGATGATTGTAGATAAAGCGGTAAATATGGCAGGTATGATGAATATTCCGGTATTAGGAATTGTAGAAAACTACAGTTATTTAAAATGCCCGGATTGCGGAAAAGAAATCAAGGTGTTTGGTGAAAGCCATATTGATGAAGTTGCAAAAAATTCTAATACCAAGGTTTTAGGTAAATTACCGTTAAATCCTGCATTTGCTGAAAAAGCAGACGAAGGTAAATTCTACGAAATTGAAAATGACTACTTAAATGCTGCTTATGATGTTTTAAAAGCATTATAAGATGTGTTTTGAATAGTATTTTATAGAGACAATAAAAAGCGCATTTTGTTTTTGCATAAGTGAAGACAAAATGCGTTTTCTGTTATGGCGACTGCTAATCTTAAGTGGGATTTGCAAAGTGGATCACAACGATGTTTGCTCTCTTTGGATTGAAAAGATTTTAGATTTATGGTATCGTTTCCATAAAGAATATTTGAGGAGATATACTTGTGAAAAAAGAACTTTGGATTAGAAATTTGAATATGGATGACAATATTTTAAAGTTCTGTGGAATTATTTTGCCGAAGAATGGGAATGATGTGCAGCAACAGGTACAGGAGTTTATCCGACAGGAAGTTGATATGTTGGAGTTCAGGGTAGATGGCATGCTTCGACGTGGAAGAAAATGGCCGGGATATTTCCTTCGGGTCACAATGGTTCAGTTGGCCCTGGACAGAATTCAGCATTTAGCCCCGGATATGCCAGTTGTTTTTACTTTACGAAGTAAAAAAGAAGGCGGAAAGTTTAAAGGCACAGTGGAAGAGTATGAGGATTTTCTACGAACCATGTCCTTTTCGGAAGGGATAGATATTATTGATGTGGAAATGAGTGAGACAGAAGCGGAAGATGAACAAGAGCATTTCATTTATTTCCTTAACAGTATGGGAAAAAGAGTGATTTTATCAAAACATATTATGGGGGATATTCCTTTTGAAGAAAGAATGAGATTGGCAGAGGAAGCCTTAAAACGTCAAGAGAAAAGCGGAGCGGATATTTTCAAACTTGCAATGTATGTAGAGAACGAAGCAGAAATGAAAGCGTATCAAAAACTATTGCGGGCGCATAATATATGGATGAATCGTTTCCACATTGGAATTGCAATGGGAGAGGCAGGCAAGGAATCAAGATATAATAAGGATTGGTGTGACTCTTGTCTGACATTTGTGTGTGATAAAAAAGTTGTAGCACCGGGTCAAATGTCTATAGAAGAAATAAAAGAAATATGCTATAATTCATAAATATATTTGAAATAACAGAGTTAATTGAGGTGATAGAATGAGAGACTGTATGGATTTGCATACTCATACATTAATGAGTGGTCATGCATACAATACAATAAATGAAATGATTGCTATGGCAAAGAAAAAGGAATTAGAACTTTTTGCAATCACAGAACATGGGCCGGCTATGCAGGGGACAGCGACGGATTTTTATTTTGATAACCTTAAAATAATGCCGAGAGAATATGACGGAATGCAGGTATTGTTCGGTATTGAGGCAAATATTTTAGATAGCAATGGCCGTGTAGATGCATGGCAAAAATTATTGTCCCAGATGGATGTGGTAATTGCCAGTCTTCATACACCATGTTTTGGCGGTTATGGAGTAGATTTAAATACTAAAGCATGTATTGAGGCTATGAAGAATCCATACGTTAATATTCTCGGCCATCCGGATGATGGCAGATTACCGGTAGATGGGAAAGCAATCGCTGAGGTTGCGAAGGAATACAAGGTGTTGATTGAAGTAAATAATTCTTCTTTATCACCGAAGAGCCACCGGTTAAATGCAAAGGAAAATTATGTGGAGATTTTAAAGCATTGTAAGAGATTGGGAGTTCCTGTGATTGTAAACTCCGATGCTCATGCTGATGTATATATTAAGAATCATGATGACGCTTTCGCATTGTTAAAAGACTATGATTTTCCGGAAGAATTAGTAGTAAACAGAAGTGTGGATGCGGTTAAGGAGTACTTGAATTACTATAAAAAGTAAAATCGTGTCGGAATATAAAATAAAATGAAAAATATTCCAAAAAGCCCTTGACATATTCTTATGTAGGTGCTAGACTCATACATGAGTTAGGCATAACTAACTGAGCTTTTCAATCTGGAGGTTATCATGAATTTGAAAGAAGCACAGGTAGGTGAAGAGTATATCATTAAGGAGATTGTTACAGAGGATGAGGAGATGGACGCATTTCTTTTTTCCCTTGGATGTTATAGTGGCGAACCGATTACCGTTATTTCCCAATTAAAGGGCGGATGTGTGGTTTCCATTAAAGACGGCCGGTATACGATTGATAATGAATTAGCAAAAGCTATTACAATATAGTGGTGAAATGTTTTCACCACATATATTTTTGCCAAGAAGTTAGCCTATGCTTACTCGCGGTGCGCGGGTAAATGTAGTTAAAAAGCAGATTTATATGTATTAGGAGGAGAGCAAATGAGAATCGCGTTAACAGGTAATCCGAACAGTGGTAAAACAACTATGTTTAATGCCCTTACAGGAAGAAATGAACGTGTTGGTAACTGGGCTGGGGTTACAGTAGAGAAAAAAGAAGGAAACATAAAGAAGAGTTATTATGATGGAGAGGAATTGGTTGCAGTAGACCTTCCGGGTGCTTATTCCATGTCTCCGTTTACATCCGAAGAAAGCATTACAAGTGCTTATGTAAAAAATGAAAATCCGGATGTAATCATTAACATCGTGGATGCAACAAACTTAAGCAGAAGTTTATTCTTTACAACTCAGTTACTGGAATTAGGAATTCCGGTGGTTGTAGCATTAAATAAGAGTGATATTAATGAAAAGAAAGAAACCGAAATTGATACTGTGTTATTGGCTGAAAAACTTGGATGCCCTGTTGTAAATACCATTTCCACAGCAAGCAGTGACAACGGTTTGGCTGAAGTTGTTAAAACCGCAGTTGAATTAGCAGGAAAAACACAGAGAGCACCTTATGAGCAGGGTGAGGTTGATTTACATAGTAAAGAAGCTGTTGTAGCAGCAGACAGAAAACGTTTTGAATTTGTAAACGGTGTTGTAAAAGCAGTAGAAAAACGTAAAGTACTTACCAGACAGACAAATGCCCAGGATAAGATTGATAACATTCTTACAAATAAATGGCTTGGTATACCGATTTTTGCAGTTGTAATGTTCTTGGTGTTCCAGATTTCACAGGCATGGGTAGGTCCGTTTATCGCAGACACATTGGTGGCATGGTTAGAAACCTTCCAGGGATGGGTTGGCGGATTCTTTGAAAATGCAAACCCGTTACTTTCTGCTTTATTGGTAGATGGTGTAATCGGTGGCGTGATTGCGGTTATCGGCTTCCTTCCATTGGTTATGGTTATGTACTTCCTGATTGCACTTTTGGAAGATTGCGGTTATATGGCCCGCGTTTCTGTAGTGCTTGACCCAATATTTAAAAAGGTTGGTCTTTCCGGAAAATCCGTTATTCCATTTGTTATTACAATTGGTTGTGCAGTTCCGGGTGTTATGGCAACCCGTACCATCAAAAACGAGAGAGAACGCAGAGCAACAGCAATGCTTGCACCATTTATGCCATGTGGCGCAAAGATTCCGGTTATTGCACTTTTTGCAGGCGCTTTCTTTGAAGAAAACCAGGGCCTTATCAGTGCTGTAATGTACTTCTCAGGAATTGTATTAATCTTCCTTGGAGCATTACTTGTAAATAAAATTGCAGGACACAAGGCAAGAAAGTCCTTCTTTATTATTGAACTTCCGGAATATAAAGTTCCTTCTCTTAAGAGAGCATTTTTATCCATGTGTAGCCGTGGATGGGCTTACATTGTAAAGGCTGCAACAATTATCTTGTTATGTAACACAGCAGTTCAGATCATGCAGAGCTTTACATGGAACTTTACTGTGGCTGAAACAGCAGATGCATCTATTCTTGCAACAATTGCTCATCCATTTGCATATGTACTTGTACCGGTAGTAGGTGTACTTTCTTGGGAACTTGCAGCAGCAGCGGTGACCGGATTTATTGCAAAAGAGAACGTTGTTGGTACTTTAGCAGTATGTTTTGTAGGTCTTGAAAATTTAATTGATACAGAAGAACTTGCCCTTATGGAAGGTGCGGGCGCAGAAGTGGCCAGCGTATTTGCACTTACAAAAGTTGCGGCTTTGGCATATTTGATGTTTAACTTATATACACCACCATGTTTCGCAGCAATCGGCGCTATGAATGCTGAAATGAAGAGTGCAAAATGGTTATGGGCAGGAATTGGTTTACAGCTTGGTGTAGGATTTACCGTTGGTTATCTTGTATATCAGATTGGTACTTTAATTACCACAGGTGCAGTTGGAGAAGCATTTGTTCCGGGATTAATTGCAGTACTTGCGATGGTATTGATTGTTATATTAATGATTATGAGAACCAATAAACAGCTTGCGGCAGAATATGCTTTAAAGAAATAAGCAAAAAAAGGAATAACAGTAATTATGAAATAAAAAGGAGTTGCAGGTATGGAGAACTATATTATTGCAGGCATTTTGATTTTAATATTGGGTGGTGCCGGATTGTATGTATACAAGGCGAAAAAACGCGGCGTGAAGTGTATCGGCTGTCCTGCCGGCGGAAATTGTTCCCATAAACAGGAGGGAGACTCCGGATGTACCTGTAACGGTAGCTGTAACGGAAATTGCACCGGGAACTGCAGTTGCTGTGAAAAAAAAGAAAAATAAATGATTATTTAAATGATACCTATAAAATAAAAAGTGTGTAGAAATAGATACCGAAGAGGACAAAAATGTTTTCTTCGGTATTTTATTCGTGAAAAGAAAGTTTTTGAGATGTTTTGTAAGGTGCTTTTGGGGTGAATGTTATTGTTGAAGTTGAAGTTTGCAACTGCTATAATGAAAACGGATTATGTGAATTATGAAGGGATTTTTGCTTTGTTAGCAGGAAGATAAAAGAACTGAATGATTGCAATACTTTTAGAAAAGGAGAATTGGGGTTTATATGATGTATTTAGCTATCGCATTGTTTGCACTTACATATATTTTAATGCTTACTTTTAGTAAATACAGACCGTACATTGTGCTAGCCTCGGCATTAGTATTTATTTTGACAGGAATGTTGTCTGTGGAGAATATTCTGGGGGCGATTGACTTTAATGTATTGTTAATGATCGCCGGAACAATGGGGCTGGTAGCGCTTTTTATTGAAAGTAAAATGCCGGAGTTATTGGCAGATTTGATTATGGAAAAGGTTCCCAATGTTATGTGGGCAGCAGTTGCAATGTCGCTGTTTGCAGGTGTTATTTCTGCATTCGTGGATAATGTGGCGACTGTCTTAATGATTGCACCAGTGGCGCTTGAAGTTTGCCGAAAATTAAATACCAATCCGGTTCCGTTTATTATTGGAATTGCAGTTTCCTCCAATTTGCAGGGAGCGGCAACATTGGTTGGTGATACTACGGCGATTATGCTTGGTTCTGCACTGGATATGAGCTTTATGGATTTTTTTTGGTACAAAGGAAAGCCGGGTATATTCTTTGCAGTAGAACTTGGCGCAATTTTATCAGCGATGATTTTGGCATTTTTATTCCGAAAGGAAAAAGGAGCTATCCCGAAGGGGGCTGAGAGAACGAAGGTTAATGATTATGTTCCTACAGTATTGTTGGTGGGGACAATTGTGTTGTTAATTGTTGCTTCATTTATTCCGAATAAGCCGGAGATAACAAATGGGCTTATCTGTTGCGCTCTATTGGTTATTGGACTTATTTATAATTTTATCAAGAAAAAGAATATGTCAGCAATTACTTCACCTTTGAGGGAAATCGATTTTCAAACGATTGGATTATTGTTTGGATTATTCTTAATTATTGGTGGTATTGAGGAGCAGGGAGTTATTGCAGCGGCAGCAAATTTATTGGCAAAAGCCGGAGGAGGAGATATCTTCTTCCTTTATACAGTGATTGTGTGGGCATCTGTGCTTATTTCAGCATTTATAGATAATATTCCTTATGTTGCAACTATGATACCTGTTATTGCAGGTCTTGCAACAACCTTAAATCTGGATCCTACAGTGCTTTACTTCGGTTTATTGTCAGGAGCAACGCTGGGGGGGAACTGTACACCAATCGGTGCTTCCGCAAATATTACAGGTATTGGTATTCTTCGTAGGGAAGGATATACGGTAAAGAATTCCGATTTCTTTAAGATTGGTATTCCGTTTACTCTTGCAGCAATTATTCCGGCATATATTTATTTGTGGATAGTATTCGGTAAGTAATAAAAATAGTAAAAGGATGTTTCTTTTGGAAACATCCTTTTTTTGTTATGGGTATTATTTCTTTTCTTTTTTCTTGTCGTCTTTTTTCTTTTCGGATTTCTTATCTTCTTTTTTGTCATCCTTTTTTTCGGTTTTTTGTTCAGGCCCAGGAAACTCTAAAGAATCAATCATTTTTTCAACAAGAAGCTTCTTATAATATACATCAAAACTTAATTCGCATATTAAGGCAAACTGTTGAAGAAATTCTTTTTCTTTTTCCGGAGCATCCGCAAAAGAAGCAGAGGAAAGTTCAAATTTCTTCCAAATATCTTCTTTTAACATTGGAAGCTGTGTGACTTCTATTCCGTATATTTCTTCGTAAATATCAGAAAAGTTTAAATTGTCATCTGTTTTAAAATGTTTTTCAATTAATGGATGAAGTAATTTTTGAATATCGCTGATGGATAACAGGTTTTTAAAATAATAAATAAATGCCAGTGTGAGTAAATGTTCCCGGCTATATTTCTTTTTCTCCGGAGCAGGGAGTAACTGATTTTTGGCATAGTTGTAAATCATGGTTTTGGTAAGAATCTTATCTTCCGGATGGCGCTTGGAATTTTCTAAGCGGTTGTCCATGAATGTAGTCACCTGATCCATATATAAATCGATGTTAGGAAAATCCTGCATAGGAATATAGTCAATGTTGTCCATATATTCCATACATTTGTTTAAAAATTCTTTCGTACTATCTGCCATTTTTATACACCTCAATTAGATTATATAGTATTAAAAACCACATGACAAGAATTTTTTTGCTGTATTGTGATGTTGTGGTGGTGAGAAGTAAAATATAATTTTCGGCAGGATTGCTAATAGACGAAAGCTGAAATGTATGATAGTCTATTAATAGGCAAATACAGATTGAATTGAGGAAGATATATGATTCGTACAGAGTTGTTAAATGACATGCAAAAGGAAGGGGTTTTTACCACGGAAGGACCGGTCTTAATCCTTGCAGGAGCAGGCTCCGGAAAGACCCGTGTATTAACCATGCGTACCGCATATTTAATTGAAGAAAAAGGAATTAATCCATACAATATATTAGCGATTACCTTTACAAATAAGGCCGCAGAGGAAATGCGCCGCAGAATAGATGATATGGTAGGTTTTGGTTCGGAAAGTATTTGGGTGAGCACCTTTCATTCCTGCTGTGTACGCATTTTACGACGTTTTGCAGATCGGATTGGATATGATACAAACTTTACCATTTACGATACAGATGATCAAAAGGCAGTGATGCGTGAAATTTGTAAGCGTTTGGAAATTGACACCAAGATGTTTAAAGAAAAAATGTTTTTAAACAGTATATCTGCTGCAAAAAATGAACTGATTGGACCGGAGCAGTTTTTGCTTAATGCGGGAGGAGATTTCCGGGAATTAAAAAAGGCTCAGGTGTACGCAGAATATCAGAAGACTTTGGTAAAGAATAATGCTATGGATTTTGATGATTTGTTAATGAAGACGGTGGAACTGTTTCAGACCGATGCCCAGGTGTTAGAGTATTATCAGGAGCGTTTTCATTATATTATGGTTGACGAATATCAGGATACCAACACGGCTCAGTTTATGTTGATAAAGTTACTTGCAGACCGTTATAAAAATATTTGTGTTGTAGGTGACGATGATCAGTCTATTTATAAATTCAGAGGAGCAAATATCCGTAACATACTTGATTTTGAACAGGTTTATCCGGAGGCAACTGTGATTAAGTTGGAGCAGAATTACCGTTCCACCAGTCAGATATTAAACGCGGCAAATGGAGTTATTGCAAACAATGTTGGAAGAAAAAATAAAACGTTGTGGACCCATAAACCGGATGGAGATTTAGTAAGTTTCCAACAGTTTGATTCTGCACCGGAAGAAGCTTATTTTGTAGTTTCGGATATTGCAAGAAGAGTACGCAAAGGGCAGCATACATATGGAGATTGTGCGATTTTATACAGAACGAATGCCCAGTCCCGTTTGTTTGAAGAGCGTTTGGTAACAGAGAATATTCCTTATCAGATTGTAGGCGGAGTAAATTTCTATTCCCGTAAAGAGATTAAGGACTTGTTGTGTTATTTAAAGACTGTTGATAATGGTCGCGACGATATTGCAGTTAGGAGAATTTTAAATGTTCCAAGGCGAGGTATCGGAACCACTACAGAGGCCCGCGTATTAGATTATGCTTACGACAGAGGAATCAGTTTTTATGATGCGTTGACCATGGCAGGACAGATTCCGGCGGTTGGCAAGGCGGCATCAAAAATTGAGCCATTTGTACAGTTGATTGAGGAACTGAGAGATAATTTGAAATGGAGTCTTCCGTCATCCATATTAAAGGAACTAATTGACAAAACAGGTTATGTGGCAGAACTGGAAGCAGAAGAAACAGAAGAAGCCAGAGCCAGAATTGAAAATATTGATGAATTATTAAATAAGCTGATTGACTATGAGGAACATGCTACAGAGCCATCCTTAAGCGAGTTTTTGGAAGAGGTTGCTTTGGTGGCGGACGTAGATGAACTGAAGGATAGTAACGACTATGTAGTATTGATGACTTTACATGGTGCGAAAGGATTGGAATTCCCAAGAGTCTATATGGTTGGAATGGAGGATGGATTGTTCCCAAGCTACAGCGGAATAGCATCTGAAGACTCAACAGATTTAGAGGAAGAACGACGTTTGTGTTACGTGGGTATCACCAGAGCTATGGATTATCTCACAATGACGGCAGCCAGAGCCAGAATGATTCATGGAGAAACACAGTTTAATACAGTGTCACGCTTTATAAAGGAAATTCCGGCAGAACTGTTGGACGGATATGTGAAAAAATATGCAACAGATGAAATGCCAAGGCAGGATACTTTTAGAAAGGCGAAGGAGGCATTTCGGGCAAAGCCGTTTATGCAGCAGGGAAAGGATATTTTTAGTTCAGTTACTTCAGAAAGTAAATTGGAGTATGATGTAGGCGACAGAGTATCCCATGTGAAGTTTGGAGAGGGAACGGTACAGGACATTCTTTCCGGTGGCAGAGACTTTGAGGTGACCGTTGAGTTTGATAAATTTGGCACCAAAAAGATGTTTGCAACCTTTGCAAAACTAAAAAAGATGTAAATTTTGTAAAATTTAAAAAATATAGTATGCTGACAAGCAAGAATGTGGTATACTAGTAAAAAAATAAATTATAAAGGAGCGAATGATATGAAAAAATTTATGATGAAATCAAAAATTGGTGAATTATTGCACAAGGAAGAAAAGAAGGCAAGTAAAAAGAAAAAAGTAATTACTGTATTAGCAGTAATCGGTGCAATTGTTGCTATTGCAGGTATTGCTTATGCTATTTATCGCTTCTTTGCTCCTGATTACATGGAAGACTTTGAAGAAGAGTTTGACGATGATTTAGCAGATGACTTTTTTGATGAAGATTTAGGAGTTGTTGAAGAGTAAGCAGATAAACGACACGGATTATAAGATATGGGGCTCTGAGAAGGGCCCCATTCAATATTTATGGGGAAAAACATAGGAGTGAATTGATAAAAATGAAAAAAGGTCAGATTTATGAGGGCGTTGTAACGCTGGTTGACTTTCCAAATAAGGGAATTGTGACAATTGAAGAAGGACAAACTGTTACAGTAAAAAATGTCCTGAAAGGACAAAAGGTATCCGTTGCTGTCCAAAAGGTGCGTAAGGGAAAAGGAGAAGGCCGTTTGGTAGAAGTGTTGGCCCCTGCACCGGAGGAATTGGCACAACCACTGTGTAAGCACTTTGGAGAATGTGGCGGATGTACATATCAGAATCTGCCGTACGAAAAGCAGTTGGAATTAAAAGAGGGACAGGTGCGTGCTCTCTTAAGTCCGGTAATCGATGAAACGGCAAAGGAAAGTACCTCCGGACAAAAGCCACTGGAGCAAATTTGGGAAGGCATTAAGCCGAGTCCGGAGCAGTTTGGATATCGGAATAAAATGGAATTCTCTTTTGGGGACTTGTACAAAGATGGTCCGCTGGCATTGGGAATGCACAAAAGAGGAAGTTTTTACGATATTGCGGAAGTGCCTGAGTGTCAGATTGTAGATGAAGACTATAGAAAGATTTTGTGCGCCACAGTAGAATATTTTCGTGAAGCCGGATGTAGCTTTTTCCATAAATTAAGACATACCGGATATCTTCGTCATTTACTGGTGCGTAAGGGAAAAAGAACCAAGGAAATCTTAATTGACCTTGTAACAACTACTCAGATAGATAATGGGATTCACGAGGAAAATTTGCTTAAAAACTATGCAAAAACAATTAAAGAGTTGCATTTAGAAGGAAACTTAGTTGGAATACTGCATACAAAGAATGATCGCGTTGCTGATATTATTGCAGACGAAGGAACAGATATTTTATTCGGAAGAGATTACTTATATGAAGAAATCCTGGGCTTACGTTTTAAAATTTCCGCGTTTTCTTTTTTTCAGACAAACTCTTTGGGAGCAGAAGTACTTTATGAAACCGCCAGGGACTATATCGGCAAGTTGGATGTAGATGGAAAGCCGTCTCAGGTAGTATTTGACTTATACTCCGGAACGGGAACCATTGCCCAGATGATTGCACCGGTAGCAAAAAAGGTTATTGGTGTGGAAATAATTGAAGAAGCAGTGGAAGCTGCAAAGGTAAATGCAGGATTGAACGGATTGGAAAACTGTGATTTTATCGCTGGGGACGTTTTGAAAGTGTTGGATACCATTGAAGAACGTCCGGATTACATTATCTTGGACCCGCCACGTGATGGAATTCATCCAAAGGCTTTGGAGAAGATTATTAATTACGGTGTGGACCGCATGGTCTATATCAGTTGTAAACCAACCAGCCTTGCAAGGGATTTGGAAATGCTATTGGCAAGAGGATATCATGTGGAAAGAGTTGGGTGTGTGGATATGTTCCCGGGAACGGCGCATGTGGAGACGGTTGTTTTATTGTCCAAACTCTATGAAGCAAAGCATTATGTTAATGTAACTCTCGATATAGATGCGTTAGAGCGTTAAGGGATGATGTAGAAAGGTAAAGATTTATGGGATTTCGTACGCTAGAAATTAGCCATGCTGCAGAAATACACATAAAGGAAGGGCAACTGGAGATTACAACAGAGGATGGAATTGCTTATGTGCCAATAGAGGACTTGAATCAGATTATGGTACATGGTGCTAATATACGCCTTTCGACAATGGATTTGTCTATTCTAAGCCAAAATAAGGTGGCATTGATGACATTGGATGATAGATATTTACCGACAGCCATTGTATTGCCTTTTGAAGGACATACAAGACAATCTAAATTAATGCATGCACAAGTGAATACTTCTCATGAAAAATATTTGGACTTATGGATTCAAATTATAAAACAAAAGATAAGCAATCAATCCAGAGCTTTGTCTATTATGGGATTGGATGGAGCTGAAAGAATTGCAGAGTATGTGTCATCGGTAGATGATGAGAATGTTGATTATAGTGAATCATTGGCGGCAAAAGAATATTTTTCATATTACCATGAGGGCTTTAATAGAAGGGCAGAGGACCCTATAAATAGTAGATTGAACTATGGCTATGCTGTTGTTAGAAGCGCAATTGCGAGAAAATTGGTTGCAACAGGTTTTCATCCAACCTTCGGAATTCATCATGACAGTCAATTGAACGCATTTAATTTAGCAGATGATTTAATTGAACCGTATCGTGCAATGGTAGATTTAGTGGCACATAATAATATTGCACCGAATATACAGTTAACAAAATCGGAAAGAAGAGAATTGGCACATGTATTACATAATGCCTGTATCGTTGACGGAGTAAAGGTAAATGTGATGTCAGCGATTGATATTATGGTGGAGAGTTTGAAACGGATTGTTTTAGATGCTTCAACAGAAAAACTAAAGTTGCCAATGATTCTTCCAATTGAGAGCATGGAGGGGATTACAGAGTGAGATTGTTTGTTATTTTAAGTCCAACCGAGAAATGGGGAACCAAAACAGAGTATACAAGGATTCGGAAGTTTTTACATAAAGACGGGTATATACGGATTGCACCGGAAGTATTTATGCGAATAGTGCAAAATAGAAAAGCATCCGAAAAACATTACAGACGAATAAAAGAGTATGCGCCTAAAACCGGAGTTGTAAGACTTTTACGCCTGACAGAAAAGCAATATAATAATATATATATGGTAGCAGGCGAATCGGATTATCAAGAAAAAGTAGTTGGGGTAAATAGTCATATCATGATATAATGTGAAGCAAGACACATTGTTTGCCTATATTTAGGCATTTGATAAAGATTGATACTAAATATAGTGGTTGAATGAACGGGCAAAAATGGTGTAACGTTCAACTCAGGAATAAAATGTTCAAATTAAAGTATACCTCGGTGAAAAGCGAATTTTTGCCGAGGTTTATTTTTTTACGGAAATGGGTTATTGGCCACATAGAATAAAAGTTATATAATTTATTTATGCAATGCATAAAGGAGCGTACTATGGAAGCAAGAGAAGAATTGAGAAAATTAAGAGAAAGTACAGGTATGAATCGAAAAGAATTCTGTGAGTACTTTGAAATTCCGTATATGACGGAAACTGATTGGGAATTAGGAAACAGAAGGGTTCCACAATATCTTTTGCGGTTGATGGCGTATAAGATTCAGATGGAGAGGTTGGCTGACAAAAGAAATAAGGGTGACAACGAAGAGGATGTAACTAATAGATAATATATTGGTAATTGTGCGACAGCCTGCTGCACAATTTGTGGGAGGAAGGCTATGGATATGAAGTTAAAGCATTAAATCAGCAGGTGAAAAGAAATATTGATAGATTTCCAGAGGATTTTATGTTTCAACTAAAAAAAGAAGAAATACCAGAAGAATTTTCAAAGTCACAAATTGTGACTTTGAATGAAAAGGGAGATAAAAGAGGTACCAATATTAAGAAAATGCCATATGCATTTACTGAACAAGGAATATATATGCTTGCTACAGTTTTGAAAGGAAAGCTTGCAGAGCAACAAAGCATTTTTATTATGCGTGCATTTCGTGAAATGCGCCATTATATTAAACAGAATCAGCAGTTTGTTACACAATCAGAGATGAAACTTGTAACAGCAAAAGTGTCCGAGATATCGGTGCAGGTAGCAGGGATTTCAGATTGGAAAAAGAAAACAGAAAACGATATAGTAAGTATTCAAAAAAGCATAGACGCACTCAACGAAAACTTTGTGTCGGATAAAGATTTCAAAAATTTTGTTATCTACAAAGGTCAAAAATTTGAAGCAGATGCCGCGTACATAGATATTTATCAGCAGGCGACAACAAGTATTTATGTGGTTGATGATTATATGAATACAAAGACATTACAGCTTTTGTCACAGAAGAAACAAGGTGTTGAAGTCATTTTATTTACAGAGAATGGTCATGGTAAAAAAGGATTTCTGACATCAGCAGTTGTAAGTGACTTTATCAATCAATATCCACCACTTCGAATCAAGCCTAATCCGGATTGTCATGACAGATGGATTGTGCTTGATTATGGTTTGCCAACAGAACAAACATATCATTCCGGTGCATCCAGCAAGGATGCGGGTAGGAAATTATGTGCTATTAATAAGGTTGAGAATTCAGCGTTCATTCATCCTGTAATAGAGGGGTTGTTATTAGGTACAGATAAGGTTATTTAGGTTGCAAAACTTGAGGTCGAAAAAATCGACCTCAAGTTGGGGGGGCACACAATTTGCACATAAACATATAGGGAGTCGCTATTGGAATTATTGTAAAACAAGATATTTTACCGTATAATTCTTCATATAGGCATTGCCTGAAGAAGGTACATTATTTGATAAGATTTACCATCCAAAGAAATCGACTTATATGAAAATGACCATTTAGAAGTAGAGAATATTGACCAGGAAGAAATTCAACTGGGAGAATTTACAATACATACTTTCCATTTAAATTTGGAATAGAGAGGAAGACAAAATGATTTATTTTAGAAGTGACTACAGTTTGGGTGCTCACCCAAAGATTATGCAGGCGTTGATGGATACCAATATGGAACATACCGACGGCTATTGTCTGGACCGTTTCAGTGATGAATGTACCGAAATGATTCGTCAGTGGGTAGGCAAGCCGGAGGCTGATATTTACTATTTTGTAGGCGGAACACCTTGTAACACTACTACCGTATCAGCTGGTCTGAGACCATATGAAGGTGTTATCACTGCCGCAACCGGACATATTTATGTGCATGAAACCGGATCCATCGAATTAAACGGTCACCGTCAGTTTGCAATGGAAACTCCGGACGGTAAACTGCGTCCGGAAGATATTGAAAAGGCACTATTGCACCATGAAGATGAACATACGGTGATTCCTAAAATGGTGTATATTACGCATCCTACTGAAAATGGTGGCGTATACACAAAAGCAGAAATGACAGCACTCAGCCAATGTTGCCGTAAGCATGGATTGACCCTCTATATGGACGGCGCACGTCTGGGTACGGCTCTGACCTGGCCGACCAATGACCTGGAAATCGAGGAAATTGCAGATTTGGTTGATGCATTTTACATCGGTGGTACTAAAATCGGTGCACTCTTTGGCGAAGCATTGGTTATCGTTAATCCTGAAAAATTTGACGATCACTTCCGTTATATGATTAAGCGACAGTGTGCCCTGTTAGCCAAAGGTCGTCTGATTCCGGTTCAGCTGAAAGCACTCTTCGAAGGTGGTAAGGATTCTTTGTACTATGAATTGTCTAAGAAAGAAAACGACCTGGCTATCAAGATTGCGGAGGGTGTCGTAAGTGCAGGCTACAAGCTGTGGTTACCGCACCAGACCAACCAGGTTTTCCTTATCATGTCAAATGACCGGATTGCAGAACTTGAAAAGGATTTCTTTTTCTATACATGGTGTCCATACGATGAAAGCCATTCCGTAATCCGTCTTGTGACTTGCTGGGGTACTACAGAAGAAGAGGTTGATGCATTGTTGAAGGTACTAAAGAAATAGTATGAGAAAAAACTATAGCAATTAAATTGCTTGAAATTCGAAGTTGTGATGTGAAGGAGCCAGGAGAAACAATAGAAACTCTTCTTCATCCATATCACCCTTAAATCCGCCTTCGGCATCAATATTAATATGTCCGTCATAAAGGACTAATCCGGTGCCGAAGTAAACCTCTAAGTGAGAATGAGGCAAAAAGACAGAAATGCAATTTCCACAAGAACCTGCTCCGGCGGAATGGTCCCCCACTAAGGTTACCCTTTCAATGTTACGCAGATAGGCAATGCATTCTTCTGCCGCAGAAGCGGAAAGTTCATTAAAACGCACATAAATTGGCTTCTTATTAGGGATTTTTGGGCATACCTCTTCTGTGATTTCAAGTTCTGATTCCGGTGTATAAGGATAGCCTTCTTTTTTCAAATAGGCTAAAAACAGTTTGGAATTTTTTTGGATATATTTTAGACTGTAGCCAACGTCACAACCCATTAATTCACATAGAAAATCATACATATAAGTGGTATCTCCGCCAATATTGTCCCGCAAGTCGATGATTAGCGGGGCTTTGTTTTGGTAATCTTTGGCCTTGTTTTTTAAATCTTCCAGTTCTTTTTTTTCGGTATCGTTGGTATAATATAGTTTTTTACAATCAATTACAGGAATTCCGCAAAAAGAATAATATCGAACAGCATAATCGTATTTTTCCTCGGAGGAATGGGACTTTCTAATGGAAAAATGGCCGTCTTTAATAAAGGACAATGCTTCGTTCATGGCAGAAACTGTTTTGTTTAAATCGGGATCTACGACAGAGACCGGCTGATTCTCCTTAATTGAGGAAAAAATATCGTTATGAAGTTTTGCTTTTATGTTTGAGAGGGCCTGTTGAAAAAGGTTTTCTCCAAAATATTCGTACATTGCATAAGAATCTTTAAGCACATCAAACATGCAATCAATGTCATCTAACAGTTTCTTGTAGGTGATTTGGCAATTCAACTCTTTTTTTTCTAATAAATGTTCCATGTTTTCCTCCAATTAAAGTAATTGCTATATACGAAATAAATAATACACCTTAATCAAATATTAATCAATTTATTAGTTTACTTTACCCAAAGATATGCTAGAATATAGTTAAAATAAAATTCGACAAGGGATGACAAATATGAATACATTTGAAGAAATTCTTTATTTATTACAAGGAAAGATGGAAGAGCCGCAACCGTGGGGCTGGTTTCATTTTATGTGGCTTTTCCTTGTGGCTGTAGCCAGCATTATTCTTTATATTAACAGGAAAAAATACAGTGAGAAGCAACTAAAATGGGTACTGGGTGTATACGGTATCGGTGCTTTGATTTTAGAAGTCATTAAGCAGTTAATTTGGAGCTTTAATTTTGATGCGGCGACAAATATCATTACGTGGGATTATCAGTGGTATGCTGCACCATTTCAGTTATGTTCCACACCAATCTTTGTAACGGTTGCGTGTCTGTTTTTAAAGACCGGCAAAGTACGGAGCGCATTGCTGGCGTATGTGGCGTATACAACCATATTGGGATCAATTGCCACGATGCTGATTCCAACAGACTGTTTCACGGATTTTACAGAAGTGAATATTCACACTATGTGGTTGCACTGCGGAAGCTTTGTGGTTTCCCTTTATTTGTTGATGACGGGGGCAGTTAAGGACAATAAATCTGATTTGTTCGGTGCATTTATATCTTTTGGAGCCTTTGCGACTGTAGCTAATGTAATGAACATTGTGTTATATAATAGTGGCATTCTAAATGGTGAAACTTTTGATATGTTTTACATAAGCCCGTATTTCATCAGTGCATTGCCTGTTTTTGATAAGATTCAGGAGAATGTACCGTATCTCATATTTTTACTTACATATGTAGTCGTAATTCTTGGCGGTACGTTACTTATTTTTGGATTAAACAAGTTGGTTAGAAGAATAAGGAGAGTTGCATGAAACCTTTAAAAAGGATACTGGTTTTGATATTGGCGGTGATGTTGTTTACAACAGGTTGCAATCTTCAGTATTTGAATCAGAATAATCATAATTCTACAACACAGGAAGAAACGGATACAGACGATCAACAGACAGATTCTGATGATGTACAGAGTGATAACGAAGAATCTGAAGAGTCTGAGGAGAACGAAGCGGATAAAGAAGATGAAGAAGTTGTGGCAGAAACTACTATGTATGCCCAAACAGGCGTTAATGTACGCAAGGGGCCGGGAACTTCTTATGACATCGTGGGAAAATTAAGTAAAAACGAGGAAGTGACTGCGTTAGGAGATGCGGTGGACGGCTGGCAAAAGATTCTTTATAATGGTGAAGAAGCATATGTTTCAGCAGAATATTTAGGCCTTGAAAAGGTAGAGAGTACTACTTCACCGGAGGCATCTTCAGGAAATCAGGTGCCTGAAATTACAGAAGTGCCGGATTTGGAAATATGTGTACCTGAAGGCGGAGGAAATGGCATTCTTATTGTTATTGATGCAGGGCATCAGGGCGTTGGAAATAAAGATAAAGAACCTGACGGACCGGGCTCAAGTACCATGAAAGCAAAGGTTTCCAGCGGTACCAGCGGATGTGCCAGCGGATGGCATGAGTACCAGTTAAATCTGGTGGTTTCTATGAAATTGAAAGAGGAGCTTTTAGCCCGCGGTTATAGTGTTGCCATGATTCGGGAGACACATGAAATCAACATTAGTAATGCGACTCGTGCTGAGGCGGCCAATAAATTAAATGCAGATGCGTTTATTCGTATTCACGCAAACTCATCTACAGATCCATCCATTCACGGAGCATTAACAATATGTCAGACCCCGGCAAATCCATACAATGGTGACTTGTATGAAAAATGTCGCAGACTTTCCGACTGTGTGTTAGATGGCTTTGTGGAGGCAACCGGTGCCTATAAAAAATATGTTTGGGAAACAGATACGATGAGTGGAATTAACTGGTGTCAGGTACCTGTGACAATTGTAGAAATGGGATTCATGTCTAACCCGGACGAAGATCTGCTGATGGCAACAGAGGAATATCAGGATAAGATGGTTCTGGGAATGGCCAATGGTATTGATGCTTACTTTGAAAATCAAACAGATGATGAAGGGGAGCAATAGACGATTGTAAATGCAAATTGAGGTATTTGCAATAAAATAAATACAATAACTTGTTATTGTGAAAAGGAGGAAAAAATATGAACACAGAAGGATTTAATATTCCGGAGGAATATAAACCGTTAGGTGCATGGAAATATTTTGCACTTCAGTTATTATTCGCAGTACCAGTTGTGGGATTGGTTTTCTTAATCATTTTCGCATGTGGTGGAACAAGGAATTACAATCTTCGCAGTTATGCACGTTCTTATTTTTGCGGCGCTCTTGTTTATGGTGGAATTGCAATTATTATTTTAATTATTGTAGCAGCAAGCGGAGCAATGCTTGGCGGAATGCTGGGCAACATGTAAGAAAGAGCACGATTCTGTCGAATGTTTTGTAACATTGACAGAATCGTGTTTTTTTGGAATTGGAATATAACGCCATAAGGTGATAAAGGAGTAAATAGATATGCTAAAAATATTAATTGTGGAAGATGACAGGGAACTACGTCGGTTGTTTAGCCATGTGCTTATAAAAAATGGATATACGGTAAAAGAAGTTGCAAATGGAAAAGAGGCTTTGGATACTTTAGAAAATGAATATTACGACCTTATTATTTCAGATATTATGATGCCGGTTATGAATGGGTATGAGTTGGTCAGAACGCTTCGGGATGCAGGAAATAACATTCCGGTAATGATGATTACTGCAAAAGACGCATTTGATGATATGCGTTTGGGATTTCTTTCCGGTACAGACGACTATATGATAAAACCGGTAAATGTTAATGAAATGGTGTTGCGTGTTGGCGCACTTCTTAGAAGGGCACAAATGATTAACGAGAGAAGGCAGGTTATTGGAAATACTACGATGGAATGCGATACATTTACGGTTACTACAGGAAAGGATGTAATATCCCTTCCACAAAAAGAATTTATGTTGTTATATAAATTGGTATCGTATCCGGGACGGATTTTTACCCGCCAACAACTGATGGATGATGTGTGGGGATATGATTCGGAAAGTGATACACATACAGTGGATGTTCATATAGGCAGATTGCGTGAACGTTTCCGTGATAATACGGATTTCAAGATTGTAACCATGCGAGGCGTGGGATATAAGGTGGTTAAGCAATGAAAGAAATAGACAGATTTCAAATAATACGTAATCAGAAGATTAAATTCAGTTTAAAAACGCGAATGACACTATATGTTGGAATCATTGTGTTAGGAAGCATTGTAGCTGCCTATGGGTTTACGAAATTGATGGACTGGGTTTCCACCTTTTCAGCAAACATTCCTTTGGTTGTTCAACTGATTGTGTTTAGTTTACTTGTTGCTATGCTTGCGGCCAGACTGATATCCAATATGTTTTTTAATCCTATTACAGAACTTCGAAAGGGGATGCAAAAAATAGCGGATGGAGAATTTGAAACCCGATTGCAAACAAAATCATCTTTCGCAGAAATGCAGGAGCTATTTGCGGGTTTTAATATGATGGCAAAAGAACTTGGTTCCATGGAAATACTTCAAACCGATTTTGTGTCAAATGTATCTCATGAATTTAAGACACCGATTAATGCAATTGAAGGATATACCACCCTATTGCAAAGTACGGACAATATTGATGAGGTAGAAAGCGAATATATTGATAAAATATTATATAATACCAAAAGATTATCTTCTCTTGTAAGTAATATTCTTCTTTTGTCAAAATTAGAAAATCAGTCTATAGAGACAAATAAGGAATGGTATGATTTGGATGAACAAATCCGGGAGGAGATTGTAGCAATGGAATCGGCGTGGGGGCCGAAGAACCTGGAATTTGATGTTGATTTGGATGATGTCAACTATTATGGAAATGAAAATATGTTACATCACGTTTGGGGGAATCTTCTGAGCAATGCGATTAAATTTAGCCCGGATAACGGGATGATAAGGATTTCCTTGAAGAATTATGACGATAAGCTGGTATTTATAATTGAGGACCAGGGTCCGGGACTGTCCGAGGAAGGAAAAAGACATCTTTTTGATAAATTTTATCAGGAAGATACATCACATAAGGAAGAAGGAAACGGATTGGGCCTGGCATTAGTTAAGAAAATATTAAACCTTGTTGATGGTGACATCCTGGCGGAGAATAAATATGAGGGCGGATGTCGTGTCAGTGTGGCTTTAAAAAATAGAAATGAGAATGAATAAAGGGGTGCTACTTTTTAGTAGCGCTTCTTTTTTCAACAAAAGTTGATTTTCAGTTGAAATTCAGTTGCAGATTTTGGATTATGCTTTTAAGAGTAAAAAGGGGAGTGTTGGTATACTTAGGCGATAACGATAGATACAAATATGAGTGTGAAAAACAAAAGAAAAATGAGGAGAGTAACGTTATGGCAACAGGATATGTATTGTATAATTTACGTGCAGGTACCAACAATAATCTGGAGAATGTACGGGAGTTGGAAGTCATTCTGAAAGAGGAGTTAAAGTATATTGATATATTCAAAATAAAGGATTATGCTGTTTTTTTCTCCGGCTTGGAAAAGGATGACTATGTTATCATTGCCGGAGGCGACGGTACATTGAATCAGTTTGTTAATGCAACTGAGAAAATCGAAATAAATAATGAAATCTTATATTATCCTATAGGAACAGGAAATGATTTCGCTATGGATGTAGGATATAGAAAGGGATGTGCTCCTTTTTCAATCGGACAATACTTAAAGAATCTTCCGATTGTAGAAGTAAATGGAAAAAAATACCGGTTTATTAACGGGGTAGGCTATGGTATTGATGGATATTGCTGTGAAGTAGGCGATGAATTGAAAAAGACTCCGGGGAAAAAGGTTAATTATACTGCAATAGCGATTAAGGGGTTATTATTTTTTTATAAACCAACAAATGCAACAGTTACAGTAGATGGGGAGACATATACTTATAAAAAAGTATGGTTGGCACCAACTATGTACGGCAGATTCTATGGTGGCGGTATGATACCAACGCCAAAGCAAAACAGAATGGGAGCAGAAGGGAAGCTGTCCACTTTGATTTTTCATGGTTCAGGAAAGATAAGAACATTAATGGTATTCCCTTCTATTTTCAAGGGAGAACATATAAAACATAAAAGCATTGTGGATATCCTGGAGGGAAAAAAGATTACAGTGGAATTTGACCGTCCAACAGCATTGCAAATAGATGGAGAAACTATCTTAGGGGTTACATCTTATACAGCCATGTCGACAGACAATTAGAAAAAAGAAAGGTTGTGAATTGATATTTAAGAGATATCAACCACAACCTTTTTTGTTTTAGTCCATATAGAGATAAGAAGCTATAATTGCGATTATAATAGCTGCTATAACAACAAACGCAACCTTAACGGCGGATATTGGCGTTTTTCCGGAAACTTTTCCTGTTTGTCCGTTTACCATAAACTGATAAACTTTATTCTTATACTTAAAGTTTGATAACCATACCGGTAATAATAAATACTTGTAGGTAATCTTATCATAAGAAGCACGGACAGACACACCACGTACGTAGCTGGTAGCATGTCGTCTTTGAATATCTTCGGAGGCCAAGTCCTCTAATTTATCATGAATGGAAATCTTGGCTTCTTCCCAGGCATCTGTTAAACCAACAGAATATCGTTCTGCAATAAATCCTGCTACATATTCCGGCTTATAGGTTTTATTTTTTTCTGTATTAAATGGTTCTAAGCCTTTTAAGATGTTGCCATTGTGATTTTTGCTGGCCAGCACCAGTTCATCATTAAAGAACCTGTTTAAAGAACCGGAAGTACTATGCCACCGGATTTCCACTTTGGTGTCGCCTTTGCTATTTCTCTTTACATGGCGGGTGCCATATTGTCCACGATATGAAGCAGAGGTTTGTGTGTCAAAGGTCCAATATGGTAAATAGATACCTTTGAAGCTTTTTGGTTTTGCACTTTCTTTTGCGAGCTTTGGACAAAACCACTTTCTCTTAATCCAAGTGTGGAAATATTCAGCAGCCTGGTCATCGCTTATTTGAAACGGTACTACACCGCCCGGTGCAATTGTATCTTCTTCCTGAGCTTCCATAACCTGATTGGAACCACAGAAAGGGCAAATGCCTGCAGTTTGCAGTGCATCATAGATGGACTGTGCGCCACAAGCCTTACACAGGACTGTTTTTGTTTCTACACCCCAGTTTTTGTTGGCAGTATGCTCTGCCTGATAGAAGTCTAATTCGGCAGCAGAAGCGACTTCTTCATCCTCTACAGGAATTTCTTCTTCATAATCGCAGTAAGGGCATTTCATATTTCCGGTATCCGGATGAAATGTCATAATACCACCGCACTGAGGGCATTTTTTATCGGTTTCTTTTTTGGTATCTACCACTCTGGAATCTGTATTTTCATCGTATGTATTCATAAAAACCTCCCGAAAAAGAACGTTAATTCATATCTTCTCCGTTAAATGGGTCTCCGCACTCCGGACAGAATTTTGGAGGATTTTTTGGATCTTCCGGTTCCCATCCGCACTTGTCACAACGGTATAATGGTTCGTTTGCAGGTTTTTTTGTGCCACATTCCTGACAGAATTTACCTTTGTTAGGGGTTCCGCAAGAACAAATCCAGTTGTTGTTATTTACAGGAGCAGGATTTACGTTCAGGGCATTTTGTTGCTGTCCCATTTCAAATAAAGCATTTGCACTTAAGCCACCTGCCTGCTGCGCCATATTCATTCCTGCAAATGCTAACATTGGTCCGGTTGAGGTGTTGGAAGCCGCTGCTTTCATTGCCTCGGCCTGTGCACCAACCATAGAAGCCGCTGCCATATTCGGGTTGCGGAAGACAGCAGTTTTCTGTAAATCCTTAATCATTGCTTCGTCGTCTTCCGGAAGGGTTAATGGACTGATGTTAAAGGAAACAATGCGAAGTCCTCTTGTTTTACCCCATTTTTCGGAAAGCTGGGTGTTCATTGCTTCTGCCAATTCTACGGTATGAGCAGGTACGGCACTATAGCGGATGCCCATTGCAGAAATCTGTGCCAAAGCAGGCTGCAGGGCAGTGATTACTTCAGCCTTTAACATAGTTGTGAGATTTTCCCTGGAATATTCATCGGAAATATTGCCACATACATTAGTATAGAATAAAATCGGGTCAAAAATCTGATAAGAATATGTACCATGGCAACGCACCTCGGTGTCTAAGTCCAAACCGATATTTGTGTCTACTACACGGAACGGAATTGGCTGTGCGGAACCATAATTATTATCTTTAATTTCTTTTGTGTTAAAGAAATATACTCTCTGATCTTTTGCAGTATCGCCGGCAAAAGTAAAACGTCTGCCAATTTGTTTGAAGGTGTTTACAATGTTTTCACCTAAGTTTCCGAATAATAAGCTTGGTTCAGAAGATGTATCATACAAATATTCTCCGGCTTCCGCACAAAACTCTACAACTTTTCCCTGATCAACGATAATCATACACTGACCTTCGTTTACGGCAACGACAGAACCGTTTGAAATCAGGTTGTCATTTGCATTGTTCTTTGTTCCGAAAGCACCTGTAGTACGTTTGCTTGCCTTAATAACCAAAATGTTGTCTTCAATGGCATCACAGTAAAAGTACTCTTTCCACTGGTCAGCGACTACGCCTTTAATAGTACCTTCAATTGCTTTAATTAATCCCATAATAATTCTCCTCCCGATGATATTAAAAATTTCAACTAAGAAAATTATACATTTAATACAAAAAAATGTCTATAAAAATAGAAAGAAGGAAAATGGATATAAAATGATATGAATAAAATGTTAAAAATCAAATTCCTGAGTGCATCGGAAAGATTTTTGTGCTAGAATAAAAAAGTATTTGACAAAAAGTACTAAGAAATAAAAATATAGGTAAGATAATGAAGAATGTTTTGAAAAAAATAATTGTTGCAGTTATGGTATTATCCCTATTATGTACCAATCAGATGCCGGTACATGCTACAAATAAAGATGAGATTGTAGTTGTTTTAGATGCGGGACACGACGCGGTTCATGCAGGAACATCTGCCGGTGGCCCGGGGTTTGCAGAAGCAGAATTAAATTTAAAGATTGCCCTTTTTTGTAAAGCAAAGCTGGAAACATATAAAGGTGTGAAGATTTATATGATCAGAGAAACTACAGCTTGTCCGTTTCCGGGAACTAATTCTACCCAGTGTAATCAAGGCAGGGTTGAATTTTCGGCAAGTGTGGGAGCGGATTATTATGTGAGTTTTCATTTGAATTCATTTTCTGATCCTTCAGTAAACGGAGCTTTAGTATTTCATCCAAATAGTAACTACAGACCGGACATTGCAACTGAAGCAAAAAAACTTGCCCAGTCTATTTTAAATGAGCTGGTTGCCCTTGGACTTAAAAATGGCGGTGTTCGTGCTGTTACGACCACCCATGAACAGTATCGCTTTCCGGATGGTTCTGACGGGGACACATATAGAGTAATCCGAGAAGGGAAAAAAGCCGGATACCCTGCAGTTATTGTAGAGCATGCATTTGTTTCCAGTGATTATGATAAAGAACATTTTCTTTCTTCTGATGAAAAATTAAAATCCCTGGGAGAAGCGGATGCAATAGGCATAGCAAAATTTTTAGGGTTAGAAGCAGGGGGAAGTAACGCCGGCGGTGGAAATCAAAGTGGAGGAAACCAAAGTGGCGGAAGCGGTAGTAACAGTGGAAACAATAATAGTGGCAACAAGGTGCCGACAGTAACATTACCTGTGACGAATAATAGAACGCATACAACAGTGACTCCATTTTTAAGGAAAGAAAAGTGGAGAGCACCGCGTATCCATCATAATCTCAGATACTATATAGAATATATACATACACAAAAACCGGTACGCGAATAAAGCATACCGGTTTTGTTATGTTATAAGATTTTAATTTCGTATAGTTTATTTAGCTAATCCCCCGTTTTGAATATACCATGCTAATAAATCCCGGGCATAGACACTATCACCGTAACGGGCAATTTCGGTAGCGCGGTTCGGCGCGTAATTAGAAGACCAAGTGTCCAAAATAATGTAGTAGGTAGCATTTGGATCAATATTATTTCGAATGCTTTGACCATAGGAACTTAGGCTTACTACATATTCAGAATTGTTTAAAAAGCGACGTTCCAAGTCCGCTCCGGAAATCGAGCACAGTACCAATTCGTTATCAAACGGAAACAGTGGTTGTAAGTCGGAATAGGTAACGGCTCCGGCATTTAAATTATATGGTTTTCTGGTTGATATGGAACCACCACCAAGAACAATGTTGTATTCACGGCCCCATTTTTCAATTCCTTCTTCTAAATAAAGGTCTGCAACTAATTGGCATAAGTAATTGCTGTTTCTGAAAGCAGCGTTATAGCCCAATTCTTCGTAGGCATAGGAAAGCTCATCTTTGTATTTTTCTAATAATGTAGATACAATTGCATCATCATACAGGTCCTGATATTGGGTAGTAGATATCAGTTCGGCAACTTTTACAGTAACGCCGCCGTTTGCTGAGTTTACGGAGATTTCCACGTGGGAAATACCGCCGGAGTTATCACCGCGATTCTGTAGATGGTAAACACCATACTGGTCCATAAGAATATACTGTTGATGAGTATGGGCTTCAAAAACAACATCTACATATCCATCAGATAATTTTGTGTCGTAATATCCGGAAAGTTCATTGGAACCGATATAGGAAATCTCATCTCCCTTGCTGCGACCATAACCGTCGTGTAGGGAATATATGACACAATCCACTCCTTCTTCTTCCCGTAATCGTGTTGCTTCGGCTTTTACTAATTCGGTTAGTTCATTTCCAACTTTAAAGTAAACATCCTGTACTCTTTCAATAGCAATAGAGGAGTAGCAGTCTCCAATTGCACCGATAATACCTATTTTAACATCTCCTGCTTCTACAACTACAGATGGCTGGCAGTAATCTACCAATTCGTTGGTTTCCCGGTCATAGATATTAATTGCTAAAAACGGGAAATTTGCCATTTCATCATTTTCTTCGATGGGACCTTCACCCCAGTCGTATTCGTGATTTCCGATGGTCATGCTGATAAAGTTCAAATAATTCATCCATTCTGTGGTGAGAAGACCACCGGTAAGGTTGGACTCAGAACTTCCCTGCCACATATCGCCGGAAGAAAGAACAAAGAGATAATCATCTCTTAATTTTGCATTTTTCAGATAGGTGGTTAATTCATCTACTCCCGGATGCCCCTCTCCATCTGCAACTTTTCCGTGTAAATCGTTAATGGCATAGAAATCCACGTAAACCAGTACGGACACGTTGCAAAAATCGCAAAGGTCGTCAAAGTTGGTATCTGCATGGGTTTCACATGCGTTTTTATCGGAAGGGGTGTTTGCCGGAGTGTTGGAACAACCGGTCAAAGAACCGCTGATTAATAGGAATAAGACTAATAATAATGATAAAACTCTTTTTTTCATAAATAAAACCTCTGATTATGTTTTTCCAAAGTAGCAAACCATATTATAGTATTTTTTTAATAAAAAGTCTATCGATTTATAAAAGGGAAAGTCGTATAATAGTATTAACAAAAAATGGGGGTGCCGTATGAGCAAAAAAGTATATGCAATATATTTCAGTCCGACGGGAAATACGGAGAAAATCACATTGCAGGTAGCAGGAACCTTGGCAGAGAAACTGGACCGGGAATTGGAAATTATAGATATTACCCTGCCGGAAACAAGAGAGAAGGATTACATTTTTACAAAGGAAGATATTGTGGTGGTAGGAGCGCCTACTTATGCAGGAAAACTTCCGAATAAAATCCTTCCAACTTTTCATAATTGTATAAAAGGTGAGCAGACCATAGGCATAGGTATAGTGACCTATGGAAATCGGAATTTTGATGATTCACTGGCGGAATTGAGTCATGTTTTAGAATCAAATGGATTTTTAGTAATAGGAGGAGCTGCAATTGTAGGTGAACATCCTTTTTCAAAGAAACTGGGTAGTAATAGACCCTGTAAAGAAGATTTGAGTGAAGGTGAGACTTGGGCAAAAGAAATATCAGACTACATTCTTGCCATGGAAGATAATGCTGATGAAACTATGAAAAAATTAAGTATTCCGGGAGATGCCGAAGCAGCATATTATGTTCCGAAGCAGGAGAATGGGGAGCCGGCTGTATTTTTAAAAGCGAAGCCGAAAACGGATACGGAAAAATGCCAGAACTGTGGTATATGTGCAGAAAGTTGTCCGATGGGTTCCATAGAGAAAGAGAATCCGTCTGTTGTCAGCGGTTTGTGTATCAAATGTCATTCCTGCGTGAAAAAATGTCCTGAAGGTGCAAAGTTTTTTGATGACGAAATGTTTTTGTCCCATGTAAGAATGCTGGAAGTGAATTTCAGGGACGAAAAGAGAAATTTATATTTCATCTAAATATGAGATTAATATTGACATTTTTAATGTAGACTTTTGTAAAAAAAAGGAGTAAAATTAAAAGTAATTCAAGGAGAGGAGGATAAAGGTAAGACTACCTTTATAAGTGAGTATGACAGCGGATAATTTTAGAAGAACGAATCGTATTGTATTTTTTACCTATCTTGTTATGTATTTGTATCAGTTTTTAACACTGGGACTGGCAGTAGTGCTTGCTAATGCGGGATTTGCTGCATTTTTACAGTTTGTAGCAGTTATCGTAGCATTGGTAATGGAAATTGTTGGTTATGCTAAGTTTAAAAACTCCCTCAAAGGCGGAGTACTTATGGCAAGCGGTGCGGCATTGATGTATTTTGTGATCATGGCCGTTGGTAAAACTCCTACAAACTTTGCGTTTGCCCTTCCGATGATGGCTGTATTGTTCCTGTATCAGGATATTAAATTGATGACCATTATTTCCGGTATTATGGGCGGTAGCTTTTTGATTCAGTTGGTACGCTGGCTGGGTGATTATGAAGCATACGGAGATTTTGTTGTAATTGCTCCGATGACAGTGATTCTGACGGTGATTATCTGTATGGTAGGTATTCGTTTATTGGCTTCTTTCAACAGGGAAAGATTATCAGAGGTTGAACATTCAGCAGCTGTAACTCATGAAATTTCTCAAGACGTATTAAAGATTACGGAACAGGTATTGAACGGATTTGAAGAAGTACAGAATTCCAAAGAAGCTTTACGTGAATCCATTGATATTACTTCAGTTTCCATGAAGGGAATTGCGGACAGTACAGAAAGTACAGCAGAGGCGATTCAGAATCAGGCACAGATGTGTAGTGAAATTCGTGAAAACACTTCTGTTGCAGCTCAGGAATCTGAATATATGGCAAATGCTTCACAGAAAGCAATCCAGAGTGTGAATGAGGGTGCTCAGGTTGTTAAAGAGTTGAAGCAACAGGCAGAAATCGTAGTAAATGCATCCGGAGATACTGTGGAAGCAACCAATCGTTTAACCGCTAAGGTTGCGGAAGTTCAAAATATTTTAGGTTCTATTCTTGCAATTAGTGCACAGACAAACTTATTGGCGTTGAATGCATCTATTGAAGCGGCAAGAGCCGGCGAAGCAGGAAAAGGATTCGCTGTAGTTGCTGATGAAATCAGACAGTTATCAGAACAGACTAAGGGTGCATCCAATCAGATAACTGAGATTATCGGAGATTTGATTAAAGACGTTGAAACTGCTCATGACAGTATTGAAAAAGCAAATGGAAGCATAGAGCGACAGACAGATACAATTGATGCAGTAAGTGATAAATTTAATATCATCGAAGAAGTTGTAGAAGAACTGAATGAACGCATTAAGCACATGGAAAGTGCGGTAGACGGAATTGTTTCCTCTGTTGATGTTATTACCGAAAATATTGCACAGTTATCAGCAACAACAGAAGAAGTAACAGCTTCCTCCAATGAAAGTGTAGATGTAGCGATTACTGCAGCAGAAGAAATGACTAAATTTGATGAAATTCTTCAGGATTTATTACGTTATGGTAAGAGATTGCAGGAAGTTGCACACAAGAATGATGAAGAGTAGATGATAGAAACATAAATAAAAATGTCGTACATCGGAGAAATTCCGGTGTACGATTTTTTGTTATGGCGACGAGGAAAATGGATACCGTGCTTGCACGAATATCCATTTGACGACCGCTAATCAGCGTGTGATACGCAAAGCGGATTACACGCGGTTATGGCGACGAGGAAAATGGATATCGTGCCTGTAAAAAATGGTATTCGCGACCGCTCTGTTCATATAGGAAGAAAAATTTAGTTTTTTTTGTGAAAGTAGTAGAAGTTTACAGACAGAAAGGGTAATATGGTAATTAAGGGATTTCATAGTCTACTATGAAAAGATTTTAGGACTAAATGGTCCAAAGGAGGAGTAACAGATGCAGAAAGACAGAGGAGAATTGCTTTTAAAAGAGAAAAATCTGCATAAAGCATTTATCATTTTGGCATTACCGGTATTAGGGGTAAATCTGTTAATGTCCATGAATGATTTGATTGATACATATTTCGTGGGACAGATGCAAAACTCGGTAGCAGCCCAGGCAGGTATGAGTATTTCTTGGCCTTTGATTAATATATTAATGGCATTCAACATGGGAATCGCCGTGGCAGGAACTGCAGTTATCAGTCAGTTTTTGGGAGCAGGAAAAAAAGAGCAGGCCAGAAAATACGGAGGAATGTTAGTAACACTTGGTATTATTATTGGTGTTATCATTAATATTGTGTTGTATTTTATTTCACCTGTTGTATTACGTTGGATGGGAGCCGAAGGAGAAACTTATACAGCAGCAGTGACGTATGTTCAGGTACGTTCTTTTGAAATGGTTTTTGCCTTTGTCTTTGCGGCCTTTCAGTCTATCCGTCAGTCCAGAGGAGATACCGTAACACCGGTTGTGTTATCAACATTAGGAATTATTACAAATGTTGTTTTAACTGGAACGTTTATCCGTGTGTTTAACTGGGGCGTGTTCGGTGCAGCATTTGCAACTGCAATTTCGCAGGCGGTTAAGGTGCCGTTTTGTATCTATTATCTCTTTTTTGCAGATACAGATGCAAAATTAACGTTAAAAGATTTGAAACCAAAGATGGCTTATATTAGAAAACTGGTGAAGATTGCTATTCCGTCTGCAGCAGCTCAGGCCTTTAGTTCTTTTGGATTTTTGTTTTTACAGGTGTTTGTATTATCTTATGGTGACAGAGTTTCTGCTGCGTTTAGTTTAGGTAATAAGGTTACAAACCTGTTATTAATGCCTGTTATGGCATTAGGTTCTGTGTTGGCGACTTTTGTAGGACAAAATATTGGAAACGGAAACAAAGAGCGTGCCATCCAGTCCTATAAAGTATGTAGAAACCTTGGCGTCATTATTTCCGTAATCGGATGTTTGATTTTATTCCCGTTTAGGGAGGGAGCATTGATGTTATTAACCAATGACCCGCAGACATTGGAAATTGCTATGGAATACATGATTTATGTCATAGTGTTACAGCCGTTAATGGCAATGTTCCAAAGCTATCTTTCCTTATTTAACGGTTCGGGAAAGACCACGTTTTCTTTCATTATGACAACTACAAGATTGTGGGGATTAAGACTGCCGTTTATAATATTCTGTCAGAATTTTACCGATTTAGGTCGTGTGGGAATCTGGTGGGCAATGGTATTTAGCAACTTTATGATTGTTGTACTTGGCAGATTTTTATATAGTAAAGTTGATTTTTCAGCCTCGATTACCCGAGGTAAAAAAATAGATATTGATGAAGATGAAGAAGCAATCGCTTAAGAAAATATGAGAATCCGTAAGGTATAGGAGGAAGCTGGATGAGTTACGTAATTGCATACGATATTGGCACAACAGGTGTGAAAAGCTGTTTGTACGAAATAAAGGATCAAATCCGGTTTGTGGCAGGGGGGTATGAACGATACAACCTGTACATTCTTGAAAATGGCGGAGCAGAGCAGGATACGGAAGAATGGTGGGAAGCTATGTGCGTATCCACGAAAGAATTGTTCCAAAAAACCACGGTAAAGCCGGAGGAAGTAGAAGGAATTACCTTCTGTTCCCAGATGCAGGGATTGGTACTTATTGATAAAGAAGGAAATGCATTGCGTCGCCCAATGAGTTATATGGATCAGAGAGCCGGCGAAGTAATGAAGGAAGAGCAGGGGCATTTTATCAAAATTGCCGGTTTAAATATTTGCAAATTACTTCCTAGTCTGATTCAAACTTGTGCGGCACCTACCAGTGTGAAAGACCCAATTTGGAAGTACAAATGGGTGGAAAAATATGAGCCGGAAGTTTTTTCAAAGATTTATCGTTGGTTGGATGTTAAAGACTATTTAATCGGAAGATGTACCGGAAACTTTTATATGACACCGGATTCGGCATATTCCACATTTTTATACGATTCCAGACCGGGCAAAGAGGAAATCAGTAAAAAACTTTGCAGGATTTATGGTGTTAATAAAGAACACCTGCCGGAAATAAAGAAGGCCACCGAAGAGTTTGGTAAATTGACGGAAACAGCCGCTTCCCAATTGGGATTGAAACCGGGAACAGCGGTTTATGGCGGTGGCGGAGATGCTACATTGATTGGTATTGGTGCAGGCTGCGCAGAACATGGAAAAACCCATATTTATTCCGGAACCTCCGGTTGGGTGACAACCATTATTGATAAACAGGTGGTGGATATCGATGCTATGATTGCAGGAATCATGGGCATAGAGGCGGGACACTATAATTATTTTGCTGAGATGGAAACTGCGGGCAAATGTTTTGAGTGGGTCAAAGAACATTTGGCTTTAGATGAGATTGATATTTATTTAAATAAGGTAAATGTGGTAGACAGTGATGAAACTATGTATACCAGTTTATATGATTATTTGACGGAAACTGTGAAAAAAGCCAAGCCGGGAGCGGACGGTGTAATCTTTACACCTTGGCTTCACGGGAACCGTTGTCCGTTCGAATCACCGGATGCGAAAGGTATGTTTTTTAACATAGGTATTGAAACGGGAAAAACCGAGATGATCCGTGCAGTGTTAGAAGGCATTTGCTACCATCTTTGCTGGATGTTGGAATGTCAGGATAAAAAGATAAAAACATCAAACACCATTCGTTTTGTTGGTGGCGGTGCATTGTCTGATGTTATGTGTCAGATATTGGCGGATGTAACCGGCCGGATTATTGAAACTATTGATGATCCACAGGATGCAGGAGCAGCAGGAGCAGCGTTAGTAGCAGGAATCGGATTGGGAGAGTTTGAATATAAAGACATTCCCAAATTGGTACCGGCAGCAAACACCTATTATCCAATAGAAGAAAACCGGGCGATTTATACGCGAAATTACAAGGTATTTAAGACCTTATATAAGAATAATAAAAAAGCATTTGAAGAATTAAACAGATAGAAAGGCAGAAAAATGAGCAAAGGTTTGGATTTACAGTTGGGCAAGTTGCAGGTTTCTGAAACCGGCCGGATGTTGCTTCAACACGGTTTGGTTGCCAGAACATGGGGGAATATCAGTTGTCGTGCCCAGGACGGAAAAATGGTTATTACCCCTAGCGGTATGGGCTATGACAAAATGACGGAAGATGATGTTGTAGTCATGGACCTGGCTACCGGAGAATGGGAGGGAGAGAGAAAACCTTCCAGCGAAAAAGGAATTCACTCCGGTGCTTATGCATTTTTTGAGGATGTGAATTATGTAATTCATACTCATCAGAATTATGCAACAGCCATTGGCCTGGCAGGATTTGAGCAGCTGGATATTACCACAGAAGAGAAGGAACAACTTGGTGGAATTGCTATGGCTAAATATGGTTTGCCGGGAACGGACACATTGAAAAAGAATGTGTATGCGGCTTACAAAACAGGAGCACAAACCATTTTTTTGGCTCATCATGGTGTGGTAATTTGTGGTAAAGACAGGGAAGATGCTTTTAAGAAAGCAATTCTTTTGGAAGAAATCTGTAAAAGAAATACCAAGGGCTTACCGGAAGACGGAACTGTAGAATTAAAGGATAGTGATAAAACCTTATTGGAAGAATTACAAAGAAAATATCCGTATTTGGATGTGGTAAATACAAATGCAGGAATTAAGCGTGCAGCTCAAAAAGAAGTTATTCCTGCACAAGTGGATGATATGGCTCAGATTATTGGGTTAAATATCGGACATGCAAAAAAAGATGTGAAGGATATCCTGCAAAAATTAGGCAAAAGAGATGCGGTTATGGTAGAGGACATTGGTGTCATTGTTAAATGTACTGATCCGGATGACATAGAAGCTATGAAAATGTTAGTGGAAAAAGCCGTGATTTGTAATTTGCATACAAGTGAAATGAAAGTTAAAGGGACACTGTCCGTGTTTGATACATTATTAATGCGAAGAGTGTATGTAACAAAATATTCTAAGAGAAAGTAGGAATGTGATTATGAATGAAAAGAAAAAAGAATTTTGGAGAATGATTAAATTTTTCTTTATCTCCACATCCGCAGGCATCATTCAAATTGGAAGTTTTACTTTAATGAATGAATTGCTTCATTTAAAATATTGGCCGTGTTATTTGACATCACTGGTACTTTCCGTACTTTGGAATTTTACCCTGAATCGTCGATACACCTTCCAGTCTGCAAATAATGTTCCGCTGGCAATGCTTCAGGTTGCGATTTTTTATTGCATTTTTACACCTGTTACAACTGTCGGAGGAAACTACTTGGTAGAAAAACTTTTATGGAATGAATACCTTGTAACAGGGTTAAATATGGTTTTGAACTTAATTACTGAGTATCTTTATCAGAGATTTGTGGTATTTGGAAAAAGTATTGATACGAATGACCGTAAGGCTAAGAAGGAGGACTAGACATGAAGAACTGTGCAATCAGCAGATGGGATGACCCGAAGGAAATAAATGCCCGATTAAAAACATTAACCAATCAGCCGATTTGGGAAGTAAATGATACATATTACAATGATGTTGTGATGAAGTATTTTGACGAAAAATGTAAAGAGTCCAAGGCTGTTTTTGAAGAATCCAAGGAATATATTCCGGGTGGAGTTCAGCATAACCTGGCTTTCAACAAGCCATTTCCGATTTGTATGGCAAAAGCAGAGGGCGCATACCTTTATGACAAAGACGGAAATCAGTACATTGACTTTTTGCAGGCCGGTGGACCGACAATTTTGGGAAGTAATTATCCTGTAATTAAGGAAAAAGTAATTGAATTATTAAATGACTGCGGACCGGTAACAGGATTGCTTCATGAGGCAGAAATGTTGATTGCAAAAGAAATCAACAAGCATATGCCAAATGTGGAAATGTTCCGTATGTTAGGTTCCGGTACAGAAGCAGTTATGGCATCTTTAAGAATTGCCCGTATTGCGACCGGTCATAAGAGAATCATTAAAATCGGCGGAGCATATCATGGTTGGTCCGATCAGATGGTGTATGGATTAAAGATTCCGGGAAGCCGTGCTTTATTAGAATCACACGGTATTCCGAAGGGAGCATATTCCACAACGGATGAAGTTCGTCCGAATGATTTGGATATGTTAGAAAGAATGTTAAAGCGTAACCGTATGAAAGGCGGAACGGCAGCAGTGATTTTAGAGCCGGTGGGACCGGAAAGCGGAACCAGACCTGTAGCATATGATTATAATAAAGAAGTTCGTAAACTTTGCGACCGTTATGGTGCATTATTAATCTTTGATGAAGTTGTTACCGGCTTCCGTGTAGGTTTAGGCGGAGCACAGGGCTATTTTGATGTTAAACCGGATTTGACAATTTTTGGTAAGATTGTTGCCGGAGGATATCCGGCAGCCGGTGGTGTGGGCGGAAAGAAAGAATATGCAAGCCTTATGGCAGCAGGTTTGGCAACAGGAAAGCATAGAGCATATGTTGGCGGAACCTTGGCAGCAAATCCGTTATCCTGTCTGGCAGGTTATACAGCAATTCAGGAAATTGAACGTACCAATGCCTGTGAAATTGCGGGACAGATGGGTGATAGACTATGTGACGGTTTGAAGGAATTATTAGAGCGTTATCAGTTACCATTCGTGGCATACAATCAGGGCTCTATTGTTCACCTTGAGTGTACAGGTGCTATGAGTTTTGATTTCTCATCTATGAATTTCCTGAAATCCGCGCTTGGGTTATTAAAGCACAAAGATATGATGTACGTGCGAAAAGATTCCATGGAAAAAATGGGAGCGGCGTACATGGCAAATGGTATTGTAACCCTTGCAGGTAGCCGTTTGTATACATCCTTAGCAGACACACCGGAAATTATCGATGAAGCATTGAACCGCTTCGAAGAAGTGTTCAAACACGTAGAAAAAACCGATAAAGGACTTTTGAAATAATAGGAAGGGGACCGCTTGCGGCGGTCCCCTTCAGGTATTTATAAGATTTTATGGTAGATTTTTTCCAGTTCTTTAGCACTCATTAGTTTTGGCACAGGGTAGAGAGGATTTGCTTCTTTGGCGGCATGTAATGCCATGGAAGGAATATCTTCTTTTTTTATACCATCAATTGTGTCAGGAATACTTAGGGTGCGTTTTAAGGAATATAAAGCGTTCATAAAAGCTTTCGCTCCGGTTTCGTGGCTATCTGCTTCTGTAGAAACACCGATACAAATTCCTAATTGATGTAATTTTTTATGGGCATAGGCACCATATTCTTCAAGTACCACAGGAAGAAGAACAGCGTTAGCCAGTCCATGAGGTGTATTATATAGTCCACCCAAGGAGTGGGCAATAGCGTGCACGTATCCCACATAAGAAACCGTAAAGGCGCTTCCTGCTAAATAAGAGGCGTAGAGCATATTTTTCCGCGCGTCCATGTTGTTGCCGTCTTCATATGCCAGAGGTAGATTTTTGAAAATTAATTCCACTGCTTCCAGAGCATCTTTGCGGGATTGCTTAGTGGTGGAGCCACCGATAAAAGCTTCTACAGCGTGAGTCAGTGCGTCCATACCGGTTGTGGCAGTAAGATGTGGTGGTAAACTTCGTGTTACCTCCGGTTCAAGGATGGCATAATGGGGAATGAGAGAAAAATCATTGATAGGATATTTGTCTCTTGTTGCGCTGTCTGTAATAACACTGGTAACCGTAGTTTCTGTTCCTGTACCTGCAGTGGTTGGAATAACAAACAAAGGAGGTAGCTTTTTGCAAATTTTAAGCAAGCCTTTCATTTGGGATAAAGATTGCTTTGGTTTTACTACCCGTGCACCAACTGCTTTTGCGCAGTCAATGGGAGAACCACCGCCAAAACCAATAATAGCCTGACATTTATGGGCTTTGTAAAGAGAGAGGGCTTCTTCTACATTGTCCGTGGTTGGATTTGCAACTGTAGAATCATAAATGACATAGTCAATACCGGCTTTCTTTAAAAGTTCTTCTAAAGGCAAGGTTTGGCCTGAAATATGGACGGTTTTTCCTGTAATCATCAGTAAACTCTTGACAGAGTGCTTTTCCAGATGAGGGATGATCTGAGAAAAATCAGATAAAAGTAAAGGCTTCCGGTATGGCATTAGTGGAATAGCCAAACGAAACACTTTTTGATATGTTCGATAATATAATTTTTGAATTGGGTTAAGCATATTCAATTCCTTCCTATTAAATGCATTTTTTCTATCATACCTCTTTTTGTTAATAAAATAAATACGTAATTTGTGAATGTGATGAGATTGACAAAGCGGGGAAAATATTCCATAATAGCCATTGTAAAGGAAAATTGACGAACGGAGAAAATAGGATGAAGAAATTGGGCGGAAAGTTCTGGTTCACCCTTGTGATTTTTAGTTTAATGGGCCAGGTTGCCTGGGTAGTAGAAAATATGTATCTAAACGTGTTTATCTACAAGATGTTCCAGGCTTCGGCAGCAAATATTTCCCTGATGGTGGGAGCCAGTGCCGTGGCAGCAACTATAACCACATGGCTTATGGGGGCATTGTCGGACAAGGTTGGAAAAAGAAAAATATTCATATGCGGCGGATATATATTATGGGGAATCTCTATTTTGGCATTCGCCTTTGTCCGTATGGACATTTTGACACCAATGGTGGGAAATACTGCGGCAGCAGCTACTTTGGGCGTTCAGTTGGTAGTTCTTATGGACTGCGCTATGACCTTTTTTGGCTCTACTGCCAATGACGCAGCTTTTAATGCATGGATGACAGAAATGGGAGATGATGGCACCCGAGGCAAGATAGAAGGAATTAATTCCATGATGCCATTGGTTGCCATTTTGGTAGTGTTTGGTGGATTTATGTCCTTCAACTTAGACCTTGCATCCAGTTGGGTCATTATTTATTGCATTATTGGTGGAGTGGTTTTATTAATCGGTATTGCAGGAATCTTTTTGATTCAGGATACAGCAGTTATTTCGGCCGGTAACCGTTCTTATTGGAAGAATGTATTATATTGTTTCCGTCCATCCGTATTTAAGAATAATAAAATTTTATATTTCGTGGTAGGGGCCTTTGCGGTGTTTAATATTTCTATTAATACCTTTATGCCTTACCTGATTATTTATTATGAAAAAACATTGCAGATGAGCAACTATGTTATGATTTTTGCCCCTGCCATTGTTATTGCAGCGATTGTGACTGCATTTTATGGAAAAACCTATGATTTAATGGGCTTTAAAAAGTCTGTTATTCCTGCGATTTTGGTTTTAATGGCAGGATATGTGCTTTTATATTTCTGTACCGGAACACCACTTGTATTTGTTGGAAGTCTGCTGATGATGTGTGGTTATTTGATGGGTATGGGAATATTCGGAGCCATGATCAGGGACCGTATTCCGGAAGATAAGGCAGGTTTGTTCCAGGGACTTCGTATTTTTGGACAGGTGTTAATTCCGGGTGTTGTAGGACCGGCAATTAGTGCAACTATTTTAAGGGACGCAAAAACGGTGGTAAATAACGACGGAACTACATCATTTTTACCGGATAACCGAATTTTTGCGGCTGCTTTTGGCGTTGCAGTTGTGTTGATGATTTTATTAGCATTGATTTTCCATATAATGCGGACAAATCATTATGACAGATATACGAATAGAGGAGAAGAACTGTCAAAGGACAAAAATAAAACTCCTTGGACAGAGTATCCTCGCCCGCAAATGAAACGTGGTTCTTATTTGAATCTAAATGGCTATTGGGAATTAAACGGGCAGCAGGTGCGTGTACCGTTCCCGCCACAGTCTGTATTGGCGGATTATCCCCACAAGGTAGGCGATTATCTGACCTATAATAGAACATTTTCATTGCCGGACGGATTTGAAAGAGGTAAAGTGTTACTGCATTTTGGTGCAGTGGATCAGATTGCAGAAGTGTATGTAAATGATGTGCTTGTTGGAAAACATGAAGGTGGATATTTGGCATTTTCCTTCGATGCTACAACTGCGCTAAAAGACGGAGAAAATCTGTTGACTGTAAAAGTTACAGATAAATTGTCAAAGGATTATCCGTATGGAAAGCAGTGTAAGAAAAGGGAAGGTATGTGGTATACGCCGGTAAGCGGTATTTGGAAGACTGTTTGGTTGGAAAGTGTGCCACAAACTTATATTGAATATATAAAATTTACTCCGGATTTAAAAGGTGTATCTGTAGATGTTACAGTAAACGGAGTTGTTGATGGAAGCATACCATGTAAGGCGATTGTTTCTTTGGACGGTGCAGAGCATACCTTTGAATTGCGGGCAAAAAAAGATGCGGTCGGATATGAAGGATATATTTCCGTGGCTGATAAAACGGAGCCGATACTTTGGACTCCGGAGAATCCATATTTATATGAGATAAAGCTTGTAGTGGGACAGGATGAGGTGGAAAGTTATTTTGCACTTCGTACAGTTTCCGTTGAAGAAGTGAATGGTCAGAAGCGTATTTGTTTAAACCATCAGCCGGTATTCTTGCACGGAGTGTTGGATCAGGGATATTATAGTGATGGAATTTATCTTCCGGCAGAACCGGAAGAATATAAGGACGATATTCTTCGAATGAAGGAATTGGGCTTTAATTTTATCCGTAAACATATAAAAGTAGAGCCGGATATCTTTTATTATTACTGCGACAAATATGGAATGTTAGTAATGCAGGATATGGTAAATAATGGTTCCTACAGTTTTATTAGGGACACGGCTATGCCAACCATTGGTTTGGGCAAAAAAAGCGATAAAGCACCGTTTGTTTCTAAGAAACGGAAAGAAATCTTCCTTTCTCATATGAAAGAAACAGTGAAACAGATGTATTCTTTCCCTTCTGTAGTGGCGTATACCATTTTTAATGAGGGCTGGGGACAGTTCGAGAGTGATAAAGCTTATGAAATCCTGAAAAATATGGATGATACCAGAGTCATCGACAGTACATCAGGGTGGTTTGCACAAAAAAGCAGCGATGTAGACAGCAGACATATTTATTTCCGTAGCGAAGAGTTACCGCAAACAGTAATGCCTTTATTCTTATCAGAATGTGGCGGCTTTACCTATGCCGAACCGGAACATGGATACAGTATGTACAATTCCTATGGCTATGGTGGCTATAAGACTTCAGAAGACTTGACGGATGCTATTGTGACTATGTACGATAAAATGGTAATTCCTGCTTCTAAGGTAAGCCTATGCGGTTGTGTATATACTCAGTTAAGCGATGTAGAAGAAGAAAATAATGGCTTATATACATACGACCGAAAGGTATGTAAGGTAAATAAGGAAAAAATGCAGGGAATTGCAAAAAAATTGGGCGTAATATAATAGAATTGACAGAGTGGGACTGTTTAAAAGCAGTCCCCTTTTTAAAAGGAGAAAAAGAAAGTGATAGAAAAATGCGCTATTTGTCCGCGAAATTGTAACATCGATAGAAATAAGCAGATGGGTATTTGCAGTGTGGGAAATGAATTCCGTATTGGGCGCATTGCACCCCATATGTGGGAAGAACCGTGTATCTCGGGGGAAAAAGGGTCCGGTGCGATTTTCTTTGCAGGATGTAATTTAAAGTGCGTATACTGTCAGAATGAAAAACTTTCCAGAGGAGAAGTAGGGCAAGTTTACTCTGCGGAAGCATTGGTGGAAGAGATGCTTCTGCTACAAGACTCAGGAGTACACAATATTAACTTGGTTACTCCCACCCACTATATTTCCCAACTGGTTCCGGTACTTCAACTTGCGAAGAAAAAAGGACTTAAGATTCCGGTCGTATACAATACCTCCGGCTATGAAAAAGTGGAAAGCCTCAAAATGTTGGATGGGTTAGTAGATGTTTATATGCCTGACTTAAAATATCTTGAATCTGAATTGGCAGAGAAATATTCTCGGGCAAAAGACTATCCGGAGATTGTGAAAAAAGCAATTGAAGAAATGTATCGTCAGGTGGGAGCACCTGAGTTTGATACTGATGGTATGATGAAAAAAGGAGTCATGATACGTCACCTTGTATTGCCGGGGTATACAGAAGAATCAAAAGCAGTCATAAAATACATTTATGAAACGTATCGAGATAATCTCTTTATCAGCATTATGAATCAATACACGCCATACGGAGAGTTGGAAAATTTTCCTGAGCTACAGAGACCAATCACTGAACAGGAGTATGAAGAGGTGATAGACTACGCTATAGAAATTGGTGTGGAGAACGGGTTTATTCAGGAAGGTGGTACGTCCAGTGAGAGTTTTATACCGGAATTCCATTAAGGATTTTTATTAATCTTAGATATATTTTGGAATATTAAAAAAGAAGGAAAAAGTCGATTTCGCTCGAAATCGACTTTTTTAATGCAAATTTTTGTCGAAAACGCGAGTAAAGTTTTACTAAAAATACAATTTTTTTTTATTTTACTAGTGATTTTTAGATTTTGTTGTGCTAAAATGGTGCGCATAGAAAACTGTCTTAAAATACGAAAGAGGATTTGGAGGAAAGTGCAATGAACCGAATGGTAGGATTTTTAATTCGAAACAATCGTATTAAAAAAGGTATGTCTCAGGAACAATTATGTAAAGATATTTGTGCGGTATCCTATTTGAGTAAAATCGAAAAAGGAATTGCCCAGCCAAATCCGGAGATAGTCAATCAGTTGTTTGAACGACTGAATATGAACTATGAAGAGGGAGAAGTCTTTGTTAAAAAATACAGAGATTTAATCTATAAATATTTTGATGCATATTTTCATCAGGAAGCAACCATTGAATATGAAGAGGAAATATTCAAGGCAAGAAAGCAGTTGGCAAACAGTGAGTTAAATATTTCCTATCAGCTATTTTGTTTGTATCAGGCGGGTTCCTCTGATGAAGGCGTTGTTAAGAAAATTTTACGGGACTTGCAGGCATTTAGAGAATATATGCGAGAAGAAGAGGCCTTTTTGTATGAAATGGCAAGAGGAATGTTTTCTAAGGACCCATGGATTCGCAAGGACTCATTGATTAAGGCAGAACATATTATGCCGAACAGTTTGGTTTCTGAAGCTTTAATGTATGAGCATTATTATATGGGCGAGTATCAGGAAGCTTTAAACTATTGTCATAGTGGATACGAAAGAGCCATGAGAGAAGGCTTTTTGCTGGTCGCAAAGCAGATTAGTTTTTTGGAAGGTGTGTGTTATGCCAACCTTCATAATCTGGAACTTATGTTAAAGGCATATAACCGTTCTAAAGAATTGTCCAGAGGAGAAACTGCTATTTTAGCCTCTATTGACTATAATATTGGAACTGCTTGTGTGGAAAATGAAAAGTGGGAGGAAGCCATTCCTTATTTGCAGGCGGCTTTGAATGTGGAAAAAGCCGAGGCTTCTTTATTCTTAATTTGCCATAAACTTGCTTTGGCATATGAACAGGGTAAACGGAAGGAAGAAGGAAATAAATATTTAGAACAGGCTTTGAAATTAAGTAAGTCATTGGAGCCGGTTCATCAGGATATGATCCGTTTTGTGGAATTGCGTTATACGACCGATTACTTAAATAACGAAGAGTATGCCGGTCTTTTGGCGGAACTTACAGACATGAAGGAAGAAATGGGCGAAGATTTTGTCCGTTTCCACAGACCGTACATGGTGGAATGGTTAAAGAGTAAGAGAAAATATAAGGAAGCATACGAATTGGTTGCAGCCAATGACAGATACTAAAGGAGAATAAAAATGCGTTGTTTGATTTTCCGGAATGAGGAAGTTACAGAGGAAGAATGTCTTTGTATCAGACAGGAGGCATACAGAGAAAAATGCAGTAAGGATTTGCCAAAGAAAGTTAAAAGAATTATTGGTTGGCAGGGAATCTGCAAATCCTGTTCGAATCACAAGAAGCCGGACTAGATGCTTCTACGGAGGTCGTAGTTTATGAAGAAAAGAAAAGTTTGGGTTACAGGACATAAAAATCCGGATACGGATTCTATATGTTCTGCTATTGCATATGCTTATTTGAAAAATCAGACAGGGACAGATGAATATATACCGGTTAGACCGGGGCATATGTCAGAAGAAACCCATTATGTCTTAAATTATTTTGGAGTTCCGAAACCACAATATGTTACAAATGTGCAATCACAGGTTCGTGATATTGATTATCGAGTGGTTGAAGGCGTTGATAAAGAAATTTCACTGATGAAGGCATGGGATATTATGCGTTCAAAAGACGTTATGACCTTGCCAATTCTTGATGGAGAAAAATTGTTGGGCCTAATATCCCTTGGAGATATTGCCACAGCCTATATGGATGTGGTGGACAACCGTATTTTATCTCAGGCAAAAACACAATATAAAAATATTGTGGAGACTTTGAAGGGGGAAATGCTGGTTGGTGATATCAATAAGTGTTTTACCGAGGGAAAAGTGTTGATTGGTGCTGCTAATCCGGACCAAATGGAAAAACTGATTGAAAAAAATGATATTGTAATACTTGGAAACCGATATGAAGCACAATTGTGTGCCATTGAGGTGGGAGCAGAGTGCATTATCGTTACACAGGATGCAGAAGTATCCTTTACCATTCAAAAGATAGCGCAGGAAAAGGGCTGCTTTATTATCACTACACCGTATGATACCTATACGGCGGCACGTTTGTTAAATCAGAGTATGCCAATAGAACATTTCATGCTGACAAAGAATCTTTCAAAGTTTTTCCCGGATGACCCGGTGGAAAAAGTGAAAGAAACCATGGCGAAATTACGTCACAGGTATTTCCCGGTAGTGGATAAAGACAATAAATACCTTGGACTTTTGTCAAAACGAAGTTTGCTTGATATGACGCCAAAAGCAGTGATTTTGGTGGATCATAACGAAAAAAATCAGGCGGTAGATGGAATTGAAGATGCAGAAATATTGGAAATCATTGACCATCACCGTTTGGGGAGTATGGAAACCATGGCTCCGGTATTTTTCCGGAATCAGCCTTTGGGATGTACTGCTACCATCATATATTTAATGTTTAAAGAGCAAAATGTAGAGATTCCAAAGCACATTGCAGGATTGTTATGCGGAGCGATTGTATCTGATACGTTAATTTATCGTTCACCGACCTGCACGCAAATTGACAAAGATGCAGCTAAGGAATTGGCAAAGATTGCAGAAATTGATGCGGAAGTTTTTGCTACAGAAATGTTCCGCGCGGGGATTAATTTTGCTCAAAAAACTGCGGATGAGATTTATAAACAGGATCTGAAGCGGTTTGCAATGGGTGAAAAAGTTATTGAAGTTGCCCAGTTGAACTTCATGTCGGAAGAGGAGATTGAAGGCTTGGAGGAACGGTTGTTAGAATACATGCAAAACCGTATTGCCAGCGGCAGCGTAGAAAATATTTACTTTATGATGACAGATATTGTTCATGAGAGCACGACCCTTCTTTTTGCAGGGCCGGGTGCGGGAGAACTGATTGAGGATGCTTTCCATGAAACAATGGGAGAATTTTCCGTGGTTTTACCGGGAATTGTGTCCAGAAAGAAACAGCTCATACCACAATTAATGACATCAATGCATCAATAACGGACAAAATGGGAAAGAAAGAGTTAGGATAAAACATTGGGAGTACAGCATAATAAAGTTTACGGGGACGAACTATTTAAAGTAGAAGAAGCACTTAATTTGCTTTTGCCGGGAAGGATTCCGCAGGAAGAATCTATCCGGTTGAAAAATATGGGTTTCATACAGAACAAAGGAACAGACAAATTTAATTGTAACGTCATAAGCAGAAGCGGAATCATTACTGCAGAAGACTTGGAAACAATCTCACAAATTGCATACGAATACGGAAATGGGCAGGTTGCTCTTACCGGTGGTGCAACTGTGGAAATTACAGGCATTCCCTACAGAAATATTGCGGCAGTTGTGGAATGTTGTAATGCAAACGGAATTGAAATCGGAGGCATGGGTGCAAAAGTGCGTCCGGTAGTGAGTTGCCAGGGCGATATGTGTCGTTTTGGTATAGTTTCTGATGCGCAGAAGTTGGCAGAAAAGGTTCAGGGGTTATTTTACCACCGCTTGCAGGATGAAGAATTGCCAAACAAATTTGAAATTGCAATCAGTTTTTGCCCAAGTGACTGTTCCGGTGCAAACACCTATGATTTGGGAATAGTGGGCATTTCTATTCCAAAACTGGAATTGAATCATTGTAAGGGCTGTAAGAAATGTTCCGTGGAAAGATTTTGCCCAACCGGTGCAGCTTCAGTTGTGGACGGCGTGGTTAAAATTGACCATAAACAATGTGATTATTGCGGATTGTGTGTTAACCGTTGTCCATTCGGCTGTGTAAAGGAAAATATGAAAGCGTTTCGCGTATATATTGGCGGAAATCGTGGCAAACTTATAAGAAAAGGATATTCTTTCAAAAAGTTGATTGCCACTGAAGAAGCCCTTCTTTCGGTTATTGACCGGTTGATTTATGTTTTTAAAACAGAAGGTGAACCGGGAGAATGGTTCAGTGACACAGTGGATCGTCTGGGTGCAGAAAAACTGGAAGAAAGAGTATTGGCAAAGGTGCTACAATAAAGAAAATGAATGACAGCTTAAAAAAGGCGCAGTCAGGGAAAAATCCCTTGATTGTGCCTTATTTTTTATCAACACTAATGTCAAACGCCGCAATTGTGCTGGCGGGATATTTTGAAATATGGATACTTGGAAAAGGAAAAACAGCGGAAACGAATTTGGCGGCTTATGCAGGGGTTGCCACCGTCTACGCATGGATTACCGCCATTGCTTATTTTTTTGCAATGGGAACCGGGTGTGTAACGGTTACAGAGAAAAATCGTGAAGCCATGAAAAAAGGAAATTCGGGACTTGTGTGGGGTGGTTTGGCCGGAGTACTTTTGGTAATTCTTGGGGGGACACTGCCTGAAGAGTGGGTTTATTGCTTAGGTGCCAAGGCAGAAAGTTTTATCCTGACTTATCAAGGTGTACGCCGGATGCTATTGTTTGCACCGGCCCTTATTTTTTCGCACACTTTCGGTACGATTTTTCGCGGAATGGGTAAAAAAGGCCTGTCGTCAGCAGGCTTGTCGGTGATGGGGGTTGGACAGATTCTGGCGACAATTATTATGATATACATGGGAGTGGATAAATTTCAAGCCGTGGTCTGGGGAGTTGTGCTTGGAGAAATATTAAGTTTTCTGTTCTTCACATTTTTTTGGATAATTTTCTTGTTCAAATGGAAGGTCTATAGATTAAACAGGGGCAAGAAAGAAAACAGTACACGAGAATGCAAGCGTATAAAACCGGTAATGTTGTTGAGGGAAATAGGAAAATCCGGACTTCCGTCACTGGCACGACAAGGAAGTATCAGTATTGGACTGTGGGCAACGAATGTGATTGCCGGGCGATACAGTCTGGGGGCTCAATCAATTATGACAGCAGCCAATCGGTTTATGAGCCTTCCCTTTGGCATAGTTATAGCAATTTGTCAGGCGTATCAGCCGATCGCAGGTCAGGGAATGGAAAAAGGAAAAACGAAAAAGGAAGAGTTTTTTGTGGCACGCCGATTCGGGATATGGATGGTGTCAATTGCAGTGGTGGGATTATTTTTAACAGGGAGAGGAATATTGAAGATGATTCCCGGAGATTTGCTGGGAGAAGATGTTTTGCTACTTATAGTGGGAAGTCAGATTTTTGTATTGCCTTTGGTTATGTATTCACAGCTTGTAGTTACCCAGTTCCAGGTATGTAAAGACTGGAAGGCAGGACTCTTTTTGGCTGTCTTAAGAAACGGATTGTTATTTCTTCCTGTATTATGGCTGTCGGAAAAGATTCTTGGCATATGGGGAATATTAATAGCTCAAAGCCTGACGGATATTTTGGTATTTCCTGTTTCTGTGAAGATAATAAGAAAAAGGGGACATTTTCAATAAAAGGGAAAATGTGACTGAATAGTGAAAGTTTTCAGAATAGTCTTCGAAAAGTTTGCAACAGGATTGGGTTTTCGATATACTTGTTTCAGTGATTTAAATTTTAGGAGGCTTAATATGGGAGCAAAGGATTCGAAAGAAAAACAAAGTAAAAAAGGATTACAAATGAAAATTATGTTACCACTTGTTTTGGCAGCTGTTTTGATGGTTGTAACAACCGTTAGTAACTATTGGCAGTTGGGACTTTTGCAAGAGGAAATGGTTGCCCTTGAACAGGCAGAGGAAAGCGGCAATGAAGCGGGACGTGAAGTGGTTGAAGAGGCAATGAATGCTAAATTAAGTCTGTTGAAATTCCAGACCTTATTTACCAATATTATTGTTATGTGTGTTATTGCGGTGTCTATGACTATTTTGGAATTACAGGTTATCCGTCCGATTAAACGTGTAACCGGTGCACTGGGTTCCTTGGCAGACAGGGATTTGACAGAGGAAAATGTTGCTGTTAAGTCAAAAGACGAATTGGGAGTTTTGGCAAATGCATGTAATGAATTAAGAGCATCCATGAGAGAAGTGATGGAGACTTTAAGTGCATCCTCCACCAATATGGACTCATCTTCGACAGATATGGCAGAACGTTCTGAAAGAATTGCCAGAAATATTCAGGACATTACAGATTCTGTTAACAATATTGCAACTACCGCCGGCGAGCAGGCGATTGACGTGGAGAAAACCGCGGGTGAAATTGACGAGTTACGAAATGTAATTGAAAAAAGCGAAGAAGTGTCCGAACAGCTTTCTGCTGCAAGTGATGAGATTTCCGTTGTAAGCAGAGAAGGTGAAAAAGTAGTGGCCAATCTTGAAAAGATTACCAGAGAAAGTGAAGGCGCATTCCAGTCTATTTTTGACAGTATTGAGAGAATCAATGTCAGCACACAGAGAATCGGTGAGGCTTCAAATATGATTCAGAGTATTGCGTCCCAGACAAATCTCTTGTCCTTAAATGCTTCCATCGAGGCAGCAAGAGCAGGAGAGGCAGGCCGTGGCTTTGCAGTAGTTGCCGATGAAATTCGTAAACTTTCCGAAGAATCATCAAGTTGTGTAAATGAAATTGATGCTATGTTGTCAGAACTTCGTGATAATGTAAAAAATGCAACGGCACAAAGCGAAACTGTTCAGAATGCAGTTGAAATGCAGATGCAGGGTGTAGAAGATACCAGTAAGAAATATGCTGATATTGCAAAGAGTGTGGAAAAAATTGACGGTGAAATCCGCAGCTTAACTGAAATTAGCAAGATTATGAATCAGAGCTGTGTAACAGTTACAGAGGTTGTTACCAATCTTTCTGCTTCAGCAGAGGAAAATGCGGCAGCAACAGAAGAAACAAATGCTGCAGTAGAAGAAGTCCTTGCAATGATTCAGGAAATTGCAGACGGAACCGGTAATCTGAAAGAACTTTCAGATGATTTACAGGGACAGGTTCATTTGTATAAACTTAATAAATAATAAAATTATATACATACACAAAAAAGGTTGTTGAAAAGCAACCTTTTTTTCATTGTTTTTTAAATAAATCTTCTTAATAAATGTAGAAAAGAAATTTTTGGTGTGATATAATAGGAGCGGTGCCTGTGTAAAGGCAAACAGAGGAGAAGTACATAATGACAAGAAACGAAGAAAGATATCAGTGTTATGTCCAGATTTTAAAGGATGAACTGGTTCCGGCTATGGGCTGTACCGAGCCGATTGCTATTGCTTATGCAGCGGCAAAGGCAAGAGAAGTGCTGGGTCATATTCCGGATAGGGTAGAACTGGAAGTAAGCGGAAATATTATTAAAAACGTAAAAAGTGTTATCGTTCCTCATACAGGTGGAATGAGAGGAATTGCAGCAGCAGCAGCAGCGGGTATTATTGCAGGAGATGCTTCCAAAGAATTGCAGGTGCTTGCAACGGTAACAAAAGAACAGGAAGTACAGATGAAGGAGTACGAAGAGAAGACTCCGATGAAGATTATTTTTTCTGATAATGGCATTGTGTTCTATTTGGGAGTACATTGTTATTTCGGAGAATCTCACAGCTTTGTAGAGATTAAAGACAGACACAGAAACATTGTACGCATCGAAAAAGATGGCGAAGTGTTATTCGATAAAGTTGAGGATGAAGAAGAGTTGCAGGCAGCAGGCTCTGACTGTGACAACATCAAAAAACTCAGCCAGGACAGAAGTTGCCTGACCATTGCACAGATTATTGATTTTGCAAAAACCGTAGAAATCGAAGACGTAAAAGAAACTTTGGACCGTCAGATTGAGTGCAACATGGCTATTGCGGCAGAGGGACTTCGTGGAAATTACGGAGCCAATGTTGGTAAAGTGCTGATGAAGCATTTTCCGGATGATATTAAAACCCGTGCGAAGGCAAGTGCGGCAGCAGGATCCGACGCAAGAATGAACGGTTGCGAAATGCCGGTAGTTATTAACTCCGGTAGTGGAAACCAGGGTATGACCACATCCATTCCGGTGATCGTATATGCCAGAGAATTAGGAAAGACTCAGGAAGAACTTTACAGAGCTTTGGTAGTTTCCAATTTGGTTACCATTCATTTGAAAACCGGTGTAGGTCGCTTGTCAGCATATTGCGGAGCAGTTAGTGCCGGATGTGGTTGCGGTGCCGGAATTGCATTTTTACATGGTGGTGGAGAAATGGAAGTATCCCATACTGTTGTAAATGCATTGGCGATGATTTCCGGAACGGTTTGTGACGGAGCAAAAGCTTCTTGTGCTGCAAAGATTGCGGCCGCAGTGGAAGCAGGTATTCTTGGCTATTACATGTATGTGGAAGGTCAGGAGTTTGTTGGTGGAGACGGCCTTGTACTTAAGGGTGTAGAAAATACCATTGCAAACTTTGGCAAATTGGCATCCGTTGGTATGGCCGGAACAGATAAAGAAATTATACGTCTTATGATAGGCGAATAATAAAGGGATAAAGGAGACATAAAATGAGTGAAGTTAAAAAAGTACCTACTCGTGATGAAGTAGAATTGAAAGACACCTGGGCAACAGAAGACTTATATGCAACAGATGAAGCCTGGGAAGAGGACTTGAAACGTGCAGACGAGTTTGTAAAACGCTTCAGCGAAATGAAGGGCACATTAGGAAAGAGCGGAAAGAACTTATTAGATTTATTCCGTCTTGATGAAGAGTGCGATTTATGGATTGACAATGTTGCTAACTATGCAATGAGAAAGGCCGATCAGGATACCACAAACGGACATTATCAGGATTTTAGTGCCAGATTAATGAATGCCAGTGTACAGATTGGAAATGCATCTTCTTTCGTATCACCGGAAGTGTTGGCAATTCCTGAAGAAACATTGGAAGGATTTTTCAAGGAAGTTCCTGAATTGGAATTATACAGAGTTGCAATCAACGATATCACAAGAAAGAGAGCTCATGTTTTAAGCCCTGAGATGGAAAGCCTTCTTGCAGCAGCCGGAAATGTAACCGGTGCACCAAGCAACATCCGCGGTATGTTAGACAATGCTGATATTCAGTTCCCATCCATTATTGATGAAAACGGACAGGAACGTCAGATCACTCACGGAAGTTTTATTCCGCTTATGGAAGGTTCATGCAGAGAAACACGTAAGAAAGCATTTGAGTCTGTATATCATACATATGAGCAGTTCAAAAATACATATGCTTCTTTACTTGCAGCGCAGACAAAACAGTTGAAATTCAAAGCAGATGCAAGAAATTATGGCAGCACTATTGAAGCAGCATTGGATGCAACAAATGTACCGGTAAGTGTATACCACAACTTAATCGAAGCTGTACATAACAACATGGACAAGATGTACAAATATGTTGCTTTAAGAAAGAAAGTAATGGGTTACGGAGATTTACATTTCTACGATATTTATGCACCGATTACAGAATCTTCTTCCGCATATATTCCATATGAAGAAGCACAGCAGACAGTACTTGAAGCTGTAAAACCATTAGGTGAAGAATATGTAGAAATCTTGAGAAATGGATTTAACAGCCGTTGGGTTGACGTATATGAAAACGTTGGTAAGAGAAGCGGAGCATATTCCGCAGGTGCTAAGAAACATCCGTATGTATTGATGAACTACTCAGGTACTTTGGACTCTGAATTTACTTTGGCTCATGAAATGGGACATGCAATGCATTCTTATTTCTCTAACAGAACACAGCCGACAATTTACTCTAACTACAGAATCTTCGTAGCTGAGATTGCATCTACCTGTAACGAAGCATTATTGATGCAGTATTTATTAGGAAAGTGCACAGATAAGAAGGAAAGAGCAATTTTAATCAATCATTTCTTAGACAGCTTTAAAGGAACTGTATACCGTCAGACAATGTTCGCAGAGTTCGAATTAATGATGAACCAGATGAACGAAAGAGGAGAAACTCTTACAGCCGATAAATTATGTAAGGTATATGAAGAACTTCAGAGATTATACTTCGGTGATGAAATCGTTATCGACAAGGAAATCGCATATGAATGGTGCCGTATCCCGCACTTCTATTACAATTACTATGTATTCCAGTATGCGACAGGATTCTCCGCAGCGATTGCATTATCAAGAAAGATCTTACAGGAAGGCGAACCTGCAGTTAAGAAATATTTAGAATTCTTAAGCGGCGGATGCTCTAAAGATCCAATCAGCTTATTGAAAGATGCAGGTGTTGATATGACTACTGCAGCACCAATTAACGAAGCATTAGCATACTTCGGAGAATTGGTAGATGAAATGGAAGAGCTTTTAAAATAAGTCACAAAAAAGTCCCTCATTTAATACAAAATAAGAGGGAAACAAAGGTTGACAAAGCAAATTTTCTTTGCCATTATTAGAATGTTGTAAACATTTAATAAAGTATATACTATAATTTCAATTTTTTACGGAGGTATTTATTATGGGAAAAGTATGGAATTTCTCAGCAGGTCCTGCAATCCTTCCTAAGGAAGTGCTTCAGGAAGTAGCAGAAGAAATGGTTGATTACAGAGGAACAGGTATGTCTGTAATCGAAATGAGCCATCGTGGAGCAGTTATCGATGGTATTATTAAGGAAGCAGAAAAAGATCTTCGTGATGTTATGAACATCCCGGACAACTACAAAGTATTATTCTTACAGGGTGGTGCTTCCCAGCAGTTCGCAGCAGTTCCAATGAACTTAATGAAGAACGGCGTTGCTGATTACATCGTAACAGGTAACTGGGCTAAGAAAGCTTGGCAGGAAGCTCAGATGTACGGAAAAGCTAACAAGATTGCTTCATCTGAAGATGAAACATTTAGCTATATCCCGGATTGTTCTGATTTACCAATCAGCGAAGATGCTGACTACGTATACATTTGTGAAAACAACACAATTTACGGAACAAAATTCAACAAATTACCAAACACCAAGGGCAAGATCTTAGTATCTGACCAGTCCTCTAACTTCTTATCTGAACCGGTAGACGTAACAAAATACGGCGTAATCTACGGTGGTGTTCAGAAGAACATCGGACCTGCAGGTTTAGTAATTGCTATCATCCGTGAAGATTTAATCCGCGAAGACATTTTCCCATCAACACCAACCATGTTGAAATGGAAAACTCAGGCTGATAACGATTCTTTATACAACACACCTAACGTATTTGCTATCTACGTTTGTGGTAAAGTATTCAAATGGTTAAAGGCTAGAGGTGGTCTTGAAGCTATGAAGAAATACAACGAAGAAAAAGCTGCTATCCTTTATGATTTCTTGGATCAGAGCGAAATGTTCGTTGGTACAGTAAGAAAAGAAGACCGTTCCTTAATGAACGTTCCTTTCGTTACAAGAAACCGCGACAAAGACTTAGAAGCTAAATTTATCAAAGAAGCAAAAGAAGCTGGTATGGAAAACTTAAAAGGCCACAAATCTGTTGGTGGTATGAGAGCATCCATCTACAACGCTATGCCAAAAGAAGGTGTTGAAGCTTTAGTTGCATTTATGAAGAAGTTTGAAGAGGAGAATAAATAATGTTTAAATATCATTGTTTAAATGCCATCTCTGAAGTAGGTTTAAGAGAATTTACCGGAGATTACAATAAAGTAGAAGATATTAATGAAGCAGAAAGCATCTTAGTTCGTAGTGCAGCTATGCATGATATGCAGTTTGGTGCCGAATTAAGAGCAATCGCTCGTGCTGGTGCAGGCGTTAACAATATTCCGCTTGACCGTTGCGCAGAAGAAGGAATCGTAGTATTCAATACTCCTGGTGCAAACGCAAACGCAGTTAAAGAATTAGTACTTATGGGTATGCTTATGGCTTATCGTCATGGTTACGAAGCAGCTTCATGGGTAAAAGAAAATAAAGCAGATGCTGACATTGCTACAACAACTGAAAAAGCAAAGAAAGCATACGGCGGAAACGAAATCTTCGGAAAAACAATCGGTATCATCGGTATGGGTGCTATCGGTATGAAGATTGCTCAGTCTTGTATGGCTCTTGGAATGGATGTAGTTGGTTACGACGCATTCCCAATTCCGGAAGCAAGACTTGCATTAATTCCTGGTGCAAAAATCGTTAACACAATGGAAGAAGTTTATACAAACTGTGATTTCTTAACAATCCATGTTCCGTTAAACGATTCTACAAAGGGAATGATTAATGCAGCAACCATCGCTAAGATGAGAGACGGTGTTGTTATTATGAACTTCGCTCGTGGCGGATTGATTA
>JAZQXN010000032.1:0-41107 GCA_045632875.1 Lachnospiraceae bacterium
TCGCCACAACCGGATACACAACATGTTCCCATACCACGAGCAACTACTGCTGCGTGAGATGTCATACCACCACGAACTGTTAAGATACCCTGAGCCGCATGCATACCTTCGATATCTTCCGGAGATGTTTCAAGACGAACAAGGATAACTCTTTCGCCTCTTCCGCCGATACCTGCTTCTTTAGCTTCTTCTGCTGTAAAGTAAACTTTACCAGCTGCTGCACCAGGAGATGCCGGAAGAGCGCTACCAATAACTTCGCCAGCCTTTAATGCATCAGCATCAAATGTTGGGTGAAGTAACTGATCTAAAGATTTAGCTTCAATACGAAGAACTGCTTCTTCTTCTGTAATCATACCTTCATCTACTAAATCACAAGCAATCTGTAAAGCTGCCTGTGCTGTTCTCTTACCGTTACGTGTCTGTAAGAAGTATAATTTACCTTCTTCAATGGTAAATTCCATATCCTGCATATCTTTGTAGTGTCTTTCTAACTTCATAGCAAGATCTAAGAACTGAGCGTAGCATTCCGGCATATCGTTTTCAAGCTGAGTAATAGGCTGTGGTGTACGAACACCAGCAACTACGTCTTCACCCTGAGCATTGATTAAGTATTCACCGTAAATACCCTTTTCACCTGTAGATGGGTTACGTGTAAATGCTACACCAGTACCGGATGTTTCACCCTTGTTACCAAATACCATGGACTGTACGTTAACAGCTGTTCCCCAATCGCCAGGGATATCGTTCATACGACGATATACGATAGCACGTGGGTTGTCCCATGAACGGAATACTGCTTTAACAGCTCCCATTAACTGTTCAACAGGATCCTGTGGGAAGTCTTCGCCATTCATAGCTTCTTTGTAAACAGCTTTGAATTTGTTAGCTAATTCCTTTAAGTCTTCTGCTGTTAATTCTGTATCGTAGTGAACGCCCTTAGCTTCTTTCATTTCATCGATAATTTTCTCGAAGAAAGACTTCGGAACTTCCATAACTACGTCAGCGTACATCTGAATAAATCTTCTATAAGAGTCGTAAGCAAATCTTGGATTGCCTGTCTTAGCTGCAAATCCTTCAACTGCTACGTCGTTTAAACCTAAGTTTAAGATGGTGTCCATCATACCAGGCATAGATGCTCTGGAACCGGAACGAACGGATACCAATAATGGATCTTCGGTATCACCGAATTTTTTACCCATTAATTTTTCCAAATCTGCAATGTTTTCTAAAATCTGTTCCTGGATTTCTTTGGAAATCTGTTTACCCTGCTTGTAGTAATCAGTACAAGCTTCTGTTGTAACTGTAAAGCCCTGTGGAATCGGCATTCCAAGGCTTGTCATTTCTGCCAAGTTAGCACCTTTACCACCGAGAAGCTCTCTCATGTTGGCATTACCTTCGCTAAACTTATAGACCCATTTTGCCATTGTAAGTTTCCTCCTACTCATTTCTCTTTTATTTCTATTTACATAAATCGCCCAATTATTGTACCACATAATCTTCGGATATAAAACACCTTTTTTATTTTTTTTTGTTTTTTTTAGGGGTTTCTTGTACCTTTTTTGTTATTCTGGTTTTATATAGATGAAGATTTCTCATTCTATGGTCAATAACACCGTTATATGACTTCGGCAACCAGTACTTTCACTTTCTACACCATATATCCCTTATTTCTAAAATGTGAATTTGGCTATATAATTCTTTGATTTTATATAGACCCAATTTATCTTTAAAAACCTGTCATTTTCTTGTGAATTTGGCTATATGCAAATGAAAATTTGTCATCGTCCACAGTTTTGTACAAAAATGTGGGCAATGGTGAAATCTTAATTCCATATGCCCAATTTCACAAGTCATTAATTTCAAAGTCTCATAAAGAGAAAATCCGGCTCAGAATTCTCCAAGCCGGATAAAATGATAAATTTCACTCCATTTTCGAATTAGAAACTAAATTTATCAGCAAAATATGCATCCAAATCTTCAATCTTAATTCTTTCCTGTTCCATGGTATCTCTATCACGAACAGTAACTGCTCCATCTTCTTCAGACTCAAAGTCGTAAGTAATACAGAATGGAGTACCGATTTCGTCCTGTCTTCTGTATCTCTTACCAATGTTTCCTCTGTCGTCGAATTCACAGTTGTATTTCTTACTTAACTGCATGAAAATCTTTTCTGCACCTTCGTTTAACTTCTTAGATAATGGAAGTACACCAATCTTAACCGGTGCCAAAGCAGGATGGAAATGTAATACAGTTCTCATATCTCCGCCTTCTAATTCTTCCTCATCATAAGCTGCACATAAGAATGCCAATACCACACGGTCTGCACCTAAGGATGGTTCGATAACGTAAGGGATGTATCTTTCACCTTTTTCATCATCAAAGTATGTCATATGCTGTCTGGATACATTCTGGTGCTGTGTTAAATCGTAGTCAGTTCTGTCTGCGATTCCCCACAATTCACCCCATCCGAATGGGAATAAGAATTCAATATCTGTAGTTCCTTTGCTGTAGAAACAAAGTTCTTCAGGAGAGTGGTCTCTTACTCTCATTTCTTCTTCTTTGATACCAAGAGTCTTTAACCAATCGATACAGAACTGTCTCCAATACTGGAACCATTCAAGGTCTGTTCCCGGTTCACAGAAAAATTCTAATTCCATCTGTTCAAATTCACGGGTACGGAATGTAAAGTTACCCGGTGTAATTTCGTTACGGAAAGATTTACCAATCTGTCCGATACCGAATGGAATTTTCTTTCTGGATGTACGCTGTACATTTTTAAAGTTAACGAAAATACCCTGAGCGGTTTCCGGTCTTAAATATACAGTGTTCTTTGCTTCTTCTGTTACGCCCTGGAATGTCTTAAACATTAAGTTAAACTGACGAATATCTGTAAAGTTATGCTTTCCACAAGTTGGACAGCAAATGTTATGTTCGTCAATGTATGCTTTCATTTCTTCCAAAGACCATGAATCGATACTTGTTGCCTGGGTAATTCCATGCTCTTTATCGTATTCTTCAATTAACTGGTCTGCGCGGAATCTTTCATGGCATTCCTTACAATCCATAAGTGGGTCAGCAAAGCCGCCTAAATGTCCGCTGGCAACCCAAGTCTGCGGATTCATTAAAATCGCACAATCTACACCTACGTTATATGGGCTTTCCTGCACAAATTTCTGCCACCAAGCCTTCTTTACGTTGTTCTTTAATTCCACACCAAGATTGCCGTAATCCCAAGTATTAGCCAATCCTCCGTAGATTTCAGAGCCCGGATATACAAATCCTCTGGACTTGGCAAGAGCAACGATTTTCTCCATTGTTTTTTCCATAGTTTAACTCCTTATCTCTCATTTTATCACTATGACAGTAAAAAACTGTCAGTAAACGCTTAATTATAAATAACTACAATATAAGTCTCTGTATCCTGAACATCTTCATCCGGAAATACAGTATCCTTATCAATTAATTCCAAATTCTTGGAAATATATGCGATGGTTCCTTTTACAAAAATGCCCATACGCTCTTCCATAACAACAACCTTTAATTCTTCCCCTGTCACTTCGTCTAAAGTAACACTTTTTCCAACAGTGGCATCATAAATGCTGTAGAATTCCATTCCTTCTAAGTATCCTGCTGCAACAGCGTCATCAAAACTTCCGGCAAAAAAGGTTTCGCCATGAAATGCCTGGAAATCTGCATATCCTGCATATTCTAAAAACATGGTTGCAACATTATTTTCCACTAAAATTTCCTGAACTGAGATACGTTCTTCTCCGCAACCTGTATTGTACTGTCTAACTTCTTCATTAATAAAACTTTCCAACTGGGCAGCATCGTATTTACTAGTGTCAAAAGCTTCAATTCCTGCTTCGATAACCGTTCCGTTTTTCTTAACATATACTGCACTCTTGTCGGTCTCAAAATTCTGGCTTTGCATGTACATGTACACACCGGCTGCTGCTGCAGCTAAAAGCACTACAAAAACACAAATTATAATAACAACTTTCTTCTTCATATTAACCTCCTGTGGCTAAAAAACCAACCTATATTATACAATGTCTGCGTCTTTTTGTAAAGCAATCAAAGTTCTAATAACTGTAATGAAGAAAATTTCCGATCAATGTATTTTTCCATAAATTCATCAATCACTTTGCCCATTTCCTCAAGGACACTGTCTGTTACAACAAAAGAATAAAGTTTTTCTACCGGTGTTGTAGTAATAAACTGCATGGTATACAGTGTTGCCTCTAAAAGCTTATCCTCTTCTGAAAGCACCGGATATTCTCCATTAAGCACCATAGCCTTCATTTCATAAATCCGTCTCACTAACAGGTTATCAAACTTCTCTGAAAGTAAAGCTTTTAAAGAAAGATACAACAGTTTCAACATTGGACCTTCATCTGCATTTTCCCTTGTATAATAATTTGCGATTTCCAAAAAATAAAATCCATAGGCTGCTGTTTGTGGGTCTGCAATGATTTCCCTGAAATATTCTTTTATATTAGCTCGAGATACGGTATAAGAATCTCGGCCTTCATATAACTCAAATTCACCAAAGCAAAAAGGATTTGACGGCGCCAGCATTAAACTGGTGGTTCGTCTTGCGCCCCTTGCAAATGCCGTAATCCTTCCACGTTCTTTTGTTAAAATCACCAGCCGTTTATCATTATCACCTACCGGAGTGGCCATAAGCACCATTCCGGTAACAATCACTCTGTCCCTCATGACCATTCCTTTCTGCTAACTTTTATCTACGGTAAAAAAATTTAAGCATCAATATTCTTTTTATCGTAACCGTAATTCTTCATAAGAACATCGTTGTCACGCCAGTCTTTACGAACTTTTACCCAAAGTTTCAAATTCACCTGGCAATCCAACATTTTTTCCATCTCATAACGGGCATTTGTTCCGATTTTCTTTAACATTGAGCCCTGTTTGCCAATAATGATACCTTTATGGGAATCTCTCTCACAAATAATGGTGGCTTCGATGTCAACAATTTTTCCGCCTTTTCTGAATTTCATAGAATCCGTTACTACCGCAATTCCGTGAGGAATTTCGTCTTCAAGGGCATGAAGTGACTTTTCTCTCACAATTTCTGCTACTATCTGACGTTCCGGCTGATCTGTCACAGTATCTTCGTCATAAAACATCGGACCGTAAGGAAGATATTGGAAAATCACCTTTATTAATTCTTCCACATTATCGCCGTGTAATGCAGATAATGGTACGATTTCTGCAAAATCATATAATTTACGATAAGCATCTATAAAAGAGAAAACCTCTTCTCTCTTAACCGTATCAACCTTGTTTATAACAAGGATAACCGGATTTTTTACATTCTGAAGTCTTTTAGCTATGCTCTGTTCGCCTTCTCCTATATACGTAGTAGGCTCAACCAGCCATAACACCACATCAACATCGTTAATGGAGCGCTCTGCCACGTTAACCATATATTCACCCAGTTTGTTTTTTGCCTTATGAATACCCGGTGTGTCTACAAACACAATCTGCCCCTGTTCCATGTCAGTGTATACAGTCTGAATACGATTACGGGTTGTTTGCGGTTTCTTTGATGTAATGGCAATTTTCTGTCCGATAATCTGGTTCATTAATGTAGATTTACCAACATTCGGACGACCGATAAGAGTTACAAATCCTGATTTTAATTCTTTCATCTACTCACCTTTAATTGTTTAGGGACATCCATATGGACATCCCTAAACCCTAATTGATTATTCTTTTATCAATGATACTATTTAATATTTTTGATTTCCATGAAAAGCTCTTTGTCTTCTTCTAACTTCTTCTCGCCACCGATAACACAGATGTGTCCCTGTGCCAATGCGTCTTCAAACACTTTTGCTAAAGCACGGATATCTTCCTTTGAAGTATTAATAACTTCCAAACGTTCTTTTGCTAAATCTTCCATAGTGATGTTTCTCAATGCCAATCCTAAGGAACGTAAACCTTTTGCGTTTGGAGTTAATGGAGTGTCCATTGAACCCATGGTTCCGATAATGTACTTGGTCATTTCTCTCTCATCTACTTCAAAGTTTCTTAAGAATTCAGGAATTCCTTTGAATACTTCATTAGTAGCTTTACAGTTTGGATCACGATAAGAAGATAATGTCATATAGCCGTTTCTGGTAAGCCCGCCACCACAGCCGTATGCTCCACCTTTCACACGTACATTTAACCACAAGTATTCGTAACTTAAAATCATTTTAACAACCTGCATTGGTCCGCAATACTCATGATAATCCAATGTATAGTCACCGCTACGGCATACATACTGTACCTGGGAAGCAGTTGCAAAGCCTTCATTTTTCTGTTCCGGAACAACTTCGGTTACAGAATATGAATAATCTTTATCGCTTAACTCAAAGCTAAATTCTTTAATAATTGGCTCTAATGCTTTGAATTCTTCTTCATCACATGTACTGTTAACAAGAAGATTTTCTTTTCTGAAGATTACTGTGCACAATGTTTCTAAATTAGAAATCAAACGTGCTTTTTCTTCTTCAAAGTTGTCGTCGATACGTGCAATGGTTTCATAGAAATCTAAACCATTTACTTTATCTTTGATACCTGTCATTCTGGAATGATAGCTTTCTGCTCTCATTGTGCCGTACATATTACCGCGTCCGGAGATTTCATCTAACATTCTGGAACGTGTCTCACCAATCAATTCACGAAGTCTCTTGTCCTGATCATAATGAGAACGAGCAATAATTTCTCCAACAAGTTTCATTGCGTCTTCCATCTTGTTGTTAAAAGTACGGATACCAATCTGGAATTTCACGTCAAATGTATCGTATTTTTTAACATTCTCATAGAACTGGATGGAAGGGGAAATTCCGCCGGTTTTCTTGAATATTTCATTTGAAAGTTCGCCGTAGGAATAGTTATCGGTATCAACCAAGCCCCAAACTTTTTCCAAAATTCCAAGATACGGAATCATATCTACCGGAAGTTTCTTTACATCGAATAACAACTGTAAGTAATGAATTCCGTTTGTAAAGTAGTCATGGTGATAAGTCGGAATACCAACAATCTTCTCTACTCTGTTGCGGATTTCCATTGGTTCCTTCTTCAAGTCTTCACGGGTAAGCATTGGAATGCATTCCAACTCTTCTTTTGTAGAAGGTGCATCCTGATATTCTTTCAAATGCTTTGTATCATCAATTAACTTCTGTAATTCTTCTTTGGATAAAGAAGCCTTAAAGTCTGCTAATTTCTTAGCTAATGCTTCTGCTTCACGCTCGCTCTTGCCTTTTTCCGGCTGTAACATAATATAAGCTGCGTGATTGTTGTTAATTAAATGTTTTTCAACCAATGCTTCGAAATATCCTGTGTTGATATTTTCACGTAACTTAGCAAAAACATCTAATAATTCAACCAATGCAAACGGCTGGTTCTCATCATATAACCAGGAGCTTAACAAATTCATTCCGTAGAATAAACCTTTCGGGAAGTTACCAAAGTCTGCTTCGCGATATTTGAATTCCTGAATATTTAAGCAAGCATCAATTGCATCTTTATTAATACCGTTCTTAACCTGTTCTTTTAAGGTATCCATAAGGATTCTCTTAAAGTCTTCAAACTGTTCCGGATTTGTGTTTTTAGCAATGATACTAAAAATCGGCTGTTTAACAGATGTATCCCAACCGGAAGAAATATCGTTACCGATACCAGCATCCAATAATGCCTGTTTTAACGGTGCACCAGGTGCTGAGAACAAAGCATAGTCAATAACATCCATAGCAATATGTAATTCACGGTCTAAAGAATTGCTGATTGCAGCACTGTAAGAAAACATAGATTTCTTGTCTTCAGACTCATTATTGGAAATGTTGAACATTCCTTTTACTTCTGCCGGAGCATCAAATGCTTTCTGTGTTTCAATCTCTGAATTAACTTCCAGATAGTCATAATCCTTCAAATAGTTTTCTTCAATCCAGTTTAATTTTTCTTCCATATCCATATCACCGTAAAGGTAAATATAGGAGTTGGATGGATGATAATATGTCTTATGGAAGTTTGTAAACTGCTCATAAGTTAAACTTGGAATTGCTTCCGGGAAACCGCCGGACTGGTTTTTGTAAATAGTATCCGGGAATAATGCTTTTTCAATTTCCCATGCCATATAGGTATCCGGAGATGAAAATGCACCCTTCATTTCGTTATAAACTACACCGTTAATGGTAATCGGTTCATCTTCATTCTGAATTTCATAATGCCAGCCTTCCTGCATGAAAATTTCAGGTCTCTTGTGAATATTCGGACGAAGAACTGCATCCAAATATACATCCATAAGATTCTGGAAATCTTTATCGTTGCAGCTTGCTACCGGGTAAATGGTCTTATCCGGGAAAGTCATAGCGTTAATAAATGTATTTAAAGAACCTTTGATTAACTCAACAAAAGGATCTTTTAATGGGAACTTTTCTGAGCCGCATAATACGGAGTGTTCCAAAATATGAGGTACACCTGTATCATTTGCAGGCGGTGTTCTGAATCCGATGGTGAATACTTTATTTTCATCATTATTGGAAATCAAGCACACTTTAGCTCCGGTCTTTTTATGTCTCAACAAGTATCCCTGTGAGTTCAACGCTTTCAGTTCTTCCTGCTTTAACAACTCATATGCAGGTAAATTGTTCATGTTCAACATATCTTTTTCCTCTCTTCCACACATTTTATTTTAATTTTCATTTTTCACATGTACATCCAACTGTTGATATGGGATATGAATACCGGCTTCCTTGTAAGCCTCCGCCAGTTCTTCATTTAAGCTCCATTTTACAGGCCAGTAGCTGTCTGCTTTAACCCAGACTCTACCGTTAATTTCAATGGCACTTTCATTAAGGTCACCAACAAAAACATTGATATCCTCTTCCAATATTCTGCCTTCTGCATTTGAAAGTAACTCTCGCATAATACTCTGGGCTTTCTTTAAATCTGTATCATAAGCCACCCGGATAATAACATCCACTCTTCTTTTATCCATCTTGGTTACATTGGTAATGGCCTGATTGGATAAAATACCATTTGGAATGGTAATTACCTGATTATCTACAGTTAATAATCTGGTGTAACATACCTGAATTTGGTTTACCGTTCCTTCGTAACCATCGGCGGTTTTAATATAATCTCCGATTTCAAATGGTCTTAATACCAAAATCAACACACCGCCGGCAAAGTTTGACAAACTGCCCTGTAAAGCAAGACCAACTGCCAAACCTGCAGAACCTAAAATAGCAATCACTGATGATGTAGTTACTCCAAATCTGGAAACAACTAACATAACAAGTATAAAATATAAAACCAGTTTTAATAACGAATCTAAGAAGCTCTTAACGCCTTCATCCAGCTTTCCTTTGTTTAAAATCTTGCGGATCCATACCTGAATAACTTTGATTAACTTTCTGCCGATGATAAAAATCAGGAATGCAATCACAACATCAATAAGAAAATCTAGTGCATCCGGAATCAATCCGTTTATGTAATTCAAAAGTGTCTGTATAGGATTCATAACAAGTCCCTCCTTGAAGTATTTAATCCTCTTGTAAACCTAAAAAGTCAAAAAAGGACACGCCGCAGCGTGTCCTTAAGCTCTGATATTACTGAGCGTCCTGTGCCTTTTCAACTGCGGCAATCGCGTTCTTCTGCATTGGGATACGACAATTCTTGTTGTTACCAAATTCAACAACAACAGTATCTTCCTGAACATCAAGGAGTGTTCCATAGAATCCACTGGTTGTCATTACAGTGTCACCCACCTGCATGTCTGCCAACATCTGAGTTTTCTTCTTCTGTTCCTTCTGCTGAGGACGAATCATTAAGAAATACATCAGTACAAACATACCAACAATCATTATAATTGAATACCAACCGGTTCCGCCTTCGCCAAAAGCTAAAATCGCCATTATTACTTCCTCCGTATAAAAAATTTCGTTATTACTATTCTACACAAAAGACACACTTTCTTCAAGTCTTTTAATGCATGAAATTCTAAATAAAATATAAAAATTAAAATAAAAATCTCTTATGGCAACGGATTTGCCATAGACTCCAGCTTTGCCTTTTTATATTGGGCAAATCTACCCTCATCCAAGGCATCTCTGATTTCTTCCATCATGGTGTTATAGAAGTATAAATTGTGAAGAACACAAAGTCTCATTCCAAGCATTTCTTTTGCTTTTAATAAGTGACGGATGTATGCTCTGCTGTAATGCTGACATGCAGGACAACCACATCCTTCTTCTATCGGTCTGCCGTCTGTTTCATACTTTGCGTTAAACAGATTAATCTTACCATGATTGGTATATAAATGACCGTGACGGCCGTTTCTGGTTGGGTAAACACAGTCAAAAAAGTCGATACCACGTTCAACTCCTTCTAAAATATTAGCCGGAGTCCCTACGCCCATCAGATAGGTTGGTTTATCCTGTGGTAAATACGGAACCACATCTTCCAACACCTGATACATTTCTTCATGGGATTCTCCAACTGCCAGACCACCTACTGCAAAACCGGCCAAATCCATTTCGCGGATTCGTTTTGCATGTTCAATACGGATATCACTGAAAATCGCTCCCTGGTTAATACCAAATAAAAGCTGGTTTTTATTAATGGTATCTTCCAGAGAATTTAAACGGTCCATTTCCTTTCTGCATCGCTCCAACCAACGGGTTGTACGTGCTACGGAATCCTCTACATATTTTCTTTCTGCTACAGAAGACGGACATTCATCAAAAGCCATGGCAATGGTGCTTGCTAAATTTGACTGGATTTGCATACTTTCTTCCGGTCCCATAAAAATCTTTGCACCATCCACATGGGAGCTGAAATATACGCCCTCTTCTTTTATTTTACGAAGTCCGGCAAGGGAAAACACCTGAAATCCGCCGGAATCAGTCAAAATCGGCTTGTCCCAATTCATAAACTTATGAAGCCCGCCCATCTGTTTAACAATCTTATCGCCCGGACGGACATGTAAATGATAAGTATTGGAAAGCTCCACCTGTGTCTTGATTCCCTGTAAATCCGTTGTTGAAACTGCGCCCTTAATGGCTGCCGCTGTTCCTACGTTCATAAATACAGGGGTTTGAATGGTTCCGTGAACCGTTTCCATTACCGCTCTTTTTGCCCTTCCTTCTGTTTTAAGTACTTTGTACATAGTTTTTCCTCTTTTCTAATCCTGTCATTATAAGCGGACCTCTACAGGTCCCTTAATCCAAACCTGTCCCGGCGAAACATCACAATCAAAAGCTTTTACATGCACACCGGACATTGCTGCTTTTCTTAAGGCCTGTCCAAACTCCGGATGAGTGTCATCGTTTGGTGAAAAATATGCCACCTTATCCATCTGAATCACAAACCAGATATGTGCCTCATATCCTTCTTTCAAACTGCCTTCCAATTCTTCAATATGCTTTACACCTCGAAGGGTTGGTGCATCCGGGAACCGCACAATGCCGTCATTTTCCAGAGTTACACCCTTTACCTCAATAAAAATCTTATGGGCATCTCCTTTTTCATCCAGGGTTTCTAAATAAAAATCCACTCTGGACTTTCCATAGGTATATTCCGGCTTAAAAAAAGTAATTTCCCCAAAAGGTTTTTCTGCCAAAAGATACTCTCTCACCATATGATTCGGTGCCTGACTGTCCATATTAATCAACCGGTCACCTTTATAAACGGAAACCAGATCGTAGTCCGTCTTTCTGCCCTCGCCACGATGGTCTTCTAATAAAACTTTTGCCTTAGGAACCAAAAGTTCCTTGCAACGGCCGGTATTTTTCACATGAACGGTATGCTCTATTCCATCAATTAGGACTTTTGCAATAAATCGGTTTGGCCTTTCTAAAAAAATGCCTTCTACGCAATTTTTGTAAATCACGACTGCACCTCAACATCCTCTTCCTCACGGCGAAGAATATCAAAAGCATCCAATTCCATACCTAAGTCAATATACAATACCTGCTGTGGATGCGGTGCACTTTCCATTTCATTGCCTTCCTCATCCAAAATGCGGCGAACCGTTACCTGAATATTTCTTCCATCCGGTTTCATAACTTCAATCAATTCGCCTACACTGAATTTATTTCTCTGTTCAATACGGTACAGACCTTCTGCATTTCTTTCCCCTACAATACCTAAGTAAGTATACTCACGGATGTAGGTGTTGTTATCATAAATCTGTGTATTTTCATCCGGTTTTCCAAAGAAAAATCCGGTGGTAAACTGGCGATATGTACAGTTTGAAATCTGGTCCTGATACCAAGCCATGTTTGCCTGATATTTTTCCGGAGATTCCAAATAATCATCAATAGCTTTACGATAAGTTCTTGCAACAGTTGCAACATAAAGGGCTGTCTTCATACGGCCTTCAATCTTGAAACTGTCAATACCGGCTTCAATCATTTCCGGGATGTGTTCAATCATGCACAAATCCTTGGAGTTAAAAATAAAGGTCCCCCTGTCATTTTCATATACCGGGAAATATTCCCCCGGGCGCTTTTCCTCCATAACCGCATATTTCCAACGGCATGGGTGAGTACATGCTCCTCTGTTTGCATCTCTACCGGTAAAAAAGTTACTAAGCAAACATCTTCCGGAATAGGAAATACACATCGCTCCGTGAATAAAGGTTTCGATTTCCATTTCTTCCGGAATGTTATCACGGATTTGTCTAATTTCCTTTAAAGACAATTCACGTGCAGATACCACACGTTTTGCACCCATTTTCCACCAGAAATTATAGGTTCCGTAGTTGGTGTTATTTGCCTGGGTGCTGATATGAATCTCGATTTCCGGCACTTCTTCTTTTGCAATGGTAAAAATTCCCGGGTCGGAAATAATCAAAGCATCCGGTCCGATTTCTTTTAGTTCGCGAAAGTACTTACGCACCCCTTCCAAATCTCCGTTATGAGCTAAAATATTCGCTGTAACAAAAACTCTTACTCCATGTTCATGGGCAAACTTAATACCTTCTGCCATTTCTTCCATAGAAAAATTCTTTGCTTTTGCACGAAGGCCAAAAGCCTCGCCACCTATATAAACAGCATCCGCACCAAAAATAACGGCTACCTTTAATACTTCTAAACTACTGGCCGGAACCAATAACTCTAATTTTCTCATGTTTTTTCTCCTTTATGTCACAAAACCAAATGTCTTGTCCAACTTTTACCAACTTTTATCCGATGGCATTTATTTTTTTACACTGATGGTAACTCCGTCACCCACCGGTAAAATGGTGGTGATCAGTTCCTCATCGTGAGTTATCGCATATAAATATTCACGCATCCGTTTATGTATGGTCCGGTTACGTCTGGTAACTGCAAAGCGGGACTGGACCACATCCCCGTCCTGAAGCACATTATCCGATATCAACACGCCACCCGGTGCCAACAAACGCTTTACTTCCGGTAAAAAGACAATGTACTGTGCTTTGGCAGCATCCATAAAAATAAAATCATACGGTCCTTGCAATTCTTTCAGTATATCTGTGGCATCACCCTCAAGCAATGTAATAACTTCATTTTTACCTGCCTCAGCAATATTCTTTTTAGCCACAGGGATTCTTTTTTCATAATTCTCAATGGTTGTTATCTTACATTCTGCCGGATTGTACTCAGCCATCAAAATAGAAGAAAAGCCGATTGCCGCTCCTACTTCGAGGATGGCAGACGGCTGATGTAAGGAAAGCAACACCTTCAACAGCTGCTGGGTTTCCTTTCTGATAATAGGAACATCGTCCCTATGAGCTTCTTCTTCCAATCTCTGTAATAACTCCGTGTTCTCTCCGTACAAGGAATTCATGTAAGATGAAAATCTTTCATCTGTAATCATTATTCTTCTCCTTGAGTTTCCTCGGACTCATCCGTTGCCTGATCCTCTGAGTCTTCCTCTGCTTCTCCATCTTCCAACAAAATCGGCTCCTGAGTCCCCAGACAGGTGATAATTTCACTTGGGGTCATAGCTGTATTGACCGTGTAAATTCCCGGTTCAATACTCTTACGATAATCAGAAAGCTGTAATTGTATATAAAACAGCGTATTGCTTCTGGCCAGTCCTAATTCTTCCATGCTATCCGCAATATCCTTCAAAGACATGTCGTCCGTGATTTGCACATAAACCACTTCTGCATTCTGCTTGCTTGACATGGCCGGTTCTGCAAAAATACGATACCCAAAGTCATAGGCTGTTCTTCCGAACATAATAAGAACCGCACAGACGGCTACCAATATTAAACTGTTAAACCCAAGTCTAACCAGACTCAATACAAATTTGCTGCTTTTCATTAATAATCAATCTCCATAATAATTGGCATAAGCATTGGTTTTCTCTTGGTCTTCTTCCATACGAAATCTCCAAGGGAATCTTTCACAATATTCTTAATCTTGTTCCAGTCTTTAATGCCTCTTGCCTCAATGTCTTCTATGGTAACTTCTAATACCTGACGTGCTTCTTCCATTAAATCCTCGGCTTCACGGATGTACACAAAGCCACGGGAAATAATATTCGGACCGGCTACGATGCTTCCGGTTACGCTCTCCATACCCATAACAACAATAATAATACCATCTTCAGCCAGTTTCTGACGGTCACGTAATACAATGTTACCTACGTCACCTACGCCCAAACCGTCAACTAAAATTGCGCCAACCTGAACCTTATCCGTAACCGTTGCGGACTCTTCATCCAATTCCAGTACATCACCGGAGGATAAAATAAAGGTATTATCTTTCTCTACACCTAATTCCACTGCCAACTTTTTATGTGCCATTAAATGCTTGTACTCACCATGCACCGGAATGGCATATTTTGGACGTACCAAAGAATAAATCAGCTTTAACTCTTCCTGGCAGGCATGTCCGGATACATGGGTATCCTGGAAAATAACGTCTGCCCCCTTCATATAAAGCTCGTTAATTACTTTTGATACAGCCTTTTCATTTCCCGGAATTGGGCTGGAACTAAAGATAACCAAGTCTCCCGGCTTAATTGTCACTTTACGATGGATATTTGCTGCCATTCTGGAAAGTGCCGCCATGGATTCACCCTGACTTCCTGTGGTAATGATAACTGTTTTTTCATCCGGGTAATTCTTTAACTGGTCGATTTCTACTAAAGTATTGTCCGGAATCTGTAAATATCCTAATTCTTTTGCAGTGGAAATGATATTTACCATACTTCTGCCTTCCACTACAACTTTTCTGTCATATTTGCAGGCAGAATTGATAATCTGTTGCACGCGGTCCACATTGGAAGCAAAGGTTGCAACAATGATTCGCTTATTTGAATTATCCGCAAAAATATTATCAAAGGTCTTGCCGACTGTTTTTTCCGACTGGGTAAAGCCCGGTCTATGAGCATTGGTACTGTCCGCCATTAAACAGAGTACGCCCTTTTTACCTAATTCACCAAAACGCTGTAAATCGATGGCATCACCGAAAACCGGTGTATAGTCTACCTTAAAGTCTCCCGTGTGTACTACAATACCCGCCGGGGAATAAATTGCAAGTGCCGCAGCATCCTGAATACTATGATTAGTCTTAATAAATTCCACACGGAAACATCCTAAATTAATGGACTGACCGTACTGCACCACTTTCTTTTTTACAGAATCCTGTAATCCGTGTTCTTCTAACTTGTGGTCAATCAAGCCCATGGTCAACTTGGTTGCATAAACAGGACCGTTTACCTCTTTTAACACATAAGGTAACGCACCGATATGATCCTCATGTCCGTGTGTAATGAAAAATCCCTTGAACCGGTCAATATTTTCCTTCAAATAGGTTACATCCGGAATAACCAGGTCGATTCCGTACATTTCATCTTCCGGAAAAGATAATCCGCAGTCCACCACAATAATACTGTCTTCGTATTCAAAGGCAGTAATATTCATTCCTATTTGCTCCAATCCACCCAAAGGAATAATCTTTAATTTTGAGTTGTTATTTGTCAAACTTTCACCTTCCTTTTAATTAGGAAAAATCAACGTCTGAGAGCATTTCGGCAAAAATATCCGACAATACATCCAGCACGCTTTCATCCTCCACAAATTCATACACAGCTTCTTCTTCGTCCTCGCCCTGTACTTCTTTTAAAATATAAGCATCTGTATCTCCTTCTTCCTGTTCCGTTACAAGAAGATAATGTTCTCCTGATAATTTTGTTTCTTCTAAAACAAAGAATTCTAATTCTGTATCGTTTTCAATATCAAAAAATTTGATTTTTTCCATAATTATTCCCTATCCTTTATCTACTTAATGAATCTAAATACCCCTGTAAAATAATCGCTGCTGCAAGCTGATCCACATAAGCCTTACGATGTTCTCTGCGAACACCGCTTTCCATTAAAATTTCGTCGGCTTCTACCGTGGACAAACGCTCATCCCACAATATTACCTCAAGGGAGGTTCTTCTTTCCAGCATCTCCTTAAACTCTTTGGTCTTTTCGCATCGGATCCCTTCGGTATCGTTCATGTTCTTCGGATAACCTAAAACAATTTTCTCCACCTGGTATTCTTCAATAATAGCTTCGATTCTCGCTAAGGTCTGACGTAATTTATTTTCTTTTTCCCTACGGATGGTTTCCACACTTTGGGCAGTAATCAACAGAGCGTCGCTAACTGCCACACCCACTGTCTTGGAGCCATAATCCAATCCTAATATACGCATACTCTTATTCTTTCTAATTATTAAAATTTCTCATTCAGATAGAAACGCAATACTTCTTCAACGATTTCGTCTCTTTCTACCTTCATAATAGTACTGCGTGCATTCTTATGACTGGTGATGTAAGTCGGGTCACCGGACATAATATAACCTACGATCTGGTTTACCGGGTTGTAGCCCTTTTCCCCTAACGCTTCGTAAACCATCTTTAATACATCGCTGGCTGCAAACTCTCTTTCATTTTCAACTTTAAAAAATTGGGTGTTGTTTAAATCCTGCATTTTTTCACACTTCCTTATCTCTTTCGTGCACTTATACAAATATTCTAATATAAACAGTTTCAAAAAACAATGCTTAAATACCTTGTTTATAGACATTTAACAATTCAAAATCATCACGTCTTCCGACACAAATCCATGAATGTTTCCTGTCACAAACGTATTATCACCTATGTTCTCCCCTTTGATGCCACACTTTACATATTCCCGGGTATATCCGGTCATATATTGGGCATCTTTTATCTTTTCGGTTTCTTCTGTTAGAATCGTAACCTCTTTTTCCAGATAGTATTCCATAAATTCTTTTTTTAAGGCGGCAACAACTTCTGCCAACTGGTGACTTCGGTCTGTTTTTACATCCTCCGGAATCTGGTCCGGCATTTTATCTGCCACAGTTCCTTTTCTTCTGGAATACTTAAACAAATGTACCTCGTAAAAACCGATTTCCTTAATAAAAGCCTTGGTTTCTTCAAATTCCTCTTTGGTTTCTCCCGGAAAGCCTACAATAACATCTGTGGTAATTGCCGGGTGTTCAAAATACTCCCGAATCAAATCACAGCCTGCTTTGTATTCCTCCGCCGTGTACTTTCTGTTCATTCGTTTTAACACGGAAGTACTTCCGCTTTGTAAAGACAAATGAAAATGTGGGCAAAATTCCGGAATTTCTTTAATTCCTTCCAAAAATTCTCTTGTGATAATTCCCGGTTCTAAAGAACCTAAACGGATTCTGTCAATGCCCTGAATCTTGCTAACCTCCCGGATCAATGTGAGCAAATTGGTTGTGCAATCCGGTTCTTCTTTTTTCATGTCCACTCCGTAAGAGCTTAAATGAATTCCTGTTAAAACGATTTCCTTAAAGCCCTTTTGTGCCAGACCGGTAACTTCATTGATTACATCTGATAACTGACGGCTACGGACACGACCTCTGGCATAAGGAATAATACAATAGCTACAGAACTGGTTACATCCGTCCTGAACCTTAATAAAGGCTCTTGTATGCTCTCCTGTGGCACTCAGATACAGATTTTCATACTCCTTATCCTGTGCAATGTCGATTACTGCATCCGCTTTCTTTTTCTCTTTTAACGCATCATTTACCAATTCAATCAGACGATGCTTCATGTTATTTCCCAGAAGGATGTCAATGTCTTCATCTTCCATTGCCTGTTCTTTACTGGTTTGCACATAACAGCCGGCGGCAACTAAGATGGAATCCGGATTCAGTTTTTTGGTACGATGAAGCATCTGACGGGATTTGCGGTCCGCCATATTGGTTACGGAACAGGTATTAATTACATATACATCTGCCTTTTGAGAAAAAGGTACAATCTCATACCCTGCTTCCACTAACATCTGCTGCATCGCTTCTGTTTCGTAAGCATTTACTTTACATCCTAAGTTGTGTAGTGCTGCTGTTTTTTTCATGTAAATTACCTCATTGATTTACAACACAATTATTTCGCCTCTACGGTAATAATTTCTGTTGTTCTGATTGCTTCTTCCATCAACTGGTCAATCTTTTCTGCCAAATGAGTTTCGGAACGCTTAATAATATTTAAGTTTGGCTTTGTTACCGGATGCTTTGCAACGAAAATGGTACAACAATCTTCATACGGTAAAATGGAGGTTTCATAGGTATCGATTTTTTCTGCAATATCTACGATTTCCTGTTTGTCAAAGCCGATTACCGGACGGTAAACCGGCAATGTGCATACGTCATTGGTAGCGGCTAAGGACTGCATGGTCTGGCTGGCTACCTGACCGATACTTTCTCCTGTAATTAATCCTAAACAATTGCCTTCTTTTGCAAAATGTTCTGCAATCTTCATCATGTAACGACGCATGATAATGGTTAATTCTTCGTGTGGACATTTGTCGTAAATGTATAACTGAATATCTGTAAAGTTTACCACATGCAACTTAATCGGTCCGGAATAACGGGCAACGATGGCAGCCAAATCAATGACTTTCTGCTTTGCTCTTTCGCTGGTATATGGCGGAGCATGGAAATAAGTTGCTTCCAATTCCACACCACGCTTTGCAATCATATAGCCTGCAACCGGGCTGTCAATACCGCCGGATAACAGCAGCATACCTTTTCCGTTGGAGCCTACCGGCATACCACCCGGTCCCGGAATATTTTCTGTGTAAATATTAATCTTCTGACGGATTTCAATACAAACCATGATGTCAGGCTTGTGAACATCTACCTTAAAGTTTGGAAGGGCATCTAAAATCACCCCACCCATGTCCATATTGATGGTCATGGAGTCCTTTGGATAGTTCTTTCTGGCTCTGCGGGCTTCCACCTTGAAGGTCATTTCTTTGTCGCCGTAGGTTTCCTTTAAATGGTTGACAACAACTTCCGCAAGTTTGTCAAAGCCTTCATCTTCCACCTGAATCATTGGACAAACGCCAACCACGCCAAACACACGGCTCATGGCCAAAACTGCATGGTCATAGTCGTAATCTCCCTGTGCTTCCACGTAGATTCTTCCCATTTCCTTGGTGATTAAAAATTTGCCTTCTACAGGCTTTAATGCGTGGGTCAAATGACTAACCAATCGGTCCTCAAATAAATGTCTGTTTTTTCCCTTAATGGCGATTTCGCCGTATTTAATCAAAAATGCCTGGTACATAATTACCTCCTTGTATATCTAAGTAGCATCGGAAGCAGTTCCTTTAAGGCTTCCAATAAACCTGTTAATTCTTCTTTTGTTGTAAATTCGCACATGCTGATACGAACAGTAGACTCTAAGCAGTCCTTGGAAAGGCCAATGGCCTTTAGGGTTGCGCTGATTGCAGGCTTGTTGGATGAGCAAGCGGAGCCTGCTGAAACATAAATCCCTCTGTCTTCCAATGCATGAAGCAATACTTCACTTCTCACTCCCGGAACACTCATACTAATAATGTGTGGTGCATTTTCCCTGGTGTGATAGCCGTTAATCTGAATACCGCCGATTTTCAATGCTTCTTCGATGAAAAACTCCCGTAATTCATACATTTTTTCTACTTTTTCTTCAAATCCTGTATAAATATCCTCCGCAGCCTGTCCTAATGCTGCAATGCCCGGAACATTTTCCGTACCGGAACGGAGATTATTCTGATGACCACCACCGTGAAGCTGGGTTGCAAGCTTTGTGCCCTGCTTCATGTATAAAAAGGCTACTCCCTTCGGTGCATGAATTTTATGTCCGCTAACACTGAGTAGGTCAATCTTCGCTGTTGACGGATTGATACGATACTTGCCGTAACCCTGGATAGCATCTACAAAAAATAAAGTCTTTGGATTACATTCTTTAATCAGCTTTCCCGCCTCTTCAATCGGCATTCGGGAACCAAGCTCATTATTTACCATCATAATAGCTACCAAAACGGTGTCTTCTCTCATGGCATTTTTTAAGTCCTCTAAGGAAATTAAACCGTTTTTATCTACAGGAAGATAGGTCACCTCGTACCCCTCTTCTTCCAAATGCTTCATTGTGCTGGCTACTGCCGCATGTTCAATGGCAGTGGTTATGATGTGCTTGCCTAGTCTTGGATTACCGTACACTGCACCTTTAATAGCAAGGTTATCTGCCTCAGTACCGCAGGAAGTAAATACAATTTCCTTCTCACTGCAACGCAAGGTCTTTGCAATCTGTTCCTTGGCCTTTTTTATCATATTTTCCGCATTCATGCCCATGTTATGTAAGGAAGATGGGTTGCCGTACACTTCGCTCATAGCTTTGGTAGCAACTTGTATAACTTTCTCTGTACACTTTGTTGTGGCTGAATTATCTAAATAAATTTCCATTCTAAACCTCTTTATATTATTTTCAAATGTGGGGCATCATCTTTCTTGTTGCAACCTTGTTCTTTCTTTAGTCCTGCTCCATCTGAAGCATAACTAATGTTAAAGTGGCAATCGCCGCTGTCTCGGTTCTTAAAATTCGTTTTCCCAAGGTTACCGGATGGGCATCTTTTTCCATAGCAAGAGTTACTTCGTCCTGCTCAAAACCACCTTCCGGTCCTATAATGATTCCTATATTTTTGCCCGGTTCAATCTGTCCTAACAATTCTTTGGTGTAGGAAATGCCTTTTTCATTTTCATAAGGAAGTAAGACCATATCCAGATTATCAAACATTTCCAATGCCTGTTTGTAGGTGCATACACCCAGCACTTCCGGAACAATGCTTCGTTTGGACTGCTTTGCTGCCGCCTCGCTAATGGCCTGCCAACGCTTTACTTTGTCATTGGCTTTTTTATCATCTAACTTTACCACGGAACGCTTCATAGCAACCGGAACCACATGAGTTACCCCTAGTTCCACTGCTTTTTGAATAATTAATTCCATTTTATCTTGTTTCGGCAATCCCTGGAACAGCCAAATGCTACCATTTAATTCGGTTCCGTCCACATCTTCTTCTGTAATTTCTCCAATAGCCGCTTCTTCTTCGTATTCCTTTAAGATGCAAAAATAATTCTTTCCATCAGAAGTGCTAACTCGGAAACGTTCCCCAGCACGTAAGCGGACCACTTGTTTCATGTGTAGAAAATCCTGTCCAATAATTCGTGCCTGATTGTCTGAAATCTGGTCTGCTTCTATAAAAAACTGATACATGAAGGTGTCCTTTCGTTCTATAGTATAATTTCCGGTTTACAGCAAGCTCATTTCCCGAAAAAACGCTGTCCGCTTTCTACTTTCGGGCAACAACGCCTCTCCATTCACCCATTTCAAATACTTCTACAATGGTAAAACCTGCTTCCGTCAAAGTTTTCTTTACCGGTTCCTCTTTAAAATCAATGATTCCGGAGGTTACAAAATATCCGCCCGGTTTTACACAATCATAAGCGGCCGGAGTCATTGGAATAATAACATCCGCCAAAATATTGGCAAGTACGATGTCGTATGCATTTTTGCCTACCTTTTCCTGAAGTGTAACATCGTCAATTAAGTTTCCGCAGTAAGTGGTGTACTTTTCCTTCCCAATATGATTACGTTGCATATTTTCGTCGGTAGCTTCCATACAAATCGGGTCAATATCCGTTCCAACAATGTGCTTTGCTCCAAGCTTTAACGCAATGACAGAAAGGATTCCGCTACCACAGCCTAAGTCCAACACCTTGTCCCCCTGCTTCATGTATGCCTTTAAGCCACGGATACAAAGCTGTGTAGTTTCGTGCTGGCCGGTTCCAAAGCTGGTTCCCGGATCGATTTCTACCAAGGCATCGTAAACTGCTCCTTCCGGAATCGGCTCCCAGCTTGGTTTGATTAAAATATTATCTAAATAAAACGGTTTAAAAAATTCTTTCCAGTTGTTAATCCAATCAACGTCCTCGGAAACACCTTTTTCAATGGTTCCTTCTCCCACTTCACAGAAGGCTTCCAATTCTTCCAGGCCTTCTCTCACTTTGGTCAACCACTCTTCTTCTCTTTCTGCCTCAGACTCCTCCAAATAAAAACGTACGTAGGCTGTTCCGTCATCCGGTGGTAACACTGCAACAATATCAATGTACATTAATTCTTTTTCTTTTTGAGTTAATGGAACATTATCTAAGATTTCTACTCCTTCAATACCCAATTCCATTAACATATCACAAACTAAATCTTCTGCCTCTGTGGTGGTTTTAATCGTATATTCTAACCATTTCATGGTGTATTCCTCCTAAAGATTCGCATAATCCATTTTATTTTATCATAGGAAAACAAAAAAAGCAAAAAGTTTCACAGAGTAAGATACGCTTTGCGCATCTCACTCTGATGAGCGGTCGGCGAATGCCATTTCATGCAAGCATGATGGCGCTCGCCTCGTCGCTTTCACAAAAAGAGACCGTTTTTCAACGGCCTCTTTCGCATTTTTATCTTTTTTAATTTTACTCTTATGCTGCCAAGAAGAACTTAACAAGGAATAATAAAGATAAGATGTATGTAAGAAGTTTTACTTCTTTTGCTTTTCCTGTAAATACCTTAAGTACGGTATAGATAATTAATCCAAGACCGATAGCATGTCCGATGGATCCGGAAACCGGCATAGCAATTAACATAACTACTACCGGTGCTGCCTGGAAAATATCTTCAAAGTCAATGTTCTTAAGTCCGGATAACATCAAGATACCTACATAAATCAATGCAGAGGATGTTGCTGCCGGTGGAATAATTGCTGCAATCGGAGAAATAAATATACATGCTAAGAACATAATACCTGTTGTTAATGCTGTCAAACCTGTACGTCCGCCTGCTTCAACACCGGAAGCAGATTCAACGAATGTAGTTACTGTAGATGTACCTGTTACAGCACCTGCAACTGTACCAACAGCGTCAGCCATTAATGCTTCTTTCATGTTTGGCATGTTGCCGTCTTTGTCAAGCATACCTGCACGGCTTGCTGTACCTACTAAGGTTCCAATAGTATCAAACATATCGATAACACAAAATGTAACAACTAATGTAATGACTGTAAACCAACCAATCTGCATAAAGCCTTCAAAGTTAAATTTGAAGAATGTTGTTTCCATCATATCTTTAAATGGTGGCAAGAAAGATGCTTTTTTCAACTCAGCAAACGGATTCTGTTTTAAGAAAAGAATCTGGCCTGCCCAATGAATCACACTTGCTACAAGCATACCAAGAATAACGGCTGCTTTTTTTCCCTTATGTGCAAGAACGATGATTACAAAAAGACCGATAAACATGGTTACTACTGTAAGAACCATTGCAGGATATCCTGAACCCATATTGGTTTTCACAAGACCTGCTGTCAATGATCCGAAGAAGTCTTTCATCACGTAGAAAGGTCCGCCTGTTTCAGAGTAGATACCTGCGTTAGAACCAAAGCCGATGTTTAATAACATTAAACCGATTGCCGGAGCAATACCAAGTCTAACACCTAACGGAATACCTTCTACAATCTTGTCTCTAATATTTAAAATAGAGAGAATAATAAATACAATACCTTCAATTAAAATGATAATTAATGCTGCCTGGAAGGATTCTACATAAGTCATGCCTGTAATACTAACAATGTTAGCAACTACCACTGCAAAGAAGCTGTTTAATCCCATACCAGGTGCCATTGCGAATGGTTTATTCGCATAGAATGCCATTACAAAGATACCGATTGCAGATGCAATACAAGTAGCCATGAATACACCATTCCAAAGTTCCTTTCCTTCTGCGCCAAAACCGGTCAAAAGGTTTGGATTCAATGCGATAATATAAGCCATCGTCATGAATGTGGTAAGACCGGCAATAATCTCAGTTTTTACTGTTGTGCCGTTCTCTTTCAGTTTGAAAATTTTCTCGAACATACTTGTTCCTCCTTGTAGTTTTATCACACAAGGACATTATAATATGATTTCATACTTTTTTCACTATCTATTTATGTTTTTTTTACAATACTTGCCAAAAAATCTCCAAGCATTTATTTTTCAACACTTGGAGATTTTATATCTTAATCATAATCCTTAAACATCAGAATTTCCACTTCGTTTTCGTAACGTTTCATCTCATATTTGTCTATCATCATACCTATTAATAACAACTGACTAGTTTCCCCCGGATCACCGGAACCTGCAAGTTCCCAGTAGACGTCTTCGATGGCAGCATTTTTCGGCTCATTTAAGTATTTTTCCAAGGTATCAATACTGTGCCTATTCTCCGGGTCATAGTTGGCACGGAAGGTAATCACTACCCCATCCTCTTTTTTCTCGATTCCGGAGGCCATTTTGTCGGAACCGATGGTGAAGAAGTACATAGTTAACTCCTCCACGATTTTTGCATATTTTTTCTCCTCGTGTATCATAAACTATCCCTCTCCCTTCTTTTTTCCAAATCGTTTCATAAAGCTTTCCATAATCGGAATCATAATAACCGCAACCCAGCCGGCACTAAATCCATTGTTGTACAGATTCAGGCCACCATAGAATTGTGAAGTACACATCACCATCATCACGTGAATGATGCCGGCGGCCAAACCCGCCAACGTGCCAAACTGACCACAAACCGGTGCCAACGCCACACAGAAAATAGCCGCCACCTGAATGGCCGGAGTTTCCGGTTCATAGATGGTAAAAAATGTAGATAAATACACACCTAATAATATAGGCGGATAATTCTTAATATGGGCACCAAAGGAGCCAAAGGCAAATAAAATCAGAATACATCCAATCATTGGTCCGGAAAAATCACCCCCAATGATGAACACATAAAAAACTCCAAGCAGTCCCAATAAAGCCATATTCATAAGGGTGGCGCCCGGTGTATCTGTAATGATAAAGTCTGCAACTGCACGACCCGGATGGCGGGTGATTCTTTTTAAGCCGTGGAAGCTTCCCTTTTCCAACCATAACCCATAGAAAAAGGTAAGCACTAAATATGCAGTTAAAATCCATAAGGTAAAAAGATTTGTCCCCTCTTCCCAGATTAAAACAGTTTCATTATTTAACCCGAAGGACTTTAAAATGGCATACAACACCGTAGCATACACACCACATGCAAAACCGACGTTAGTCAAACAATACCCCATGTGCATAGAGGTGGTATGCATTGCCAGCGGCGGAACCGCAAAACCGATAAAAATCCCAACAGCTATAGCTATCAGCAGGTTTGTCCACCGTTCAAACGGCAATAACCACACAAGGCCCGATACCATTGGAGCCAGTCCTGTGGCATTTAAAGCGATGCTGACAAAACGGGCAAACTTGGCCTGGTGGAGCTTAGCATAGATGAAGGTTCCCAGAATAATAGGAAGAATATTTAAGATATTTTTGCCCCATAAACCAAAGCCCATATTTAACAAGACACTGACTATGGTTAAGCCGGTGTATGGAATCCCGGTGATTCTTACCAGTATCATGGCAAGGGCCTGCAATAATGCCGCATTAAAGAAAGCCGCCCCGTACCCTGCCAGCTTAATATAGTCTGTAATTAACGTGTCGGTAGAGCAAATGATGAGCTTCATCCCCCGTAGGATTCCCATTGGCGTATCGCAGATAAATGCAATCACAAACAACACAGCCATGGTAAAAAGCATAAAGGACTCAATCTCTTTGCCTTTAAACTTGGATGTTTTTGTATTCACGTGTCACCTCTTCTTGCTTTTTATCTATCATATCGGTTACAGAAAAAGAACGCAAGATGTCCTATGTCTTTTTACGGTATTTTTATATGCTAATCATACAGTTGCCAAAACTCCTTAGACATTTTCTCATATTCTTCCCGATTACAATAATAACTCATTCCATGGTCCGCCTCCGGCACAATAAGCAGATGTTTCGGGCCACTACAAGACTTGTAGTTCTCATAGGTCATTTCTACAGGCACAAAATGGTCATTTGCCCCATGAATAAAAAGTACCGGCAAACGATTGTCTTTTAACGCTTCCAAAGTAGAATACTCCCCGGGATTCATATGGATTTGCCGCCTGCAAAGACGTTCCACTGCCCGCTTACGAATCCGATAAGATGCGTGAAGATTTTTTCGAACCACATGTCCCCAAATAGCATGTGGTGAAGTAAATCCGCAATCCGCCATAATACCATGCACCCGCGACGAAAGTTGCAATCCTGCCGCCATAAGCACTGTGCTGGCTCCCATAGATGCGCCTGCCAGATAAATCGGCAACTCCGGTGCTGTATGCCGGACAGCCCATTGAACCCAGTCTTTACAGTCATAGCGCTCCTTTATCCCAAAGCACATGTACTTTCCCCCACTGTTGTTCTGGCCCCTTTGCTCCACAAACAACACATGACAATTATTTTCGTGCCAAAAATCTGCAATAATCCCAAAATCTCTGGACCAGGTAGAACGCCAGCCATGCATGGCAATAATAATCCGCTGAGGGTCCATGCAGGGATACCAGTGTGCCACTAAGTGCTCTCCATCAGTAGCTCTGATATGAATTTCTTCAAGGTCTTTTTCCTCAAGTGTTGCGGACTTTTCCATTAATGTATTTAAAAATTCGTCCTTATTTGCAAATCCGCGCAGATGATTCTTCGCACTTGCTACGTTCTTAACATACTTTAACCCGTCCCTATGGGTGGCAATTCTCACCAGTATGTGCGTAGATACGTAGACCGATAACATCATCCCCGCCGTAAGAACGCCTGTAGTGGTAATAGCTCTTCTCATTAATTCATTCATAAATAAAACTCCTTCCACTTCAAGCATTCCCAAATACTGGAAAGATATCCTTGATGGAAGGAGTTTTTTTAAGTTTTTATAAATAAAGTTTTATATTTTTTACATTTATAATATATACTCCAACAACGCCCGGCATCCTGCCAGAACATCCCGATAAGTAGCATCAAAATCTCCCGTGTACCATGGGTCTGCTACATCTCTGCCCTCTCCTGTGAAGGTCAACAGTTTGTAAACCTTCTGCTGCGGGTCATCGCCGATGATTCGTGCAATGTTTCGCATATTATTAGAATCCATACCGATGATGTAATCATAATAATCGTAGTCCGCCTTGGTCATCTGAACTGCTTTATGAGGGATAACCGGGATACCCATCTGCTGTAGTTTTCTTACCGTCCCCGGATGAACCGGATTGCCAATCTCCTCGCGGCTGGTGGCGGCGGAGGCGATTTCAAATAAGTTGTCAATGTGTCGCTCACGCACCAGGTGGGTGAGGACGGATTCTGCCATGGTGGAACGGCAGATGTTGCCGTGGCAAACCATGAGCACTTTTATCTTTTCTTTCATAGGTTCTCAAATCCTTTCAAAAGCCCGTAAATACTGGGTTTGTGGAGTTTTTCATTTTTTTGATACGCTGTCATTTCTTCTCAAAATAGAGCATATTTTCTCGGGTGATTGGCATAAAAATTGGCATAAATTAAAATTTTTATGCCACAGTTTTTAGCTGGCATAATTTTTTGCAACTCCGCATAAACACTGTGGTTGCAAGGCATTCCGTGGCATATTAACATAAAAAAACGCTTATTTTGTCATAAAACAAAAATCAATTTATGCCACGGTTTTTACCCCGTATAGCAACTTGCTTTTTTCTATGCCTCTTTTTCGGTCAGCAAATCAAGCCTTTCCATCTCCGCAATCGCATCCTCCGCTTTGATATGCGTATATGTATCAAGAGTAACGGAAATATCTCCATGTCCCATAATATACTGCAATACCTTTGGATTCATACCGGACTTTGCCATATTCGTACAAAACGTATGTCTGCACACATGCGGCGTAATCTTCGGTAACTGTACGCGGTAAATGCTATTGTATTTTTCAACAGAAAGCTGGAAGTATTTCTCCCAATGCAATGCCACTCTCGGTTTACCGTTTTTGTCTAAGAATAGAAATCCTGAATACCCGTCTACAATCGGCTCAATTTTTGGTTTCGGACGATTCTTAATGATTCGTTTGAAAGCATCCACTACATCCGGATTCATCGGAACCTCGCGAACGCCATTCTCTGTCTTGGTTGACTCACAAACATACTTCATCTCGCTTGTGCGCTGAAGCTGATGATTAACCTTGATGACTTTCTTTCTAAAGTCAATATCCTTAATCGTCAAGCCACAAAACTCACTGATGCGAAGCCCTGTATGGAACAGAATGAAAAATGCATCATAGTATCTGCAATAATGTCCGTCCTGTTGAATAAACTCCAAGAACTTTCTCTCCTGTTCCCTTGTGAGTGCATCCCTCTTCACACTATCATTCACTACTACTGTGTGAAGTTCGAACTGAAATGGATTCTTGATAATCATGTCATCATCTGCCGCCATCTGAAATGCAGGACGAAGAACACCTCGCACCGTATGAATGGTACTGTAACCTCTGCCATCCTCCTGCATCTTAATCAGAAAAATCTTTGCATCTGATGTCTTGATACTCGCAATCTTCCTCTTACCGAATGGTTCCTTTTCCAAAATGTTTTGCACGAATTTGTAGCCAGTACGAGTACTGTGTTTTACTCCGGTCTTAGTCATCAGATACTTCTCAACTAATTCACATACCGTAAGGTCCTCACAGAAGGTTTCTAATCTAAGTTGTTTCTCGATATCCTTGATTTTTTCTCTCAGGGATTTCTCTTTGCGCTTTCCTGTCGGAGTTGGATCCGTAGCAGTTAAACGCCAACTGTAAACCGCTTTTCTCTGACCAAATGGAGTCATATAACGATAGACATATCTTCCATCGTCCTGTTGTGACTCTCCCATTTGAAGTACTCTACCTTTATTGTCACGTCTCTTTGTATTACTCATAATCATTCTCCTTTCAAAGAGCTGTGACATGGCTTAGTGTTAATATATCATAGCTCCCACGATTTTTCCATAATCTTCGGGCTTTCCAGAAAAATTATGCCAAATATTTTTGGGGAAATTTATGCCAGAAAGCCCTTGTTCTAATTCCTATATTGCCTCTAATGTATCCACATACTTTTCAAACTTAACACGCTTTATTTGAACACGATTTCCGTTCCAAAGAAGGTAATCTGCGTTCTTATTTTCATTGATGAGATTGCGCAGCTTATGTTCTCCGATGCGGAAATATGCTGCCGCTTCTTCAATGCTCAAAGTATATTTTTCCCATACGGGAATATTGTAAGTAGTATTCATCCACACCTCCTATTCCGATTCTTCTTCGCGAAAAATCTGTTCAAATACTTTTTTATTTTGGTTTCCTTTTTCTCTACGATGGCTCTCACCCTTGATACAGACAGGCTGGCAACTACCAAGCACTCTATCGTAGATTCTCTTATAATCAAGATTCTGCGTTTCTCGCATTTCCTTTACTGTCAGATTCGTAGTAATAATCATTGGCTTACCGGAGCAAACTCTTTTGTCCAGTACCGAAAAGACATTCTCAACCACAAAACCGGAATTACGCTCTGAACCTAAATCATCCAAGATAAGCAGGTCATAACCACAGACCGCTTCTATGTAATCATTCTTATCTATGGCAGCGAAAACGCTGTTGCTAATAGTGGTAAAATTCGTCATTAGCACCCGTTTCTCCTGTTCCAGTAATGCATTAGCAATGCAAGCCGCCATATAACTTTTTCCGGTTCCTACATCGCCCCACAGAAGCATTCCCATGCCTTTCTTCTTTACTTCATCCCAATGTTCCACATACTGTTTTGCATATTTCATATGTGGATTGGAACCATCATCATTGGAAAAGTTCCATTCCCGCATGGCACGCTCCGGAAAGCAAATTGTGATGTTCTTTTCAACTTCCTGTTGATGCTCCCGTTCCTTACGCTCCTGCTTTTCCCTCTCCATCCGTGCTCTCACACATGCGCACTGTCTTGGATGCGTCTTCATATGAAACACCTCCTGCACATTCTCCGGAAGATACTTCTCCACCGGCTCCTGACATACTATGCAATACTCCAAACCATCTTCACCAATATAAAATTTATTCTTATCCATAATTAAAAACTCTCCTCCTCTTCATAGTCGTAATCTCTTAAATGACTGTTTCTATTGTTACTTATATATTTACTAGGGGACTGGTTTCCGCCATAGTTACCAACAGATTTCTGTCCTACTACTGTCGGATTTCCGACTGCGGATTTCTGCCCCTGCTCCTCAGCCGGAAATAAAATGTATAACCGGTTAGGTCGTCCCCGTCCTTCCGGAATTTTCTCTAACAACTGCGCTTTCACCAATTCCTTCATTGCATCCTTAATAGTCGTCGCACTTTTATTCATATCTGTAGCCATCTGATGGATGGGATAGATAAAGTACACTCTTCCCTGTCCATCCAGCCAATGGTTCTTTTGTGACAGCTGCGCTTTACCCAACAATCGGATATACAGCATCTTCGCCGTGTTACTGATTGGACAATTCAGCAGAAATCGCGGCATTGGCAGATACGGCGGCATCTTCGTATGTTCATACATGTATTTGCTCATTCTTATACTCCTCTTCCATAACGGGATTTTCTAATTTCCTCTATTATTTGTTTGTTCCTTCTCTCGGCTTCCTCATAACTTTTCTGACGCTCTTTTCTTTCTCTCTTAAGACGCTTTTCTTTCAAACGTTCATCTCTTCGGTCTTTTCTGCAAACCTTGAGATATGAACATACGCCTTTCTTCATATCAGCAATTTTCTCTTCCGCTGCTTCAAGTTTTCCGGAAGCTTCCAAGTATAAATCCCTGTCTATTCTACGGATAAATTCATATCTCTCTTTCTCTTTTTCAAAATCTTTCTTCTGCCTTTCCACCATCCGTTTATAGCTTTCAATCTCGGATTTTAGCGCCTTGATTTCATCCGCCTTTTGCCGTTCCAACACTTCCGCCTTGCGTTTCCATGCAGCTAACTGTTGCTCTTGTTCCTCTGCCAAACGATTTGGAAGATTAAGCTCCGTCTGTACTTGTAAGAACATTTGCGAAATCATTTCCTGATTCAGTTTCAGGCTTCCACTTCTTTCCACCACCAGACATCCTGCCTCTGTCTCCAAATCCGCGATTTTTCTACGGGCAGAAGTTTCTGATACGCCCTCCGACATTAACAAATTTTTCAATCGCGACATCGAACTGGGATAACGTTTACTCACAAATATTAGTGTTTCATAGTTATCCGCTAACTTTTTCATTACTTCCTTTGACTGCATCCTATTATCTCCTCTCTGCGTCTTGTAAATCTCACATTTTGCCTGCTTAAATATTTTTCTTACACTAAGTACTTAGGGTCAGAAAAAGCTGATTGCAAAAAATGTGGCAAACTTTTTTAAAAACTTTTTGTTTTTCACTATGTACTTGGAGTCAAAAAAAGCTGATTGCAAAAAACGTGGCATATTTTTTCAAAAATTTTCTTTTCACTATATACATGGAGTCAAAAATTGCTGACGGCAAAAACCGCAACAAATTTTTCTCATGAATTGATTACAAAGACTGATAGCCGTACATGGAAGGCAAAACAAAAGGCACCAATCTCCAGACTTACATCTGAAAATCAGTGCCTCCCAACGCCGAAATAGGTAGCGCCACTATTTGGCGAAAGTAACAGGATACGCCTAACGTTGCACGAATCTTAGGCGACAGAACCGCTGACCAGCCAGGCTGTTCACTTTAGGGTATCCCCTAAAACCCGAATATTGGTCCATAGTCACTTCTGGTCACGATGACCAGAAGTGTCCTGAACTGTCTGCTTCCACTTTTGGTCATCGTGACCAAAAGTGCATAAAAAATACCAGCGAAACTACAAAACTGTAATCTCACTGGTATGTGTGTAACGTTTACTTATTATGTTGTAGGGAACTTTTGGTCATCGTGACCAAAAGTTTCACTCGTTCACTCACTACTGATAATTTCATTGATTTTTCCGCAATTAAAGCATAAACCATATGGCGCATAGCTGTTGTCTACGCATATATATCTTTCTCCGCAATATGCACATTCTATTGTATCTGATGCAATTGTTGTTTCGCATTCTAACCAATCGCATAACTCACGTTCATCATCAACATCCTTTTTAGCAACCTTTAGTGATTCGCCATCAAAGTTCCTCTTTCTACGCCAATTTGACATCAGCTTTATGGTATCACTTTCAACCTTTGTAGTACTCTCATCAAATTTAACCTGAACAATATTAGGTCTATTAAATGCAGTACCAGAAAATATAGCTTGTCCTGGGGCTAATACGCTTAACATAGTTATACTTGCCTCATCAATAAAAGGAACTGTATTTTTCATTATTTCAATATCTTTCGGATTAACCAATTTATGGATAACATAATTATGTGATTGAGATAACAAAGTAGCCGTAATATCACTAGGCCTTTGTGTTGCCATGGTTAAAAATACGCCAAATTTTCGTCCTTCTTTTATTATGCTCTCGAATGTTTCAATGCATGTCTTTGCTATCGCGTCCTCTTTTTCGATATTCTGAGACGATAAATAATTATGTGCTTCATCCACGATTAGATGTAATGATGCTGCCTTATTTCTATTATTTACAGCATAATTATATAATTTAGAACATAGAAAAGTCACAATTATTCTCCGAATATCCTTTTTAGCTTTACTTACATCACACACTAATATGTGTGCATCTTCAAAAAGACAACCTAGCACATTTTTCTTATCGCCAATCTTATAAGGTAGGAAGATTACATTAAAATCTTTCTTATTTGAGTTAAATCTTCCTATCAAAGGACTTGTATTATTCTCATTAATATTAAATCTATATGTACGATGCAAATGTGTTATATTCAGCAAAAATCCCATATCTTCTACTGTAAAGCTATCCTTTTTCGATACAACCGAAAATGCTTGAATCTTCCCACAAATTTCTTGTGTATAATCATTGTATATATCGCCATCTCGAATAAATTTATTACCATTTATTAAATATCCATCAAAAATAGTAAATATCGGTGCAATACTCTTATAGAAACTATCTTCCATAAACATAAAATCCTCTTTTATGCTATTTATTGCCCCCTGTTTATTCGTTGTATTAGCATTTGAATTCAATATTCCGACTATAGCCTTTTTTAACTCATCTAATATATACTGTGCTATATCAGCCTGTTCTGCTTTAGTAAAAATGTTTTTTATAACTCCATTCCATACAGCTTTTATAATAGGATACTGCGTTTTTTCAGTCGCCTCTAACAACAAGCGCCAATCTTCTGCTTCTAATAGGTTCAACGGGATATGAACACTATTTTTATCAGGCTCTCTCGTATCTAACGCCTTGGTTAACTTATTATCTGTAAATGCTTTTGAATATTCACCATTGGTATCTACCACTAAAAAGTAACTACCTTTTGTATTTATATTTTCAAATAACTCCGTAAATATAGCATTCAAAGTATTGGATTTTCCGCTACCGGTATTACCTACTATCAAAGAATGACTGGCAAAAAATTTGTTAATATCAATATAAAACTCTAAATCCTTTTTATATAAATATTTACCAACTGCAACTGAATCACTATATGACGTTCCTGAATATATCTTTAACAGTTCCTTATCAGAAACGGTATAAGCATTATCAAAAATATTTGGCGTTTCACCACTATTTCCTTGCCTGAATTCGTCTCCTACAAAAAAACCAACAATTTTACAAATAACAACTCTATTACTGGCAATCTTTATTGCTGCTTCCTTTTTATCTGATTCAAGAACAGTCTTTTCACTAACAATTTCATAAATATCATTCTCAATCTTCAAAAAACTACCGACGCCTGCTATTCTTACCGGATTAGAATTGATAACAATGTAAGGTGTTTCTAACTCTTTATTGATAGCAACACTTATTGTTGTGTTAGACACTTCAATTACTTTTCCAATAAACATATCAAGCATTTTTTTCGCCTCCTTGAAGACTAAGCATAAACTCTGCGACATCATTAAATCTGTATACCGTGTCTACCACTATTACATTCTTATATGCATGATATTTTTGCTTTAATTTATCAATTTCTGCCTCAGTTGCGCAAAAGATTACCATATGAAATGTATTAATGGTCAGCGCATTCTCAATGATTTTATTGATATGTTCGTCTCCCATAGACATACCCGATACAAAAAGGGTTGTCCTCTCTTGACATATTCTATTTGAAAATTCCCTCATTAATGCAGAATAACTGATAATCAAATTCGTATTACTAAATTTGTCCACCGATGGATAAATTATCTCTGGCAAAAAATCTTGTTCATACGGATTTCTTTCAATCAATTCTCCATTCTTCATGCACCAAGACAACGAACCATGTATTTTAAAGAGATTCATATGGTTTGGTGTAACTTTTACATTCATTCGATTAACTTGAAAACTATCCACAAAGTCATAATTATAATATGCTAAATTAAATTTTCTATTTACAATCCCTTCGAATCCCGAATAGTAATGGATATTCTGTAATTCCATTGCTGTTTCATTCATCATATCGTAATTTGTAGTAAACACATTAAAAATTTGATTTTTTAACCCATTAACTTCCTTTAGATTTTTTAATCCATTATAAAAAGATATGTAATTACCCAAAACTGTTTCAACATCCGATTCGTTCAATCTATCCCTAATCAATTTACGAATCAAATCTCTTTGTTCTTCAACTTTTCCTTTAATATCTGGATCAACAAGATATAAATCTACACCTTCCAATACAGATAAGAACTTCTCTATATTAGCATCTGAAGCAAACAAGTATCCATCATAGAGCCCAATGAGCATTTTTCCTATCCCCTCTGGAATAGTAGTATCTTTTTTTAGATTGTAATAAAACTCTAAAACATCCTTATCAGCTTGGATGTAAGCAAGTAAATGTCCCATCAACGGAAAACTTGTCTTTCCGGTTACTTCATTAAATGAAGTTCCTGCTCCTAACAAAAAATTAATGTTTGTATTTTTTATTAGTATCTTTATTAGTTCGATCTGCTCCATCAAGACTCCTCCATTCCATATCAAACACCTTTAAATACCACATCATTATGATATTCAATAAATTGCTTCCCCGGATAAAATCTATCCGGCAAAATAATCTGTTGTCCTTCATAAGATTGTAGCCATACCTTAGAGTCATCATCCATCTCCGCGTCTTTTAATTGCTTCGAATTCACAACACGGTAATTCTTATCAATCGTAATTAAGCCTTTATCAAAAGCTTTATCGTGTAATGCATTGAGACACAATCCATTACTTGGATTAGTTCTCTCCGTCTTTTCATCACTATCACGCCACGGTTTGATATGACTAGCAATTAAAATATTAGGTAATGCCATGCCCGTGATGCAACATTTATTTCTATACGCAGAAAGCACTGACATTCTAAAGAAATACTGCCCAACTCGCGTTTTCATTACTTGCTCACGATATTCCCCTGCTGGAATCTCAAGCACTTCTTTGACACCTTCAATTTCGACAATTTGGTCAATAGTAGTTCGTTGCAATTTAGCTCTAATCTGTTGCGCTTGATAAGATAGTTCTGTCCAGTCTTGCGAAAACTCTTGGAAAATCTCAGCATCTAATTTACTAGCATTAGCCATACCTGAAACATTTCTTGCGCGTAACTCCGGATCAAAATGTGCCAGATTAGCCATTTTCAGCCCAACTGAACTAGGCGTTCTTCCGAGCAAATTTGCCAATTCAATAATATCCTTATTGGACTTTCCTATTTTTGAAAATGGCGTTTTACAATATAAATCAAATGCCAAAATCGTCTCTTCCCTTGACCATTTTACACGATACTTTTCAGCCATTTCTATCCTCCGTAATAATGCCTCTATCCAAATCAAATAACTATATCAGATAAAACAATTTGTCTGTCCACAGAAAAAATCTCTCTGATGGATTGGTGTGAGAGTGGTTGTGTATTTTGTCTCTCTACCAACTTAATCATATTCGACACGGTCATGGCAGAGCCATGAATGCCTGTCTCATTCACAATACCCTGAATCTGCTTGTCTATTTGATTTGCAAATCCACCCGCAATATATGAAAAGAATCCTATTGGCTGTGTAAAATCACTAAAGTTAGACACATTCCCAATATAGTTATGTATCATTCTATTTCTGTGATCTCCTGTTATCGAATATCTACTATATGCTTTGTTATCTATAATTGCTTGATATCCTTCTGAATCAGATAACAACAGAACATCCGGTGCAGACTTACTTCCTGTCTGTCCTAAATGAATTGCCGTAAAACCAAATACATCCTTGAACAGCTCGGTTGTTGCCACCTCAAATGCTACTGCTTCTTCCGTTCCTTTAAATGCCATTTCAAAATACTCTGTCATAAACCCACTAATCGCACCATTGGGGTAACATTCAATTAGTGTATTTTCTACCAATTTTCCATCAACACCCGTTACATCAACAATATAATCCACCACATACGGTGAAATAGAACGAATTGGTTTTCTTAAAGATAACGCAATAAATGCTTGTCTGATTTTTTGCGTATCTATCATTCGAGCTGTAATTGTCTTTGTATTTGCCAAATTTCGCGTGTCTTTTTGATGCCAAGGGTCTAAACCATATTTTCTCTGAAAATACTCTTGCTCTTCCGGTCTATCAATAAACGGCAATTTTGTATTGATGATATACCTAACTTCATCACGCTTGTCGTCAAGTAAACAAATTATACCGCCCTCTTCTCTATAAACCAGCTGCGTATAGTCAAGCCAATTTGCCATAGTATTTGCAGTATCTAATAAGTGACTAAATGGATGCTCCGGGTTTACTTTCCCAGAACTTGGAGCATATTTTTCAAAGAAATCTGCTTCTAACATTGCATCTCCCTTATCTCTAAACTCCAAAATTCTATTTACTATGTAATCAAAGCATTTATCACTCTCGTTTTCTGCTTCTACCATTACAATTTTTGCAATTTCTTCACATGTCAAATATTCTAACCTTGTATCATATAACAATCTCAGTAAGAAGCGAAAAGGTCTAATTTTAAATCTGGAATTCACTCTAACTTTGGAGCTTGCCGGCGATAAAGAAAACGGTGATGGAAATTGATACTTCAACACCTGATTCTTTAACACTTCAACTGGCGATTTTCCTTGCATAATAGCTTCACCAGCTAACGTCAAATAACACTTACTTGTACTCTCCTGAGTAAAAACAAGACCAAGCGAAGCCAGCCACGCATAATATGTACGACCTCCACTTCCTCTCGCATCTCTTCTTTCACCGATTCGTTTTAATCCCGACTCTTCTAGCCCATCTTCAAACATTCGATGCAAATTCATACTTCCTTGCCATTGTGCGTCTAATGTAACTGTAGATAAAACTGCTAATATTTCCGGAATTGAATTTAATTTTCTCTTCGGACGTGTAACCCACCAATAATTAATCATATAAACACCTACTCTATACTCTTCGCTTCAATATAATCGTATTCTTCACCTGCAAAAGTTTTCAATATTGCTTCAAAAATAACTCTCGCACCTTTTGAAGGTACTGCCATACCGATTTGCTTTCTTACCGATTCTTTCGAACCTTCAAAAACATAATCATCCGGAAATGTTTGCAATCTTGCTCTTTCTCTATTGGTTAACGCTCTTGGTTCTTCATAGTGATAAATATGCGTTCCACCACCACCAGAGCCTGTAACTGTATATGCTGGCTTTGTTGGATCAAGTCTCTTGTATATCTGGCTAATTTTTGCTCCTTTTACATTGAGTTGCAATTCCTCCGGAAGATTTGCTGTAAAGGCATTCTGTCCCGGTTTAATATGTTTTAATCTTTCTACAACAACTGCAGATTGCTTAGTTTCTTCATTGTTAGCCGCATATGAAGGAATTGGCGGAACTTCAATCGCCGTTTTGCAGGTAACGTCACAATCCTTATATGGTTCTGTACTAGGTATCTTAAATTCGTAAGGTAAATCATTTCTGATTCCTACTATAATCATTCTGTGTCTCGCTTGTGGCACACCATATTCTTCAAATTTGTACAAGTTTGGATAAATTCTATAGCCAGCATCAACTAAATCACTTTTTATTTTTTCAAAAGCTTTGCCTTCATTTGCGCTTTTAAGTCCACCAACATTTTCAGCCAAAAACCATAGAGGCTGGTATTTCTTTAACACCTTTACCCCATATGAATATAGCGGTCCAAAAACACCATCAAACCCCTTCTGTTCTCCGACCACTGAAAAATCATTACAAGGAAAGCCAAATGCAAACGCGTCTATTTCACCTAATGTATCAATATCTAGTTGTCTAACATCACCGCAAATTACACTTTCTTCATCTTCAGGACAAATATTTCTCCGATACGTCTCACAGGTACTAGCATCATAATCATTTGCCCATTTATGTACGATTTTATATTCAGGATTATTAATTCTCGCAGTAATTGCTCCTAATGCCAAACCTCCTGGTCCGCAAAATAATTCTCCTAATCTAAATTCTTTAACGTCACTCATTAGATTTCCTCTCCATTCGGCAAAATATAATTTCTTTTAAATTCTGTTCCAGTTGCTGTTGCAATCTCTTCTAAATCCTTAACTGTAAAGCTTTCTCTCTTTAATTTTGAATTGAAGCTCTGTGGTGATTTCCCTAGTCTTCTTGCCAACTCTGCAACACTAATATTACTTCTAATACATAACACTTTAATCTGCTCTGATATTGTCGCCATCGTCACATCCTCCTTTAATTAGTATAAACATATTTTTTTATAAAGTCAAAATATTTTTTTAGCTTATATCTGTATTCAAAGAAAAAAGGCCAGTATGTACAATTCTACACATCTGACCATTTCTCAACTTAAACAATTAACACATCGTGACTATTTTTACATTTTCTAATAGCACCCTAATCCCAAATCAATACACACAGATTTGTAAATTAGGCTATTATCAATCATTCGACAATCTTCTTAATCTGTTAGCATATGTATTCCCTAATTTATCGGCGTATTTACTAAAATCTACTGAACTGATTCTTTTCTTTTTATCCTTAACTATATTGACCAATTGTTGAACCTGTAAATCAAAATTGGGGTTGTTCTTGTCCTTATATACGACATATTTATTAATGATTTCTGCAATAGTCTTAAATATTTGCATTAAAACATCTAATTTCTGTACATTATCATACTGGACTATAAACGGATAAGTACAGGTATTAGTATTATTCGAATTGAATTGAGTTTTCCATTGTCCATGCGCTAATCTATTTCTAATAGTAATTGCATCTTCTATGTCGCTAAACATATCCAAAACATCCAAATAATTATTATATGCAACACTTCCTTGTGGGTAATATGTAGAATAATCCTCACTTCCAGTGTACGAAATTCCCGTTGCCTTTCCAACAGAGACTAAATATGCTGTTTTCCATTTTTTACTCATCTCTTTCATAGAGCGAATTTGACTAATCTCTTGGTCCGAAAATGCTACTGCAGACTCTTCATAAAGCAATTTCATCAATCTAGCTTCAAACCATGAACAAATCAAAAAAGTCATCAACCTAGTTGTAGCCTCAATCTCTTTTTCAAGAACAGCCATAGCTTGTGGGTTGCCACCATTTCTTTCTAACCAATTTTTGTGTCCTATCGCCTCTTGTGCAATCCTTTTTACTTGTTTAATCTCAATATCCAATAAATTTAAATTTTCTTGATATATTGAATAATATGTATGTCTATCCATAACACCTCCACAAACAAAAAACTCTGTCGCCGAAAAGAATTGAACTTTCAATTCCTTTCGGCGGCAGGGTTCGAACCTGCGATACTTATTAATTCATTTATCCTTTCAGATAAACAAATTAATCTGTGTTATACCAATTACACCATCACCGCATTAGTATTATATTATAAAAATAATAATAGTTCAATCAAAAAACCAAAATCATCTCTATAGACTTCCATGTATAAACTCCCGTAAGCCATTTTGATAATTGGTTTATTTCACACATATGTTGACAGCAGGCACCCGTAGCCATGCTCCCAAGACATAAAGAAATGCACTAACTTACAGACCACATCCGCCCTCAAATCAGTGCCTTGTCGGCAGAATAGCCTAGCATAGCTACCTCCTGCTGTAAACATATTGAATACATATGACATATACAACAATATTTTATTTAAAATTTACCTTATAAGTCTGAGCAGAAATACACAAATCTTTCAAACTTCCTTTTCGTATAGAGATTTTTCCTTTTAAATTAACTTTATCAAATTCATATACCCGATATAGATAATATTGTTCTGGAAACTTTTCGCTTTGTGCCAATTCATTTGCTGTAATGAATATATGCCCATCTTCTGGCCCTGATGTGGTTTTAACCTCAATATACTTTTCATTTCCATATTTATCGTAAGATAAAATATCATATCCAAGGCCATCACCATCTAGTTTTGCAACTCTGCGAACCTGTTTATCATCTCCTAATTTATATTTCTTAACTTCATCCCTCTCATACTGATATACAAATTCTTCTCCGGCATCTCCGATTTCTTTATTAGATTTTGCCTCTTGAATATAGTCAATATGAGCACCCTTTAATACCACCTTGCTTTCTTTTGCTTCCAAAGAGAAAACTTTTACATCCACCTCATCCTTTTCATCTAACACTTCTGGATTGTCGAAATATATTGCAGAATACACAATATCCTGCACCAAAAGGTGATATTCTGGATCATAGTATTTATTCCGTCTACTCTCATATTTCTTTAACAATTCCTCATCTTGCATAACACGTTTTAATATCATGTCGCACATACTCTCA
>JAZQXN010000033.1:0-115318 GCA_045632875.1 Lachnospiraceae bacterium
ACAGAATACACAAACTTTTTTTCTTCTATGCATACCGCCACGTCTCTTCATCTGAGCGTCGCCTTTATCTGCTTTGTTGTAAGCCATGATTGTTTACCTCCTATAAATCTAGTTAAATGGTAATTCTTCTTCTAATCCCTCCGGGATATTCATAAAGCCATCGCCAACCGCAGAACTTGGTGTCGGAGCAACTGCCTGCTGATAAGATGAATCCTGTCCGGATGCTTTGCTTTCTGCAAATTCCTGTTCTTCTACAACAACATCTGTTGTGTAAACTCTCTGTCCATCTCTTTCATAGCTTCCTGTCTGGATACGTCCGGTTACTAAAACCTTGGTTCCTTTACGGAAATATTTCTCAGCAAATTCTCCTGCACGGCCAAATGCCACACAACCGATAAAATCTGCTGTCTGCTGATCACCTTCACGTTTAAATCTTCTGTCTACTGCAAGAGTATATCTTGCAATCGCTGTTGAAGTTTCTCCCTGTGAATAACGTACTTCCGGATCTCTTACTAAGCGACCCATTAAAATTACTTTGTTCATGCGATTTCCTCTTTTCTATATTATGCTTCCTGTTTTACGCATAAGTATCTGATGACAGCTTCTTCAATACGAAGACGTGCTTCTAATTCAGCCGGTGCAGTTGCTTCTGCTTCGAACTGAATGAAGTAGTAAAATCCTTCTCTCATTTTCTGAATTTCGTAAGCTAATCTCTTCTTACCCCACTCATCAACATTAGTGATGGTGCCACCGAAACGAGCGATAAGTTCTTTTACTTTTTCAAGCTCAGCAGTTCTGGCGTCATCTTCCAATTTTGCATTGAGAACAAGTGCTAATTCATATTTGTTCATCGATTCGTACCTCCTTTTGGTCTCTGGCCCCCATTCTGTGACGGGAACAAGGAAATGGAAACGGGCCGAATTAAGGCCTGCGTTTCATAAAATTAATATATCACGAGTAAGTATAATACCACAGGATTTCTATATAATCAAGCATTTTTTACTCTTTTCGAAAAATTTCTTTTATATTCTTTTCTGCCTTTACACGGGGAATCATAACCATATGCTGGCACCCGCAACATTTCAGCCGAAAATCGGCACCAATTCGCAACACTTCCCATTCTGAGCTTCCACATGGATGCTGTTTTTTCATTTTTAAAATGTCGCCCACCTGAACGTCCATATATATTTCATCCTCCGAATTATATCAGTTTCTTCTTATTATATTATAACTGGGATGATTTTCTTTTTTCAACCATTTCCCCGATTTTTCACGAAACTTTTTCCGGAATATGATGATTTAATGAATTTTTAATTATAAATACCTAAAGACGCACTTGGAATGCTGGCTTTTTAAAATCCTTTGTAGTATAATGACTTTGATTGCGAATCAAAAAACAAATAGCGAGGAAAAAAAATGAAGAATTTAAAATTTGACTTTAAAGGTCTTCTGCATCAGATAAAAACTTACGATTATAACAGCCTTTTAGCGTTGTACATAGTTCTTCCGGTTTTATTAAATTTTATTATTACCTGTTTAGAACTGAAGTCCTTCTTTAAAGGATTGTCCTTTGTATTTCAAAGTTCCTATATTTTTGTGGCAAACACCCTAATCATTTTAATGACGTTGTCAATTTCTTTACTGGTAAAAAAACGTATCTTTTTTGCCGGTGTTATCAGCTTTTTTTGGCTGACAGTGGGTGTTGCTAATTTCGTGCTGCTTTGTAACCGTATTACACCATTTACTGCAGCTGACTTATATATGATTGACTCCTTATTTGAAATCGTTCAAAAATATTTTAACTGGTTTCAGATTATAATGCTGTCTCTCTTAATCGTTGCTGTAATTTCCGGCCTTGTTGTCATCTTTTTCAAAGCGCCAAAGCTTAACCGTCCAATACATTATGGCCGTTGCCTCATATTTATTATTTTCATTTGCGGTATAACGGTTGGCACTATTAAGCTGGGAACATCCACCGGTATTATGGATGCCCAATTTAAAGAGTTGTCCGCTGCTTATCGGAAGAATGGTTTCGCATATTGCTTTACCAACAGTTTGATAGATACCGGCGTCAATAAACCAAAAGATTATTCTGCAGAAAGTCTTGCAGCAATCATCGACGGAGATAACGCTTCCCTTAACGAAGACACGGCAGAGGTTACTCCAAATATTATTATCGTACAATTAGAATCCTTCTTCGACCTTTCTTCCTTAAACGGAATTGAGTTGTCCGATGATATTATTGCTAACTTCCGCAAATATCAGAGCAATGATGGTGGTCTGTTTGGTGTTCCGGTAATCGGTGCCGGCACTTCCAATACAGAGTTTGAGGTTGTAACAGGTATGAGCATTGACGACTTTGGTGCCGGAGAATATCCATACAAAACCATTTTGTTGGAAACCACCTGTGAAAGCATTGCTTATAATCTAAGAACCTACGGCTATAACACCTTGGTTATGCACAATCACACGGGAGCCTTCTATTCCCGTAACAAAGTATACTCCAATTTGGGTTTTGAAAGATTTCATTCTGTAGAATACATGCAAAATGTAGAAAGAACCCCGGGCGGATGGGCGAAAGATGCACTCCTTACCGGCTATATCATGGAATATTTAGAATCAACCAAAGAACAGGATTTAATATTTACCATCTCTGTTCAGGGACATGGTAAATATCAAATAGAAGACGGATATGAAAAACACGTTGTTGTTGAAAAGTGTCCGGATGGAAGAGAAGATTTCCGGGCTCAGTATGAATACTACGCAAATATGATTTATGAAATGGATTTATTTGTTGAAGATTTAGTAACCCAGCTTAGCACTCTTTCCGAAGACACTATTTTAGTAATGTACGGCGATCATCTTCCGAGTCTGGATATTGAAAGCGAACATTTAAACGGAAGAGATATGTATCAAACCGATTATTTTATTTGGAACAATATGGGATTAGAATTTGATTTTGGTGATGTTAATGCGAATGAAATCTCCGCACTTATTTTGAAAGAACTTGGCATGACCAACGGAATCATTAACTCCTTCCACCAAAACCACAGAGGTGACGAGGATTTCGAAACATCTTTGGCAACCTTGGAATATGACATTCTTTATGGAGATCGTTTGGTTTACAACAAAGAAAATCCATATGTGGCTACGGATATAGAAATGGGTCTTAAAGATATAGTTGTTTATAACATTCTCCCTGACCCGACAAAGTCAAACACATACCGCGTTATTGGTGAAAACTTTACTACTTACAGCAAGATTTATGTAAACGGAGAAAAATGTTCTACTAAGTTTATTAGCTCCGACACCTTACTCCTTACATTGGACGAGGATGAAATGCTAACGGCGGGAGATATTATAAACGTATGGCAAAAATCTCTCTCCTGTACGGAAGACTACCGCTACAATATTATACCAATGATAAAAACTGAGGCGTCATCTTAAGATGACGCCTCATAAATTTATAAAGATATATTAAAAAACATAGTTGCAATTTGGAAAAAGATTAAGATTGAGCATGTATCTACGATTGTTGTAATCAATGGAGCGGCCATGATCGCCGGGTCTAAACCAATCTTTTTTGCTAACAACGGTAAGACTCCACCGATAAGCTTTGCTATCATAATCGTAAACAACAATGAAATTCCTACTACAATTCCCAAGGTAACATCCTTATAGAAAATAGCGATTCTTAATCCGTTTAACAAAGAAAGAATGGTTCCCACCAACAAGGAAATCCGAAACTCCTTAAACATAACTCTCGGCAAATCCTTAAACCGAATTTCATCCAACGCAATGCCTCGAATAATAAGTGTTGAACTTTGGGATCCGCTGTTTCCTCCGGTACCCATCAACATTGGAATAAAGGATACCAACAATGGTACTGCTGCAAACGCTGCCTCATAACTTGTAATAATTGCACCGGACACTGTGGCAGAAAGCATAAGCACTACCAGCCATAATATTCTCTGCTTTGAATGTGAAAATACAGACGTATCGAAATAGTCGTTTTCTTCTTCCGATGGCATAATCGCAGCCATTTTTGTAATATCTTCCGTATGTTCTTCTTCCAAGACATCAATCGCATCGTCGACGGTTACAATACCAACCAGTCGATTTTCATTATCCACGACCGGAACTGCAAGAAAATCATAATGCTTAAAAATCTTAGCCACCACTTCCTGGTCATCATATGTGTGAACAAAAATAGGGCTGTCTTCCATGATATCAATGATTTTCTCATCATCAGATGCCATTAACAGTTCTTTTACCGTTAAAACACCAATCAAAACTCTGTTTTCCGTAACATAACAAGTATAAATCGTTTCCTTGTCTACTGCGATCTTTCGGATTCGGGCAATCGCCTCTCCAACAGTCATATCCTTTTTTATATTTACATATTCCACCGTCATAACACTGCCGGCAGAATCCTTTGGATATTTCAACAGTTCATTGATTTGTTTTCTTGTATCTTCATCTGTGTTTCTTAAAAGTCGGGATACTACATTGGCAGGCATCTCCTCAATAATATCAACCGTATCATCCAAGAAAATTTCATCCATAACCTGTCGGATTTCTTTATCCGTCATGGCATTAATCAATGTCATTCTGGCATCGTTGTCCATTCTGGCAAAAGTTTCTGCTGCCTCTTCTTTTCCCAGCATTCGGAATAACAACGGGATTTCCTTTTCTTCCAATTCTTCAAAAATATCCGCAATATCCGCAACGTTTAATTCCAACAAACGCGCCTTTACCTGGGAATATTTCTTTTCACTGATTAAACCACGTATATCTTCAATTTCTTTTTCAATTATTTCGAAGTCAAATAGTCTTTCCTGCATGCTTCCTCCTTATTCAAGCAGGCCGGCATATACCTCTCTTTTTGAGATTCCTCTGTCTTTTGCCACAAGCTTCATCGCCTCTTTTTTGTCAATTCCTTGTGACAAATACTTTTCCATATGTTCCTCAAGACTCATGGATAAGTATTCCTGCTGTCGGTCTTCTTCTACTTCTTTTTTGTTGCGTCCTTCTATTACCAATACATATTCACCCTTAGGGTCACACCCGCTGTAATGAAGTAACGCCTGAGAAAAAGTTGTCCTCATAACAGTTTCATACTTCTTTGTTAATTCCTTTTCTATAGAAACATTTCTGTCTCCCAATACCTCTAAAAGTTCTTGTAGCGTCTTTACCAGATGATGTGGAGATTCATATAATATGATAGAACGGGTTTCTGTTTTTAACTCCTCTAAAATTCTGGCTCTTTCTTTTTTATCCTTTGGTAAAAACGCTTCAAATGCAAAACGCCGGTTGGATTTTCCGGAAAGAGTCAATGCGGTAATTACTGCACTGGCACCCGGTAAGGAAGTTACCGGAATTCCCTCTTCATAACACATAGCCACCAGTTCTTCTCCCGGATCGGAAATTCCCGGTGTTCCTGCATCTGTAATTAATGCTATATTCTTTCCTTCTTTTAGCTTTTCTATTAAAGTATATGCTTTATCAATTTTATTAAATTCATGATAACTGGTCATTGGAGTCCGGATATCAAAGTGGTTTAACAACTTAATAGAATTTCTGGTATCTTCCGCTGCAATTAAGTCCACTTCCTGTAAGGTACGAAGTACACGCAGGGTAATATCTTCTAAATTACCGATTGGTGTGGCACACAAATATAAAGTTCCTACCATAATCCATCCTCCTTGTACCGGTATTCGGTTTAATAACCGTAAATTTCATAAATTTCGTCTGTATAAATATTTGGTTCCTTGTATACAATCAACGGCTTTTCCACTTCCATTCGCGGATTGCCTCCCAAGGCCCCTTCAATCAACACCATATTAGGTTCTTTATCTACATATGGATACACTAATTTCATTCTCTTTGGTTCTAAATGATATTTTTGCATGGTGGCGAATATCTCCGGCAGACGAAACGGTCGGTGAACCATATAAAAACGCCCTTTGGGTTTCAATAATTCTGCTGCCTGAGAAACCACATCTTCCAAAGTACATAAAACTTCGTGTCTTGCAATAGCCTTTGCTGATGCCGGGTTTACGATTCCATGATTTGCAATCATATATGGCGGGTTAGATGTTACAACATGACAAGAAGATGCCCCCAATATTTGAGAAGCATCTTTAATATCCCCTTGTATAATCTTTACCTTCTCCTCCAAACCGTTGTGCTTAACACTTCTTTCAGCCATATCCGCACTTTCCGGTTGAATTTCCAGCCCGTAAAAAAGCTTACCCGGAGTCTTGGCTTCCAAAAGAATAGGAATAATACCTGTTCCTGTTCCTAAATCCGCAACAATTTCCCCTTCGGAAACTTTTGCAAATCCGGAGAGAAGTACAGCATCCATACCAAAACAAAATCTTCCCGGGTCTTGGATGATTTGATAACCGTTTCTATGAAGATCATCAAACCGTTCTCCCTCTTTTAAGTAATTAGTCATCGAACTTTGAGGTTCCTTCCTTATCTTCTAACGCTGATAACTCTTTCAATTCTTCTGCTGTCAGCTGAACTTTCTTCTTCCGCGGTTTAAAATAAAGACTTTCCACCGGATATTCTTTTAATTCTTTTTCATCTCCGGCATCCACCAAAATTTTAACCATTTGCTTTAATACGCTCACGCTGTGAACTTCGCCTTTGGTTCCGTCTTTTGCTGTAACAACTTCACCAACGGCCGGCAAGCGGCTATTTAAATATTCATAAGTATCTGCTTCATTTTTTAAACAACACATAAGTCTTCCGCAAACACCGGATATTTTGGTCGGGTTTAAAGACAAACTTTGTTCTTTTGCCATTTTAATGGATACCGGTGCAAATTCCGGTAAAAAGGTTTTACAACAAAGTTCTCTGCCACAAATACCGATTCCACCCAACACTTTGGTTTCATCTCGAACACCAATCTGTCGTAATTCTATACGGGTACGGAACACCCCTGCCAAATCCTTTACCAGTTCACGGAAATCTACTCTGCCATCTGCGGTAAAGTAGAATAACAACTTATTGTTGTCAAAAGTATATTCTGAATCAACCAACTTCATATCCAATTCGTGCTGACGGATTTTTTCCTCACACACGGCAAAAGCTTCTTTTTCTTTTTCTCTGTTTTTAACAACCTGCTCTTCATCTTTTGCAGTTGCAATACGCATAACCGGCTTTAACGGAGAAACAATATCTTTTTCTTCTACCTGTTTATTTGCTACAACTACCACGCCGTACTCAACCCCTCTGGCTGTTTCTACGATTACGTGATCATTTAACTTGATTTCTAATTTACCCGGATCAAAATAATATATTTTTCCGGCAGTTCGGAAACGAACTCCAACTACTGTTACCATTTCTTAATTCTCCTTTATTGTTAACAACATTAACTCTAAGCTTAACTCTAAGTTCACATTGCTGTTAATTCTTGTTTGTGCAACCAAAATAGCATCTATAATTTTCTGTATTCCTTCATAGGAGCTGATATTGGCCTGCTTTTTTATATCATACACTTCATCACGGAACACCAACCGGTTTGCATCTGAAGTTGCTTTGTATACCAGCACATCCCGATACCAGATGGTCATTAAATCAAAATAATCCGTAATACGAAGTTTGTATTCCGTAATATGTTTTACTGCCTGAGTCAACTCATACAAATCAATATCCCTGATCCGCTTCATAAGCTGTAATGTGGATAATTTAATCTGCGTGAAATCTTCAGAACCGGACAGGTTAGCCGCTTTTCCAATGTTTCCCTGGGCAAATGCGGCACACAAAGATGCCTGATCTTCCGAAACACCCAATACATTCTGAAGATACTGACAAACCAATTCATCCGGCACCGGATGCATCTGCATAGCTACGCATCTGGAACGAATGGTTGGAAGTAATAATTCTTTATTTGTGGTTAATAATATAACAACGGCATAAGCCGGCGGCTCTTCAATGGTTTTTAATAACGCGTTCTGAGCTGCATCATTCATTCTTTCCGCATGGTCGATAATATATACTTTTTTCTTATTACCATATGGTTTAATGGTAATGGTGTTATTTATCTGCTGCCGTATGTCTTCAACGGAAATCAATTTCTCTTTTGTTTGCTGCAAGAAAATAATATCCGGATGATTTCTGGTTAAAGCCTGTCGACAGGATGGACAATTCATGCATGCATCTTTTCCACCTTTTTCACACTGCAAAGCCATGGCAAAAGCTTCTGCCATTGTCATTTTTCCGGAGCCTTCGTCTCCTTCAAAGATATAGGCATGTGAAGTCTTATCCAACATAAGTGCATTCTGCAAGCTTTCTACTACCTTTTCATGTCCGATAATATTTTTAAATCCTGCCATTTGGTCCTCCTATATAAATAAATCTAATAATAATCCCTGAATATCTCCAATCTTTGCCAAAATAGCCAAATGATCTTTCTCTTCTTTTAACAGTTCCGTAGCCAATTCATCTAAATTGGCATCTATCAGGCGGACAATTCCGTAGACACGATGTCTGCCTCTCCTGTCCAAAAAGTTTTCTCTGGAGAACTTATGGGAACGGTAAACCACCTCGTTTAGGAAGTCTTTGACCAATTCCCGATATTTTTTCAGGTCCCGGATATCCATATGTTTGGCTATATATTCACCCTGAGCAGAAATATCATTTAATAAAACATTTATTCTTTCCTGGAGCTGAGCCTCTGAAATCTGACTGGCAAGGGCAAATTTAAAGGATCCGTCAGATGCCTCAGGGGCTTTTGTCTCTTGCACCGGCATGCTTTGTGTTAATGCCTGAATCTTTAAATCCATCCTCGTCCTCCTTTCCGGAAATCAGCTTTCCTTAGATTTATTCCAATACCTGCTTCATATATGCTTCCAGTTCCTCAACTGTTTTCAAAGCATTTTCGTTATAAAAAGTCTTTATCGGTCCTGCTGCCGCGATTTTTTCCGGAGAAAAATCCTCCTGATCTGCCAAAAAGCGTCTGCACATCTCTGCGTACTTTCGGTTATTCTCCTGGCGCTCTCTGGTCAACGCTCTTTGCAACCGCTCTCCGTCATCCAAATCAATATAAAGAGGAACCACTTGATCCTTCCCAAAGTAATCACGAAGGGCTGTGTAAGCTTCCAAGGTTCCGATGAGAATGTAATTTCTCTTATCCAACTGTATCTGGCCGTCATCTGCCGTAAAATAAGTCCAAATACCGTGAACCGTATTGTATTGACGGTATTCTATCACTTTTCCTGACTTCTCTAATTCTAAAAACTCCTCATGGCTGTAAAAATAATATTCCACACCGTCTTTTTCTCCGTCGCGGATCGGTCGGGTAGTTCCCGGCACAACAGTGGTTAACAGCACATTTTTTCGTTCTAATACGCTTTTAAAAATAGTGTCCTTTCCGGATGCACTTTTGCCCATTAAACAAAAAATTTTACCCATCTCATCCTCCTATGGTGTACTCTTTAAGTATAAACTCTTCAGGGACTGTTTTCAACATTTTTATAGACCTTTGGGCCCTACAGATAACGGCCTACCGCAGGTAACCAGTCTCCAAAAAATATTTCTTCATCACATAACATTAAAATCACCGGTTCATATAGATTTTGGATCAATTTTATAACTTCTTCCCATTCCGGAGTATTTCTTTTTTCTTTACTCAAATATGATTTCCATCTCTTTTTTAAATGAGCATTTTTTTCACAGGCAAATACCTGTTTACATCTCTCCTTAGAAAAAGTTATTCCCCTATCTTTGAAGGATATTTCTAAATATTCGGACAGACGGCGTCCGTCTAAGGAAAAGGTCTTTCCCATAAGGTACAAATGCTCCAAATCCCCCAAGTCTTTTATTAACTCCAATCTTTCCCAAAACTCAACAAAGGCTTCTGCCAGTTCTGCCTCCGGGAAAAAGCACGGAACATCAATATAACGGTCATTTTCATAACACAATGGTAATGAAACCGTCTGCAATACCCCTTTTTTGGCCGGACTTGTGGAAATCTCTACGATAACCGGGAGATTTATTTTATCAAAAGGTACTCCTATCTCTAATGTTGCACTTATATTCTCTTTTTTAACCCAAGTGCATCTCCAAGCATCTTTTTCCTCGCCTAAAAAGGCTTTTTCTATTTCTGACAAAACGCTTTCGGTCAGTTCATCCTCCAATACCTTCATGCCAATCGTTTTATTTTTGCTGACCCGGTATCTCTCAATTCCCATATCCACAATGTGGGAAAATACACAACTTTCATTTTCTTTTCCATAAGAAGATGCCAAATATCTTTCCAGCACCCGTTCTTTGGCACACCCAATCAACAGATGCTCATAAGGCACCTGAAACATCTTACTTTTTTCCCGAACCATTTGTAACGGAAACAAATTACTCATTATAGCCACACTCCCAATGTCTTCTGAACCTTAGAAAGCACTCTTCTTTCTTTTGCGTAAGTTAACAGGCGACTTACATTTTTCTTTGGATCCTCCAAATAGCCTCTTAAAGCTGCCTTTAAATCTTCATGACTTAATTTGCTTTCGTACTTTAAGCAGTCACAAATCAAACGGTCTCTGTCATAAATCTGAAACTCCACCCCGTGAAACTCTTCCGTTGTTACTCCGCTTTTTAACACGAAGTCCTCCGTATAATGAGGTTGAATAATTGGATAATCCATAAGAAATCGGGATTTGGATGTGTTTTTATCAATAGCAATGTGCCATGCCAATGGTTTTTCTTTAATATACCCATAGCAATACAAAGCACTTTCCATGCACAAAACACCATCCGGGAAAAACGCTCTTATCACTTCTTCTTCCGTTTGATCTTCCTTTGCCAAACTATAATATCCATTCTTTACACGAATCAGCTCACCCTCTTTAAGAAGATGGTGGATGTCTCTATAGTCCAACCCCAGTTCGTATAAAGCCGCTGTTTTCATAACACCATGGTTTTTTTCCATTGCTTCAATCAGCATTTCCTTTGTTTCTTTCATTTTTCCGCTCCGAATCCTTTGCAATTGTATTTTAAAACCATTATATCGGATACCACCTTTCTTGTAAAGAAAAGAAAGATTTTACATTTATTGTCCAATTTTTATGTTTTTGTCCTTGAATTTGTCTTAATTATAATTTATAATAAATTCAGACACATATTTTGGTCGTTTTTCAAAAGGAGACGTCATGGAAAATATCAAAAATGAAAGAAAGAATCCTTCAAGGGAGACTTGTGAAGGAATCATAAAAAGAATCCTTGTTACGGAAGTATTAACCAAGGGAAAGAATCAGCAGTTTAAAAATGCGTCTGATTTTATGAATTACTTCCAATCCTTATACCCTGCATCTGATGCACTTAATAAACAGGTTCAACGCGCTATAAAAAACATGAACCTTCCGAAAGATGAAAACGGTTATTTAATCATAAATAAGACCGCCACCCAATTAGAGGAGGAAAAAACCCTTTCTGCTTTTATGACCGGAAGTCTTGCATCCGTAAACGAGCTTGAGCAATGTGAACCTCTTCTTCTTACCTGCAATCCGGAAGACGCTCAATACTTATTGGTATTGGTTAAAAAATGTCTTACTTTACAAGGAAAATATGAAACAGCCCTTGCTACGTCCAACGGGGTTTTATTCTATACGAAAAACAAAAGTCAATTGGTCACTTTGTTAGAAAGCCTTATTAATAATTAAGTTAACTTTAAGTTGTCAGACAATTTAAGTCTTGTCTTAGGATGTCCATAAATTAAAATCGGAGCCCATAATTCCCATAAATTATGTCGCTCCGATTATTTTTTGTCTTTTAAAATTGTCTCTTTTTTCTAGTCTCTGTCTTTTCTGCCCCGTCTACGGCCTATTTCCGAGAAATGAAGTTCTCTCCTTCTGTCAGCCCGTCTCTGTCTCATGTAATGTAAGATGATATAAATGTTGCGTCTTAAATAAATAATGATAACTATCAACATTGCAAGAATAACTAACATTAGGATTCCAAGGAAAATAATCTTTCCGGACAATGTAATAACCATTCCCGGCTTTTCTTCTTTCTCTTTATCCGCAGTTTGGTTTCCAAACGGATATTCCTCAGGTAATGTTCCCTTACTTAACAAATCTGCTTTTCCAACAACTCTTCCTGCATATTTATATATCAGGGAAGCGTATGCTCCGCTTTCATCAGATTGTTGCAGTTCTACTTCCGCATCCGACAGGTTCGCGGCCTTTGGAAGGACTACACCGGCTTCTTTATCAACATCCAGATAGGAAATCGTTTCTACGAAATTGGAAATATCTCCAAATCCCTCTTCAGAAAAACGTGTCTCACTTTCCGCAATGTTATATACCTGGAAGTTGTCCAAATAGAAATTACATAAATCAACAGTATCTGTAAGGTGGTAAGGATATTCCAATCTCATAACCACACATACAATTTGCATTCCGTCTTTTTCTGCGTAAGTTACTAAAGTATTTCTTGCAGCATTGGTATAACCGGATTTACCTCCGATACAATACTCATAAATATAATCACCGGTTCTATAGTAATTGTGCAGCGCGTGATGGTTTACAATATAAGTATTTTCATCATGTTTATTCGTTGGCGGAATAACGTATTTTGAAGTATCTGTTATTGTACGGAAGGTTTCATTCTGAAAAGCTTCCCTTGCAATTAATGCCATATCATATGCAGATGTATAATGATTCTCATCAGGCAAACCATGGGGATTGTTAAAATGAGTATTTAAACATCCGATTTCTTTGGCTCTTGCATTCATCATATCAACAAAGGCCTGATAATCACCGCCGGTTACGTGCTCCGCGGTAGCGTATGCACATTCATTAGCAGATCCCAACAACACAGCATAAAGGGTATCTTCCAAGGTCATTTGCTCACCAACGTCTCTTGCAATGTGGGTTCCTTCAATCTTATAAACAGCATCTTTTGAAAATGTTACTATTTCAGAGAGCTCACAATTCTCCAACGCAAGAAGTACTGTCATGATTTTCGTAATACTTGCCGGATATAACTCTTCATGCATATTGTGTTCATATAGAATGGTTCCGGAACTTAATTCCATTACAACGGCTGACGCGCAGTGCAGTTCTCCGTCAAATGTTGGCCAATAATCAACATTTCCATCCTCCGGTGCAGCCATTGCTCCCATTGGAGCTAATAAAAAGCTTCCCAGCAGCATAACGGCCAAGACTAACGAAACGATTGACCTTCCGATTTTTTGTTTATAATGCATTAACGATATTTTTTTTCTTTTCATAATAGTCTCCATTTAAAAATAACTATATATATTACAGTATAATAACTTTGGTTGCAAAAGTAAAGTTTGTATAGTAAAATTACAGTCGAAAAAGCCATGAAAAACCGCCTTAAAGGTTATTTTATAGAGATTTAGAAGGAGAACTCATATGCGATTAAGAAATATTCCGGGAGCAGATGAATATGTTGCCAATCATTCCTGTTGTATTCCCTTGTCACCGGACAATAAAGGAAAATGGCAAAACTTTTTTGAAAAGGAGCAACCTATCCATATAGAAATCGGAATGGGAAAGGGTCAGTTTATAATGACTCTGGCTAAACTTCACCCGGAAATCAACTATATTGGTATGGAACGCTATTCCAGTGTATTATTGCGCGGTCTTCAGAAATTTGATTCTTTAGAAGAGCCTCTTCCTAACTTAAAGTTTATCTGCGATGATGCAAAAAAACTTCCTGAAGCCTTTGCTCCGGGAGAAATCAATAAGATTTACCTGAATTTTTCCGATCCATGGCCAAAAGACCGTCACGCAAAACGAAGATTAACTTCACATCAATTCTTAAGTTGTTATCATCAGGTTCTTGCATCGGAAGGAAAACTGGAATTTAAAACAGACAATGTAGATTTGTTCCGTTTTTCCCTGGAAGAATTAGAGGTGGCTCATTGGACTTTAGAAGCCCACACCTTTGATCTGCACCATGATAAAGTACTTAATGAAGGCAATGTTATGACAGAATACGAAGAAAAATTCTCTTCCATGGGAAATCCTATTTGTAAGTTAATTGCTTCCAGAAACTTTTTATAATTTATTTTATAATTAACTTAAAAAAGATTTTTATTACTGAAAAAAGAAAAGCACCAATTTTTCTATTAAACATATAATAGAAAAAACGGTGCTTTTTTATGTCTTGTAAATCTTGTAAATCCTGTTACAGAAAAAAACTGTTTCGCTGGTCCTGTCATTGCGATTGTATTAATCGTTTTTTCTGCTGTTTATGTAAAAATTATCGCTTATTCAAAGAATTCTGCCATTTTGACTAATTCATCACGAATCTGAATATGCTGTGGACAATGTCCTTCGCACAAACCACATTTTAAGCATTCACCGGCTTTACCACCATCCTTTGTGCGCATTTCATAGGCTTTTGCATCCGGTTCTCCTTTATGGAACTGCTGACAGTTGTTATATGCGGCAAAAATTCCAGGGATATTAATCTTCTGAGGGCAATCATCCACACAATATTTACATGCCGTACATGGGATGGTTGGAACGGAACGGATAATCTCGTTTACTTTATCTGTAATAGCTTTTTCTTTGTCGGTTAAAGGCTTAAAGTTCTGCATATAAGTAGTATTTTCATCCAGCTGTGCCATATCAGACATGCCGGAAAGGACCATCATAACTTCCTTCGGAGAAGCTGCAAAACGAATTGCAAGACTGGCCGGTGTATCTTTGTATTCTGCTGCAATGTATTCTTCTGCCTCTTGCGGAAGATTGATCAAGCTACCGCCTTTAATCGGTTCCATAATAATAATCGGTTTGTTGTGCTTGCAAGCCACTTCATAACATGCTCTGGACTGTACCTTCGGGTTCTCCCAGTCATAGTAGTTAATCTGAAGCTGTACAAACTCCATCTCCGGATGTTTGGTTAAGATTTCATCCAATAACTCCGGTGTATCATGGAAGGAAAATCCAATATGTCTCGCCTTTCCTTCTTCCTTTAACTTCTTAACATACTCAAAGCCACCTAATTCGTCAGTACTGCGGTAAGATTTCTCATTCATGTTATGTAATAAATACAAATCAAAGTATTCTACGCCACAACGCTCCAACTGTCTGTTAAAGAAATCTCCGTAATCACGGGCTTCCCTTACCAAGAAGGTTGGCATCTTTGTTGCAAGATAGAATTTATCTCTGTCATAACGGTCTACCAAACATCTTTTAATAATGGATTCGGACTGCTGACTATGATACACATATGCGGTATCAAAATATTTAAAGCCTCTTTCTAAAAAGGTATCCACCATCTTACATACCTGTGCTTCATCTACGGTTTCACCTTCTAATATTGGAAGACGCATCAATCCAAAACCTAATTTCTTGTCAAATAAATCCTGTACTCGGCTCATTTATCGGTTCCCTCCCTAAATTATCTTTATAATTACATTTTAGACTTTTTCCATAAAAAAAGAAAGAGTGAATGTGCTAAAACCATCATTCCTCTTCTCTTAAAATATTTTTAATAAAAACTCTTGCAATTGGTAAATTTATGTTATATAATAATCAAGCGTTGTGAATACATCTTGCACCTTTAGCTCAGTTGGTAGAGCACCTGACTCTTAATCAGGGTGTCCAGGGTTCGAGCCCCTGAAGGTGCATTTTTTATGTCTCAAACCTTTATTTATGAGGGTTTGGGGCTTTTTTTATGTCGTAAATCCACCACTGTTTTAAAAAAATCAGATTTTCTCAAGAAACGCATTTTTTCCTATTTTCTTATAGGATTTTTCTCTAAAATCAGTTATAATGAATATAAGAATAAATAGGAGGATTTTACCAATGAACGTAAAAGACAGATTTTTAAAATATGTTTCTTTCCATACAACTTCCGCAGATGATGCCGGAGTTATTCCAAGTACGGACAGACAATTTGAACTTGCCCGTTTTATCGAAGGCGAGTTACATGCTTTAGGTCTGGAAAAAGTTACTTTGGATGAACATTGTTATGTATATGGTTTGTTGCCGGCAACACCGGGAATGGAACATGTTAAATCTATCGGTTTTATCGCCCATATGGATACTTCACCGGACTATTCAGGCGAAAACGTAAACCCGCAGATTATCGAGAACTATGACGGAAAAGATGTTGTATTACCGGGAACAAAAGAAGTATTAAGAGTTTCTAATTTCCCGAACTTGCCATCCTTAAAAGGCCGTACTTTAATCACTACAGACGGTACCACTTTACTTGGTGCTGATGACAAAGCAGGTATTGCTGAAATCGTAACCGGCATTGAAGAAATTATGCAGTCTGACAAACCACACGGAGATATTTGGATTGGTTTTACACCGGACGAAGAGGTAGGTTGTGGTGCTAATGAATTTAACTTAGACTATTTTAAAGCAGACTATGCTTATACCTTAGATGGTGATTATGAAGGAGAAATCGCTTACGAAAACTTTAATGCTGCAAGTGCAGTATTTACTATTCACGGCGTAAATGTTCACCCGGGTTCAGCAAAAAATATCATGAAAAATGCTGCATCTATCGCTTGCGAACTTCACTGCTTACTTCCAAAATTCCAGACTCCGGAACACACAGAAGGCAGAGAAGGTTTCTTCCACTTAATCGACATGCAGGGTGATAATACTTCTGCAACATTGGCTTATATCATCCGTGATCATGATGCAGGCGAATTTGTAAACAAGCAGAATTTCCTTTTAGAAGTTCGTAACTTTATGAATGCTAAATACGGCGAAGGTGTTGTTGAACTTACCATCAAAGAAAGCTACCGTAATATGATTGAAATTATCGAAAAGAACCAGATTATCGTTGACCGTGCGAAAGACGCGATTAAAGCGGTTGGTTTAGATCCGATTTCTACTCCGGTACGTGGCGGTACAGACGGAGCACGTTTAAGCTTTATGGGTCTTCCTTGTCCAAACCTTGGAACCGGCGGATATGGTTTCCATGGACCATTTGAACATATTACTGTAGAAGGCATGAGAAATGCCATCGAGATTATGAAAGAAATCGTTTATAATCCGATTGAAAAATAACATTTCTTCGTTTTAATAATTTAAAAACAGACTATGAAAAAGGCTTTTACCTATAAAGGTAAAAGCCTTAATTTTTCTCGATCTATCTTTTTATTATAACCAAATTCGAAGAATTGCTCGGTCTATCATTTTTACAATTTTTCCATCTTCCACAATAACAAAGAATATCTTATCCTTAAAACAATTTCTGTCTTGTAAAAACTCCATTGCTTCATGGGTTAAGTAAAACGGATCAAATTCTACAGACACAATAATCTCACAATCTTCTGCAACCTCAAGTTCTTCAATGCTTGGCGAGGTCAAGTTTGCATAAATCGGTCCTCTGTTGTTTTCTGTGTAGCTATAACTTTGAAGACTTAATTTTCCACTGCTTAATTCGTAGCTGTCAACCGTTCCAATATAATCGAACTCTTCCCAGTCTGAAATTACTCCATTAACATCGTTAATCTTACTTACACCATACGGCTCATTGGATATAAATAAGAAATCACCGTTTTCTTTCTCTTTTACAGTTGCCTTTTGAATCCACAATTCGTTAGAGACCGTTACAGCACTTGCATAGGCATATGTCCGATACAACAATACAATTTCGCCATTTGAACAATAATATCCTGATTCTATAATGTGGGGATAATAGTGTACATCACTACTTAGGCCATAATAAGCATCATATTCCTCCAGATATACAAATTGCTGATTGAGCTGTTCTTTATAAGCATCCAGAGACAATCCGGTATATTTCTTAATAATCTCCTCCATTTTATCTGCCGGCATTTTATGTATACTACTCCAGATATCTCCATATATTGCCTCTACCTTAAGATATTCATCTTCAGAAACGGTTATTTCACCATCACGAAGTCCCATGTAAAAAACATCCCCAAGGTCAATCTCTTCCGGACAGGAATAATATGTACCCAAAAACATATTTGGCCAATAACAAGCCTCTTCATTACGGAAAATATCATTATTTATTCTATCAATAGTCTCCTGACTCAACGGGAAGATTTCCTCGTCGCTTTCCGTGATTTTATCCAGCATATCCTGAATATCCTGATCCTGACCTAATTCAAAGCTACCATTGTTTGATTCATCCTCTTCATTAGAGTTATCTTCTTCAGGGGAAGTATCTTCCACTATGATGCCTCCGGATTCTTCCTCCTCACCTTCATCTTCGGTTGGCGTCTGTGTATCATCCGTCTGGTTTTGCTCATTTTGAACATTATTGTCCGGACCCGGTTTTCCATTGCGGGTTGCAATTAACACAATTCCTACCGCTAGCGCGATGATAATTACTATAATCCCAATGATGAATGCCGGCTTATGTTTCTTGAATACTTCTTTCATTGATGTCACCTCTTTGGCTGCATTATTCTATCGTAACAGAAAATGTCTCTACGATGGCTATGGCTTCTTCCTTTGAAAATTCTTTCTGACACAAGGAAATATGATATACATAATCTCCGCTACTTTGGTATAAATAGAAATCCCAATAACATGCATTTGTCTCTATAGCATTTAAATCATATCCTTTATTTTCAAGTTCTTCAAGCTGTCCCATTACATACAAATCGTGATCTGCATGTACTAATAATACATTATACTCCGAGATTGTCATATATTCAACTGTGGTATACCAGGAATGGTTGCTCTTTGGATAAATGGTCATCTTTCCATTTTCGTATCCAAAATAATTGGTTGTATTCGGAAGAATTTCGATACATCCGCTATGATTCCACTCTTCCGGGCAATAATCATACTCTGAAAGATTTTCATAGCATTGCGGCGAAATTAAATATCCCCCTTTAAGACCTATATTTGAATTATATTCTCCCAGTTCGTAACCTTCCGGTAAAGAAATATTAAAGCTTTGCGTTACATATTCTTTTTCCACATAAAGAAGGTTTGATACAAAATGATATTTTCCTTCTTCCACTTCTTTTAAGATAACAACAGCAATATCAGATCTTTCATCAGGAGCCTGTGTATCCCAATCCCATCCTACATAATATACCATTAAGACGCTTCCGTCCGTTAACCGATACCCGGAATCCATTTGGTATAATTTGTAAGAAGTATCGCCGTGGAATGTATAATATGCATCATACTCTTCCAGATAATAGAATGTTTCCATTCTTGTTCCGCAATCACTGACACTCAGACCCATATATTCATTCAATATCTGTTCCATTTCAGATACCGGACTCTTACAACTATCTAAATCCAGCAGCCATTTGTGGTCCTCATCCATAATCTGTTCCAGAGCTGCTCTTTCTTCTGCTGTCGCCTTTGCGTTTGTTCCTGTTCCCTCTCGGAACAAATCATATAAATCAATTTTTTCAGGAGATCTATAGTATGTACCTAAAAACATATTGGCCATCTTCATTTCGCCATTCCATTCTCCGGCAAAAAACTCTTCGTTAAACCATTTTATTTCTTCTTCAGTTAATTCACGGTCAATATATGCCTTATTTAACATTGCACTTAATAACTTATCAATAGCACTTTCTTCAGATGATGAATCCGAAGAGCTACCCGGTATTTCTGTTGGGTTTTTGTCCGTTGTTCCGGAAGAGGAACTACCCTGATTGCCTGTAGAAGAATTGCTCTGATTTTGAGATACATCATTATCATCTCCATTTTCTGAACTGTCTGCATCCAAATCTGCACCCTGTTCCGTATTATTGCTCTCTTCCCGATTATCAATGTCTTTTGTTAAGAAAAATGTTGTTAACAACAGACCCGCAAGAACCACTATAACAGCTACCGCCATCACAGTTTTTCTATAAGCTAATACATTTTTAATACGACGCTTAGAATCTCCCTCGGCAAATGCCAACGGGACTGCCAATACATGGTTTCTTCCGCAAGAAAGCTCCAACAAAGCTGTGGCATACTGTTTTTTCTTTGTTAAACCGATTCTCTGTAAGGTTTCCTCATCACATGCCATTTCCATGTCTTTTGCCATGAAAATATAAGCTGCCCAAACGAACGGGTTGAACCAATGCAAACATGCAATAAAATACATTACCATCTTGGTAATCGGATCTTTTCGAAGGATGTGGGTTTTTTCATGCTCAACTACATATTCTATGTAGCAGCGCTCCACATTTGACGGCACATAAATCTTCGGTTTGATAATTCCATACACCATTGGCACTTCAATATTATCTGCCCGATAAATATTTCCTTCTTCCCTGATGCTGAAACAAAGCTGTTTCTTTAATTTCATATATGACACCGCACTATGTAAAAACAAGCCTGCAACACCCATTAACCACACAACTGTCCCCAGCAGTAACCACTGTGACAAACTCCATGCTTTCTCTTCTTTTATTTGCTCATTCGTTGTTCCCTGCTGGTTCGGAGTTATTGACTGGTTTGGAGCAGTAACATTCTCGTTATCTGTAGTATCATTTCCGGAAGGAAAGGTTCCAACTATGGTATTACCAATTATTTGAAATCCGCTTTCGTTAAAAATGTTAGTATATCCGCTTTCTTCATACTCTTCAACGTAGTCCGTCGGTGCCTGCTGCCAGAATCCGTCAGCCACACTAATCTTCCAAGGAAAAACCAGGAAGAAAAATGGAATTATCCACAATAACATCATATATTTCTTAGATATACCAAGGATAGAAAATAATTTTCTAAGAATAAAGATAATTCCAATTATCATTGAAGCCTGAAGGCTCATCATTCCTATGGAAATTAATAAATTTGTCATCTTCTTATCCTCTCTTATTCGCTCTGTTCAATAATTTTCTTTAATTCGTCTATTTCATCTTTACTTAATTTCTTCCTTGAACAAAAGGCTGCAACAAAATTTGGTAAGGAACCCTGAAATGTATTCTCCACAAACTGTTCACTTTGCTTCGCCTGTAATTCTTCGCAGGAAATTTTAGAAGTTACAATTCCATTATTGTTTTCAAAGAGTTCCTTTTCACATAGTCTTTTCAAACATGTATAAGTTGTAGATTTTTTCCAACTTAATTCTTTTTCGCAAATACGAACCAATTCTCCTGAAGCAACAGGTTCATTTTCCCATATAAGGGATGCAAACTTCATTTCAATTTCTCCCAATCGGTATTCCGCCATAATAATTACCTCCAAAAATTAATATATGCTGTCTACAGCGTGTCGACCTACCTGTAGTCTACATCCGTTAGACCAATTTGTCAATCCTGATTTTTAAAAATGCCTTATAAGAATGTAGTTTTCTTATAAGGCAGTGTTTTTTCTATATATTTTTGTATTTTCCCGTTTATGCTTTTTCAGTTTTTCCGATTTTAATCAATTTCCATTTTCCGCTGTTATATCTTCTAAGTACCAATGCAGAACGTAGTAACTGGTCAGCAGCAAATGCCATCCATGCACCGTAAAGGCCAAATCCTAAATGTACAAATGCAATAGCTAAAATCGGGCGCACCACTAATACTGTTATGAAAATAATTTTTGCGGTTGACTTTGTATCTCCGGCACCACGAAGTCCGCCGGAAGTAATAAACTGGGAACTTTGAAATGGTTGCATAAATGCTACAAATAACATAATCTCCGCACCGGTTTTTATAATTTGCGGATCACTGTTATATAGTGATACAATATCTCCGCCGAAAAATGCAAATAACAGTAACATTCCCATCGCACATATCAGACCCACCGTTCTGGATTTTGCACAATATGCCTGAGCCATGTCCGTACGTTTTCTTCCCAGTGACTGTCCCACTAAAGAAGTTGCAGATACCGCGAACGCCTGTCCGGTCATAAAGGATAACGCCTGGATGTTCATACATACCTGGTGAGTTGCATATGCAACGGTACCTAAGGACGCTACTGTCTTTGTAAAGATAATGATGCCGGCTCTCATTAACAATTGTTCAATCATTGCCGGAAAACCGATTTGCATCATATTCTTTAGGGTTTGTCCATGAGGCTTAAATCCTTGCTTTAACTCTAACTTCAGGAATCCATTTCCTCTTAAGATTACACAGAGTGCCATTATAAATGCACAAAGCTGTCCGATAACAGTTGCGATAGATGCACCGGCCACACCCAATTCCGGGAATCCAAAATTACCGTAAATTAACAACCAGTTAAAAATAACATTAACAACATTTGCTAACAGATTATAAACCATGGTTGTTCTGGAATCGCCAACTGCCCGAAGGGCCGCCGTTATGGTACTGGTCAATGCCACCGTAACAAATCCCATCATCTGAATTTGCAAATACTGGGTTCCCCAAAGAGTAACTATCTCTTCTGTGGATCCCATGAATATAATCATAGGTCGGGCAAAAATAACTCCCAACGTTGAAAGTATTAATGTTGCAATAAATGAAAACAACAAACCTTGACGGACAACTCTGTTTGCCGCCTCTTTATCTCCGGTTCCTTTATATCTGGCTACCAAAGCTGTTACACCGGTATTCATAGCCATAAATGCGGTCATTAATAAGAACTTCGGTTGTGTTGTTAATCCTACAGCCGATAATGCATTTACACCCATCATTGGATTTTCCGTTCCACCTATGGAACCAACCATCATTAAATCCGCCATGGAAGTTAATTGTGTTAACAACAATTCGACAAAACTTGGCCAGGCAATTTTAATAACATCCTTATATAAATCACGGTTTCTTACACCTTCCGGCAACTTTTTTGTCACCTTTATGTCTTCGGTATCTATATCCTCTCCCATTGGAAGTCTGTCCAATGTAGTTTCCAATCTTTTTGTGGCCATTTCACTCACTTCTCTTTCTTTTTAAATAGTACGCTATATATATTGTAACATAGTGAAAAAAAATTGCTATACCAAAAAACAGGATTTTCTTTAATTTCTAAAAAAGTGCAAAAAAATTGGGGCTAAAATATGTGATACATATTTTACAGCCCCAAAATGTTTTTATTTTTATTGTTTCATCAATTATTAACTATAAGTTTGCAAGCAATGCTGCTATATCTTCCGGAGACATCATCTTATTTGGATCAGATAAATCCGGCATTGGTGGTTTTTCCTCTGCTATAGGTTCTTCCTCAACCTTAAGCTCTTCCACCTCCGGTTCAGCAACCGGGACAGGCTCTTCATTTCCTCCATTCATACTTGCAAGTAATGCTGCAATGTCATCCGGAGACATCATCTTATTTGGATCGGATAAATCCGGCATTACCGGAGTCTCTTCAACTACCGGCTCTTCTTCTGTAAAATCTTCAAAGCCTAGCGAAATCTCCGGCTCTTCCAATAAATCAGAAATTGTATCCATTAAGGAAATATCATCAGCCACTGAAATTTCTTCTACAGCTTCTTCCATTACAGTCGGAAGCTCTGGTTCTACCTGCGCAACTACCGGTTCCATTACCGGTTGCATCATTGGCTGTGCCATCGGACGGCTCATAGAAAGCATTTCTTTCTTTATCTCAATTTCGGAATCTTTGATAACTGAGCTTAACTCCTGCTGTTTCATGGTGATTTCACGAACAGAACTATCCATTAATTCTTTTTGCTTTGACATCATTTGTTCTTCAAAATTCTCCAAAGTGGTTTCAAATTCAAAGAACTTATCCAACAATTTATCATTGGAATTCATCAATGCTTCTGCATTTTCTTTACTACGGTTTACAGTAATCTGGGAAATATTTTTCTGCTCATCCATAAACTCTGCAATTGGTGTTTTTACAATTTCACCAATATTGTTTACAGTGTCTTCCATTTCTCCAAAGGACTTTCTCATCATTAAATAAGTTGCTTTTGAAGATTTAAAAAGTTCATCATACACTTCTTCCTGTCGGGAAATTTTTTCTAAATGCAGTTTTACTGCTGCCCACACAAGAAGAAAAGTAAATACTAAAAAGATTACAGATATAATTCCGATTACAATGTAACTTTTCGGGAAATTAATCATGGTATAGACATCTACTATAAAACTCAATCCCATTCCCATCACAGCCACGATTAACAGAATTGTATTTTTCTGAGTCTCTCTACTATGTCCCATAAATTACCTCCGTTTATAATTCGACATTTTTTTAAGTATAACACGAAGATTATGTCAGATAAAGGGTAAAGTTGTGAACTTTATTCCTTTTCCTTATTTTGTGCAACTTTCAACTTGATTTCACGACGATGTTTAACTTCTTCGGACATCGGCTTAATTTCTCCTGCTGCTTTCAATGCTTCTCTAGTGAAGATCGGTCCGAATAATTCATAAATCAATACAGCGAACAGAGTGATATTGCGAATCAAATTTCCCTGTCCTTCTAATTGCATTGCTATTGTACACATACCTAATGCAACACCCGCTTGTGGCAATAATGTAATACCTAAGTACTTGCAGATTTGCGGTGAACACTTTGTTATTTTTGCACTGGCAAATGTACCAAAGTATTTTCCTAATGAACGGAAAATAATATATATCAAACCAATTCCGATAATCGCGATATCGGTAAATACGCTTAATTCTAACTCAGCGCCACTAATTACAAAGAAAATTGCAAAAAGTGGAGATGTCCATTTATCGGTTGCTTCCATTAAGTCTTCTGATAACGGACAGATATTACAAAATACAGTTCCAAGCATCATACATACTAACAAGGAAGAAAAGCTGATATGTACCGGTCCAACATGGAAATCTAACATTGCTAAAGAAGCTGTTAAAAATACTACGCCAAGAGTTAAATTTAAACGGTTAGTATTAGAATTAAATAATTTTTCCAACTGTGTAAGAACCCATCCCATAATTGCACCTAATATTAAGGACAATACAATTTCAATAATTGGATTTACAATAATGGAAATAATATCAATATTACCGCTAACCAATGTTTTTGCCATACCAAAAGATACCGCAAACACGATCAAACCAACTGCATCATCCAATGCAACGATTGGAAGAAGTAACTTTGTTAACGGTCCGTCTGCTTTATACTGGCGAACAACCATTAAAGTTGCTGCCGGAGCAGTAGCTGTTGCAATTGCACCCAATGTAATAGCCTGGGCAAGACTTAATTTATCCGGCATTGCAAAATGAACTGCAACTAATGCCGCATCTACCAATAATGCTGCAACCAAAGCCTGGATAATACCAATTACAAGTGCTTGCTTTCCTGTTTTTTTCAGTTCATTTAATCGGAACTCATTACCAATAGAAAAAGCAATAAATCCTAATGCTACTTCCGAAAGTAATGCCAAACTGCCTACTGCTTCAGAGGAAGTAAATCCTAAACCCTCAATATTTAAGGCTCCCAAACAGTATGGTCCGATAAGCACACCTGCGATTAAATAAGCGGTTACACTCGGTAACTTTAACGGTTTAAATAATCGGGTCATAATTAATCCAGCCAACAAGGCGATGGATACTGATAATAATGTATTCATAAAAATTACCTCTCTTTAAATATTTTAAATCTTGTATAGTATACGCCTGTAAATAGGGAAAATCAAGTGGCAGAGGTCATCTTTAAAACATATAAAATAATGTTTTTACTCTTATTCCATTTGTTGACAAAAAATCTCTCTCCGTTTATACTTTTTTTAGTTAAAAATTTAAAAAATGAGGTAACTATTCTATGGATTATACGTCTAGTTGGGATTTTACCCTGGCAAACTACGACGCCGTGTGGGCTTTCTTAGTTCAGCTGGGACTTTTACTTATTTTTTTGATGTTAGGCAATACTCTTCGACGAACAGTCGGCCTTTTTAGAATGTGTCTGATTCCTTCTGCTCTTTTAGGCGGAGCATTACTTTTAGTAGTAAATATTATTACCAAACAACTTGGTGTTGTACTCGTAGACAACCGTCTCATGCAGGTAATTACCTATCACTGTTTGGCCATCGGTTTTGCTGCTATGACCTTAAAAACAGAAAAGAGTACTCATAAAACTAACCGCTCACAGGTTGTAGAATTTGGTGCTCTTCAAGGCGGATCTTATATGTTACAGGCCTTTGTCGGTCTTGGAATTACTTTGGTTCTTTTTTATCTGACCAAAAACAGCGGTAAGATTATCTCCTATATTTGTGGTTTAATTTTACCTTTAGCTTACGGACAGGGACCGGGCAATGCTCTTAGCTGGGACATTAACTTTACCAATAATCCTACCACCCAGTTTGCAGGTAATGGTAGCTTCGGTTTATCCTTAGCTTCTATCGGATTTGTGGTTGCTTCTATCTTTGGTGTATTATATATCAACATTTATAAAAGACGTGGTTTACTTCATGTTCGTAGCCAAAGTACTTCCGATAACTGTACTCTTCCGGAATATGAAACAAATGACGAAATTCCTGATAATGAATCTGTAGATAAATTTACTTTACAGGTTGGTTTTGTAGCAGTGGCCTATGCGCTTTCCTATGGATTTATGTGTTTACTTGGCGCTCTTTCTGATTTTACAAACAGCATTGCATGGGGCTTCAACTTCTTGTGGGCATCTTTAGCCGCAATGTTAATCAGAGCTATAGTCAAACAACTACGTAAGCACAACTTTATGCATCGCGGTTATATTAACAACTATCAAATGGATCGAATTTCCGGTTTTGCCTTTGACTTAATGATTGTTGCCGGCGTATCAGCTATTGAAATTAATGATATTAAAAACTACATAATTCCGATTGTAATCTTAAGTATCGTTGGAACCATCGTTACTTACATTTACATTCGTTTAGTTGCAAAAGAATGCTTTAAAGGTTTTGAACATGAATTTTTCTTAATGAGTTTTGGAACTATGACCGGTACCGCATCAAATGGTATGATTCTTATGAAAGAGATTGACCCGGGATTACGTACACCGACCTCAAGTTTATACATACTTTCAAACTTTCCTGCCATGATTATGATTGCTCCGTTATTATTCTTACTTAGCTTTGCCGGACAGTCACCAACAAATGCAATGATTGCTTGCGGAATATTCTTTACTCTTTGGTTTATTTATACAGTGTATCTGTTCCGAAGAAAAATCTTTAAAAAACGTTACAAAAATACTCCGGTAATGGTTTGGACTGAAGAAGAATAAATACAAAAAGCCGAAATTCCTTAGTAAATAAGGGTTTCGGCTTTTTTTACAAGCGCCGTTTGGGGGAATCGAACCCTCAACTAGCCCTTAGGAGGGGCTTGTTATATCCATTTAACTAAAACGGCTTTATATAAACAAAAACCCGGTTAAAAGTCTTTGTTTATTTTAGATTTTAATTATTTTTGCATGATCACGCCTTGCATCCAAATAGTTCCTTTAAATCGACGACCTACTGCAGGCTCTCCCATAAGGTGATAGCAATTGATACACATTTCAAAAGTTAAACCATTACAACAAAGTTCCATAATACAGCACTGTTCACCCGTAACATGATTGGTGATATAACGGTAATCTTTAATTGTTCCTATAATGCTGTAACAATCTGTTTCTACTCCATATGGCATAAAAGTCGTATCAACAATGGTATAAATATCTTCATGCTGAATTCTCTTTGTTATCATGGAATATATATCCAGCTCTTCTAATGTTAAGCTTTCAATAGACTCTTCATCTCCGTCTCTTGCAGCAGAAATCAAACTGGCTCTATCCGGCCGCATTCCTCCGGTTTTACTCGGTCTCTCAATCTCTACAGGAAGTAAAACAGTTCCTTCTGTTGACAAGGCTGATAAATAAACTTCTGTTGGAACAGAGATTCCCTTTTGGTATGAACTTTTATAATATTCAATAGGATTCTGAAGGAAAAATATAAGCGGAACGCCTACTCTTGTATCATCGCAAATTCCGGCGTATGCATCTCTTTCCGCATATCTTTCTACATCAACTTTTACATCCGTACTTAATCGTGATCCACAGAAATATGGAAAATAATATTCCATTTTGAATTTGCCGTCTTTATCGTAATTTCCTCTGGTGGCAATTCCAATAAAAGCTCCGAATTCTTTACTTCTTTCTACCCAAATGTCTCCATTGGATTTTTTTATATAAACTTCATCTGTTGGAGTATTGATTACTTCATTCAATAATTCATCCAACTCTTCACGTTTTGAAATGGAACTAAAACCAACTGACTTTAAATAACGATGCATAATCATACTCCTTTCTAAAAACTTTTCTCATTATATAATATGAAAGAAACTTTTTCAATTCTTATTCAGCACTCTGCTTTTTTTCGCCCATAGCAATAGCCAGTGCTTCTCTTTCTTCCTCAGTTAACATAATTAAAGAATTGCCTTTTACAATTTCTTTTATGTATATGTAACAGCCGTCTCGTCCATGAACGGTATTTAACATATATCCGTCATTGGTTTCATTTAATAATGCTAATGAAGAGCTTAATTTTCCACCCATTTCATTAAACGCATCGTACTTAACCAAACCGGATTTTTGAGTGGCAAAACGCATTTTTTTGAACAATATCTTAATATCACGCTCATTTGCACTATTGGATGCCAAAAGCATATCCACCTGGTCTAAACGCTTAATCAAAGTGCTTTCCAAATTCTTAGCATCATTGCCTTCCATAAAAATGCGGTAACGCTTTTTTAATTCTGACATCTGAACCACATTAACGATATACATAGCTAATAAAATAATCATTAATATTGCCAGACCAATTATAATATATACAGAATATAAATCTAATAACTCTAAAAACTTCATACTGCCTCCTTATCGAACGTGTGTTCTAGTTATGAACAGACTGTAATAATGCCATTATTCTTTCCAGTTCTTCTATAGAATAGTAGTCAATTTCAATTTTTCCACTATCTTTTGTGCGCTGCTTAATACTTACTTTTGTTCCGATAGCTGTTTTTAATTTTTCTTCCAAATCCTGGTAGATATAGTCCAACTTATCTTCAGTCTCTTTTGTTTTTTGCTCAGCGATTTCTTTATCTTTTTGAATCTTCTTAATTAACTTTTCTGTTTCACGTACACTTAAACGTTCATCAAAAATTTTCTGTGCAACAATATACTGTTTTTCAGGATCTCCAATTCCCAATAATGCTCTGGCATGTCCGGTACTTAATTTTTCATCAATTACCATCTGCTGAACATTTTCATCTAATTTTAATAAACGCATAGAATTGGTTACTGCAGTTCTACTCTTAGATACTCTTTCTGCAACTTCATCCTGCTTTAAATTAAACTCTGTTAATAATTTTTTGTAAGCGTATGCTTCTTCAATAGGGTTTAAATTCTCACGCTGAATATTTTCGATTAAGGAAATTTCAACGATTTCTTTTTCCGTTAATTCTTTAATAATAACAGGAACCTCTTTTAATCCGGCTTTTTTCGCTGCTCTCCATCTACGTTCACCGGCAATGATCTCATAATAATCATCTCGCTTCTGAACAAGGAGCGGTTGAATGATTCCGTGAATTTTAATAGATTCTGATAACTCCTCAATTGCATCCGGATCAAAATTCTTTCTTGGCTGTTCCTTATTTGGTTCTACCTTCTGGATATTTGCAAAAAATACTTTTTCACTATTTGCTTCCATAACGGCATCTTTCTTTTCTGCCGGTTTTCCTACCTTATCTGTAATTAATGAATCTAAGCCTTTACCTAATCCGCCTTTTTTTGCTGCCATAATTAGTTCCTCCTATTCATTACTTCCTGCGCTAACTGTCTGTAACTCTCTGCGCCGGCTGACTTTGGTTCATATTCCGTAATTGGCATTCCGTGGCTCGGTGCCTCTGCCAATCGGATATTTCTCGGGATTACTGTGTTGTAGATATTTACATCTACATTTTCTCTAACATTGTCTACAACCTGGGAAGAAAGATTTGTTCTTCCATCATACATGGTAAATACAATTCCTTCGATGTCCAATTCCGGATTTAATCTTTCCTGCACCAAACGAATCGTGTGCATTAACTGGCTTAATCCTTCCAATGCATAATATTCACACTGGATTGGAACTAAAACAGAACTTGCTGTTGTCATAGCGTTTACTGTTAACATATTTAAGGATGGTGGACAGTCTATTAAAATATAATCAAAATCCCTTTCCACATAATCAATTTCACTCTTCAATAAATATTCTTTATTATCTACATCTAAAAGCTCTATCTCTGCTCCGGCAAGGTTTACATTTGATGGTAATATGTATAAATTACTAATATCCGTTGCGTGCATGCTTTCCTTAATTGTTGCTTCTCCCAACAATAATTCATATACGGTATGTTCCATTTCGTTTTTGTCCATACCCAACCCACTAGTAGTATTTCCCTGTGGATCCAAGTCGATAACCAGAACTTTCTTTCCTGCTTCTGCTAAACAAGCAGCTAAATTAATTGTTGTCGTTGTCTTTCCAACGCCACCTTTTTGATTTGCAATTGCTATAATTTTACCCATAGTTTCTTTAAAAATTTCCCTTCTTTTGTCGTGGTAAATACGATTATAACACATAATTGTTTCACGTGAAACATTTTTAGAAAACTAGTAGCAAAAATTTTTTAAAACACAATATATAGAATTTCATTTTTTTAACCGGCACCAAATCTATTTTTCATTAAAAATGTTTCACATAAAAAAACCCCATATGTTTCACGTGAAACATATAGGGTTTTCTCTATTTATTTTCCAATTTATAAGCGAACTCCATCATGGTTTTATATTCTAAAACTCTGTCTTCTAGTTCTAAAATTTGTCTTTCCAATATATTTATATCTTCATTAATCGTATCTACTTTTAGTTTTAATTCCTTTATTTTAACCTCTTCATCCTTTGTAACTTCATAAGGTGTAAAGCCGGCATACTTTCGATCCATAGTTTCATTTAGGATTTGAATAAATTTCTTAGTTTCCTGTTTTTGTACCTGTGTATCAGAAAGTTTCTTTTTTAAATTATTTAATTCTGCCTCTAATCTTTTTAACTCATTATTTAAAAATTCGTAAATCATATCTTTCATCCTCTTATCTCCTTTTTATCTTATACTATTTTATAAAAAAGATAAAGATAAAAATAAATCTTTTTCTAATTGTATTTTTACTTGTAAGATGGGGAATAATTGACTATAATTAGATAAAAGGAGGTATGTATGCAAATGAAAAAAACATTAAGAAATATTATTGCAGTTACGGCATTAACTACAGCAGGTATTCATGTTGCCAATAGAATTATTGAATATAAAGCTACAGAGAAAAACGTTTTATCAACAAACAACGGTCACTTCTTTGATTGGAAACATGGTCGCATATATTATACAAAAAAAGGAACCGGTACTCCTTTGATTTTGGTTCATGACTTAAGTCCGGATAGTTCCGCTTATGAATGGACTAGAATAATTCATAATTTATCTAAAGATTATACCGTATATACTTTAGATTTGTTAGGATGTGGACGTTCTGATAAACCGGCCATGAATTACACAGGTTTTATCTATGTTCAATTATTAAACGATTTTATTAAAGAAGTTGTTCATGAACCGGTTCATGTAGTTGCATCCGGATTTTCATCTCCATTTACTTTAATGGCTTCTTTTATTGAACCGGATAATTTTAAAAAGGCAATTTATATTAATCCGACCAGCCCTGAAGAATTTAATATTCTTCCTCAAGAGAAAAAGTCTCTTACAAAACGCGTCTTTGAATTGCCAATCTTCGGAACTTATCTTTATAACATTTATGTTAGAAAGAATTCTATTTCTGAAGAAATGCTCCACTCCATTAATTATAACAAATGCGAGTATATATCAGAGTTTGTAGATGCTTATTATGAATCTGCTCATTTACAAAAAGGAAAAGGACGTTTCTTGTATGCATCTATCTGGGATGAATACTTGAATGTAAATATTCGTAAAGCGCTTATGGAACATCCGCTTCCAATCATGATTTTAGAAAGTGATGTAGTGGCAGAAGATGAAAATCTCTTAGAGCAATTTAAATTCTACAATAATTCAATTACCGGTAGTATTATCAGAGGTACAAAATATATGCCGCAGATTGAAGATCCGAAAAAAACAGCAGATGAAATTAGAACATTTCTTGCTTAAATTTTGAAATAAACGAAAAACACGCTTTGTGAGTTTTTTGTTTATCATGAAAATGAAAAGGCCTTAACAGATATGGTTTTCCATAATTGTTAGGCCTTTATTTTTACTTCATGGATTCATACTTATTTTCTAAACCCAGCACGTTTATCAATGCTTCTTGTAAAACTTTTGATACATTAATACCTGAAGCTTCTGCTTCACAATTTAACCAACTCGGCAAAGATACATTTCTTCTTACAGGTCTCGTATCTATTTTTTTCCGATATGCTTCTATATCAACATCCACAATTGATACAAATCCCTTTCCCTCTTTTGCAAATGTACCATTCGATACATTTATCTGAAGAACATCAGACGGTCGAGGAATCACTTCTCTATTATCCTCTCTTGAAACAATTGTTAAAGAAATTGCATCTCGAGCCATCTCAATCGCATCAGCAATATTTTTTCCCTCACTTAAAATTTCTAAATCCGGAACTTCTATTAATATTCCTTTATTTATCATAGTGAATATAACAGGATATGTTTGTTTCATTCATTTATCCTCCACTTTCTTAAAATTGATTTTGCTAAAGTTTCATTTATCTCTTTGTGTCTTGGTATCTGTTCAATGTCTCTACCTCTTCTATATATATCGTGGTTGCCACCATGACGTTCGAACACAAATCCGATTTTCTTCGGTTTTTTAATTAAATCTTTTGTTTCATAACGTACCCCCTTTTAAATTTATTATACACAACAAATACACAACAGTCAATTCATACTATGAAAAAGTTACTTTTTTTCAAATTGATATTCCATATACTTATATTCTATAATCATTATAGAACATGCATGATCAATCAATTAGAAAAGAGGTAATTTTTATGGATAACCAAATAACAGGAAATTATTATACAATAAACCACATTGCATTAGCATCAGGACTTACAGACAGAACCATCAGAACTTATATTTCCACAGGAATATTGCAGGGAGAAAAAATTAATGGACTTTGGCATTTTACCCCGGAACAGGTAGAAGAATTTTTCAACCATCCTGCAGTACGACCAAGCATACTGGCAAAAAAGAATGCTCTTATTTACGATTTTCTTGCAAAAGATAAATCCAAAGAAGAAACCTGTATTATACTTGACTTTCCTGAAGGAAATGGAAAAAAAACTATGGAATTTTTTTGTTATGAAATCAATAATGGTAATTTTACAAACATCCATTTTTCCTTTGATCATTATAAGAAAAATTCCAGAGTAATTCTAAAGGGATATACGCAAGATGTGCTGCAGTTGATAAATAAATTTTATTCTTTAAAATAATTTAAAGGAACTGTTGAAAAACAGTTCCTTTTCTTTATTCGTTATTTAATTGGTTCTTTTCCCGGAGTACCTGCTTTTCGCGGATACTTTTTCGGAGTTTCTTTTATTTTGTCGATTATAACAAAAGATCTCTCAAGCTCTGTTTGCGGCAATTTAAAATACTCCACCTTTGGATCATTTCCGCCCAAAATAGAAATTGCTTTTTTTGCACCTGCTAACTCTTCAACTACATCTCCTGATTTATAAGAAATAAACTGTCCACCTTTTCTTACAACAGGTAAGCAATACTCACTTAAAGTAGAAAGATTTGCAACTGCACGGGATACACATAAATCATAGTTTTCGCGGTAAAGTAAATCCTTTCCGATATCTTCTGCTCTTCCATGCAATGTTTCAATTCCTGTTAATCCTAATTCTGCAATCACTTCATCTAAAAATTGCAAACGTTTATTTAAAGAATCCATTAAAGTTATCTCTAAATGCGGAAATACAATTTTCAACGGAATGCCTGGAAAACCTGCTCCGGTTCCCATATCTGCCACTGTCTGAATCTTATCAAGATCAACAACTTTTTTTAACATAATGCTATCCATAAAATGCTTATCGATAACTTCTTCCATTTCTGTAATAGCTGTTAAGTTCATTACCTTATTTTTTTCCAACATCATTATGTAATAGGTAAAAAATTGGTTAAATTGCAAATCTGATAAATTCACCCCAATTTCTTTTGCCTTCCAGCGAAGGGATTCCATATCAAATGTCATAATTTATCTTCCTTTCACACTTTAAAAAATTTCTTATAGACATATCCGTTTTCAACAAAATTCCTATAAAAAATTTGCTACTTATATAAAATTATTTTTTCCGATAATACTGTTCCATAAATACCAGAATAACTGAAATATCAGCCGGTGAAACACCTGAAATTCTGGAAGCATGTCCAATGGACATTGGCTGGTGCATATTTAACTTCTGCTGAGCTTCACGACGAAGTCCACTGATTTGTGTGTAATCAAAATTTTCCGGTAATCGTTTCTGCTCTAACTTTTTAAAGTCTTTTACCTGTTTTTCCTGTCTGGTAATGTAACCTTCATACTTAACAAGAATATCAACCTGTTCCCGAACTTCCCAATGTAATTCCGGACGATCCGGATCAATATCGGCTAACACTTCATAATTTAATTCCGGTCTACGGATTAACTCAGCTAAAGTTGTTCCTGTTTTTAACGGTGTAGAATTATACTTTGATAATAATTCCTGAACCTGTTTATTGGCACCAATATTTACATTTTTTACACGTTCAATTTCTTCTTCTATCAGACGCTCTTTTTCACACACCCAATCATAACGCTCCTGAGAAATCAGCCCTACTTCATATCCAATTTTACTTAAACGCAGGTCTGCATTATCCTGACGAAGAATTAAACGATATTCTGCACGGGATGTCATCATACGATAAGGTTCTGTATTTTCCTTTGTAACTAAATCGTCAATTAACACACCGATATATGCTTGGGAACGATCTATAATAATAGGCTCTTTTTCCTGAACATATCTTGCTGCATTAATTCCCGCCACAATACCCTGAGCTGCAGCTTCTTCATAACCGGAGCTGCCATTTAATTGTCCGGCACTGAATAATCCTTTAATATGTTTAAATTCCAATGTTGGATACAACATATTAGGATTAATACAATCGTATTCAATTGCATATGCATTTCGTACAATTACGGCATTTTCCAATCCCGGCACGGAACGATACATTTCTACCTGAACATCTTCCGGCAAAGAGCTGGACATTCCGCCAATATACATTTCATTGGTATTAAGTCCTTCCGGTTCAATAAAGACCTGATGACGATTCTTATCAGCAAACTTAACTACTTTATCTTCAATAGATGGACAGTATCTTGGTCCGGTTCCTTCAATCATTCCTGAAAAAAGCGGGGAACGGTCTAAGTTTGCATTAATAATCTCATGGGTTCTTTCATTTGTATAAGTTAACCAACAAGAAACCTGATCCTTCTGAATGGAAGCCGGGTCTGTAGTAAATGAAAATGGAACAATTTTTTTATCTCCAAACTGTTCTTCCATTTTTGAAAAATCAATACTTCTTTTATCGATTCTTGCAGGAGTTCCTGTCTTGAAACGGTATAACTCTATTCCTAATTTTTTCAAAGATTCCGATAAATAATTTGCTGACTGCAAACCATTTGGTCCGGTCTCCTCTATTACATCACCATATAAGCAACGGGATTTTAAGTAAGTTCCGGTACAAAGGATTACTGCCTTTGCATAATAAGTTGCTCCGGAAAAAACTTTCACACCTGTTATTTTATTATCTTCTGTTAAAATTTCTGTTACTTCGCCACGACGAATGGTTAAATGATCTGTATTTTCCAAAACATTTTTCATTCTGGCAGTATACATGTTTTTATCAGCCTGTGCACGTAAAGAATGAACCGCTGGTCCCTTTGATTCATTTAACATTTTTGATTGAATAAAAGAAGCGTCAATATTTTTTCCCATTTCGCCGCCTAAAGCGTCAACTTCTTTTACCAAATGACCTTTGGAACTTCCACCGATGTTAGGATTACAAGGCATTAAAGCAATACTATCTACACTAACCGTAAATAAAATAGTATCTAATCCAAGTCTGGCACTGGCTAAAGCTGCTTCACAGCCGGCATGACCTGCACCGATAACAATAACATCATATTTTTCTTCCAAAAATCCACGATTATTTTTATTATTTTTTACATCTGATGAAACAGGCATCTTATCACTTCCTTACTTATCTTATTCCTGTTAAAAATTTCTGCACTATTTACCCATACAGAATTTACTAAATATTTCATTTACCAAATCATCACCGATAGTTTCACCGGTAATGGAACCTAATGCTTCATAAGCATTCATCAAATCAATAGAGAAAAAGTCTTCCGGCAATCCACTATCAATGCTGTTCATTACTAATTTTAAACTTTCACATGCACTCATCATAGCTTCTTTTTGGCGCATGTTAGTAATGCAAACATCATCGCGGAAAGAAATTTTTCCACTAAAGAATAAATTCTTAATTTCAGCAGTCACTTCATCCAATCCAGTTTGATTCTTTGCAGATATTTCAAAAATAGGCCGGCCGGACAACTGTTGTAATTCTTTTTTATCTACTACAATTTCCAAATCTGTTTTATTTAAAAGTACAATCGCCTTTTTGTCTTTGATTAACTCAAGAATCTCTTTATCATTTTCATCCAAAGATGTACTTCCGTCAACCAGATACATAATTAAATCTGCGATTTCTACATATTCTTTGGATTTATTTACTCCGATTTTTTCTACCACATCTTCTGTATCTCGAATTCCTGCAGTATCAATCATATTAAGTGTGATTCCGGATAAAGAAATTCTCTCAGATAATACATCTCTGGTAGTTCCGGCAATATCTGTAACAATCGCACGATCCTGACCAAGTAATGCATTCCACAAAGAAGATTTTCCCGCATTTGGCTTACCAACAATAACTGTTTGAATTCCTTCCACCAATAACTGGCCATCTCCTGACTTTTCCAGGATGTTTTCCATACGTTTTGTTAATTTTGCTACCAATTCATACAATTTAAGTGGATAACCCTCTAAACTAATATGTTCCGGATCATCTAAAGCAGTTTCTATAAAAGCAATTTCATGAATAATCTCGGCTCTCAATGCCTGAATTTCATCATAAATTACACCTTTTAACTGTTTTAAAGCATTGTCTTTTGCAAATTCATTTGTTGAATTAATTAAATCAATAACAGACTCTGCCCGGGATAAATCCATTTTACCATTTAAAAATGCCCTTTTTGTAAATTCTCCCGGCTCAGCAATGGTAGCACCATATTTTATTACAGTTTCTAATACACGTTGTACAACATATACACCACCATGACAATTGATTTCAATTGTATCTTCGCCGGTATATGTTTTTGGTCCCCGCATTGCTATAATTAAAACTTCATCTATTACAGAAAAACCTTTTTCATTTTTTAGGTTTTCCTGTACAGCTATATCACTGTCTACAATATATCCATGGGTAACAGTGTGACTTTCAATTTCACTTTCGAATAAATCATTACCATTTTTCTTTTTTGCAATCTTTCTAATAATGGAAAAAGAATCCGGACCGGAAATACGTACAATGCCAATTCCGGAAGGACTCATTGCTGTTGAGATTGCTGCGATTGTGTTCTTTTTTAACATAAATTTTTCCTCAAAAAAGGGCTTAAGCAAAATACATTTATAAAAGTATCTCACCTAAGCCCTAGGCTTACAATTGGTTTGCTACCTTATTTTTTTAAAGTAACAACAACATGTCTGAATGGTTCTTCACCTTCACTGTGGGTGGTAACATATTTGTCACCCTGTAATGCAGAGTGGATAACTCTACGTTCAAATGGATTCATTGGTTCTAAAGCAACTGCTTTTTTACTTCTTTTTACTTTAAAAGCAATGTTCTTAGCAAGATTTTCAAGAGTATCTTTTCTTCTCTGTCTGTAATCTTCTGTATCTAATTTAATTTTTACATATTCTTCTGTGTTTTTGTTAACAGCAAGATTTGCTAAATACTGTAAAGAATCAAGAGTCTGTCCTCTTTTTCCGATTAATACTCCCATATCATCGCCGAATAATTCAACGTTGTATGTATTTTCTTCTTCTTTTTTGATTTCAACTTTAACGGTTAATCCCATTGCAGCTGTAACCTGTGTTATAAATTCTGTAATGCTTTCTTCAATTGAAAATTTCTTCCAAACTTTGATTACTGCATTTTTACTACCTAAACCTAAGAAACCTGCACTTCCTTTATCAATTATTTCATAATTAATCTTATCGGAAGTTGTTCCTAAGCTGACTAATGCTTCAGTAATAGCATCATCAACTGTCTTTCCTGAAAATTCTAAAAATTCCATATTACGATAGTCCCCCTATTTCGAACTGTTTTTCTCGTTATAATCACGAACTAAGTTTGCCTTGCTTGCCATTGATCCAGGTTTTGCATTTGAACGGGCCTGATTTGCTTTTTCTAATAATTCATCATTATTTTCATTAGAAATATTACGTGTGCTCATTCTACCGCTCTGTGCAATTGTACTCTGCATATAACCTTCACGTTTTGCCTGTTTTGCAGCAGCTTTTTCTTTATTTTTCTCAATAATTTTTTCAAAATCAACTTTATCAAAATGTTTGTTTAAAATTACCTGCTGAATTGTACGAACAACAGCACTCAATGTCCAGTATAAACCAAGACCTACCGGAAAACTAAATACCATAATCATGGAAAGAATTGGCATTGTATTATTCATCATTTTCATAGATGACATTGCAGGATTGCTGTTATCAACTTTTTGTCCGCTCATACTGATCTTTACAGATATCCACTGTGAAAGACCGGATAAGATAGGAATCAAGAATGCAAAAATAACAACTGTATCAAAAGCAGCTACACCTTTGAAAAAAGAACCAAACATTCCAAAGATACCTTCGCCACCAATAAGTTCCATTGGAGTTTTCTGAATATCCATTCCAAGGAAAATTGTGCTTCCGGTAATATATGTATCAATATTTCTGATAACGGTAAACATTGCAAACAAAATAGGCATCTGGATAAGAAGTGGTAAACAGCTTCCCATTGGGGAAATACCATACTTATCATAAACTGCCTGCATTTCATTATTCATTTTCATACGGGAAACTTCATCTGTTTTTCCCTGGTATTTTTTCTGAATAGCCTGAATTTCAGGACTTGTCTTCTGACTTAACTTTGAAAATTTCTGCTGTTTATATGTTAATGGTAACAATAACATATAAATAATTACTGTAATTAATACGATGGTAACTGTAATGTTTTCGATTCCAAGTAAATTATGGATAAATGCCATAATTTTTCCAATAATATTAGCAACACCTTTAAACCAGCCACCACTTGCCTGATCTAATAAAATACTAAACAATTTTTAACCTCCTTTAAGGGACCGGATCATAACCGCCCTTAGAAAATGGATTACATCTTAAAATTCTCCAAATTGCCAGTAAACTTCCTTTAATTACTCCATGCTTCTGTAAAGCTTCAACAGCATAAACTGAACAACTTGGAATATAAGGACATTTTGTCTGCTTCATAGGAGATAAATATTTCTGATATAAATGTATTAAAAATATCATTATTTTCTTAATCATTATTTCCATCTTCTTTATTTAAAATTGAATGAAGATTTGACACATGCAACAAAGCACTCTCAATGGCTTCGTAATTTTTACCCTTTGCGGAAGCACGCGCCACAACTACAATGTCTAAACCACTATTAAACATCTCTTCATGTAGTCGATAACTTTCTTTAATTAATCTTTTAACCCGATGTCTTATAACACTATTTCCAACTTTTTTACTAACTGATACGCCAACTCTGTTTATTCCTAATTCATTCGTCTTTACAAACATAACCAGGTATTTGTTGGCATAAGAAATTCCATGGTCATAAATGAATTGAAAATCACTATTCTTTTGTAATGAAATTGAATATTTCATAGTTTGTCTCCTAAATGATTCTACTTAGAAGAAAAGACCACAAAAATTGTGGTCTATGCTGATAATTTTTTTCTACCTTTTAATCTTCTAGCTTGTAATACTTTTCTTCCGCCTGCTGTGCTCATTCTTGATCTGAATCCGTGCACTTTAGATCTGGATCTCTTTTTTGGTTGGAATGTCATTTTCATATATATCCACCTCCTCTATTTGTTAAAAAACATCATTTCAAATTATATCAAAAAAATGAGCAAAGTCAAGAAAAATCAGCATTTCTTTTCAATTTTTTTAGTTATTAAGCGGCTATCCACAAGATATATGGGTTATCCACACTTACTAACAAGATATAGACATATCCACGTTTATAAGTTTTTTTATCCACATTTGTTTATAACCCCATTATTTTCGATTTTAAGACATTTTTACCTATTTATAAGGGTACTCCACACTGATTATTTTATCTTGAAAAAATAAGCCATTTAGGTTATTATTGTTATGTAGAATGCGTTAATTTTTTTTAGTTTCTACTTATTATAATAAATGGAGAATTTCAAATGGATGAATTGTTGAAAAAATGGGATGAAATCCTGGAACATGTTAAAAAAGAATATGAATTAACGGACATATCTTTTAATACCTGGGTAAAGCCTTTAAAACCAAGCTCCATCGAGGACAATGTCTTATATATTTTGTTACCTCAGGAATTGGAACAAATGGCATTAAACCATATAAAAAGAAAATTTGCCCTTCCTATTAAAGTAGCCATCACTGAAATAACCGGTATTAACTACGAACTGGAATTTATTTTAGAAGAACAGGTAAAAACTTCTGATCAGGCTATTAAGAAAATGGTTGCTAATGAAATGATTGAAAAAACAAACCTCAATCAGAATTACACCTTTGATACTTTTGTCGTTGGTAGTAACAACCGTTTTGCTCATGCAGCTTCTTTAGCTGTAGCTGAATCACCGGGTGAAGTATACAATCCGTTATTTATATACGGAGGTGTAGGATTGGGTAAAACCCACTTAATGCATTCTATTGCACATTTTATTATAAAACATAATCCTACGTTAAAAGTACTTTATGTTTCCAGTGAAACATTTACAAATGAAGTTATTGACTCCATTCGTAACGGTAACAGTTCTTCCATGACAAAATTTAGAAATAAATATAGAAATATCGATGTTCTTTTAGTCGATGATATTCAATTCATTATTGGTAAAGAAGCTACACAGGAAGAATTCTTCCACACATTTAATGAATTACATCTGGCAAAAAAACAAATCATCCTTTCATCCGACCGTCCTCCAAAGGAAATGGAGTTGTTGGAAGAAAGAATCCGTTCCAGATTTGAATGCGGATTACTTGCTGACATTGGTGTTCCTGATTATGAAACAAGAATGGCAATTCTTCGCAGAAAACAAAAATCTGATGGAATTTCTATTGGCGATGATATTTTAAACTATATTGCAACCAATATTAAATCTAACGTTAGAGAACTTGAAGGTGCTCTTAACCGTTTAGTAGCTTACGCAAATTTGGAAAAAGTTCAGATTAGCATGGAAATTGCCCAGCGAGAACTTCAGAATATTATTTCTCCGGACAAACCTGTTGAAGTTACACCTCAATTAATTATTGAAGTTGTTTCCGATCACTTCCAGATTTCCGTAGATCAAATGATTTCTAAAACAAGAAGTAACGATATTGCAAGACCTAGACAAATTGCAATGTACTTATGTAAAACTATGACAGATGCAAAGTTAGACACAATCGGTGCTTTACTTGGCGGACGAGATCATACCACAATTTTATATGGTGTTGATAAAATCAAAGATGAAATTAAAACAAATGACAGCTTTGCTTCAACCATAGAAACCATTAAGAAAAAAATTAATCCAAGTTAATAAGTTTTGGATAAATATGTTAATTGTTTTGTATAACTTTTTTTATACATTTTACTGTATAGAATAATCAACATTTTAAGAAAGTTATAAAGGCATTTTCCTTTCAAATTTAACCAGGTTTTCATAATAAATTTTCCTTATTTTTCTAAGGTTAAAGTGACTTTTTAACATATTCACATCCACTATTATTAATAAGTCTAAATTAAAATTATATATATATTTATTTTTGCATCGAAAGGAGTTATTCACAATCATGAAAATCACTTGTTTAAAATCAGATTTACTCAAAGGAGTTAATATCGTATCTAAAGCAGTTCCTACAAAAACAACCATGGCTATTTTAGAATGTATCTTAATCAATGCTTCTACTGATGAAATTACATTAACTGCAAATGATATGGAATTAGGTATCGAAACTGTTGTTAAAGGTAACATTGAAGAAAGAGGTATTGTAGCATTAGATGCAAAGATTTTTTCTGAGATTGTAAGAAAACTTCCTGACAATATGGTTACTATCGAAACAGATGCTTCATTTAAAACAGTAATCAGTTGTGAAAAATCCGTATTTAATATTATTGGTAAATCAGGAGAAGATTTTTCATATTTACCTAATGTTGAAAAAAATGAAAGAATCACAATTTCACAGTTTACTTTAAAAGAAGTAATCAGACAGACTATTTTCTCAATTTCTGATAATGAAAATAACAAATTGATGACAGGTGAACTCTTTGACATTCATGAAAATGAATTAAAAGTAGTATCTTTGGACGGTCATAGAATTTCTATCAGAAAGATTGAATTAAAAGAAGTATATAAGAATAAAAAACTTGTTGTTCCTGGAAAGACTTTAATCGAAGTAAGCAAGATTTTATCCGGTGGCGTGGAAGATGATGTAGATATTTACTATACCAACAATCATATTATTTTTGAATTTGACAGAACTGTCGTTGTTTCAAGATTAATTGAAGGGGAATACTTTAAGATTGAACAGATGTTATCCCCGGATTATGAAACAAAGTTTACTATTAACAAAAAAGAATTATTGGATTCCATCGACAGAGCAATGCTTTTAGTAAAAGAAGTTGATAAGAAACCAATTATTATGAATGTAAGTGACGGAACTATTGAATTAAAGATTAATTCCTTTATCGGATCCATGAATGAAGAAATTTCCATCCAAAAACAGGGTAAGGATATTATGATTGGATTTAACCCGAAATTCTTTATTGATGCTCTTAGAGTAATTGATGAAGAAAACATCACTTTATATATGGTAAATCCAAAAGCTCCATGTTTCATTAAAGATGAAAAAGAAAGCTATATTTATTTAATTTTACCGGTTAACTTTAGTGGAGCAAATTAGAATATAAGTGGATAAAATTATGGAAGTTATTAAATTAAGAGAAGAATTTATCAAATTAGGTCAGGCTTTAAAAGCTGCCGGATTAGTTGAATCCGGTGTGGAAGCAAAAGAAGTTATATTAGAAGGTTTAGTTGAAGTTAATAATGAAGTAGATACCCGCCGTGGCAGAAAATTATATGACGGGGATATTGTTACTTTTGACGGAGAGACCATTAAGATTGAAAAATGATTGTTAAATCTTTAGAATTATCAAATTTTAGAAATTATGAAACGCTTCAAATTGAGTTTAGTCCGGGCATGAATATTCTTTATGGGGATAATGCCCAGGGAAAAACCAATATTTTGGAATCTATTTATATGAGCGGAACAACAAAGTCCCATAAAGGTTCCAAAGATAAAGAAACGATACGTTTTCAACAGGAAGAAGCTCATATTAGGACCATTGTTAATAAAAATTCTGTGGATTACAGGATAGATATGCACATAAAGAAGCATAAATCCAAAGGAATTGCTATTAATCAGGTTCCTATAAAAAAGGCTTCGGAATTGTTCGGTGTATTAAATATTATCTTTTTTTCACCGGAAGACCTAAATATAATAAAAGACGGGCCTGCGGCCAGAAGAAGATTTTTGGATTTGGAATTATGTCAGATTGATAAAATCTATCTACATAATCTGACAAAATACAATCAGGTATTGAATCAAAGAAATAAATTGCTGAAGGATTTATATGGTCATCCGGAATACAAAGATACTTTGGACGTTTGGGACCAGCAGCTAATTCAATATGGGGAAAAAGTCATTGAACGCCGCAGTCAGTTTATACAGGATTTAAATGAAGTTGTATTTGGAATTCATAAAAAACTTACCGGAAACAAAGAAGTTATCACCTTATCTTATGAACCTGATGTAACAAAACGTCTTTTTTCAGAGAAGCTTTGTGAAAACAGGGAAAAAGATGAGCGTTTTGGTACTACCAGTGTAGGTCCTCACAGAGATGACTTTGCATTTTTGGTTCATAATATTGATATCCGGAAATATGGTTCTCAGGGACAACAAAGAACAGCTGCTTTATCGTTAAAATTATCGGAAATTGAACTGGTAAAAAGAGTTATCCACGATTCTCCTGTATTATTGTTGGATGATGTATTGTCGGAGTTAGATAGTAGCAGACAAAATCAGTTATTAAACAGTTTAACAGATATTCAAACCATTATTACCTGTACCGGTTTGGATGAATTTATAAAAAACAGGTTAAAAATTGACAAAGTATTTCATGTGAGCCAAGGTGCAATCGTGAAAGAGGATTAGATCAAATATTTAGGAGGCTTAAATGAGCACAGAAAATATCCAGGAATACGGAGCGGATCAAATTCAAGTATTGGAAGGATTGGAAGCGGTAAGAAAAAGACCGGGTATGTACATAGGTACCACTTCATTGCGTGGATTGCATCATCTTGTTTATGAAATTGTAGATAATGCAGTAGATGAGGCGTTGGGTGGCTATTGTGATACTATCCAGGTATTTATTAACAAGGATAATTCTATTACCGTAGAAGATGACGGACGTGGTATTCCTATCGGAATCAACCAAAAAACAGGCCGTCCGGCGGTAGAAGTCGTATTTACTGTGCTTCATGCGGGCGGAAAATTCGGCGGCGGAGGATACAAAGTATCTGGCGGTTTACACGGAGTAGGTGCTTCTGTTGTAAATGCATTATCTAATTGGTTGGAAGTACAGGTTTTCAACGAAGGAAAGGTATATCAGCAGCGTTATGAACGTGGTCATATCTGTTATGACTTAAAAGTTGTGGATAACTGTCCTGCAGAAAAACATGGTTCCAGAATCACATTTTTACCGGACGATACTATTTTTGAAGAAACCGTGTTTGATTACGATACATTAAAGACCAGATTAAGAGAAACTGCCTTTTTAACAAAAGGATTAAGAATTGAATTAACAGATTTGCGTGACGACGAAGAAGGCAATCCTGTTAACAGAGCGGATGTATTCCACTATGAAGGCGGTATTAAAGAATTCGTTACTTATCAGAATCATTCCAAAGAAGCATTGTATCAAGACATTATTTACTGTGAAGGTACAAAGGATGATGTTTATGTAGAAGTTGCTATGCAGCATAATGATTCTTATAACGAAGTAACCTTAGGTTTTGTTAATAACATTATTACTCCGGAAGGCGGTACTCATGTATCCGGTTTTAAAAATGCCATTACCAAAACAATCAATGATTACGCAAGAAGTGCAAAATTGTTGAAGGATAATGAACCGAACCTTTCCGGTGAAGATATCCGTGAAGGTTTAACTACCATTATCAGTATAAAAATTGCAGAACCTCAGTTTGAAGGTCAGACCAAGCAAAAACTTGGTAACTCAGAAGCAAGAGGAGCTGTAGATAGTATTGTAAGTGAACAACTTACTTATTTCTTAGAGCAGCATCCACAGGTTGCAAAAATTATCTGCGAAAAATCCGTGCTTGCTCAAAGAGCAAGAGAGGCTGCAAGAAAAGCCCGTGATTTAACCAGAAGAAAAACAGCTTTGGAAGGAATGAGTTTACCTGGTAAATTGGCAGACTGTTCTGATAAAGATCCGAAAAACTGTGAAATCTTTATCGTAGAGGGAGATTCCGCGGGCGGAAGTGCAAAAACCGCAAGAAGCCGTGCAACTCAGGCAATTTTACCTCTTCGAGGAAAGATTCTTAACGTAGAAAAAGCAAGACTTGATAAGATTTTTTCCAATGCGGAAATTAAAGCGATGATTACTGCATTTGGTACCGGAATTCATGAAGATTTTGATATTACTAAACTTCGTTATAACAAAATCATTATTATGACCGATGCGGATGTTGACGGTGCACATATCAGTACATTGATGTTAACTTTCTTATATCGTTTTATGCCGGAATTAATCAAAGCCGGTCATGTATATTTGGCACAGCCGCCACTATATAAATTGGAAAAAAATAAAAAAGTGTGGTACGCATACAGCGATGAAGAATTAAACCGCATTTTAGAAGAAGTTGGCCGTGACAGCAATAATAAGATTCAGCGTTATAAAGGTCTTGGTGAAATGGATGCAGACCAGTTGTGGGAAACAACCATGGATCCGGAAAAACGTGTTCTTAAAAAAGTTATGATTAACGAAGAAACAGAATCAGAAGTTGATTTAATTTTTACCACCTTAATGGGTGATAAAGTTGAACCAAGACGTGAATTTATTGAAGCAAATGCAAAATATGTTCAGAACTTAGATATTTAATAATGTCTTTGAAGATGAACGGGAGGAAAATAGATGGAAGATAATATTTTTGATAGTGTCCACGAAGTTGACCTGAAAAAAACGATGGAAACCTCATACATAGACTATGCTATGAGTGTTATTGCAGACAGAGCTTTACCGGATGTAAGAGACGGACTTAAGCCTGTTCAACGTCGTGTACTTTATTCCATGATTGAATTAAATAACGGACCGGACAAGCCACACAGAAAATGTGCACGTATTGTCGGTGATACCATGGGTAAATATCACCCACACGGTGACTCCTCAATTTACGGTGCATTGGTAAATATGGCCCAGGATTGGTCCACCAGATATGTATTGGTAGATGGTCACGGAAACTTTGGTTCTGTGGATGGCGACGGCGCCGCTGCTATGCGTTATACGGAAGCAAGACTTAGTAAGATTTCTATGGAAATGCTTGCAGATATTAATAAAGATACCGTAGACTTCAGACCAAACTTTGATGAAACAGAAAAAGAACCGACAGTTCTTCCGGCAAGATTTCCGAACCTTTTGGTAAACGGAACCACCGGTATTGCTGTAGGTATGGCAACCAATATTCCGCCTCACAATTTACGTGAAGTAATTGCAGCTGTTGTTAAGATTATTGATAACCAGATTGAAGAAGGCAGAGAGACTGAAATGGAAGAGATTCTTTCCATCGTAAAAGGACCTGACTTCCCAACCGGTGGTGAAATCTTAGGAACCCGTGGAATTGAAGAAGCCTATAGAACCGGCCGCGGTAAAATCCGTGTTCGTGCTATTACAAATATTGAACCAATGGAAAACGGAAAGAACCGTATTATTGTTACGGAACTTCCATATATGGTAAACAAAGCAAGATTAATTGAAAAAATCGCTGAGTTGGTTAAGGATAAAAAGATTGTTGGAATCACAGATTTACGTGATGAATCTAACCGTCAGGGTATGCGTATTTGTATTGAGCTCCGTAAAGATGCAAACCCGAATGTTATTTTAAACCAATTATACAAACATACTCAGATGCAGGATACATTTGGCGTTATCAGCTTAGCATTAGTAAATAACGAACCAAAATTATTAAATCTGTATCAGATTTTAAAACACTACTTAGCACATCAGGAAGATGTAGTAACCAGAAGAACTAAGTATGAATTAAACAAAGCCGAAGAACGTGCTCATATTGTACAAGGTTTATTAATTGCTTTAGATAATATTGATGAAGTAATTAAGATTATTCGCGGAAGCCGTACCACCGCAGAAGCAAAAGCAACCTTAATGGAACGCTTTGGATTATCCGAACCACAGGCTAATGCAATTGTTGAAATGCGTTTGAAAGCATTAACCGGTTTGGAAAGAGAAAAATTAGAAGCGGAATATGCAGAACTTCAGAAATTAATTGCCTACTTAAAGGAAATTTTAGGTGACAGAAATGTTTTATTGAAAGTTATCAAAGATGAAATTTCCATAATTGCTGATAAATACGGAGATGACAGAAGAACCAGCATTGGTTATGACGAATCTGATATTGATATGGAAGATTTAATTCCTCGCTCTAATACGGTCATTGCTATGACAAAATTAGGCTACATTAAACGTATGAGCGTTGAAAACTTCCGTTCACAGAACCGTGGCGGTCGTGGAATTAAAGGAATGGAAACCATTGATGAAGACTATATTGTAGAATTAATGATGACTATTACACATAATTATATTATGTTCTTCACAAATACCGGACGTGCTTACCATATGAAGGCTTACGAAATACCGGAAGCTTCCAGAACCTCCCGCGGAACCGCAATTATTAACTTGTTAATGTTGCAACCGGGTGAAAGAATTACAGCGTGCTTCCCGGTAGACGAAATCGATGATAACAAATATCTCTTTATGGCTACCAAGAAAGGTATTGTAAAGAAGACTCTGTTAAAAGAATATGCTCATATGCGTAAGACAGGCTTAATTGCAATTAATCTTCGTGATGATGATGAATTAATTGAAGTTAAGATTACAGATAATACTCAGGATATTATTGAAATTACAAAGTTTGGCCAGTGTATCCGTTATCATGAAACGGATGTAAGAAATACCGGACGTTCTTCCATGGGTGTTATCGGTATGAATCTTCAGGACGAAGACGAAGTTGTTTCTATGCAGATGGTAAGCCAGGGAACAGACATTTTAGTAGTATCTGAACTTGGTATTGGTAAACGCACCTTAATGGAAGAATTTACTCCACAAAACCGTGGTGGTAAAGGTGTAAAATGTTATAAGATTACGGAAAAGACAGGTAACCTTATTGGAGCAAAAGCAGTCAACGATGATGAAGAAATTATGCTTATCACAACGGAAGGCATTATTATCAGAATGAAGGTTGATGGAATTTCCAGATATGGACGTGTAACCTCCGGCGTTAAACTTATGAATCTTGATGACAATGTAGTTGTTGCAAACATTGCAAAAGTCAGAGAAGACAAAGATTTAATGCAGAATGAATCAGAAATCATTGATGGAATTGCTGAAGAAGTAAGTTCTGTCGTAGTAGAAGAAGGTATTTCTGAAACAGAAGTAACAGAATAATAGAAGGCAGGTAGTTAAAAAACTACCTGCTTTTTAGTAGTTGCAACCTAAAGTTGCTTAATAGTTGGTAGAAAGCAACTTAGGAAAATGCTAGAAAAGATATATATATTATATCGGAGGTAGTCGGTATGACAATTGGAAAAAGAATTAGTGAACTAAGAAAAAATTTTTCTTATTCACAAGAATATGTTGCAGAAAAAATCGGTGTTAGCCGGCAGGCTGTTTCAAAATGGGAACAGGATCAAACTGCACCGGATACTTACAATCTCATAGCTCTTGCTGAATTATTTCATGTAACGGTTGAGTATTTGGCAACAGGAAGAAAAGAAGAACAATACCAGCCGGATAAAAAAGTATGGTCAAATTATACTGCACGAATTATCGGTATAGTTTTATTGAGTATTGGACTATTTGTGTTACTAACACCGGTTTCTAACTTAGTTTCTCTATATTTATTCGTTTTTGCTATACTTTGTTTGACCGTACGCAAACATTTAGGAATTGTACTTATGTGGGCATTTACTATAATGCTATTATTTACTATAATATCGACGCCAAGCAGAGAAATATTTCATTTAATTTCATTTGGATTGTCTAAAGAAATGCCGATGGGCAGTTTGGTAGCGATGGTACTTGTTGTTATGCTAATCACATCTACAGTTTTTACAATATTAGCGATAAGAAAGCAGAAAAAACAAAATGAAAGATAAATATATATTTCGAGAAATAACAAAAGAAGAAATTCCACAGATGTTTGACCTGATTCTTGCACGAATGAAATGGATGGATGAAAAAGGTATCAAACAATGGAATGTAACATATTATGATGAAGTTTATCCAATGTCTTACTATGAGGAAGCAAGACAAAAAGGTATATTATATGTGCTGGAGAAAAGGCAAACGGGGGAAATTGTTTGCGGAGCCGTATTAAAAGAGGAAGATGAACGTTGGCCGGATGATGGAGTTGCTATATATCTCCACAATTTTGCCACAAAAATCGGAGAATCCGGTATAGGAGCTTATTTTTTACAGTGCGTAGAAGCTTATGCAGTAGAAAAAAACAAAGACTCATTTCGATTGGATTCTGCTATTAATAACGAATTTCTTTCTAAGTATTATGAAGAAAAAGGATTTATGCCGGTAGGCACCTGTATAGACGGACTTTATGAAGGTATTTTAAGAGAAAAGAAATTAAAGTAATATGAGAAATAAAAAGGCTTTGTTACGATTATCCGTAATAAAGCCTTTCATACATATTCAATTTATCCTTCCATCTCTTCCAATTCAATTTCCAATTCCAACAAACGTTCCAAAAGGCTGTTTTGATTTGCCTTTTCTTCCTGAATGGCATTTTCCAATCGGGTTAATTCATAACTGTTGGTGGCAATTGCCGGGTCCATTTGTTCCATAAGAAGATTATTAATCTTTTCTTCGCTTTCTTCAGCCATCTTATTATATTTTTCAATTTGTTGCTTTAAGCGGGAAATAATTTTTCCCGGATTATAGTAATTCTTCTTATTAAAGACATCATCTAAAGTAGGGTTATTTCCACTTGTGGAATTCTTGGAAGTAGCACTTCCCGGAGTTGAATTTTTTGCGGGAGATGAAGTATTTCCTGCAGTGGTTTGTAAACGTGCGTGAAGTTTTTCACGTTCATGTAAATACTGCTCGTATCCGCATGGATAATAATTTACCTGGTCCATCTCAAAATCCAAAATATTGGTAGCCACTTCTTTTACAAAGTAACGGTCATGGGATACAAAAATCACTGTACCGGTATAGTTTTTCAACATATTTTCCAAGGCTTCTTTTCCTACAATATCCATGTGGTTTGTAGGCTCATCCAAGATAAGAAGGTTTGGAAGCTTTTTGAACATCTTGCAAAGTTCCAACCGGACTTTTTCTCCACCGGAAAGCTGGCCTAATTCTTTAAATACTTCATCCTGGGTAAAAAGGAAGTTGCCCAAAGCATTTCTTACCTGGGTTTCCACCAGATGAGGATACATATCCCAAAAATCGTTAATAACGGTTTTTTTCGGATTATCTGCCGTCTTCATAGCTGCTTGCTGGTCAAAATATCCCCATTCCACACCGGTACCAAAACGGAATTCTCCTCCCAATGCAGGAATCTGGCCGATGAGAGTACGGAGTAAGGTGGATTTTCCTTTTCCATTTTCACCAATAACCGCAATACGTTCTCCTTTGTGTAATACAAAGGATGTCTTGCTTAACACAGAGTCATAACCGATTTCCAAATTCCGAACGGTGATTACATCACGGTAGCTTTCGCTTCTTGGAGTAAATTCCGCCTGAAAAGCTCTGGTGTCAAAGCGTCTTGGTTTTTCTATTAAATCCATATGTTCAATGGCCTTTAACTTGGAGCGGGCAGCAGTAACCTTCGTTGGAGTGTTTTTCCATTTCTCCACCCATTCTGTCAAACGTTTGATTTCTGCTTGCTGCTCTTCGTAATCTTTTTCCTGCTTAATGGCGGCTTCTTCTTTTAATTTTAAGTAAGTTGTATAATTGCCCGGATAACGCTTCATGCGATGATACTCAATTTCGTAGGTAACATCAATGACGTGGTCCAAAAACATTCGGTCGTGGGAAACGATGACAACCGCCTTCGGATATTCTTTTAAATAACCTTCCAGCCATTCAATGGTTGGCATATCCAAGTGGTTGGTCGGTTCGTCAAGGAGCATGATGTCCGGCTTACTTAAAAGAAGCTTTACAAAAGCAATCTTCGTCTGTTGTCCTCCGGAGAATTCTCCTACAGGACGTTGTAAATCTTCTAATGCAAATCCAAACTTTTGGAAAACGGTTTCCATTTCCTGACGATAGCCGTAGCCATTTAAGGATTCCATTTTTGCCTGAAGGGCAGCATAACGACTCATAATCTGTGGGCTTTGGTCATTCGCCATCTGCTCCATAACGGTGTGCATTTGTTTTTCACATTCAAAAATAGGTGCAAAAACTTTTTCAATTTCTTTTTCAACGGTAATTTCACCATCTGCAAAGCTAATCTGCTTCAAATACCCAATTTGTTGCTGACCTGCCATAAACACACCGCAGGTTTCATCACTGTCCGGGTTTACCATTTCCAACTCGCCGGCAATCAGTTTTAAGAGTGTAGTTTTTCCACAACCATTTCTACCGATGATGGCAATTTTTTCCGTATCACGGATTTCAAAATTTATTTTGTCCAAAATAAGGTCCGCCGCATACATAACTGTAGCATTCCTAATTTCATATCTCATAGTATTGTCCTTTCAATTATATTGTTTAAAAGCGAAAAATATAATTACTGTATATCTCTAGTAATTATATCAAAAAATCTGCCAAAATCAATTGACAATTAAGAAATCCTTTAGTATAATAACCTTTGCGTTGTAACGCAATTAATTAAAGATTGGCATTTTTAAATGCAACACAATCGGGCGAGGAGAAGTACTCAAGAGGCCGAAGAGGTGCCCCTGCTAAGGGTATAGGTCGGGTGACCGGCGCGAGGGTTCAAATCCCTCCTTCTCCGTTAAAAGAAAAACCGTAACTTCCAGGTGAAGTTGCGGTTTTTTCTTTTTATTTAATTCATGAAAAACAAAAAACTCGCAAAGCGTGTTTTCTTTAATTTTCCTAAAATGTAAATTAAGATGTTGCATCCAAGTATCATACCAAGCCAAGCAGGAAGAGTATATATATAGTTATATCTTATGGCAGATGAATCATTGTTAGTTAAAAAAGCAATTATTTTAACACAAACAAGCATAATCGGGATATGTAAGACCATAATGTAAAAACTGTTTTTCCCCATCCATGCAAAGTATTTAATAATTTGATCTGCAAATTTAAAGGAACCGTATGCCGTTTCCAAAAATAAACTTAAGTATAACATAAATATTATTCCGAAAAAGGCAATGCCATAAAATAATATTCCTGAATTACCTAGATAACCTTGTGCCATAGAAACATGTCCGTTATAAATACCGCCAATACAAAGTACTCCTGAAGACAATATAATAATGGAAATACTTAAAAGCTTATGTGATTTTAGGTAATTAATATGTTTTTTATTAGTTATAAGTGAGGACAGTATATTTCCTAGTGCATAAAATATAATTGCAGAAAGTGCAACTTCAATGTTCCAAGGAAGTTTTTTAAAATCAAAAAAGGAGTTTGGTTGCATCATTAACCAGCCACAAAAAGATAATAGAGCACTAATGATACAAGTTGTAACAGGTGAAAAACGACTAATAAAATAATAAATCATTTCCACTACAAAAAGACAGGTTACAAACCATAATGCCGGATTATGAACCAAATATCCGGCGGACCCCTGTGCTAGGAAAGTCTGGATTAAATAATACCAGGTACCTTCAAGAGAAGCGCCTTTTACCAGATAACCACATATATACCACAGCCAAGTTAGTACAGAAAATATGATGTATGGAATAAGTAAAGTTCGTACTCTTTTTTTAAAAAACGCAAAAAATGTTGTATATCGCTCTCTTTTAAAGACCATGCCGGAGAGGAAAAAAAACATTGGAATATGAAAAGCATATACAATAGTATTGGATATACCGGAAAGCATAACATGTCCCCAAAGGATAGTTAACATGGTTATACCTTTAGCCAAATCAATAAACAAAAGATGCTCTTTTTTTTGTTCTGTCATTTTAATTTTCTCCTAATTTATGATAGGGTATAATTTCCATAGTTTCTAATTCTTCATAGTTTTCAAAGAATAAGGAATCACAATCTTCGCCATTTAATGATTTTTCTATTATTTCAGAAAGTAGATTGGAAAATGTTGTTGCACCGTTATAACTTAAATGATTCCGGTCAAAAAAGGCATTTTTATCATTAAAAAGTTCAGATTTACCTTTATATAAACTGAAATTGTAATATTCACAATCCCAGTCTTCACAAATTTCTTTATAAGCATTGTGAATATAATCTAATTCATCATAGCTCATAATAGCAGCATTGGATAAAGGTGTTGCTATAACAATGACCTTAATATTGTTTTCCTGACATAACTGGAATATTTTATTTAAATATTCTAAGTTTTCATCTGAAAATTCGGTTATGATATTTTCTTTGTGATAGTTTTCTTTTGCCGGCATTTCTATTGCATAAGTTTCCAGTGGCTCGAAGCCTTTGGAAGTGTATTTATCTGAGGTGCCAATTTTCTTTTCTTCGAAAGTTTTCCAAGATTTAAGACCTCTTTTTAAAGTATCGTGGTAAAACTCAGCATATTCATCAAAATTAGCTGATTTAAAAAAGTATTCCCACCGTTCACGGGCACTGGTAAAACGTCCCAGAAGATAGAATTCGCCTTCCGGAGAAACATCGTTTCGGTCTCTTGCCAGAGTATCATAGCAAAGTTCTATAACAACAGTATCAACCGGGTTACGTTCTATTTCTTTTTTTAAGATATAGTATCGGCCCATAAATGTCATTAAAGGAGAACCAATATTATAAGAATTTACATCAAGATTTTTATCTAATATAGTAGGTGATATTCCACGTTGGGCCTGGGATGCACCACATATAATAAGGTCGATGTCACCAGCCATTTCATCTCTCACGTAACCATCTTGATAATGGTAAGTTTCAGAGTGGAAATAAGGGTATGTAATTATGGAAGAGATAATAAATACCAACAATAAAAAAACAAAAGAAGACTTCAGTACTAATTTAAAATTGTTCATATAAGAATCCTCCTCCGTTTTGTGTAGGAACGCCACATATAATTATTAAAAAGAAGATGATAAGAAAAATGGCGTAGCGTGTAAAAGCCGGTAAATGAGATATTCTTTCCCGTACACTTTGTTTTCTTTGTAAAAGACTTATTATAAAAATTGAAATTGCACCAACCAAAATTATTAACAAATCCTTTTTAGATATAATAGGATAAAAGAGTTCACTTAAATTATTGAAATGTACCGTCCAATTTGTAAAGCAGTGTTTCCAAAAAGAGATACCGGCTCTAAAATCCCCAACTTCAGGAAATACCTTAATCATAGTGACAATAAAAAATGTTCTTAAGGTTGCGAAAGCACGCCAGCCAAAAGAGGATTCATTGATATTAAACAACTTCTTTGTCTTATCAAATAAAGGTTCAAACCATAAGGAGAGTATAATGGCAACTCCGTTTAGACCACCCCAAATAATATAGGACCAACTTGCCCCATGCCAAAAACCGGTGGTAAACCACACGATAATAAGAGCAATGGAAGCACCCGTTGTTTTACCAACATTTTTACCGAACCAAGAGGTTGCGACAGAACTACATTTCATAGAAAATTTGGAAACGGCAACCGGATAATAAATATAGGTTTTAAACCAGGTTCCAAGACTGATATGCCAGCGTCTCCAATATTCTGCAACAGATTTTGAAAAGTATGGTCGCATAAAGTTTTCCGTAAGACGGATATCTAAAATTTCGCACAAGCCACATACAATATCCATGTAGCCGGAAAAATCTGCATAAATATGTAGGCTATATAAAAAGGCGGAAAAAAGAACATTGTTTCCATTCATGAAGGAATATTCGCTAAAAGCCGTTTGCAACAATGGTGCCAATCGGTCCGCGATGACCATTTTTTTATAGAATCCCCACAACATTCTCTGACATCCAAAGCTGAAGTTTTTATAATCAAATTGATGAGAAGAAAAAAGTTGTGAAGACAATTGATTGTAGTCACTAATCGGTCCTTGGGTAACTTGCGGGAAAAATGAAACAAACAGCAAAAGTTTAAAGTAATTTTTTTGCGGTTCAATTTTTTCCCAATAAACATCAACAACATAACCGATTGTTTGAAATGTGTAAAAGGATATGCCGAGAGGCACAATTAAATTTAAACTTGTTGGAATACCATCTACCGGAATCAAAAGTTTAAATTGTCCTAAAATAAAGTCCGAATACTTGAATAAACATAAGAGACCAACATTGATAAGCAAAGCCACAATCATAAAAATCTTACAAATAGAATTTTGTTTCTTTTTATAAATTGTTTTTTCTTCCTTAGAAAGATGTTCTTTGTTATTTTTTATATATTGTTTAGTTTTGGTCTGAACTTTTCCTATTAATGCTGCACAGACATAAGCTGACACAGATGTTATAAGAATAAAGATTATGGTTTTGCCGCTACTTACTAAATAGAAATAGAGAGAAAAAAGCAATAGGCAAATCCATTGAAATCGTTTTGGTATAAGATAATAGGATAAAATAAGCAGAATCGTAAATAACAAAAAAGATTCCGAAATAAGTGACATAAGTAGCCTCCTTTTAAGACTTATTACAAATTGATTATCAGTGGTTATTATATCATAAGGACGGTCTCTCTTCAATTGAAACCAAATTATGGCTTGGTGATTCTTGCATTAAAAAGGTCATATTGCTAAAATGGACGTGGAGGAATATTTATGCAAATTGAAACATATAAAAAAGAAATAGATACCGTAACCTATGTAAGTGAATATGTAAACGTAGAAGAATTTATACAGATGTGTAAACAGTGTCCAAACTATAATAATGTTTGGACATGTCCACCATTTGATTTTTCTCCGGAAGATTATTGGAAGCAGTATTCAATATTAGAAGTAATTGCCAAGAAAATTATATTAGAACCGGAAGAAAAAAACGAACAATGGGAGACCATAATCGCCCAAGTAAAAAAAGACTTAACGGAAGAACTTTTTTCCGTGGAGAAAGAAACCCCGGGAAGCATTTCTCTTAGTGCCGGGCATTGCGAAGAGTGTGGAGAGGTTTGTCTAAGAAAAGAGAATAAGCCGTGTTGTAATAAAGAGCGTATGCGTTATTCTATAGAGGCTCTCGGAGGAAATGTTGGGCTGACTATTCAGAAGCTTATGGGCCTTAAATTAGAGTGGGTAACAGAAGGAGAAGTACCGGATTACTTTATCTTAGTGGGCGGAATCTTAAAGAATAAATAAGTGAAAAATAAAAGAAAATATATCATATGAAAAAAAATAGTTGACTTTAGTAAATGAAGATGCTATTCTATAAAAGCTGTCGCGAAACCATGGTGACAGATTATTCCTCAATAGCTCAGCGGTAGAGCGTCCGGCTGTTAACCGGGATGTCGTAGGTTCAAACCCTACTTGGGGAGTTAAAAAGAGAAATCTTTTTTATATAGAAGGCTCCTTGGTCAAGCGGTTAAGACATCGCCCTTTCACGGCGGTAACACGGGTTCGATTCCCGTAGGAGTCATTGCAATGAAAATTGCATAATTGAATATGGCGACATGGCCAAGTGGTAAGGCACGGGTCTGCAACACCCTTATCACCAGTTCAAATCTGGTTGTCGCCTCTAAAACCTCAGAGAAATCTGAGGTTTTTTTGTTATAACAATTACGATTTACAAAGCGTATCGCAACTCTGTTATATTATGTGTTATAATGAATGAAACAGCGAAAGATATCAATTGCGGAGGCTCATGATGAACAAAAGCAACCAATTTCAATATATGAATACAAGAATTACTGTTCTTTTGCCGGGGGTTATCCGTGTGGAATCCGGAAACAGTGAGACTGTTTTTACAGATAGATCAACTCAGAAAGTATGGTACCGGGATTTTGGTCCGGTGAAAAAAAACATTTCTACGGAAGGAAAAAAAATCTTTGTTACCACAGCTTTGGCGAAAGTATGTATAAATGCAAAGACAGGCAGGTTGATTTTTTCAAAAACAAATGCAGGCACAAGCAAAAGACCTAACGAAAAGAATTTGAAAGGAACAGCAAGAACCTTGGATCAATGCCCGGGTGCAATTCCATTACAGCCGGGAATAATTTCTAAGTCGGGAACGGCCATTTTAGATGACAGCAAATCTTTGTTAATCGGAAAAAATGGAGAAATTCTGCCAAGAGAGTCCAAGGGAAAAGATTATTATATTTTTGCCTATGGAGATGACTATGTTCAGGCAGTTCGTGCATTGTATCAAATCTGTGGTGCGTCTCCTTTTATTCCCAGATATGCACTGGGTAATTGGTGGAGCAGATACAAAGCATATACTCAGAAGGAATATGAGAGTCTAATGATTCGTTTTGAAGAAGAAGAGATTCCTCTGTCTGTAGCCACTGTCGATATGGACTGGCATTGGGTTGACATTAAAAGATTGTTAAAGGGAAAGAAGATTGACCTTGGGAAAAAGAATCTTTTGGGGGCCGGTTGGACAGGTTATAGTTGGAATCGGGAACTTTTTCCGGATTATAAGTCCTTCCTGCAATTCTTAAAACAAAAGAACCTGAAGGTGACATTAAATCTTCATCCGGCGTCTGGAGTAAGATGTTATGAAGATCAATACGAAATGATGTCTCAGGAACTGGGGATAAATCCCCAATCCCAAAAGGCAATCCCTTTTGATATTACAGATAGAAAATTTATAGAGTGTTATTTTAAATACTTGCACCATCCGTATGAAGAGGACGGAGTAGATTTTTGGTGGATTGATTGGCAGCAGGGTAAAAAATCTACAATAAAAGGATTGGATCCCCTTTGGGCACTTAACCATTATCATTATTTAAGTGCTGACAGAGGAAACAAACGTCCATTAATTCTTTCCCGATATAGTGGCATAGGTTCTCACCGCTATCCATTAGGTTTTTCAGGTGACACCTGGATTCGCTGGTCCGCTTTGAAATTTCAGCCTTACTTTACAGCAACGGCAGCTAATTGTGGATATACATGGTGGAGTCATGATATTGGTGGTCATATATATGGAGGCAGAGACGAAGAGTTGTACTCCCGATGGATACAATTCGGAGTGTTTTCTCCCATTTGTCGCCTTCACTCTTCAAATGTTACAAAGGGTAAGGAACCCTGGAATTATTCCGGACAAATATGCGAAGTTGCAAAAGAATTTTTGTGCTTAAGAAAAAAACTCATTCCTTACATTTATACAATGAATTACAGAAACCACACAGAAGGCAGAGCGCTGTGTGAACCTTTATACTACACCTATAAAGAAAAGGAAGCTTACGAATATAAAAATGAGTATATGTTTGGAAGCCAGTTGTTGGTTTGTCCGGTGACATCTAAAAGGAATAGAACCACACAGAAAGCCACAACGAAAGTGTACCTTCCAGAAGGAAAATGGACGAACTTTTTTACCGGAGAAACCTATGACGGAGAAAAGGAAGTCTTGGTAGAATCTGCTTTAAACGAGATGCCTGTTTTTGCAAAAGAAGGTGCAATCATTCCTCTTTCTATGGATAAAGGAAACGGCGTAGAAAATCCGAAAAAAATATTGTGGAAAATATATCCGGGAAATGGAACCTTTGATTTATATGAAGATGATGGAGAAACCAAGGATTACAAAGATGGAAAATGCTCCATTACAAAGGTTAAGCAGACAATAGACGGAACAACCTTGCGACTACAATTAGACGGTGGGCAAAAAGCAGACTATATGCCGGAAAAACGGGAACACACTTTTTCATTTGAAACAATATCCCAGGCAGAGAAGATTGTGGTGAAGATAAATGGTGAAGAAAGTAAGTGTCATACGGAATTATCAGAGAAGGGATTCACTATTTATACAGCAGAAGGTTCTGTTGAAGATTCTTTTTGCATAGAATTAGAAGGAGTTAAATACCGGTAAAAGGAAATCACAGAAAGAACTTGACGCAAAAACGCAGTTTTGTTATAATTACTGTGTTTTCAAGGCGACATGGCCAAGTGGTAAGGCACGGGTCTGCAACACCCTTATCACCAGTTCAAATCTGGTTGTCGCCTCTAAAGGATCTCACAATCGTGGGGTCCTTTTTTTTACAAAAAAATCAGTTGAACTTCCACATAAGAAAGTGGATAATAGAACATAGGGAAAAATTTGTTGTGGATACAGGAAGTGAGGCGAAGAAATGGCAACAAAGAGGGACAAAGCGGTCCTCATGACAGAGGGACCGATAGGAAAGCTAATTATCGGATTTGCATTGCCGGTATTTTGGGGCAATTTATTTCAACAATTATATAATATGGTAGACTCCTTGATAGTTGGAAATTTTTGTGGTAAGGATGCTTTGGCAGCAGTAAGTTCCGCAGGTCATTTAATCTTTATGTTAAATGGACTGATTTTTGGAATTTTTGCAGGAGCCGGAGTGGTGGTTTCTAAGTATTACGGAGCAAAAGATAAAGAAAATGTGCAAAATGCCATACACACAACCTTAGCAATGGGTCTTATTGCAGGTGTGTTGTTAACTGTATTAGGTGTAGGATTAACGCCAAAGATTCTGGTATGGATGAATACACCGGAAAGTGTATTGCCAAATTCCATTTTATATTTCCAAATTTATTTTATGGGCTCCATGGCCATGGTTTTATACAATACAGGAACCGGTATCTTTCAGGCAGTGGGTGATAGCAAACATCCGCTGTATTACCTGATAGCATCATCTATTGTAAATGTGGTATTGGACTTACTGTTTGTATGGGGCTTTAACTGGGGTGTTGGCGGAGCTGCATTTGCTACAATAATTGCACAGACAGTAAGCTGTGTGCTGGTTTATGCAAGACTTATGCGTAGCGAAGAAACCTATAGAGTACATATTAAAAAGATAAAGATCCACCGTTACTTAATAGGTCCAATTCTTAAAATGGGAATTCCATCGGGAGTACAGAATTCTGTAATCGGATTTGCCAACATTATTGTACAAAGTAATATTAATACATTCGGTGACGCGGCAGTAGCGGGTTGCGGAACTTATTCCAAGATTGAAGGTTTTGCATTTTTGCCAATCACCAGCTTTTCCATGGCATTGACCACTTTCACCGGACAGAACAGCGGGGCGAAAAAATATGACCGTGTAAAAAAAGGTGCCAAGTTTGGAATTTTTGGCGGAATGATTTGTGCGGAAGTGATTGGTTTACTCATGTTTACCTTTATGCCAATATTGGTTTCCGCATTTAACCGAGAAGCGGATGTTATTGCATACGGAACTTTGAATGCGAGAACCTGTACACTGTTTTATTGTTTGTTGGCATTTTCCCATTGTGCAGCAGGTCTTATGCGAGGAGCAGGAAAGGCCTATGTTCCAATGATAGTTATGCTGGTTTGCTGGTGTCTAATCCGTGTAACTTACATAACGGTTGCAGTTAATTTAGTTCCGGATATTCAGATGATTTTCTGGGCATATCCAATCACCTGGAGCTTGAGCAGTATTTGCTTTTTGTGGTATTTGATAAAAGGAAATTGGGCGAAACCACAGAAAGAATTGATATAAAAAGAAAGTAAGCATTTATCCGATTTCACAACTTCGGATAACAAAGGAGAAGAAAAATGAAGAGATTTGATCAGGAAAATAACCGTTATAATACAAACAGTGTTAAATTCGACTTAGTTAAGGCGGAGAATAGACCGGAGGGAACCATTCCGATGTGGGTAGCAGATATGGACTTTATGGTGCCGGAAAGCATAAGAGAAGCTGTAACAAAAGTAGCACAGCACGGAATCTACGGATATTCTTTTCCACCGGAAAGCTATTATGAAGCATTGAAAAATTGGTTTAAGAAGCGCTTTGACTTTTCTTTGGAAAAAGAATGGGTAGTGAATACACCGGGTGTGGTAACAGCGGTTGGTATGGCAGTCAGAGCATATACCCAGCCGGGAGATGCGGTGTTAATTCAGAGACCGGTATACTATCCGTTTAGTTTTATGATTGAAAGAAACCATCGAAGACTTATTAATAGTCCGTTGATTAATGAAAACGGACATTATCGCATGGATTTGGAAGATTTTGAAAAGAAGATCGTAGAAGAAAACGTTAAATTATTTATTTTATGCAGTCCTCACAATCCAATCGGTCGTGTATGGACAGAGGAAGAGCTTACGGAAGTAGCGCAGATTTGTAAAAAACATAATGTGTTGGTTGTAAGTGATGAAATTCATTGTGATTTTGTGTTAGATGGAAGAAAACACTTTAATTTTTTAAATGTTTTACCGGAATGTAAGGATTTTGCATTGGTATGTACTGCACCAAGTAAGACATTCAATTTAGCCGGAATGCAGACTTCCAATATTATTATTCCAAATGAAGAAATGCGCAAAAAGTTCCAGAACGAATGTGACGCGGTAAGTGTTGGAGGAGTGTCACCAATGGGAATGGCAGCCTGTGAAGCAGCATATCGCGGTGGTGAAGAATGGTTAGAGCAGTTAAAGTTATATCTTCAAGGCAACAGAGATTACATGAAAGCCTTTTTGGCAGAGCATTTTCCACAGTTTGTAATGTCTGATTTGGAAGGTACTTATTTAACCTGGGTAGACATGCGTTCTTTGGGTCTTTCCAATGAAGAATTGAAAAAATATATGGCAGAAAAATGTAAGCTTTGGTTGGATGACGGCGATATGTTTGGTGTAGAAGGAGAAGGTTTTATGCGTTTTAATATTGCATGTACCAGAGCTACATTGGAAAAGGCAATGTGGCAGATGAAAGAAGCTTTTGATGCTATGTAATGTTTAGAAATACCTGACAATAGATATAGTTTCTTCCAATAACCATTTTCGAATTGCAAAAACTTGCAAATGGGGTTATGATACATGCAGCGACATAATTGAAAATTGTTATAAAACAAGAAGATAAAGGAAGGATTTATAATATGAATGATAAAAAACAGAAAACACGTCAGATTCTGTTAATTGCCGGATTAACTTCTATGGTGATTATAGCATTGGCAGTTACTATTTCTGTAATCTTAATGTTAAGACCACAAAGTTCAACTACCGGTGGTGGTTCTACAGATGTAAACGATCAGCAGACTCAGCAGGAAATAGAAGAACAACAGCAGATTTTGGCACAGAAGAAAAAAGAGATGTTAGAGCAGGCAGAATATTATGCCTTAACCTATGATTACGACAAAGCTATTGAGACAATTAAGTCTTGGGAAGGATATGAAAAAGACTCCGAGTTAGTGGTTAAGATTAATAGTTACCAAAAGACAAAAGATAGTTGTGTACGGGTTAAAATGTCTGATGTAACTCACATCTTCTACCATTCTTTGGTTGTAGATCCGGAGAGAGCTTTCGACCCAAGTAATTATCAGGGAAAAGGTAATTATCAGTGGATGACAACAATTGATGAATTCATGGCTATCACTCAGGAAATGTATGACAGAGGATATGTTCTGGTTAGTATTCATGATTTGTATGAGATTACCGTTGATGAAAACGGAAATGAAATCCTTACAGAAGCAGATATTTATCTGCCGGAAGGAAAAAGAGCTTTCGTACTTTCATTAGACGATTTAAGCTACTATCATAGTTATGACGGATTTGGATTTGCATCCAAATTGGTACTTGATGAAAATGGAAAAGTAATTAACGAATACATCGATGCAGAGGGAAATGTTCATTACGGAGCATATGACTGTGTGCCGTTGTTGGACCAGTTCATCGAAGAACATCCGGACGCTTCCTATCGCGGTGCAAAGGGAACGATTGCATTAACCGGATATAACGGAATCTTTGGATATCGTACGGACTACAGTTATTCCTTAGACACACCGGATCTTGATCAGGACAAAAAAGAATTTTTACTTGCAAATCCAAACTTTGATGTTGAAGCAGAGCGTGCAATTGCAAAAGAAATCGCGGATGCATTAAAAGCAAGCGGATGGACATTTGCCAGCCATACTTGGGGTCATTTAAGAGTTCAGGATAAACAGCTTTCTACTTTGATGGCAGATAATGAAAAATGGCAGAAGAATGTGGCAACCATTGTTGGAGAAACAAATGTTATTATTTTTGCTCACGGACAGGACCTTGGAAACTGGGGAAATTATGACTTAACCAATGAAAAAGTACAGTATTTCATGGAGCAGGGATTTAACGTATTTTGTAATGTAGACAGTAATTTATACCGTACTCATTTTGGAAGTTCCGGTACATATTTACGTCAGGGACGTAGAAACTTAGACGGAATCCGTTTCTATAAGAATTTAATCGGAGAACAGGATAATTTGGATGATCTGTTTGATGTAGAAGAGATTATAGATCCTGAAAGACCGGACTATAGTGTATATGAATAAGAAGAGTAAGTAATATCTAATAAGTGAAGCAAATGAAAAAGGCCTCTATCGGATGAAGCGATAGAGGCCTTAACTATTATGTTACATAACAATCTTACAGAAACTCTTTTTACCTTTTTTCAAAACAAATTCATTTGCAAAATCTTCTGCAGCGTAAGAAGTTTTAATATCAGTAACTTTTTTGCCATTTACGGAAACGCCACCCTGTTCTACACTACGACGTGCTTCGGAACGGGATGCACAAAGCTCACCTTTTACTAAGCACTGTAAAATGTCGATGCGTCCATCCATAAAGTCTCCTGCTTCCAAAGTAATGGTTGGCATATGTTCGTTAGAACCGCCGCCGGCAAATAAAGCGTGGGAAGCTTCTTTTGCTTTGTTAGCTTCTTCTTCGCCGTGAACAAGAGAAGTTAATTCGTAAGCAAGAATTTCTTTTGCCTGATTCAACTGACTGCCTTCCCATTTGTCCATTTCGTTAATCTGTTCCAATGGAAGGAATGTGAGAAGACGGATGCATTTTAATACGTCATCATCGGATACATTTCTCCAGTACTGGAAGAAATCAAATGGAGAAGTTTTGTTCGGATCAAGCCATACTGCACCGGACTGGGTCTTACCCATCTTCTTACCTTCAGAGTTGAGAAGTAAGGTAATTGTCATAGCATATGCATCTTTTCCTAATTTTCTACGGATAAGCTCTGTACCGCCAAGCATGTTGCTCCACTGGTCATCACCACCAAACTGCATGTTGCAGCCGTACTCCTGGAATAATTTGTAGAAGTCGTAGCTCTGCATGATCATGTAGTTAAACTCAAGGAAGCTTAAACCTTTTTCCATACGCTGTTTGTAGCATTCTGCCGTAAGCATACGGTTAACGGAAAAATGTGCTCCAACTTCACGTAATACATCAACATAGTTTAAATTCATTAACCAGTCTGCATTATTTACAAGTAAAGCCTTTCCTTCAGAAAAATCAATGAAACGGCTCATTTGTTTTTTGAAGCATTCTACGTTGTGAGCAATAGTTTCTTCCGTCATCATCTGACGCATATCGGTACGTCCGGATGGGTCGCCGACCATAGCTGTACCCCCACCGATTAACGCGATAGGTTTATTACCTGCCATCTGGAGTCTCTTCATCAAGCAAAGAGCCATGAAGTGACCTACGTGAAGGCTGTCTGCTGTCGGGTCAAATCCAATGTAAAAAGTAGCTTTTCCATTGTTGATTAAGTCTTTGATTTCATCTTCGTCTGTTACCTGGGCAATGAGGCCACGGGCAACTAATTCGTCATAAATTGTCATCTTTTTTCTCCTTTTTCTATGATTTTGTTGCGGTTGCTTATTTACTAAACCGCGATTAGAAAGAAAGGAATTTACAATAAAAAATCCCTTCTTTCAATATGAAAGAAAGGACGGATATACCGTGTTACCACCTTTATTTATACCGGCTTCGCAGCCGATACCTCTGTGTGTACGTGACACTTACTCTATAACGGGAGCTCCCGTCGCAGCCTACTGATAAAAACGTTCGGTGCGCGGCTCAAGGATGTATTCCTAAGATGTTTCCCGTGCGCCTCTCACCAGCCGGCAGCTCTCTGTACGTTCCGCAAAAAAGTACTTGTTCCTATCATTGCCTTTTCGTATGTTAGGATTATATGTTTCTGAGGGGAAAAAGTCAAGGGATTCTGAGGGGAATTCGGGGGAAAATTTTGTAATCTAAAAGAAAAACTCTTGTTAAAGTAATAAAAAAAGGCTATTTTTCGTTAAGACAATGGGTTATAATGAAATTAGTTTTATACTTGGAGGAGAAAATAATGCTTTTTAGAAATATTGACTATAAAATGAAGGATGGAACACCATATAGTATCCGCTCTATAAAACCGGAAGAAGCAGGAGAGTTGCTTCGCCTGATGAAACAAACCAGTGGGGAATCTTTAGGGATGCTTCGTTATCCGGATGATACATTTCCAACAGTGGAAGCGGAAGAAAAATTTTTAGAATATGCTATGGGTAGTGATGTCAGTGCTCAGATTGGTGCTTACGTAGATGGAAGACTAATCGGCTCTGCCGGAGTAAATTGTCCGGGCGTAGGAAAAAGAAAGGTGCTTCACCGTTGTGAGATAGGTCTTAGTATTGAGAAAAAATACTGGGATCAGCAAATTGGTACCCGTATGATAGAAGCTTTAATCGAGCTTGCCCAAAGAGCAGGTTATGAACAGATGGAATTAGAAGTGTTTACAGATAATGACAGAGCAATCCATTTGTACAAGCGAATGGGATTTGAAATCTTTGGTACCAGACCAAACGCTATGAAATTAGATGATGGAAGTTACCAGGATGAACATTTGATGGTGAAATACCTTTTTGCCAGATTTGATGCAGAGGAAAAAGCCACCAGTGATTTGGAAGAATGGATTGAAGAACAGGGCATTCAATTAAGATACTAAACAGCTCTGAAGTAAAAGGAAACGGACTAGGTAGAACAAAATGATAATAAATATGCTGTTGGTTCTTGTGTTTCTCTACCTGTTACCTTGTGTAGCAGGTCATGGGGTGAACCGCGTATTAAAAATTGATACATCTATAACGAAAAATTATCTGGTGGGAAATATTTTTATATGGGCGATGTTCCAACTTGTGACAGTACCGCTTGTATTATTAAAACAAAACTTTTCGCTGGTAGTATTGCTTATTAATATTATCATGATAGTAATTTGTGGCTGGGTAATCGTGTATGAGGTTATTTTAAAAAAATGCGAAATGTTCCGGTTCACCTGTTGGAAACAAAAGTTTGAAGGTATAAAAATAGCAGACCTTTTTGCAATAATTGCAGTATTTGGTATATTAGGATGGTTATTTTATAAGGTCATTACATTGCAACATACGGATGCGGATGATTCACGATTTGTTGTGAATGCAGTGGAAATTCTTAGAACCAATCGTATGTTTTTGACAGATGTGATTACAGGGCAGGAATTAACTACTTGGATAGGAGAATTAATAAAGGATATTGTTTCACCATGGGCTGTTTATATAGCCTATAATGCAAAAATGACAGGTATTTCTGCGGTGATTATGGCCCATTCCGTGTTGCCGGTTTCCTTAATCTTATGTGGAGTGAGTGTTTTTTGGTTATTTTCCAAAGAGATATTTAAATCGAATATATCTGACCGTTGCATATTTATGTGTTTAATTTTATTGTTGAATATTTATGGTTGTTATTCGGTTTATACCGCAGAAACATTCTTTCTTACCAGAATCTGGCAGGGAAAAGCCACCTTGGCTTCTGTAGCCATACCGGCAATGTTTTTGTTTTGCATGTGGCTATACCAAAAAGAATGGAAATTTGGAAATTATGCGTTAATAGCGTTATTAAATATAAGTATGTGTCTTATGTCCGGAATGGGAACAATTATTGGCGCCATCATGCTGGCAAGTGTGGGAATGATATATGGTATTCGAAAAAAGAATATCTGGGTTACGCTGTTAATGTTAGAGATGTGTGTGCCAAATGTGGCCTACTTTTTGATAAAGGAATTACAACCAAACATTTGGGCATTGAAATAAAAGAAAGATACAGGGTTAGAGATGGAAAAAAGTATTGGATACTTTATTCAAAAAACAATATATTGGTTACAAAATTACTTTGGTGAGGGTACGGGAATCTTTTTGCTATTAACTGTGGCGGCGCTAACTTTTCTGTATATCACATATAAAAAGTTGCGTTTTAAATTCTTGTGGCCAATAATTATAATGATGATGGTAATACTTAATCCGGTATTGTATAAATACGTTTTTTCTCGGATTATATATTGGCGTTTATTTTGGTTGGTGCCATATTCCCTGTTGATAGCTATGGCGATTGTTATTCTAAAACAAAAAATTAAGCATCCGTGGTTAAAGTGGGGAACGGTACTGGTTACGATTGTGCTGATAATGACCCTTGGAAAAAATGTCTTTGAACATGGTGGTTTTTCAGAAAGAAGTAATTGGGAGAAGCTTTCCCAGGAAACCATTGATGTATGCGATATGATGCTTGCATTGGATCAGACTCCAAGGGCGGTCGTACATTCCTCCATTAATACGGAAGTAAGACAGTATGCACCGGAGATATCCCTTATGTATGGTAGAGAGGCGTCTATGCCTGGATATATAAGAGGGGCACAAAAAGCAGTGTATCCGGTATATTTAGGTTTAAAAGAAACACCTCCGGATTTTGAATTTGCCTTAAAAACGGCATTAGAGATGGGATTTAATTTTTTTGTAGTGTCTATAGATATGCCGGTTGACGAAGAGTGGTCACTGGAATATGGATACGAAGAGATTGGCAGAACGGAAAAGCATATAGTGTATTATAATGATTCAATAGAAGATTAATATTATAAAGAAACAAAAAAGGGGTTAACCAAACGGTTACCCCTTTTTCTCTTATTTTTCTTTTTCAGTTTCTTTCTCTTTTTCTTTTTCCTTCTTTTCTTCCAGTTCCTTAAACTCTTTTTTGAACAAGTATTTATCAATCTTTTCAACCATGTTTTCAGGCATTGTTCGAGGAACAGGGAAAGCTACTGCGTTTGCCATAATGTCAGAGAACTTCATTACATATTCCGTGGTGCGGGCCAAGGATTTCGGTGAAAGCTCTGATAACATATCATAACGGCTATGGAAATGTCCGCCGCCATGCGGTGGGAAACGGGTAAAGCTAATGGCAGGAATCTTCTGGTCAGCGAAAGGCATATTGTCAGAAGAATAAATATCCTGCTTAACTTCTACGGCATAACCGTTTGCTTTCATATAATAGTCAGTAAAGTGAACCAAACTTTCTTCCGCAGTAACAAAGGTAGTATCTTTTCCTAAATATGGGCCGGCCATATCTAAATTAATCATTAATACATGCTTTTCTAATTCTTCTTCGTGTACTTTTATGTAATTTTTACTTCCTTCTAAGCCGATTTCCTCGGAGCCATACCAGTTAAATTGTAAGGTTCTCTTTGGAGGATTTTCCTTAAAGTAGCGAAGTAACTCTAACAAAATAACGGTACCGGTTCCGTTATCATATACGCCGGAGCTGAAACGAACGGAGTCATAGTGTGCACCGAAAGAAATGATTTGGTCAGCAAATTCTGTACCCGGAACAGTAACACATACATTGTGGGAAGTACGAACTTCATTTTCGTTAATCATGGTAACGCGGATACGGGAAGCACGTTTTTTCACGATTTCTAAACCGTCTTTAATGCGGATATGTAAACCGGTAATTAAGCCGTGTTCCGTAAAAAGCTTGCGGGACTTCATTACGTCAAGGTCGGTTTCGGATTCTTTATCAAGAATATCTCCTCCCATGGTAATAAATCCGGCAACGCCTGCCTTTAATAACTTTTTGTATTTGTCAATGGTTACACGACCGTTGACTAAGACGAATTTATCCTTTGCATGAACTAAGTTTACGTCAAGAACGTCTTCTGCATAAATAAAGTCGCCTTCCCAGCCACCTTCCGGAGTGCTCTTTTGGCATTTGTAACCGGTAACGGTATAGGTCTTCTTATAAGGTTCTAATACTTCTAAGGTTGCAATCGGGTCTTTCGCATCATCAATCTCAAATGCTTCAAGAACCGGTTCGAATCCGATAGCACGAACTTCGTCTGCGATAGTATTTGCTGCCTGCAACTCCTCAGGAGTTCCTGCCATACGGACATAGCCGATTTTCTTCAGAAAATCAAATTGTCTTTTTCCTGAAACTCTCATGTTTGATAACCTCCAATGAATGATTTTTATCTTTATGTAAAAAAGTATAGCACTTATGGGTGGGGATGTGAAGAGGTAAGAATGTGGGTATTTTTTGTGCAATTTTCGGCTAAAATATAGTAAAATTGTAGATTAGCCGAATTGCACTTGTTTTTATAATCATATTCGGCTAAAATATAATTAGAATATAAATTAGCCGAAAGTGGATAGAAAATATGAATTATATAACAAGAAATCTAGAGAATGTAATAAGTCAGGTAACAAAAGAATATCCGGTGGTTTTGGTCACGGGACCTAGGCAGGTAGGCAAGACGACCATGCTTCAGAAGTTAATGGAAGGAACGGATAGGGGATATGTTACGCTAGACGATTTGAATGAAAGAAGTATTGCAAAAACTGATCCGGAATTATTTCTGCAGTTGCATAAACCGCCGGTATTAATTGATGAAGTTCAGTATGCGCCGGAGTTGTTTACTTATATAAAAATGCATGTAGATAAAAACCACGAGCCGGGAGCATTCTGGCTGACCGCTTCTCAGGTGTTTAAACTGATGGAAGGAGTACAGGAGTCACTAGCAGGCAGGGTTGCCGTGCTCTCACTTACATCTTTATCACAAGCAGAAATATCCGGTGGAGAGATGGAGTCGTTCACAATAGAGATGGAAGCGTTAGCGGCGAGAAAGGAAAGCAGAGAAGAGGCTGATACAAGAGGTATTTTTGAACGAATTTATAAAGGTTCAATGCCGGCAATTGCAAGCGGAGCGATTAGTAACAGCCAAATTTTCTATAGCAGTTATTTATCTACTTATATTGAGCGTGATGTAAAAGAATTATCGGATGCCATTGATTCACTTAAATTTCTTAAGTTTATAACTGCGGTAGCTGCAAGATGTGGGCAAATGGTTAATGTTGCGGAAATTGCCAGAGATGCCGATATCAATCAGACGCAGGCAAAGACCTGGTTGGGAATTATGGAAACATTAGGAATTATTTTCTATCTGCATCCGTATTCCAATAATTTGTTGAAGCGTCTTGTAAAAACGCCAAAGTTATATTTTTATGATACAGGTTTGGTGTGCTACTTAACGAAGTGGAGTAGTGCAGAAACATTAGAAAGTGGAGCTATGAATGGTGCAATTCTGGAGAATTATGTGGTTGCAGAAATTAGGAAAACTTACTTGAATTGTGGCAAGGAACCGTACATGTACTATTATCGCGACAAAGATACAAAGGAGATAGATATTGTTCTTGAGCATGATGGAATGTTGAATCCGATTGAGATTAAAAAAACTTCAAATCCGGGAACAGAATTGATCAAAGTATTTGAACTGTTGGATAAATCATCAACACCTCGCTCAAAGGGGGCGGTGATTTGTATGAAGCCGGGGCTTAGTGCAATCGACAGAGATAATTATATCGTGCCGGTTTGGCTGATTTAGAGTAAAGAAAGGAAGAAACATATGATAAGAACGAGTTATGGAGATTTATTAAAAAGATTTCGAACAGAGAAGCAGATTAAGGCATCAGAATTGTGTGGTGGGCTATGTTCGACACCTATGATGAGCCGTTATGAACAAGATGAGCGACATCTGGATGTATTAATGCTGGAAATGTTGCTAAGTAGAATGGGAGTATCCAGTGGATATTTCTCCGCAATGGTTACAGAACCGGAGTATGAGTATCTACAGTGGAGAAGTCGTGTTGCAGATGCAATCGGAAACTGTGAAGGTGCAGTTATCGAAGAACTGTTACAACAAAGAGATGCAGAGGAATACATTTGTAACGAAAAAATAGAGAAACAGTTCCACCTAATGGCAAAGGGTGTAGCCTTAGGACTTAAGGAAGAATACAAAGAAGCTGCCCAATTAATGTTAGAAGCAATTTCCCAAACCTATACGGATATTGAGCATTTGCAGGATAGCAAGACGAGATTATCAGAGAGAGAGTTATATATTCTGATTCTGTACCTATATTATGGTGCATTAGGCGGTTTCTTGAAACGAAAAGAGCAAACCGATATCTTTAAACAGTTGGAAGCCTATATACGGAGTGAAAAGATAAGTGCCGTACAGCAGGCAAGATTATATGCCAAAGTAGTGTGTGTGGGAGTGAGTGTACTTGGCAATAAATTGACAGAAAGCAGAAAACTTTCATTGTGCAAAAAAGCAATTGAAATCTTACGAAAAGAAAAAAGATTTGACGATATAACGGAACTGCTAAGCATGTACATCCCATTATTGAAAGCACAAGGAAGTGATGAGCTCTCTTTTTATGAAAAGCAATATGAAACATTTTGTGAGATATTTCAAGAGGAAGGTATGGATACAACTTTCCGGGCAGAGTCATACGTGTGGTCAAGATGCTGTTATTATATTATTAATGAAGTTTTATATTCCAAACGAAAGGAAGAAGGATTATCCCAAGAGGCATTAGCAGAAGGAATCTGCGAGCCGGAAACCTACTCCAGAATCGAAAAAGCGAAAAGGGCACCGTCCAGAAAGAACATGCAGCAGTTGGCAGAACGATTAGATATGAAATGGTGCTACTATGGAGGAGAGATTGATACCGATCTGGCCAAGGCCTATGAACTGCGAATACAAGCACGTGACTTACGTATAGAAGCAAAGTATGAAGAGTCTTTGAACGTCCTTAAAAAGCTAGAGAATCTGCTAGATATGAATAATAAATATAATTATCAGTATGTAAAACAGGCAGAGTATATGGCAATGTACAAGCTGAAGGAGTTAAGTGAAGAAGAAGTATGTAAGAAATTAGAGCAACTGCTGGAAATGACCAAAAATCTTCATATAGAGAGTGAAAATGTAGGGATATATTCAACAACAGAATTAGAAATCATAACAGAAATTGGACAACGCTATCGAAAGATGGGAAAAGTGACAAAAGCCATGCGGTTGTTAGAAAAGGTATTAAAACAGGTATCTCAAAGTAAGACACAATTAGAAGATCAATGGACCGGGGTAGCATATATGATTCGAGTGTTAGGAAATATCTACTTTTCGAATCAGGAATATGATAAATGTATCGAAGCACAAAAGTATGTAAAGTGTCGAGAGATACGAAGTCATGCGGGAGATTCACTTGCGAATATATTAGATAGTATTGCAGACGCTCTAGAACATAAAGGCAGGCAGCACAAGGATGAATATGAAAAGTTGTGCCGCCAGACCTATTATGTTGCAGATTTTTTCCATATTAATCGTTTAAAGAATACGATTAAGAGATATTATGAAGAAAATTTTGATAGTAACATTAAGTGGTATTAAAAAGTTTAAGCATCCTTTTGGGGTTCATCATCTTCATGTTCCCAAGAAGGAATCTCCGGTGTGTTACTACCGATAATCGGTGTAATAGTAAGGATACAGCAAAGTGTGATAATTAATAATTTTTTGATACGTTTCATTTGTTATTTCTCCTTTGGTAAATTTAATTCTTTTTAACGATACACGAAAAAAACATAAAATTTAATGACGTTTTTGGCAATTTTTAAAAATTTTTTATTGCCAAAAACGTCATTCTTTTTTGCAAAAAAATACTCTATAATGACTGCAACAAACACATGTGGGGATGTTAAAAAATGTACTCTAAATACATTGACAGGTAAAAAATGTTAATTACAGAGTACCAAGTAGCATCAGTTGTAAAAGTAAAAATAGAGAGGGTGGTTACAAATGAGAAGTTATAATTATGTAAAGAGGGCTAGAGACGCTATTTGAGCGTGGATTAACATTGTTAAGGTTGCGCTTTCAGCGGAAAAATATACACAATACATAAAAGAGGAGAGAACAATAATGAATAAGAAAAAATTATTATATTTTATACTTGCAATAACAATAACTATTAGTAGTTTATTGGGATTTAATACACGGAATATGGCAATGGAAAGTGATGAAGAAAATATCCGAGTAATAATAGAAAGTTATATGTCCGGACGATTGAAGGTGCTTTCCGGTGACGGGACATTAGAATTAGCCGGTGTAGCTGTAGTAGGAATTGTAAATGATGAGTTATCACATAAGGAAACTCTAGAAGAAGAAAATATTAGCATTTTCTATTCAGAATATGAAATTGAAAGTATTAATATTTCAGACCGAGATATCTATGTATCTGTATTGGAAACGGTTACCTATATTAACAATAGAGTGACGGAAACCAAAGAAATTGAACATAAAATTCTAATGATGGATAGTTCTACAAGAGGGTTAGTAGTGTTATCTGATAAATATTATGAAGAAATTTCTGATTTTGCTTCTTGTGCTTATGTTCCGGAAGTTACAACTTATGGATTGGCAAGAAGTTCAACATATTCCCTTGAAATTGTAAATATTGCGGCAGGAGAGGATGGATATGTAGAAAAGGAAACAAATGCAAACCTTTATGATAAAACTGCAAATGCCGGCGATAAGAACTATACAAAATATGGTGCATGGTATGGATGCAATGGTCAGCCTTGGTGTGCAATGTTTGTTAGTTGGTGTGCAAATCAGGCAGGAGTAAGTACATGTATAGTTCCGAAGTATGCTAGTTGTGATGATGGATTGGAGAAGTTTGATGAGAGAAGCGTATTCTATAAAGGACCGGTATATGGAATAACATTTACTCCACAAGAAGGAGATATATTCTTTATAGGTGTTATTGGGGATGCTACGCACACTGGAATTGTTGCGTCTGTAAATTCATCCACCAAAACAATGGTTGTAATTGATGGAAATTATGGAGATCAAGTTACGAAGAGAACAATGAGTTTTAAAGATAGTTCATTATTGGGATTTGCCAGACCGCGATATTCAGCGTCACACATGTATATTTTAAAATATAATACATCTTACCACTGGAATGCATGTTCTGTATGTGGAACAACAACCCCAAAACAAGTACATATGTATTCCTCTTTGGGAAAATGTACTTTATGTGGAGCGACTAATGTAGCTACCGCTTCTCTAAGTGTAAATAATTTAAAAGAATAAAAAATGGACAGTATTATTTGGAAATGATATTATAATTTATAAGTAAATGTTTACTTGGAAAGTAAATTCACTTATGAAAACAAAATGTTCGGGAACATTGCAAGTTGTCTTTATAATTTTTATGTGAATGTACAGATAATAAAGGAACGCAAAGTGGCAATGTTCCCGATAATGTTTATTCTAAAATAGGAGGTTTATATGAAGAGATATGGGCTTAGTATAATTATGATTTGCCTACTTTCATTTGCTTGTATTGGATGTGGCAAAGGGGATTCATCGGATGTGGTGGGTTCAAAAAATCCAATTGCAAATTCTCAAGATGAGCAACCTTCCGATACCATCAACAATGGAGCAAACGAGAGTGATAAAGGTACTAATGAAGGTGGTATTATCGTAGACGAGGAAGATACCCCTGACGAGGAAGAGATTATCTATCAAGAACCGTATACAGTTGTATCAAATATACTAATGTGGATTAACTGGTTTGTAGAAGAAGGTGAAGTTAAAGAAATTGAATTCTCCGAATATACTGCCGAGATTATTCCACAAGTAAAATATTCAAAGTTTGGTGTTACATGGGCATACGTAAATGAAGAATTATACTTAGGGGGGAAAAGCGGGTGGTATTCTACGCAGAAAATCCCTGGTTGTGAAGATAAAGTGTTGCTGAGTTATCAACAAAAAGAGCTTGATTATAAAGCTCCTTTCTTTAGAGTTTTTGACATAAACACGAAGGAAATTTTAAGCATATATCCAGATTATATTGAAGCGGATTATTATGTAGAAGAAGTTTGGGTTTCGCCGGATTTGTCGGATGTTGTTTTTTTAACTAAGACTGAAGTATATTATTATGATGGCACACGAGTAACTAAAATAGAACAATTTGAAGATAAATTGGAAGGTTTAACTTCAACTGTAATTACGATGGAAGAAGGAAAAATTCTTGTGCTAGGAACTAATTCAAAACTTTCGGAAGTGTGTTGTTATGTCTATGATTTTGCAACAGATGAATTAATAGAGCGAAAGTATTCATCGGATGCAGAAAGCGATGAATATATAGTTACTTACGACCAGGACTATGGAGGGTTAGGTTTTCGTTACGGAAGGTGTTACAAAAACGGATATTTCACCATCGTTGATCTGTTAACCGGACGTGAAGATAAAACAGAAATACCGAAAGAAAAGATTCGTCATGTAGAAAATATTAGTGAAGATTGGTTTTTTGTGTTAGCTGATTATGGATACTTTATCGAGAAATCTACCGGGCGTATCGTAGCAAAAACAGAATATGAAATTGCACCAAGCAAAGAGGATGACGGGTTTACAGTAGCTTTGGTGCCATCTGATGAGGATATATATTTTTGCTTGAAAGCGGTGGATAGTGAAGCAGGGATAATCTACAAAATAGAGTTAGATGAGTAATTATGCTGAAGAACTATACAGATATGGTTGATGTGGTAAAAATGTTGGAAAGCGAGAGTTATCTAACAGATAAGGAAGGATATTTCTGTTTTCTCGTGAAGGAGGTTACAAATGAAAGTAAAGGTCGCGCTTTTATTAAGTCTTGTAGTGTTAATGTTAGTAGGTTGCAATAACCAAAGGGTATCAAGTAATAATGATTCAGCTGCTGAGGTGGGCACCAATGCGGATAAACAACCGGTGCAAGATGAGAAAGAACCAAGCGAAGGTGATAAGGAAGGACAAAACGTAGATTCTGTAGAGGATAATTCGGGAACGAACCAAGAGGAAGAAGCTTATGCTCCTGAGTATTTGGAGGTTATACATATAGACGAAATGGAAGAATTGTCTAATGAATTGGATCAATTAGAGAAATATAATCATGGTTGTTTTGTCTCTTATAATTCGGAAACACGGGAACTTGTGTTGAAAATGTATGAATGGATTAATGTCCGTCCGGAAGATGATCCGGAAGAAAAATATCCAAGTGGCTTCCGATTAGAAGAACTAGGGGAAGAAACTTTTATTCTACCTGAAGATTGCGAAATGTGGTTATTTGTGGAAGGTTCTTCGTTCTTCGAGTATGGAAAAGTAGAGTTGCAGGAAATTGCAGAAATGATTGAAAATGGATATGCAGAACAGCTTTTGATGGTTGTATATAGAAACGGGGAAGAAGTGCAATATTTAATGCAACAATATGTGCCGTAGACCATATGTGGAGCATGTATCAAACAGAGGAGTAAATTAGACAAAGGTTTTATAAAGATATACTATAATTTAAAAATAAGATAATATTTGAGAACAACATAGGGTTTATGTTGTTCTCAACCTGTTTTTAATAGGAGGTTTATATGAAGAGATATGGGCTTAGTATAATTATGATTTGCCTACTTTCATTTGCTTGTATTGGATGTGGAAAAGGGGATTCATCGGATGTGGTGGGTTCAAAAAATCCAATTGCAAATTCTCGAGATGAGCAACCTTCCGATACCATCAACAATGGAGAAAACGATAGCGATAAAGGTGGAATTATTGTAGACGATGAGGATGGCTCTGACAATGGAGATACCCCTGATAATGGAGAAGTTGTCTATCAAGAACCATATGCAACTGTGTCAAATGCACAGATGTGGACAAATTGGTTTGTAGAAAATGGTGAAGTAAAAGATATAAAATTCTCCGAATATACTGCCGAGATTATTCCACAGGAAAGCTATTCCAAGTTTTCAATTGAATGGACTTATATAAATGAAAAATTATACTTGGGCAAAGAACAGGCATGGTTCTATGTGGATAAACTTCCAAATAGCGAAGATAAAGTGCTGTTAAAGTCATGGAATATAGATTATGAATATGAGGGGCCTCATTTTCGAATTTTTGATATAAATACAAAGGAAATTTTAAGTATATACCCGGACAATGTAGAAGAGGACTATCATGTAAAAGAAGTTTGGGTTTCATCAGATTTATCTATGGTTGTCTTTTTTGATGGTGGTAGAGTCCTTTATTATGATGGAATACAAGTAACAGAAATCGAACAGTTTAAAGGAAAATTTGATGGTTTATATTCTTCTGCTCTTATGGTAGAAGACGGAAAAGTTCTTGCGTTAGGAAAGAATGTGGAGGACAAGATTACTTATTGTTATGTTTATGACTTTGCAACGGATGAATTAATGGAGCGAAAGTATTCATGGGGTGCTGAAAGCGATGAATACATAGATACTTATGAGTGGTGTACAAAGGCTCATGGTTATGGATGGTTAGATTTCCGATATGGTAGCGCATATAGGGATGGATATTTTACAATTATTGATTTGCTGACCGGTCGTGAGGATAAAACGGAAATACCTAAGGAAAAGGTTCGTCACGTAGAAAACATTAGCGAAGATTGGTTTTTTGTTTTGGCGGATTGCGGTTACTTTATTGAGAAATCTACCGGTCGCATTATAGCAAAAACAGAATATGAAATTAGACCAGGCAAGAAAGATGTGAGATATAGAACGTTGCTGGTGCCATCCGATGAAGATATTTATTTTTGTCTGAAAGTGGTGGATAGTGAAGCAGGGATAATCTACAAGATCGAGTTAAATGAGTAATTATTTTGAAGAACCGTAAAGCTAAAATTCCGAAAAATGGCTGAAATTCCGCAAAATTCCAGCGAAATTCGGCCCCTGGCGTCCTGTTTATCGTACCCCAATTATAGATAATACAAGTATAAACAAAGAACACAACACAGCAGTTTATACGGAGGTATTATCATGAAGGGATACAATGTAGCAAACGGATACATGGGATACGTAAATGGCGGATATCGGTTATTTCCAACAGAAGAAGAGTATGTTGAATTTATGGAAGAAAATGCCTAAAACTGTTGACAAAAGCGCTTTTTCCCGATAATATGAATTGAATCCTTGAGGGAGTAATTCGCGTACGGTAAGATAGAAATTAGTACGTGGTTTGTCAACAGAATGGTCGATGGACCTGGCAAATCGTAAAGAATGAGACTCATGTGTACTTTATGGGGTACGCATGGGTTTTTTTGTTTACATGAAATAAAATCGAGCATACTAACACATAATAAGGAGAAAACAAAATGGGAATTGTAGAATTATTGCTTACTGGTGTAGGACTTGCTATGGATGCATTTGCAGTATCCGTATGTAAAGGATTATCCATGAAAAAAATCAGATATGGACATGCGCTTGTTATTGCGTTATTTTTTGGTGGCTTTCAGGCATTGATGCCGTTTCTTGGATGGGCATTGGGAACTCAGTTTAAAGATTACATCGTAAGTGTTGATCACTGGATTGCTTTTGTATTATTAGCGATTATTGGCGGAAAAATGTTAAAGGAAGCCTTTGAAGAGGATAAGAAGGAAGCTTCAGAGGAAGCGAAGCAAGACGGAAAGCTGGACTTAAAAGAGTTGTTTTTATTAGCTATTGCTACCAGCATTGATGCATTGGCAGTAGGCGTAACCTTTGCATTTTTAAATGTTAATATTTATCTGGCTATCACCATTATTGGAGTAGTAACCTTCCTTTTAGCTTTTGCCGGAGTGGTAATCGGAAATATATTTGGAAGCAAGTATGAAAAGGGAGCGCAGATTGCCGGTGGCGTGATTCTCATTCTTATTGGTTTGAAGATATTGTTAGAGCATTTGGGAATTTTAAATTTTTAGAACCATAGAAAATTAACATTTCCAAATAGCATTTTCATTAAGGGAGAGCGAATTGTGGAATATGTTAAATTAATTGCACTTTTAGTTGCGGGCTTTATACTGTTGATTAAAGGTGCTGATTTTTTCGTAGACGGAAGTGCATCTGTTGCCAGAAGATTAAAGGTACCGGCATTTATCATTGGTATTACAATTGTGGCTATGGGAACCAGTGCACCGGAGTGCGCGATTAGTATTGCAGCAGCGATTAAAGGTGCTAATTCTCTTGCGGTAAGCAATGTGGTGGGATCAAATATATTTAATCTTCTTGCTGTTTGTGGAGTATGTGCACTAATTGCCCCAGTGGCGGTGGATAAGTCTACGGTGAAAAAGGAATTTCCTTTTGCAATTTTCGTAGGTCTGATCATGTTGATTCTAAGTGCCGTAAAGATGAAGCTTAGCCGTTTAGATGGTGTAATCCTGCTACTGATATTTGTGGTATTTCTTTATGTAATGGTAAGAAGTGCCTTTAAGTCGAAACAAAGGACGGAAAATGTGGATGCGGGTGAAAATGTAAAAGAGATTTCAGTCATCCGTTGCATTATTTATATTCTGCTTGGTTTGGCTGCGATTGTGTTTGGCGGAGATTTTGTCGTAGATGCCGCTTCAGGCATTGCATCGAAGCTGGGCTTAAGTCCTACACTTATCGGTTTAACCATTGTGGCTATCGGAACTTCCCTTCCGGAGCTGGTAACATCTCTCGTTGCTACGAAGAAGGGCCAAATGGATATGGCGATTGGAAATATTATTGGATCCAATATTTTTAACGTTTTATGGATTATAGGTATTACGTCTGCGATTCATCCGATTGCCATTCAAATGGAAAATATGATAGATTTGGTTATTTTGGCTGTGGTAAGTACGATTTCATTCCTGTTTGTATTCCGCGATTATAAGATTGGCAAGGGTGAAGGAATTGTAATGCTATTGATGTATGCCACATTTATAATATACACATGTATTAGATAAAAAAGAGGTGAAACATATGAAAAAAGAATCATTTTTTGAAAAATACCAGAGTTTAATCGTTGCAGCTATTTTAGCAATTGCTGTAACAGCATGTATGCTTTTCATGTTTGACTTAATGCTTAAGGATTACGAAAAAAGCCTAAATGAAAATCAGATAGAGGAAAACATTCCTTCTGAGGATGAAACAGAATAAGTATAGAATGTATTAAAACCCCCCGGATTCCTTGACGAAATGGGGGTTTTTGTGCTATATTTTTAGTTTAGTAAAGACAATAAATTTATCATATAAAGGAGTGGTCCTATGTGCGAAACATGTAACAAAGGAAAATATTATATTACAACCGCGATTGCATATACTTCCGGTAAGCCACATATTGGTAATACCTATGAAATCGTACTTGCAGACGCGATTGCCAGATTTAAGAGAGAGGAAGGCTATGACGTATATTTCCAGACAGGAACCGATGAGCATGGTCAGAAGATTGAGTTAAAGGCAGAGGAAAAAGGCGTTTCCCCACAGGCATTTGTAGATGAAGTTGCCGGCGTGGTAAAGGAAATCTGGGATATGATGAACACTTCTTATGACAAGTTTGTTCGTACCACCGACGCAGACCATAAGGCGTGTGTACAGAAGATTTTCAAAAAATTATACGATCAGGGCGATATCTATAAAGGAGCTTACGAAGGTTTATACTGTACTCCATGCGAAAGCTTTTTTACTGAATCCCAGTTAGTAGACGGAAAATGTCCGGACTGTGGCAGAGAAGTAGTCGCAGCTAAGGAAGAAGCATACTTCTTTAAGATGAGCAAGTATGCAGACAGATTAATTGAGCATATTAACAATCATCCGGAATTTATTCAGCCGGTAGCAAGAAAGAACGAAATGATGAACAACTTCTTACTTCCGGGCTTACAGGATTTGTGCGTATCCCGTTCTTCTTTCAAATGGGGCGTGCCGGTTGATTTTGATGATAAGCATGTAGTTTACGTTTGGTTGGATGCGTTAAGCAACTATATTACCAAGCTTGGATATAATCCGGAAGGAGACTCCGCTGAATTATACAACAAGAACTGGCCGGCGGATTTACACTTAATCGGTAAGGATATTATCCGTTTCCATACCATTTATTGGCCAATCTTCTTAATGGCACTTGATTTGCCGTTGCCGAAGCAGATTTTCGGACATCCATGGTTATTAATGGGTGGCGGAAAAATGAGTAAGTCCAAAGGTAACGTAATTTACGCAGACCAGTTGGTAGAGCTTTTTGGCGTAGATGCAGTTCGTTACTTCGTATTACACGAAATGCCGTATGACAACGACGGAAACATTACTTGGGAGCTTGTGGTAGAGAGAACCAACTCTGATTTGGCTAACACCTTAGGCAACCTTGTAAACCGTACTATCTCCATGACCAACAAATATTTTGACGGCGTGGTAGAAAATACCAATGTATGCGAAGAAGTGGATGAGGACTTTAAGAAGACTCTTACTGCAACAAAAGCATTGGTTGAAAAGAAAATGGAAACTCTTAGAGTGGCAGATGCACTTACAGAAATCTTCAATCACTTTAAGCGTTGTAACAAATATATTGATGAGACAGCACCTTGGGTTTTGGCAAAGGATGAAGCAACAAAACCACGTTTGGCAACTGTGCTTTACAACTTGGTAGAAGGTATTGCGATTGGAGCCAACCTTTTAAGAAGCTTTATGCCGGAAACCACAGAAAAAATCTTGGCTCAGTTAAATGACGGCGCAAGAGATTTTGCCGTACTTGATCAGTTCGGTTTATATGAAAGCGGCAAGAAAGTAACTGACAAACCGGAGATTTTATTTGCACGTTTGGATGAAGCTGAAGTGCTTGCAAAGGTGGAAGAGTTATTCGGTCAGAAAGAAGAAGCACCGGCAGCAGTAGAAGAAGCAGAACCTGTAATTGACATTGAACCGAAGGAAGAGATTACCTACGAAGACTTTATGAAGATGCAGTTCCAGGTGGGCCGCATTATCGCTTGTGAAGAGGTTCCAAAGAGCAAGAAATTATTGTGCTCCCAGGTTCAGATCGGTAGTCAGGTAAAGCAGATTGTATCCGGAATCAAAGCTCACTACTCTGCAGAAGAAATGGTTGGCAAGAGAGTTATGGTACTTGTTAACTTAAAACCTGCGAAGCTTGCAGGAGTACTTTCTGAAGGCATGATTCTTTGTGCCGAAGATGAAAATGGGGAATTAGCAATTATGGTGCCGGAGAAGAAAATGCCGGCAGGAGCAGAGATTGCATAAATAAGTTAGTAAAATGTGCTATGAATGCTAGGTGTTTGTAGCACATTTTTTTCAAAAAGAGGAGCATGTAATTTATAAAAAGACGTTTCACGTTGCGAAATATTTTAAAAAAGTAAGAGATTAAAGATAGGAATTGATATGATATTTGAAACACACGCCCACTATGAAGATGGACGATTTGACGAAGACAGAGAAGAAATTTTGGGAAATCTTGGTAACAATGGAATAGAGAAAGTTGTAAATGTGGGATCAACCTTTGAGACTTCAAAGACAAGCATAGCTTTAGCTGAAAAATACTCTCATGTTTATGCGGCTATCGGTGTACATCCAAGCGAAATCGATTGCCTGAATGAATCCGTTTATGAATGGTTACAAGCAAATGCATCTCATCCAAAGGTTGTTTCCATTGGGGAAATCGGTCTGGATTATTACTGGGAAAAAGAACAGGATAAACGCGATAAGCAAAAAGAAGCATTTATTCGTCAGATGGAGATTGCTCGAAAGGTGGAACTGCCGATTATCATTCATTCCAGGGATGCGGCAGCAGATACCTTAGAGCTTATGAAGACTCACAATGCCCACGAGATTCCGGGGGTGATTCATTGTTACGGATACTCCGTAGAGATGGCCCGCGAATTTGTGAAAATGGGTTACTATATCGGTATTGGCGGCGTAGTAACGTTCAAAAATGCCCGTGTGCTTAAGGAAGTTGCCACAGAGATTCCTTTAGAGCATTTGGTGGTAGAAACCGACTGTCCGTATATGGCACCGGAGCCACATCGAGGCAAGAGAAATTCATCCTTGTATTTGCCTTATGTAGTTGAGCAGATTGCAGAATTGAAGGGCGTAACAGCAGAGGAAGTAATGAAGGTTACACGAGAAAATGGGTATAAACTTTTTTCGAAGATAAAAGAAAAAGGAGAAAAGGTATGGCAACACTAGGAATTCCACAGAATACCATTGCGGTATTGCAAAAATATGGTTTTAATTTTCAGAAGAAGTTTGGACAGAACTTTTTGATAGATACGCATGTGCTGGACAAGATTATCGGTGCGGCGAATATTACCAAGGATGATTTTGTATTGGAAATCGGTCCGGGAATCGGAACCATGACCCAGTATTTATGTGAAAATGCACGACAGGTTGTGGCCATTGAAATTGATAAGAATCTGATTCCGATTTTGGAAGATACCTTAAGTGAATATGATAATGTTGAAGTCATTAATGACGACGTGTTAAAAGTAGATTTGGAAAAACTTGCCGCAGAGAAAAATGGCGGAAAGCCTATAAAGGTTGTGGCGAATTTACCTTACTATATTACTACTCCAATTATTATGGGATTGTTTGAAAAAAAGGTTCCGTTAGAAAGCATTACCATTATGGTGCAAAAAGAAGTAGCAGACCGTATGCAAGTTGGACCGGGAACCAAGGACTATGGTGCATTATCTCTGGCAGTACAGTATTATGCAAAACCGCAGATTGTTGCAAATGTACCTCCAAACTGCTTTATCCCAAGACCGAATGTAGGCTCTGCAGTTATTAAGTTAACTCGATACGAAGAACCGCCGGTAAAGGTAGACGATGAAGAGTTAATGTTTGCACTCATTCGTGCTTCTTTCAATCAAAGAAGAAAAACTATGATGAACAGTTTGTCAAATGGCTTAGCAGGAATTAGCGGAAAGCAGTATTCCAAAGAACAGTTGCAAAATGCTTTAACAGAGGCTGGATTGCCGTTAACTATCCGAGGAGAAGCCTTGACATTGGTGCAGTTTGCCAACCTAAGTAATATTTTGTCTGCCCTTTCCATATAGTATATGGCAGGGGTCCGATATGAAAAAGCAATTAAAAATTTTTATAGTTATCTATTTCCTGTTAACCCTTGTGGTGTTAGCAGGAATTTTTTTTACGGAAGAAGAGGATAATATAGAAGAAAAGGTTTTTTTAGCAATGATTGCCCAAGGTGTGCATGATGAAGAATTAGAGTGCTTAAAAGCAAGAGCTATTTTGTTAAGAACAAATTTAGTTGGTTTTGAAAATGATATTAAACTGGCCACACCGGAGCAATTAGAAGCATGGATGGAGAGCGATTTGGGCGGGCAACTTTGTCGCAGAGTTCGGAAGGCAATTGATGAAACAAAGGGAATGATATTGGTGCATGAAGGGGAAGTAAAGTTTTTGCCATATCATGGAGTGAGCTGTGGTGTTACCCGGTCAGCAGGGGAGATTACCAAAGAGGATTTTTCCTATATCAAAAGTGCATCTTGTAAAAATGATATTTTGGCAGATGCTTATATCCAGGTTAGAAAATATCATGAAAAAGAATTTCCCGGAGCAATACAAATCATTGAACGGTTTGATAGTGGATATGTTAAAAAGGTTTCCGTTGGGGACAGTATTTATACGGGTGAAGAATTTCGGGCAATGTATAATTTGCCTTCTTCTTGTTTTTACATAGAGGAAATCGACACCGGAATTCGAATACTGATAAAAGGACAGGGCCACGGTGTTGGAATGAGCTTAAATATGGCTAATGAATTAGCAAAAAATGGAAGTTCTGCAATGGATATACTAAATTACTTTTTTTTGGGATTGAGTCCTGCATTGTATGAACAAGGAGAAGTTTGCCCATACTAAGAATACTATAAGTGGAGAAATCCGGAAAGGAAAAGGGCAAACAATGATGCGTAGTAATGCTAGATTTTATTTATACATTGGAGCGGGTGCAATTGCCATTGTTATACTGGTAGCGTGGCTGGTAACAATGGTTACTAACAACAGAGGAAGTGAAAATAATAATACACATGTTCAGCAACAGGAAAACAAAGATCAGACAGCCAATCAGGGAACAGCAGAGAGCAAAGGGGAAGGAGACCAAAATGATGTTATGGAACCTCCAATCAGTGACAAGCCTCTTTTAGATGTAAGTGATGGTGATTTAGACTATATGCCGGAAACAAATCACGGTAAATATGAGGAAAATGCAGATGATTCTGAAACAGAAGATACAGTTAATGTTACAGCGACAACTTATACATTTCATGCAGGCTCCATATTACAATGGCCGGTTCACGGAAATATTATAATGAATTACAGTATGGAAAAAATGATATATTTTGAAACCTTGGATGCTTATAAATATCACCCGGCCATCTGCATTGAAGCAGAGGAAGGAACACCTGTGGTAGCAGGTGCAACAGGAAAGGTTGTAAGTGTGACAAATGAACCGGATACCGGTTTGACCGTTGGAATGCGAATCGGTACAGAATATATTATTTATTATGGAAACTTAAAAGAATGTAGTTTAAAAGTGGGTGACCATGTAAATCGAGGTCAGGAATTTGCAAAAATTGAAGAGCCTACAAAGTATTTTTTAATTGAAGGAAGTCATTTGTATCTTCGATTAGAAAGAAACGAGGAGCCGGTGAATCCTTTGTCATACCTTGATTTTTCAGAATAAAAAGGAAGAAATAATAACGACCCGAAGCAGCCGGTAAATACTGTAATCGGGTCGTTTTTTTAACAGGATTTAATTAATTTTTTCATAAGGGCCGCATCGTCTTTTGTAACTTCCTTTGTACTGTATCTGGTCTTGCGATACAGGTCAGTTAGTGCAGTAGAGGTTTCAACTTCTTGAGAAGATGGATTCGGCACATTATGTTCCATGGATTGCTTGCGCAAATATTTACCCATAATGTCTTTTGTGGTATCGGAGTCTTTTAAGCGGTGCTTTTCAGAGTCCGATTTTTTCATAAATTCTTTGTAATAATAACGAATCTGAATGTCCGGCGGGGCAAAATGCTTCTTTAACCGGGTGGCGGTTTCGTAATTTTCTACGCTGTCTTCACGTTCTTCGTGAATAACGAAATTTTTCTTACGGTCTTTTGATAAGTTTCTTATGATTACAATAAAAACAATAATTATTACAATTGCAAGGATAGCAATGACGACTGCAGAAAGAATTTTAAAAAACATAGTAGGTTCAGTAACTTTTTCTTCCTCACGACTCAAAATGCTATTGACAACTTCTTTCCAATTTGCACCATCAAATCCGGCTTCGATTTTTTCTTGTTCAACTACGTTGTTAAAATTGTTGTTTGTACCAAGTCCTTCAGCATTGCCATTTTCCACCGTTTGACTTAAGGAAGACATGGCTGCAAATATGAGATATCCTACAGGTCTGATAATAAGCAGATTTATGGCCCGCATAATGAGTTCAAACAGTCTTCCCACAGTACCAAGAATGGTAAAGGCAAAAAAGCCGAGAGCCTGAAGGCGTTGAAACTTTTCAAAGTTTTTCTTATCTTTAGTTCCGGCCTGATGACGTAACAACTGAAGCAATAAAACCATACTCGTTAAAAAGACAATAAGATATGGAGTCGCAACAGATAAGGCCGGCAAAGCATTTTCTGCTTTGTATAAAAACGTCAATGCCAGTAACGGTGTATAAAGTCCTAAGATTAATTTGACGGAAGTGCTTTTAAAAGCTTTTCCGTTGGTCCGGTATTTACCCGGTTTTGCCACAAAGTAAACCAGAAAAATCATTGCCATTAAAATGCCGAAAGGTAATGGGCTTAATTGGTAGTTCAAAAAGAAGGCAAGAAAATAGGTTACGACAGAATAAATAGCACTAACATAAAATATCAATAAATAAGCTATTTCTAGCATGCTTTTGCCTCCTTGCTTTTTTCTTTCATAGAATCTTTGTAGGTGTCTTCAAAGTCTTCACCGTAGATGGTATGAACATTTACGGAGTAACGTCTTTCCAATTGCATGATCAGGGCAGCGGTTTCATCATTTCTCATCTGGGAAACATATACAAAGTCTTTTTCCTGGTCAAAACCTCTAAACACAGTTGTTAACAGTTCTTCGGTTTTGCACATAGAGGCATTAGATGCCATACCCAGCATTTCTAATATTTTATGGAAGCTTCTTCCGTTGCTTCCACCACTTCGAATGATGTTAACACCACGAACCTCCATAGAGGCGTAAAAAGCATTGGTAATCAGACGATAACTAACCCCTTTTTGTTCAAAGGATTCACAAATGGTTCTTACAACGCAGAACATAGCCTCTAACTGATCCAAATAGTGGTTGAAGTTTCCTTTATAACTAACGTCAAAAATGATATCTACCAATTCTTCTCTGGTATGATCAAATTCTTTTACCGTTAATTGGTTTCTCTTCGCACTTACCGGAAAGCTGATGCTTTTTAACGGTTCGCACCCGGTATAATCACGATATCCCATAACCAGCATCGGATCCTGATGTAAAAAACTTCTGACAGAGATTTCACCCAGAATATCACTGATAACCATATCCAGTTTTTTGTCGTATAATCGCCTTGGATATGCAACAATGCTTCGCTCCTGTTTAAAATCTGCATCCATTTCTTTTATGCCAAGAAAGTCACCCACATGTAACCGCGCATAACGGAAGTGATATATACCACGTTTGTTAATGGTGCCGGTTATAGTACGGCTTACCTTTTGTTTCTTTTTAATAAACATGGTACTCATATGTACATTGGAGTCGCTAAGTGGTTTTAACTCCAGATTTTCGGCCCCTTTTATAATTACAGCATCAGGAATTTGTTCCTCTGCCAGTAAAAAAGGGATGCGACGCTTAGAGGCGTTATCAATAATGGTAGTTAAGGTAAATTCTTCTCCCTGTTCCACACTTCGTTTTGAAGGTTCCAATCGGTAGTGAAGTTCATGTATAGGAAAACGAAGGGAAAAAAACTGTACTATCAACGCCACAGCAATTATGATAAATAAAATTAATACCATGTTTTATTTTTCCTCCGTCGGAACGGTTACCTCATTTAATATTTTTTCAAATACAGACTGACATTCCTGCTGGCCAAATACACCGCGGTATGTAAGTCTGTGGGCAAGAATCGCCGGAGCGAGTTCTTTTACATCTTCCGGAATCACGTAGTCTCTTCCGCGGAATGCTGCCAAAATTTGGGAGGCCTGATATAAAGCGGTTGCACCACGGGTAGATGCGCCGATGGAAATATCACCATGAGTTCTGGTCATTTCTATAATATCCATCATGTATCCCGCAACAACGTCACTAACAGTTACCTGATGAAAATCCGCTTTTAAGGAATTAATTTCTTCTTCGGTTACAACGCCGGTAAGCTGTTCTAAAATATCCAGAGTACTCTTACGGGCCATAACACTTAATTCCTGCTGTTTGGTCATATAACCTAAGGATAATCTCATAAAGAAACGGTCCATCTGGGCTTCCGGCAACGGGAAGGTTCCGTGAGATTCTAATGGATTCTGGGTAGCAGCAACCATGAAGTTATTGCTTAACGGATAGGTAGTGCCGTCAATTGAGACCTGACGTTCTGCCATAGCTTCCAATAAACTGGACTGAGCACGAGGTGTTGCGCGGTTGATTTCGTCGGCAAGGAGCATATCTGTAAAGATAGGTCCCTTTCTTAATTCAAAGTCACCGTTTTTCATATTATAAAAATTAATGCCGGTTACATCGGAAGGCATAACGTCCGGAGTAAACTGAATTCGTTTAAAGTTGCCGTGAACAGACTTTGCAAATGCACGGATTAACATGGTTTTTCCTGTTCCAGGCAAATCTTCCAACAGAACGTGTCCGGAGCATAAAAAAGTGATTGCAACCTTTTCAATTACGTCGTCCTTTCCTAAAATAACTTGTGAGCAGTTGTTTACTATTTTGTTTCGAAAATCCTGATAAATTTGTACGTTCATAACTTATCCCTTTCTTTTGAATGTGTTAGACAAATTATACACCATTTTTTCACAAATTCCTAGGAACATTTCATAAACAATCCTAAATTCAAAATAATTTTTTCTAAACAATTTATAAAAAACAATAAATAGAAAATCCTAAAAAATGAGGTTGATAAACGAAAAAATATGTTTTATAATAGGGTTAGCAAAGACTAACCGCAAAAGAGTGACGTACAGAATTTGCAAAAGAACATATAATGATAGAAATGGGGTGCTGAAGATGAGAGAGATTATGTTTGCTTTTTCCTTAACTTTAATTGCCGGATTAAGTACCGGTGTAGGAAGTTTGATTGCTTTTTTAGCAAAAAAGACCAACAAGAAATTTTTATCGTTAAGTCTGGGTTTTTCCGCAGGAGTTATGATATATGTTTCCATGATAGAGATTTTTGTTAAAGCAAAGGATTCCTTGATGGCGGAATTAGGGACAAAGATGGGCTCATGGGTCACGGTGATTGCTTTTTTCGGAGGGATGTTGTTAATCGGTATTATCGACAGAATAATTCCTTCGGAAGAAAATCCTCATGAAACCAAAAATGTTGTTGCAGATGCCAAGGAACAGCCGAAAGAAAAAAAGCTAATGCGAATGGGCGTGTTTACTGCTTTGGCTATAGCTATTCACAATTTCCCGGAGGGTCTGGCAACTTTTGTTTCAGCCCTGCAGGATCCGGAGGTGGCAATTCCGATTGTAGTGGCCATAGCTATTCATAATATTCCGGAAGGCATTGCTGTTTCTGTACCGATTTATCAGGCAACCAATTCCAGAAAAAAAGCCTTGTTGTACTCCTTTTCTTCAGGTTTGGCGGAACCGGTTGGTGCATTAATCGGTTGGTTATTATTGATACCAATTATGACGGATGTAATTTTTGGTGTGATTTTCGCTGCGGTTGCAGGGATCATGGTATTTATATCTTTGGATGAACTGCTGCCGGCATCCAGAGAATATGGGGAACATCATTTATCCATCTACGGACTGGTGGGAGGAATGGTTGTGATGGCGGTAAGTTTGTTGTTGTTTGTATAGTGAGAACGGAAAAAAAGAGTCTCTTAGTCAATTAAGAGACTCTTTTTGTGCGTCATTTATTATGAAACTACTTTATTTTAACAAACTTAAAACATTCTGAGACAGAGAATTGGCTTGCGCAAGCATAGCCTGTCCTGCCTGCTGAAGAACAGATTGTAAGGAATATTGAATCATTTCATCTGCCATATCAGTGTCCCGGATTCTGGATTCGGCGGCCTGAGTGTTTTCCGATGTGTTTAAATTATAGTTATAAATATGTTCCAAACGGTTTTGATATGCACCAAGGGTTCCTCTTTGAGAAGACACAATCTCTAGCGCCTCTTGAACAGCAGTAATAGCTCTTCCGGCAGCTACATGAGAACGAAGACTTAAAGTACTTACGTTGAGATACACAGCGTTCATTCTTGAAATTGGAATCTGAAGACTGTCATGGGAATTTGGTCCGTTCTGTATGTTAAAAAGATTTACAGGTATATCCATAACCGATACCAAACTGGAACAATCGATAGCACCGGATATGGGATCATAGTTTGGATAAGCATTTTTTGCCGAATTCTCTGAGGAATATCGAGAACCATTAGCATAAATAATGAGACTGTTGCCATCAGCACTTTTCATCATATCGTTAGAATGACTTACCATGAGACTGCCGGGTAAGTTGTACATTGTGCCGGAAGGATTTGAAACGGGAAGATTTTGTGATACAAAATCATAGATAGCGTTTACAATATCGCTTCCGTTGGTACAATTGCTGATATCAATAATATATTTGTGGGTTACCCTCCCGTTTAAATTCGAAGCCGAGCTTGGTGTACCATCGGTTACAAATTTAAAATCAAATACTTCGTCACAAAATTGAGAACAATTAAAGGAAAATCCTTTTCCGTCTAATTTGGCAATAGTACTACTGTCAATGCTACTGAAATCAATGGTGGCAGCAGAATACCAATATGTTCCGTCGGTAATTGCTTCTGACAGATATCCAATGTCTGCAGATGGACAGGAGACGAGACTGGTTATGGAATTGCTGTTAGATTTAAAAGCATCGTCAAAAATCTGTAACGTATTAAATGTGGTTGTTTTTCCAATGTGAGTGATTTCTGCAGCTAATTGATCGACTTCTGCCTGCATGGCATCCCTATCGGTGGCGGTGTTGGTGTCGTTAGCAGCCTGTACAGCCAATTCATTCATTCTTTGAAGAATGGCATGAACTTCATTTAAGGCGCCATCCGCGGTTTTAATCAGAGATATTCCATCTTGTATGTTGTCAGCGCCCTGATCCAGCCCACGTATCTGGGCACGCATTTTTTCCGAAATGGACAAACCGGCAGCGTCATCAGCAGAGCGGTTAATTCGAAATCCGGAAGAAAGTCTTTCGGAGGATTTGCCTTTTAAATTGGTACTGATGTTTAGTCGCCGTTGTGTATTCATAGCGAGCATATTGTGTGCTATAATCATAAAACATCCTCTTTTAATCACTTTATGTTGTATATATCGGTAAAATAATAAAGGAACCTAAGAGGTAATTTGTTTGCAAGGAAAAAGTATTTTAAGAGGTAGAATGTGTTTGACGGTGTATTCCTACAGATGTATAATTAGAACTATAAAATAAAACAAATGAAGAAAGAAGGATTATATTATGGAGAATAGACAGATTAAATTTCCAGTTGCGGCTATTTTTTGTTTATTGTTTGCGGGAGTTTCATTTATCCGTTATGGTATGTTCATGGCTCAGTTTATGAGCATAGGATATATGCCGCCGCGCATACTTGCTCGTGTGACAGTAGATCTCTTGATTCTTGTGGGAATATATTTATTCATTAGCATTGTATTGTTTATGAAAAAAAGAAATCTTTTGCTGTTGGTTCCGATTGCGGCATTGGTGCTCTACATATTAATAGCAGTAATAACAGCATTTTCATGGGTAAATTTTGTATCTTTGTTAGCTTATATGACTTTGTTAGCAGTTGCATTTTTTGCATGTGGGGAAAACATTTTTGGTGCAAATATGTCTAAACTGACTCAGGTAGCAAAAGGAACATTTTTTATTCCGATGATACTTCTTTGTGTAGAGAATTTAATATATTTGGTAAACGTGTTCAAATCAATACAGTATATGAACATAAGGTCTGCAATTTCACAAATGTTCGCCAGCGGATATCTTACAGAGTTTTTAATGCTACTCTTCTTGGGCTTATGGCTTGCTTTTCCATATAAGAATGAACCGCCCATTGAAGAAAGCGGAATTACAACTTCTGTAGAAGAATAGAGATAACACTAAAAATAAAGTAGAATTATGTACCATATAGAAAGCAAGAGGTTGAGAATGGAAAAAGAAAGAAACTATCGTTATGCCAGTAAAGAAGAACAATTAAGACGGGTGAACAGCTTTGTTTTAGTTGCATATGTTGTTTTTTATTTGTTGGCAGAAGTAATGGTATGGATTTCCTGGGCAAGAGGATTTCGAACAATGGGATACTGTGGCTTTTTTACAGCCGTAGTATTAGCAGTATTGGCGGTAGTTATTGTTCTGCTGCGAGTGAATCCTGCATCTGAAAAAATAAAATATATTGGTTTTGCCGGATTGATGGTGGTCACATTGATGGTAGCTATTGCTTTCAATGGCTATTATTTGCGCTTTATGGCGGGACTTCCGCTAATTGTTTGCGTGTTATATTTTGACAAAAAATTTTCTGCAATCACAGGTATAGTTGTTACGGTTATAAATTTGGGAGTGAACATTGTAAGAATGAATACTTACACTGGTAATTCCGGTTTTATGGACCAAATTACAGCAACTTTTGTAATTGCATTTATGATGTTTTTGGCGTTTATGACCTCACGAATTGGAGAGCAATTCAACGGTGATATGATTGGTAGTTTGAAGCATGAACAGGCCCGTCAAAAAGAAATGTTGGACAGCGTTCTTAATGTTGCAGAAAATGTACGTCGTGGTACAGAAAATACCATGGGCATCGTTAATCGTTTAAATGAATCCACAGAGGTGGTAAATGGTGCAATGTCTGAGATTTCTGACAGTGCCAGAGGAACCGCAGAAAGCATCCAGACTCAGACAGAAATGACCCAGAGTATTCAGGATGCCATCGGAACAACGATAGAGCGTTCCGAAAATATGGTTGCTACAGCACAACATGCCGGTCAGTTGAACGAGCAGAACTTACAGATAGTAAACGATTTAAAACGCCAGTCAGAAGTTATTTCTACAACAAACTCTGCTGTAGCAGAATCTATGGAAGCATTGCAGGAAAGAGCAACAGCAGTTAAGAGTATTGCGGATACGATTTTTGCAATTTCTAATCAGACCAATCTTTTGGCATTGAATGCATCTATTGAAAGTGCCAGAGCAGGCGAAGCCGGAAGAGGTTTTGCAGTTGTAGCAGATGAGATTCGTCAGTTGGCGGAAAAGACAAGACTTGAGACGGAAAATATTGCCCGTATTTTAGAAGAATTATCCGACAATGCGGTGCAGGCGGCAAAGACCGTAGCACAGTCTGTTGGTGCGGCAGAGGCCCAGGAGCAGATGTTTGGACAGGCACTTCAGAGCTTTGCAGAAATGAATAAGGACGTGAATAATTTGATTTCAGATATTGGTGAAATAGACACCATGCTTGTGAATTTATCCGAATCTAACAATCAGATTGTTGATAACATTACACATTTATCTGCAACAACAGAAGAGGTTACAGCGTCATCCATTCAGGCAGCAGATTTAAGTGTTCAGAACTTAGAAAATGCAGAATTAGCCAAGTCACTATTAAATGATGTACTGAATGTTTCTTACGAATTGGATAAGTATTTAGGATAACAAAAATAAAGGGTAGAGTGATGTAAACGGAAAGTTTAGGCCATTCTACCCTTTGTAGGTTACGCCTAAAAGTTTGAAATAGTAAAAGTGAGTAAAAAATTCAAAGATGAGCAGAGAAACTCGCTGTTTTTTTAATAATACGATGTATAATTAAATAGAGAAATAACAAGGAGGATATTAGAAATGAAAATAACAAATGATATTAAATATATTGGAGTAAATGACCACCAGGTAGATTTATTCGAAGGACAGTATGTGGTTCCAAACGGTATGGCTTACAATTCCTATGCGATTATAGATGAAAAAATTGCCATTATGGATTCTGTTGATAAGAATTTTAAGGAAGAATGGTTTGCGAACATAGAAAATGCGTTAGACGGCCGCAAACCGGATTATTTAGTGGTACAGCATATGGAACCGGACCACTCTGCAAATATTGATAATTTCCTTAAAAAGTATCCGGAAGCGATGGTGGTTTCATCTGCACCGGCATTTACAATGATGAAAAACTTTTTCGGAACAGACTATGCAGAGCGTAGAATCATTGTGGGAGAAGGAGACACTCTTTCCCTTGGAAAGCATATTCTTACATTTGTAGCAGCACCAATGGTTCACTGGCCGGAAGTTATTGTTACTTATGATTCAACAGATAAAGTGCTTTTTTCCGCAGATGGATTTGGCAAGTTTGGGGCATTGGATGTAGAAGAAGATTGGGCATGTGAAGCACGCCGTTACTACATTGGAATTGTTGGAAAATATGGTGCACAGGTACAAGCACTTTTAAAGAAGGCAGCAGGACTTGATATTGAGATTATTTGTCCATTACACGGGCCGGTGCTTACAGAAAATCTTGGCTATTATATTAACTTATATGATATCTGGTCATCCTATGGTATAGAAAGTGAAGGTGTGATGATCGCTTACACATCTGTTTACGGAAATACAAAAGAGGCTGTAGAGCTTCTTGCAAAAAAATTGGAAGAAAAGGGATGTCCAAAAGTTGTAGTTAATGACCTTGCGCGCTGTGACATGGCAGAAGCGGTAGAAGATGCATTCCGTTATGGTAAACTTGTTCTTGCAACAACAACATATAATGGAGATATTTTCCCGTTTATGAAAGAGTTTATTCACCATTTAACAGAACGTAATTTCCGCAATCGTACGATTGGATTAATGGAAAATGGTTCATGGGCTCCAACCGCAGTCAGAGTAATGACAGGACTGTTGGAAGGATGTAAGGAACTGACCTATACAGATGCAAAAGTAAAGATTTTATCCGCACTTAATGAAGATAGCAAAGCGCAGATTGAAGCAATGGCAGAAGAGCTTTGTAAATAAGTAAAGAATATATATAGTTAATGAGAATGGGGTAAACGGAAAAGATGTTGCACCATTAGATATATCAGACGACGATGATTCATCCGCAGATTTCAGAAGTGCATTGGAAGATTTGGTGGCAGAGTTTGAAAGTCATGGATATGTCTATGAAAAAGATATATCTGATATTTTAATGATGGATGAAGCACTTTTTGAAGAGAAGAGTGGCTATGAATTCCAGATAAAGTTGGCCGACCAGGAACTGAGAAGCGAATTGGAAACCATCATGTGGAAGCTTTATGTTGATAGCGGAAAAGAGATTCCGGAAGGGGACGACTTTAATGAGTTGGATCAATATATTAAGAGCCGTATTGATGAATATACAACCTTAGGAATTAAAGTACATCGTAGCCCATGGGAAGAAGTATATTCCATTGAAGTATATGGAAGATTCTGTTTTGATGAAAACGGATATATTATGTTAACGGAGAACATGGAATATTTTCCGCATATGTTGGAATACGACGAAGAGAAAAAAGTGTGGTTTAATCCGGAGTTATAGAATTAAAATTTAAAATCGATACAAGAAAGGCGTTTACCTTTTATCATAAGGTAAACGCCTTTGCTTAGTGTAATCTATCCGAAGTATCTTCTTAACAATCCTTCAAATGCTTTTCCATGTCTAGCTTCATCGCGTCCCATTTCATGAACGGTATCATGGATCGCATCTAAATTCAATTCTTTTGCACGCTTAGCCAAGTCGAACTTACCTGCAGTTGCACCATTTTCAGCAGCTACACGTAATTCTAAGTTCTTCTTTGTGCTGTCTGTAACAACTTCACCTAATAATTCAGCAAACTTAGCGGCGTGTTCAGCTTCTTCCCAGGCTGCTTTTTCATAGTATAAACCGATTTCCGGATATCCTTCTCTATGAGCAACTCTTGCCATTGCGAGGTACATACCAACTTCTGTACATTCGCCTTCAAAGTTTGCTCGAAGGTCTTTGATAATGTCTTCTCTAGCACCCTGAGCAACACCTACAACGTGTTCGCAAGCCCAAGTTAAAGAACCTTCTTGTTTGTTAAATTTTTCCGGTCCTACGTGACATACCGGGCATTCAGCCGGTGCGGCATCTCCTTCGTGAACATAACCACATACACTACATACATATTTTGCCATAATCTTAATCTCCTTTTCCTTTAATAAATTTTTAGGCTCATTTAATTTTTTCTTTTAAGCATGCAGGGCAGATTCCATAATAATTGGTGATACTGTGCGTAATCTTGCCTGCAAAGTTTTTTCGTGCCTCTTCTACCATTGTTTCCAATTCTTTTGTTTCTAAATCAATAATTCCATCGCAATTGGTACAGAAGAAGTGAATGTGAAGTGCTGCATTTCCATCAAACCTGTCAGGTCCTATGGTTCCCGGTACTTTCTGAATTTCACCGGTTTCAGATAAAAAGTTTAAATTGCGGTAAACCGTTCCTAAACTAAGATTTGGGTGTACAACTTTTAATTCCTGATAAACAGTCTCAGCAGAGGGATGATCTTTGCGTTCTTTTAAGAACAGGCGAATCGCTTCTCTCTGTTTACTGTGCTTAACCACAGATTCACCTCGCTTTCATGCGTCATCAATAATAGTAATGATTACTATTTTAATTTAAAGTATATTTATAAAAATGTCAATAGTTTTTTAAAAATATTTTTTAAAAATTTTAGACGAGAAGTTATGTAGAATTGTAAAGCCCTGTAGATAAAAAGAAACCTCCCAGACTTTATATGAATCTGCGAGGTTAATAATGAATAACATAACCATATTGTAAATGATTTTTTCGGTCTCCCTTTACATCCAATGCGGAGCGGGCAGTCCCTTCCAATTCAAAACCAACACGCTCTAACAGTTTGCAACTGGCACTATTTTCCGGAAGAACAAAGGCTTCTAATCGTCGGAGACCCAAAATTGGTCCCACAATTTGTGTGACTTTTTCTAAGGCTTCGGTTGCATAGCCATTGCCCCAGTACAAAGGATGGAATTTGTAGCCAACCATTCCGCTGTCAAACGGATGCGGTCGAATGGCAGACACGGAGATCGTTCCTATAATCCGGTGAGGGTTTTCTTTGCGAAACACATAGAAGCGGACGCCTCTTTTCTGGAGAACCATATCTGATTCCAAGCGAAGAAGCCGTCTTTGAGTATCCCTTGTGTAAAAATCAGCCGGTTTATTGCTTTCATATTCGTCAAAAACATCGGCGCCCTGGTTTAAAAAGGTCAATACCATAAGGGCGTCTGTCTCATCCAGGATTCGCAACTGTAGGCGGGATGTTTCGTAGATTTTTTGAAATTGATTATCGTGATAAACTATCATACGTTGTCCACTCCTCTCAATTGAGTGTCCGATACATAGTTGCGCAATAAAGCCTGCATCTGTAACAAGTCTTCTTTGGAGCGGGAGGAAAATCCGGGAGAGATTATTTTTTCCGAATCCCTGTAATCCTGTAAAAAGTATTTTTCTGCACCGGCAATCCATTCGCCGATTTTTTTCATGTCATCTATGGTGTGAAGTTCTCGCACAACGGTGGTACGGAATTCGTAAGGAATCTTTCCGGACATAAGCAGTTGAACGGAGGCCTCTATTTTTGCAATATCAAAATCTGCCTTTCCCACGGTTAAAGGATATTTTTCTTTGCAGTTCTTAATGTCCATTGCCACATAATCTAAAAGTTCTTTCTCTAATAAGGAAGAAAGTACTTCCGGGCGGTAACCATTAGTGTCCAGCTTAACCAAATAGCCAAGGTCCTTAATCTTGTGAATAAAGGTTTCTAAATCCGGTTGCAAGGTTGGCTCGCCGCCGGTAATGCAAACACCCTCTAAGATTCCTTGACGTTTTTTTAAATATGCAAGGACCTCTTCCTCAGGAATCACCGGAACCTGTCCCGGAGTGAGAACTAGGTCGCCGTTATGGCAAAAAGGACAACGGAAATTACAGCCGCCAAAAAAAACGGTGGCTGCCACATGTTTTGGGTAGTCTAATAATGTAGTTTTAGCAAATCCGTGGATTTCCATAAATAATCTCCTAACAACATAAACTCTATATAAGATAATATCCTATTTTATATCGGATTGCTACAATTTTTAGAAGAAAAAACAGAAGTTTTGTGGTAAACTATGTGTGGAAGTTTTTGTTGTGTGGATAACGAGCCATAATGATAAGAAATGAAAATGAAAGACAGGAGCATACAGAATGGAACAAGCTCATAAATATATGAAGGCGGCCTTAAAAGAGGCAAGAAAAGCATACGCATTAGATGAAGTGCCGATAGGTTGTGTCATTGTATATGAAGGAAAAATCATTGCCCGGGGTTATAACCGCCGCAATACAGATAAACTGACCCTTGCTCACGCGGAGCTTATGGCGATAAAAAAAGCCAGCAAGAAGCTAGGAGACTGGCGTTTGGAAGGGTGTACCATGTATGTAACCTTAGAGCCATGTCAAATGTGTGCCGGAGCCATTGTCCAGGCGCGAATGGACGAAGTGGTTATCGGTTGTATGAATGCCAAGGCGGGAAGTGCAGGCTCAGTGATTAATCTATTGGATATGAAAGCGTTTAATCATCAGGTGAAGATCACCCAGGGCGTATTGGAAGAGGAATGTTCTTCTATGCTGAGCCAGTTTTTTAAAGAATTAAGAGAGAAAAAGAAAAAGGTTGAATTGGCGGAATAGGGTTGCTTTTGAGTACCAGAATAAAGCATTGACTTTCCGTAAGAAATAAAGTATACTAACCAAGCATCATTGCTCCGGCAAGGATTGTCTTCATTGGGTCTTGCGCAACGGGATCCCCGAACCGTGTCAGGTTGGGAACAAAGCAGCACTAAGGGGTCCCTCCCGTGTGCCGTAAGGTTGCCTGATGAAGACAATCGTTGTCGGAGCTTTTTGTTTGACGGGAAATTTCAGCCAAACAAAAGTGTTCCGCTAAAGATGTACATCTCAAACAATAAAATTTTGCTTACGAAAAAATTTTTTAAATGATAAAATTACTATATAAGATTTCAATTTTTGAGGTGAAAAATGTTCAAAAAAGGTGATTTTGTAGTAAACGCAAATAACGGAATATGTGAGGTAACAGATACGACTACTATGAAAGTTTCCGGCCAGGAAAAGGAATACTATGTTCTCGTTCCGCTTCAGGAACAGACCGCCAAGGTGTTTATTTCTGTTGATACCGCCGAAAATAAAATTCGTCTTGCAATGAATGAAGAAGAAGCACGGGATGTCATCAAGAGCATTAAGTCTGTGGAAGTAACATATGTGGAAAATGACAAAGAAAGAGAAAAAATCTTTCGAGAGGCTTTGTCCAGTTGTGATCCTAAGCGTTTAGTCAGCATTATCAAAACCTTGTATCTGCGCAGACAAAAACGTTTGGAAGAAGGTAAAAAGAGTACCGCGGTAGATGAGCGGTATTTTAAACTGGCAGAAAATCATCTGCACAGTGAGTTGGCCTTTTCGTTGGGAGTGGAAAAGTCAGAGGTTACACAGATTATTGCTTCGCAAATGGAATAAAGATGAAAAAGTGTTAGAAAAAGATAACCGCAACTTTATTAAGGTTGCGGTTATTTGTGCATATAAGAAAATAATTGATTTAATATATCATAGTATTGCTTCTCAATAATATATGGATGATTTTCATCTGCAACGGAAAGAGGATATGGATGTCCATTATAATCGTACCAGTAATACTGAGAATTTTTGTATTGTAATTCGCCGTATTCTCTGTAGAAGATCTGGTTTGACTCGTAAATAACGATCGGAATGGATTCCTGATCTTCGGTGTATAAAATATCGCAATTTTCGTTCATGTCTTGTGTGGCATGTTCAAGGCTGTTTATCATCGGCAAAAATTCTTCGTTTAGAATGATATCTCTCCAATCGCTATTTCGCTGTGTTATAACAGCACAATAATATTCATCCGAGAAATTCTCAATGATGGATTCCATATATTCCAGCTCGGATTCTTTTACATAGTAATCGGAAGGATTAAAGTCATAGTCGGTACATAGATAAATCATCACAGAGTCAGAGATACCATTTATTGCATAGACTTGTTCCCCAAAGAAAAATTTTACGAAAATCGAGGAGTTTTCTACCATTGCCTCATCTATTATTTGTTCTCCTAAACGACCCTCATATCCTTTGGTATCTAAAGGAACATATTTTTCTCCGTAATACATAATATAAGAATAATCTTCTGCGACGATGCAGTTTTCCGAGCCCATTAAGAAATCGAAGTGATAGGAAATCCGTTGATACATGTCATATCCGATAAGAATAGCAACAATCATTACAATAGGAAGTACAATGCAGAGGAGAGAAATAAAAAGTGCTTTTTTCTGCTTTTTGATTTTTGCTACATTTTCACAGATATAGTTTAAATTTTCGGAATTGGCGGCCGGCATTTGCTCGTCGGAAATGGTTTCGCCAATTAATAGTTCGTTGATGGTGGTGGATAGTGCGTCAGCCAATTTGGGAAGTATTTCTATGTCCGGATAGCCGCGACCGGTTTCCCAACGGGAGATGGCTTTTCTGGTTACTCCAATTTTTTCTGCTAAATCTTGTTGGGTAAGGTTATTCTTTTTTCGTAATTCTGTGATTAGCTTCCCTGTTTTTTCCGGATTCATAAGTGCCCTCCTTTCAACAAACGTTCTGTTGAAATCTTAGCAAAAGAGGAAATAATATGCAAGGAACGATTCGTAGACATTTTGGAAAAGCCAGATGGCTTTGGGCGTTGTGTCATGATATAATGGGTATAATGCAAATAAACTATAATTAAAAATACATAGATTGGTACGAGACAAGGAGGTTACCCATGAGCGAACATAAAAATAATTGCCTGATTTGATGACAGCCCGTGTGCTGAAAGAGGTTGGAACCATTGGCGGACCAAGATGTTGTAAGAGAAATTCTTTCACTGCGGTTTTAAATGCCATTGATTATGTAAGTGAGAATTTCGGGATTCAAATGGAAAAACCATCTATGTTGAAGTGTGGTTTCACGAAATATAATGACCAGTGTTTGCATAGTGGTTGCCCGTTTTTTATGGGGAAAGAAATTTAATAGAAAATATTAAATAAAAAAGAGCCTAAAACCATAGAAAATCATTGAGATTTCTTTGTTTTGGGCTTTTATTAACATTATAGTGATGGAAGAGCCAAATTATTCACTGATTAATGATGATATATCCATATATTTGGCGAGTATAAGTCTTGGTTTGGGCGTAAGTAAATTTGCACGCGGACTTTACATAAATCCACTGCTAAATTTTGGAGAGTAAGACAGCTCCGTTTTCTGTATACGTCCAAAAAGTCTATCATAGGATGCAAAGTTAGATTTTCGAACCAAGATTAAATCATACCTAGTTCATTCATCGCTTTTAAAAAGGTATTTGCTTCGTCATGAGTATTAGCATTTTGGGTTGCCTCGATATCGTACCATGCATATTCAAGTCCATGAATAATGATAGGGAGTTTTTTTCCAAATTTTTTTTCGACAAAGTCCTCCTGCTGCAAACGCTTTGCTACTTCGGAGACCAAGGTTAGTAACTCATAGTGCCCCACAGGACCCTTTCCGATATAGTTACAATGTTCGTCGTAGCAATCCTCGTCTTCTTCGCCAATGTTTGAAATGCCATTTTCCTGGTACCAATCAAAAAGCAAATCCATCAGTTCGTTTGGCTCGTCCGGATCAATTATAGGAGTTTCATTCTGGCGCCAGAAAGCATAATTCCAGCGTTCTTCGTCGTATTGACCTGCACCTTCGCAATCTTCTTCTGTGTTATAACTAATGGAGAAGGAGGATAAATTAGTGAAGCCTTTGTATTCGTAAGACTCGTTGGAATAAACAAAAAAGGAAATTGCATAAATATCATCATCGCACCAAGCATCCATTATTGATTTTACCTTTAAATACAGTTCTTCGGAAATGTTAATCATGCAGTTAGCCTCTTTAACTTTCTTATATTTTTAACGGAGACGGCGGGATTCGAACCCGCGTGCCGGTTGCCCGGCCAACTGATTTCGAGTCAGCCCCGTTATGACCACTTCGATACGTCTCCAAATATAAATAACAGTGTTAGTATAGCTTATTTTTCTCCGTTCCGCAAGAAAAAACCGACGGTATACATTTTGTTTCGGAAATCAGGTTTCTTTTGTTGAAGGAAAGAAAAAAATAAGGTATAATAAAGTGTCAACGCATGTTTATTTTAATATAGAAATAGAAATTGTTTTGACACTCGATAAAAAGAACAAAGATATAAAACAAAAAGGAGAAAATATGTCTTATACAGCTCTTTACAGAAAGTTCCGACCACAGGTTTTTTCTGATGTAAAAGGTCAGGATCATATTGTAAGAACCTTGAAAAATCAAATACAGTCAGACCGTATCGGACATGCATACCTTTTTTGCGGAACCCGAGGAACCGGTAAGACTACCGTAGCAAAGATTTTTGCCAAAGCGGTGAACTGCGAACACCCGGTAGATGGAGAGCCGTGTGAAGAGTGTGCTATGTGTAAGGCAATATCCACAGGAAACAGCATGAATGTTGTGGAAATCGACGCTGCTTCCAATAACGGCGTGGATAACGTGCGTGACATTATTGAGCAGGTTTCCTATTCTCCAACCGAAGGTCGTTTTAAAGTATATATCATCGACGAAGTTCATATGTTGTCTACGGCAGCCTTCAATGCATTGCTGAAGACCTTGGAGGAACCACCGTCATATGTGATTTTTATTTTGGCTACAACAGAAGTAAACAAGATTCCTATTACGGTGTTGTCCCGTTGTCAGGAATATGACTTCCACAGAGTGGATATTGAAACCCTGAAGTCCCGTATGAGAGAATTGCTGGAGATTGAAGGGGCCAAAGTGCAGGAAGAGGCACTAAGTTATATTGCCAAGGCGGCAGATGGCTCGGTCCGCGACTCTTTAAGTCTGTTAGACCAATGCATGGCATTTTACATGGATCAGGAAGTGACCCTAGAGAATGTATTGGAAGTGCTTGGCGCTGTAGATACGGAGATTTTTTCCCGGTTATTTCAGAAGATCGAGGAACGTAATGTTGGTGGCGTGCTGGAGATAGTAAACAGCATTGTAATGCAAGGTAGGGATTTGAACCAGTTCGTATCGGATTTTACATGGTACATGAGAAATCTCTTGTTGCTGAAAAATGCAGACGGCATGGAAGATGCTCTTGATATGTCCAAGGATACTATCGAGCGAATGCGTCAACTCTCTCAGGGAGTTGGTTCTTTAAGAATTATTGAATATATCCGTGTGTTGTCGGAGCTATCCGGCCAAATCCGGTATTCCGGTCAAAAACGGATTATGATAGAGGTGGCATTTATAAAAATGTGCCGCCCACAAATGGAACAGAACATGGAGACATTGGTTCACCGGTTAAATATTATAGAAGAAGCTATCGCAAATGGTGGTTTGGTGACGGATGCTCAGAAACAAGGTCCGGAAGCGGTGAAAGCACTTTTAGATGCTGCTCCTACTCCGGCTCCAATGAGGGAAGTTCCAAAGTCCATTCCCAAGGATGTAAAAAATTTACCGCGACGTGTGCGAGAAGCGGCAGCAGAATTCTCTAATGGTCTGGTAGACGCTTACATGCGGGATGCTCATTTCAGTTTAAATGGTGAAAATGTGCAAATTGTTTTGGGTTCAGACATGGCCTACCAGTATTTTGTTCAGGAGAATTTATTGGAGCAATTAGAACGGATTGTGTCCGAACAGGAAGAACGGGAAGTTCACATTGAACTGACCTACAACAAAACAGGTAAAGATTATAACGAATCCTTTGTGGATTTGGAAAGTTTATTAAATATGGAAATAACCATTGAGGAAGAATAAGGGAGGAGCCGTATTATGGCAAAAAGAGGTGGATATCCGGGTGGTATGCCTGGAAACATGAACAATTTAATGAAACAGGCGCAGAGAATGCAGCGTCAGATGGAAGAAGCATCCAAGGCTTTAGAAGAAGCTGAAGTGACAGCAACCGCAGGTGGCGGAGCTGTTGAAGTAACCGTTTCCGGTAAAAAAGAAATTGTTAAGATTAAACTCTCTCCGGAAGTTGTAGCTCCGGATGATATTGAAATGTTGGAAGACTTAATCGTGGCAGCAACCAACGAAGGTCTTCGTAAGATTGATGAAATGTCCGAACAGTCCATGGGCAAAATTACCGGAGGTATGGGAGGATTCCCGTTCTAATTTACCGGGAGGTTTATCATGGATTACTATAGTAAACAAATCAGAGATTTGATTGATGAACTGTCAAAATTACCGGGAATCGGAACCAAGTCGGCACAGCGCCTGGCATTTCATATTTTAAATATGCCGGAGGATTCTGTGGCCCGTTTGTCAGAAACCCTAATGGGAGCCCGTCAGAATGTAAGGTATTGCACCGAATGTTTTACCTTAACAGATTCAGAGGTGTGCCCGATTTGCAAAAATCCTGCCCGTGACCATAAGACCATTATGGTTGTAGAAACTACACGGGATATGGTTGCTTATGAAAAAACCGGTAAATATGAAGGCATTTATCATGTGTTGCATGGTGCCATTTCCCCAATGCTGGGTATCGGACCGGGCGACATTAAACTAAAAGAATTAATGCAACGTCTGCAAAAAGACGTAGAAGAAGTTATTATTGCAACCAACTCCAGCTTAGAAGGTGAAACCACGGCAATGTATATCAGCAAACTGATAAAACCAACCGGCATCAAAGTCAGCCGTATTGCCAGTGGTGTTCCTGTAGGCGGAGATTTGGAATATATTGATGAAGTAACTTTGTTACGCGCCTTAGAAGGCCGTACTCAGTTATAGTAATAGTATAGTAGCAAAATATTCAAATGCTATTGGATTATAGAAAGGAAAACGATTATGACAAACCAAGAGCTGAAAATCCAGGCAAATGAGATTCGAAAAGGAATTGTAAAAGCAGTACACGCGGCTAAATCCGGACATCCGGGCGGATCTCTTTCCATAGCGGACATTATGACATATCTCTATTTTGAAGAGATGAATGTGGACCCACAGAATCCAAAGAAACAGGACCGTGACCGTTTTGTATTATCTAAAGGTCATTGCGCCCCTGCATTATATTCAACCCTTGCAAACAGAGGATTTTTCCCTGTGGAAGACCTTATGACATTAAGAAAAGTAGGTTCCTACTTACAGGGACATCCGGATATGAAACATATTCCGGGCGTGGATATGTCCAGCGGTTCTTTGGGACAAGGTTTTTCTGTGGCTGTAGGTATGGCATTATCTGCAAAATTGGATAACGCAGACTACCGCGTATACTGCGTAGCAGGCGACGGGGAAATCCAGGAAGGACAGATTTGGGAAGCTGCAATGTTTGCCGGAGCAAAAAATATCGATAATCTGGTATTAATCGTAGACAATAACGGATTGCAGATTGACGGCGATGTTGCTGACGTTTGTTCACCATATCCGATTGATAAGAAGTTTGAGGCATTTAACTTCCATGTAATTAACATTGATGGCAATAATTTTGATGAAATCGCTGCAGCATTCAAAGAAGCCAGAGAAGTAAAAGGTCAGCCGACAGCAATTATTGCAAAAACCGTAAAAGGTAAAAATGTTTCCTTCATGGAAAATAAAGCAGGATGGCATGGCAAGGCTCCGAACGATGAAGAGCTTGCAATTGCATTAAGTGATTTAGAGAAAGTAGGTGAAGCGTTATGTCAGAAGTAAAAAAGATTGCAACCCGCGATAGCTATGGTAACGCTTTGGTGGAATTAGGAAAGGAACATAAAGAATTAATCGTTTTAGATGCAGACCTTGCAGGCGCAACAAAGACATCGACATTCCAGAAGGCTTTCCCGGAAAGACATATTGATTGTGGTATCGCAGAATCTAACATGACCGGCATTGCAGCAGGCCTTGCAACCACAGGTAAAGTTCCGTTTATCAGCTCCTTTGCAATGTTTGCGGCAGGAAGAAACTTTGAACAGATTCGTAACTCTATCGGTTATCCGAAGTTGAATGTAAAAATCGGCGCAACCCACGCAGGTATTTCAGTAGGTGAAGACGGTGCAACCCATCAGTGTAATGAAGATATCGCTTTGATGCGCACAATTCCTGGAATGGTTGTTATCAACCCAAGCGATGATGTGGAAGCAAGAGCAGCAGTAAAGGCAGCATATGAGCACGTTGGTCCGGTGTATTTACGTTTCGGCAGACTTGCTATTCCGGTATTTAACGATGAAGCAACCTATAAATTCGAATTAGGAAAAGGTATCGTTTTACGTGAAGGTAAAGATGTAACCATCATTGCTACAGGTCTTTGTGTGGGCGAATCCTTACAGGCAGCAGAGATTCTTGCAGGACAGGGAATTGATGCACAGGTAATTAACATTCACACCATTAAACCATTGGATGAGGAATTAGTTATTAAAGCAGCACAGGCAACCGGTAAAGTAGTTACTGTGGAAGAACACTCCGTTATCGGCGGTTTAGGTAGTGCGGTATGTGATTGCTTATCTGCAAACGCACCAACCAAAGTATTAAAAATCGGCGTAAACGATGTTTATGGTGAATCCGGCCCTGCGGTTGAATTGATTAAGAAGTATGAATTAGATGCAGAAAGCATTGCAAAGAAGGTTGCAGCGTTTGTAAAGTAACGTGTATTTGAAAAAAGAATCATAGCATAACATATGTGCCACAAATCAAGAGATTGTCTTGGTTTGTGGCATTTTTTATTGTAAACCCAAAACAAGAGATGCGTTGGGCTAAAAATCAAAAGAGTTGTTTGTAACCTAATAAAAAAGATATAGCTGCTAAATGAAAAGTATTGACAGAAAACTGTATTATGCATATAATACAGTCAAGAAGTGTATTATACATGTGATACAGTTGGTGTTTGGCTTAAGTAAAGTTAACTATAAACAGTAGAAGTAAAAGGAGGGAGACCATGATAACTTTTGAAAGTTTCATCATGCGGGAAGGAAGTCCTATTTATTTACAAATTCTTCTATATATAAAGAGAGGAATTATTGCAGGGTCAATCAAAGATGGGGATGAATTGCCATCCCGTCGTGTTCTTTCTGCGTTGTTGGGCGTTAATCCCAATACTGTTCAAAAGGCATATCGGCAGTTAGAAGAAGAAGGGTTGATTCAATCGAGAACCGGTGCAAAGAGCTGCGTAGCGGTTACGGAACAGTTACTTTTAACCATACGACGGGAATTGCTTGATGAAGACGCGAAAGGAATTGTGCGTTCGCTTAAATTAACAGGCGTCTCTAAGGAAGAGGCACACCAATTGATTGAAAGATATTGGGAAGAAGATGTTAACGCAAAAGTGGCTGAAGAGGCGTAAAGGAGGAGAAGGAATGAAAAAATATAGTTCTGTTTTTGCAATGATTGCGAGAAGCACGCTTTACAAAAATTTGATAGTAATGTTTTTGATGGCGACAGTACAAATAATATTATTTGTGTTAAAGCTACAAAATTATGAGCAGATGGGCAAGTGGACCTTGTCCGGAACGGTAAAAGACAGTTTTATGATTATTCCGCTTGCGATTGGTTTTTTCTTTATTTCTTTGTTTTTGGTAAAAATGGGCGGTTTTCGCGGTAGCAATCAGGGATATTTGCTTAATCGATTGCAGATTACGGAAACAGAGGTTTTTGGATTACAAGCACTTTATAACTGCATTTGTTTCGTTATTCTTTGGGCTGTTGAAGTGGCAGTGTTTATGGGGGCTAGTTCCATTTACGTGGAAAAAGCGATAGATGTTACAAGTCATACGAAGGTTTTGGCCTTTTACAGCAATGGTTTGATGCATTCCCTGCTACCGATGAAAGATACGATAGGATGGTTATATTTGTTGGTGTTGATAATTGGTGTAGGGTTATTTTTGGCGCTCTTTAGTGCGCGTCAAAGAAAAGGAACGTCTAAGGGATTAATAGGATGCGGTATTCTTTTGGGCATTATGGCAGCAAATTTCCCGCGAGAAGTGGCAAGCAGGAAAGACCCGATGTTTATTTTTGCTGCGATTGTATTGTGTCCATTGCTTATTAGGGAGATAACAGGATTAAAAATAAAGGGAGATGAAAAGGTTGAATAAGAGAAAAATGAGAAGTTGGTTGGAAAAATATGCACCGCCCGGACGAAACATTCGGAGTGGCTGCATAATATATTTTGGCTGTCTGCAGTTCGCTTTTTATTACGGCTGGATGACATTTATGTGGGATTATCGTCAGGCTTGGTATGCCATTCATCTTTTAAAGGATAAAGATGATAATTGGATACCGGTAGAAGGTGCGAAGATGTTGCCGTTTGCAGAACTTTTATCCGGAAAACTAAATATGTTTTATTTGCTTTCGGCAGCAATGATTGTTGTTATTATTTTAAATTATGCATATCATCGACAAGGAAGCAAATCTGTTTATATGATGAAGCGTCTCCCAAACCGTTTGGAAATGCATAAACGTTGTATAACTTTACCTCTTGTGGGGGTTCTTTTGGCAATCATTACGGCGGGAGTCTTGTGTCTTTTGCTTTATTACGGAATCTATATTCGTCAGACACCGGTGCAGTGCTTGCCGTTATAAAGGGAGGGAAAATATGTTAAAAATTAAAAATTTATCGAAATCATATGGAAAAACACTGGCTTTGGACAATGTAAATTTAGAATTGCCGCAAGGAGAAATTATTGGTCTTTTTGGAGAAAACGGTGCGGGAAAAACCACATTCATGAAATGTATCTTAGGGTTTCTTTCTTACAAAGGAGACATCACTTTGGATGATGAAATAATTACGGCAAAAAATATTGCAAGAATCTCTTTTGCCACCAGTGAGCATTCATTTATCCCAAATTTTACACCAATACAACATGCGGATTTTTTCAAAGAACATTTTCCGAATTTTAAAGAGAAACGCTTCTTTTCGCTATTGGAATTTTTTGACTTGCCATCTAAAAAACCCCTAAAAAGTTTTTCCACGGGACAAAAAAATCAGTTTGAAGTTATTTTGGGCCTTTCTCAAGGTGCGGATTATATATTAATGGATGAACCGTTTGCGGGCAATGACGTTTTTAACCGTGAGGACTTTTATAAAGTCTTAATGGGCATTCTGGAACCAAACGAAACGATTCTGCTTTCCACCCATTTAATCCAGGAAGTCTCTGATTTCATAGGAAGAGCCATTCTTATTCGTCAGGGTAGAATTATTGCCGATGTTTGTGTAGAGGAGTTGGAAGAACAAGGAGAAACGTTGCTTTCTTTTATCAAGAAAACCTATGGTTATAGAGCAAACCGCGTGGGTGAAGCGATTGAAAAATTAGAGAAGGAGGAATAGGCTATGAAAAAAACACTTCTTGTTTTAACGGGTTTATTAGTTCTTTCTGTTACAACCATTATCTGTGCGAGTGCAACGATTGGCGCGCCGACCGATAAAGTAGAGTTTGAGGAAACCGTTCTTTACGGAGATCCGTCGGAAGTAGAAGGTGTAAGGGTTTATCGAAATCTTAAGTGGGAAGACGTGATGTACTGGCGTGCGACCCATATTCTCGGAGGGCCAAGTCAAACCCTTACAGAATATGATTTTCATATGTACAAAGCCCCGGAACCTTACGAATTCGAACGTGAGATATTGGCATTTATAGATGCAAACGAATTTTATGGGCTGGATTCGGAGACTGCAACGGTCAGTGGCGTAAAAAAAGCGTTGCTGGAATTATTAAAAGAGACTCCGAATGGTGAAACTGCCCAAAAAGTTATTAAACTACAAGATTATAGTGATTATTATACCTTTGGTTTACAAATTGATATGGAAGATTGGGGGATTTTGATTGAGAAGGATGAAAAAAGCGATTTCAAAACCAGCGAGGAATTAGCAGAACAACAAAAAATCTTAGCTTGTTTTAATGAGTTTTTCCGCGTACCGGTAATCGAAAACGAAGTTTACCGAATTGGTATAAAAAAAGATGATAATGGTAATGCAATGGCGTATTATTATGGACAGGATGGTGTTCGTCGATTCGAGGGAACCATTGACTGTACAACAGAGTTGCCAAAGGATGCGGACCATTTCTTTTTTGAGATTGAAGCCATCCGTACGAATAATACCTGTTATTTTACCTTTCTGCCATATACGTCTTGTGGAACACTCGTGGACACGAGCCAGATCCCCGGCGGATACGGAATTTATAGTTTCAAATTTGGGAATGAAACCATAGACGAGAATAGTTTAAAGTTGGTCTATGCCATGCAACCATCGGACTATGTGGACTTAGAACTGGATAAACAAGGAGAAAATCTTCTGATTTTCCATGCCGAAAAAAACGAGCTTGGAGATAAAGAAAAAGTTTTGACGGTGTTGGATTTAACAACGGTAGAAGAAAAACAGACCCTTTGTTACGGAATAGCAAAAGGCAAGAGAATATCCGGATGCTATTGGATTTACGATAACTTCATTGTTGTCCCTTATGACACCTCCGGAGCAGCACTTCTTTCCAGAACGGAAAATGGAACCTATGAATTGAAATTCAATATCCCGTCAAAAATATGGTCTGTTTCCGGAGATACGGACTTCTTAAACGCCGCGAATGCATTTGACTATAACGGGGAAAAGTTATTAGTTGTAGGTGGTAATCAAAAGGCATCTTCTGATCACATACTGAAGGATTATTATTACAATCCTTTAACCGGAGAAAATGAAGTTGTGTATTTGCGTTACATGCCGGTGTGCGGATTTTTCCTTGGAGTTTTTGATGAAAATGGACTTTCCTTTTATGCAGAATATGAGTGTAATCTGGACACGGAGCTGTATTCCGAAAAGGTTTGCGCGACAACTTTGACAGACTTTATAGATGTATCGTGGCCGGAAGAAAAGCCATAGGTTATCAAATGAAGGGAAAGAAAGCCGAAGCCGCGTATATCGTGGCGAAAGGATGCGAAAGAAATAGAAAATAACCTTGGTTTCGCCAACGCAATTTGATAAAATCCGCACCTGATTTTTGATATTCTTTTTTTGCCGGTTCGTTCATAGAATCGGATATGAAAAATTATATTTTAAAAACGGGGAGGACGGTACAGTGGCAAAAACACCACGAAACTTGCGACAGGTGGGTAATCCGAGAGAAAATCTTTCTATATATATAGAAGATTATGTTTTTACATATCTGAAAAGCGAGTACAATACAGAAGCAGCAATATTGATTGGGGAGAGCTGCTATGAAGAGAACGGAATTAAGGTATTTATTCGTGGTGTCATTTCCTGCCCTCAGCTTTTTTGGCGGGAGGAAGGAATGGAAATCACTCAACGAACCTGGAATTATATATTTCGGGAAAGAGAACATCTATACAATAATCAGGAGATTGTAGGGTGGTATTTGCCGGTTCCGTCGGAAGATGAAGAACGAACCTTGATCGCACTGGGAGAATTTCACGGACGATATTTTCCTGGTGCTGACAAGGTTTTCTTCTATCTTAATCAAAAACAAGGAGAAGACGCTTTTTTTGTAAAAGAAGGCTCAATTTTTAAACGACAACCGGGGTATTATGTTTTTTATGAAAAAAATACTACGATGCGTGAATATATGCTGGCCCTTCGGGAGGAGCGCCAGTTAGAAGCGGATTTGTATAAAGAAGTACATGATAAACCACGGGAAAATATCCGTTATAGAGAATTTATAAATTCAGAGCTGGAAAAAAAGAACAGGGAATCCGGTAAGTTTTCATATATCGTCAGTGCGTTGGTTATGGTAGGAATGGTAGTATTTGCTGTTGGTGTTGCAACGAAATACAAGGATCTGGCTGATTATGGAGTGATAGGAGAAAAACTTACTTTTTGGATAAAAGATATATCTGATCAGGACGATGTGGAAACCATTGTTGCCGGTGATTCTCAAGACAAGGATGGGAATGATGGTTTAAATGACGGTTTGGAAACAGACGAACAAGATGGGACTGAAAATCAAGAAGATGCGTCAGGGACGGAAACAGAGGAAGAAGGTGAATCTTCTATAATAGAAGGAACGCAATTTGATGAGACTGTTGACGAAGAGGATACGGAAATAGCCATGGCCCTTGCTCAGGGATATTATGTAGTAAAAAAAGGAGAGGGGTTGGCAGAGATTTGCAGAAAACTATATGGAACGGATGATGCATTAGAAGAAATCTGCGAATTAAATAATATAGAAGATCCGAATACCATTCATCCGGGTCAAATAATATATTTGCCATAATATCCGATAAATTATTTTTCCGGTTCCATAGCCAACCAAAGAAAAATGAGTTATAATGTCTTACGTAAGACACAAAGGAGTCGTTAAACGTATGAACGAAATGATGAAACAGCGCTTTTACACTGTGCAAAAGCCGGAAAAGGATTACAAACAAAAGATTCGGGCCCATCGTTTTAAAATGGCAAAGATTATTTCTTTGCTTATTTTGCTGGTGATTCTTTCTATTGTAGGAGTGTACTTTTATTTTAGATATAAAGAATATAGTGAATATACTGTTTTAAAATCAGAAGCGATAGAGACTATCAGTGAAGCGGAGTATGTACCTTTTTCGGGCGGCGTGATAAAGATGAGTCGCGATGGTGCCACTTATTCCGACAATAACGGCAATCAGATTTGGAATCAGACCTACGAAATGAGTCAACCTTCAATCGATGTTTGTGGAAGTTATGTGGCAATCGGAAGTCTAAAGGGCAATCGGATTTACATTCTGAATCGATCCTCTCTTCAGGGAGAAATTCAAACTGAAGAACCAATCCGTGCAGTAGAGGTTTCCGAAAAAGGAACTGTTGCTGTTTTAACAGAAGGAGAAACTTCTTATAAAGTAACGTTATATGATAAAAAATCTACTGTTTTAGCCAGAGGAGAATTCCGACTGGAAAATACAGGGTATCCAATGGCGATAACACTTTCTTCTGATGGAATAAAACTTGGTGTGTCTTTTGTCTGCATAGATGGTGGTCATGCGGGTACAAGAATTCAGTTTTATAATTTTGGTTCTGTGGGTCAAAATGAAATCGATAATCTTGTTGCAAAATATGAATACGACGGTATTATCGTTCCGCAAATTGAATATCTGAATAAAGATGTGATGGTAGCATACGGAACCGATCGGATTATTTTGTTTGAGGGAGAAGAAAAGCCGCAAGAGAAAGTGACGATTAATCTTAATGAGGAAATCAAAACCGTTTTTTATACAGATACAGTCTTTGGAGTGACCTATGATGTTATCGTTGCAGAAGAAGATGAAGACAAAACGGTTCATGAATTGGCCATATATGATTTGTCAGGCAAAGAAGTACTTAAACAGCAGTTTACCATAAAGTACGAAAAGGTCCTTGTTCTTGATGATGAAGAAGTGGCTATTGTCAGAGATAATTATTGCACCATTTATACTTTTGACGGAGTAAAAAAATTCCACGGAGAAATGGGAAATAATATCCTGAGTATTTCCAAAGGCAGGGGGATGTGGGAATACACATTTCTGCTCCGCGGAGAAGTGGTAACCATTCGCCTTAAATAACCGTATAAGTGAATGTTGAACTCATGTATGAATTTGCAGGATGAAATAATATTCAACAGATATAACGGAGGAGAAAAAGTATGAATTGGTTATTTTTTATAGCAATTGCGTTTTTGATACTTTCGGCAGTGCTAGGATATCGGAAGGGGTTTGTTAAAATTGCATATTCTCTTTTGTCCTCTATAGTGGCGTTGTTGCTGGTTGGTTTGCTGGCACCCCATGTGCAAACACTTTTAATAGAAAAAACTCCGGTTTACGAAAAAACTGTGGAGATATGTACAGCACAAATTCAGGAAAAAATTGACAAGGCGGCCGCTGAAGCAGGTGAAAATGTTGCCGTTGTATTGGAAGAATCAGACATTCCGATTCCGGAATCCATGCAAAGTCTTGTGGGTAAGATGGAATTAAAAGAGGAATATACGGCCAGTGCGGCACAACAGGCAGGGGCAACAATAGCAAATTGGATTGTTTTAATAATATCTTTTGTTTTAACATATATAGTTGTGATTATTGGATTAAAGATTTTAGAAAAAACCTTGGATCTGGCAACTAAGCTTCCGGTTCTGAAAGGAACAAATAAGTGGCTGGGACTTATGTGCGGTTTGGTACAGGGAGTTATTGATTTGTGGCTTGCCGCGCTTATTTTATCATCTGTGTGTACAACTCCGACAGGAAGTTACCTTGTGTCTTTGGTAAATGAGAATGTATTTTTGAAATTTATTTATGATTATAACGGAATTATTTATATTGTAACCTTGTTTTCAAAATAAACATACGGGTTAAAACCAGGTTAAAAAGAATGTTTTTTGGTGAAAAACACGATATCTTGTGGGGGTAAAATGTAAAACCACAAGAATTTTCAGAAATGTATAAAAAAATGAAAAAATTTGTTGACATAGCAAAAATAACGTGTTACTATGAAATTCCACCGCGGAAAAAAATGCGGTGGAAAAAAATTATTAAAAAAGTTGTTGACAAGTGGTTGCAGACGTGTTATCATAAATGAGTTGCGACCGACGAAAGCAACAAGAACCTTGATAACTGAACAGTGAAATAACCTTGAAAGATTCAAAGAGAATTATTTTAAGAACGGTTTTCATGAAAATGAGAATCCCAGAAACACAGTAAAGACGAAAAGTCTTAACGCAAGCAACAGCTTGTTAGCT
>JAZQXN010000034.1:0-49391 GCA_045632875.1 Lachnospiraceae bacterium
AAACAGGGTCACAGACAGGCGTTTACACAGGTTAAGATCGAAAAGATTAACGGATAATTATCTATGGTAAATGTAACGATTTACAAAAAAGAAAATCAAATCACAGGATTTGAATTTATCGGACATGCAGGTTTTGCCAGAAGAGGAAAAGATATTGTATGTGCCGGAATTTCTGCTTTGGTTGTTAACACAATCAACTCGATTGAACAACTGACAGAAGACAAATTCACCTGCGAAGTGGAAGAAAAAAGCGGAGATGTTCGTTTTCATATGGTTGATGAAATCTCAGATGACGCACAGTTGCTTTTAAAATCCCTTGAGTTAGGTGTCTTAGGAATTTTAGAATTATACAAGAAGTATATAACAGTAAACTTCAGGGAGGTGTAAATATGTTGTTAATGAACCTTCAGTTATTTGCTCATAAAAAGGGTGTAGGTTCTACTAAGAACGGTAGAGACTCTGAGTCCAAGAGACTTGGTGCAAAAAGAGCAGACGGACAGTTTGTAAAAGCTGGAAACATTTTATACAGACAGCGTGGAACAAAGATTCATCCAGGACTTAACGTTGGACGCGGAAGCGATGATACATTATACGCATTAGTAGATGGTGTATTAAGATTCGAAAGACTTGGAAGAGACAAGAAACAGGCTTGTGTACATCCAGTAGAAGAATAAGTTAACCTAGGACCCGACTGTTATCAGCCGGGTCTGTTTTGCTATATTAGAGGTGATTATTATGTTTGCAGATCGTGCAAAAATTTATATAAAATCAGGAAAAGGCGGAGACGGACACATTAGTTTCCGTCGTGAAAAATATGTACCGGACGGCGGTCCGGATGGCGGTGATGGCGGTCACGGCGGTGATATTATTTTCGAAGTAGATGAATCCTTAAATACATTAACCGATTATCGTCATGTTCGTAAGTATGTAGCACAAAGCGGTGAAGAAGGCGGTAAAAAGAATTGCCATGGTAAGAATGGTGAAGATTTAATTCTTTATGTTCCGGCAGGAACCGTTATTAAAGACGCAGAGAGTGGACTTGTTATTGCGGATATGTCAGGAGATAATAAACGTCAGGTAATTTTGCGTGGTGGTAGAGGTGGTAAAGGTAACCAGCATTATGCAACACCTACAATGCAGGCGCCTAAGTATGCACAACCGGGACAGCCGGCAAAAGAATTGGAAGTCCAGTTAGAATTAAAGGTGATAGCGGACGTTGGCTTGGTAGGATTCCCAAATGTTGGTAAATCCACATTTTTGAGTCGTGTAACCAACGCAAAACCAAAGATTGCCAACTATCACTTTACAACATTACATCCAAATCTTGGTGTTGTAGATATGCCGGAAGGACCGGGATTTGTTATTGCGGATATTCCGGGATTGATTGAAGGAGCTTCAGAAGGTATTGGACTTGGACATCAGTTTTTACGCCATATTGAAAGAACCAAGGTAATGATTCACATTGTGGATGCTGCTTCAGTAGAAGGAAGAGATCCTTTAGCAGATATTAAGGCTATAAATAAAGAATTGGAAGCGTATAATCCTGCTTTGTTAAACAAGCCACAGGTGATTGCAGCAAATAAAATGGATGCTGTATATGGTGACAGCAATGAAATTATTGATGCATTACGCAAGGAGTTTGAACCGGAAGTTAAAGTTATGCCGATTTCTGCAGTTAGCGGACAAGGCTTGAAGGAATTATTGTTCCATGTACAGAAACTTTTGATGGAAGCTCCGCAAGAAGATATTATTTTTGAACCGGAATTCGCTATTGATGAAATTGATGATAACGATGGAACTTATACAGTTGTATATGATCCGGAAGAAGATGAATATGTAGTAGAAGGACCGAAGATTGAAAGAATGTTAGGATATACTAATATTGATTCAGAAAAAGGATTTTTGTTCTTCCAGAAATTCCTAAAAGAACAGGGAATTTTGGATGAGTTGGAAGCAGCGGGCATAGAAGAAGGAGATACTGTACGTATGTATGGTTTGTCTTTTGAATACTACAAATAATTGTTTTTGCCAAGGCAAAGGAGTTAGAAGATGACAAGTAAACAAAGAGCTTATTTAAAAAGCAAAGCCAGCGTTATGGAACCGATTTTCCAGGTTGGAAAATCCGGCGTAACCCCGGAATCCATTAATGCAATTAGTGAAGCTTTAGAAAAAAGAGAATTAATTAAACTTCACGTTTTAAAAAACTGTTTTGATGATCCGAGAGAAATTGCACAGACAATTGCTGAACGTACAAATTCTGTGGTTGTGCATGTAATCGGAAAGAAAATTGTTCTTTTTAAACAGAAGAAAAAAGACAGTGCATATATATTACCAATGTAGTTTTTCCGTGTACAAAGGAGAGAAGGATGAAAATCGGTATTTTGGGTGGAACATTTAATCCAATCCACAATGGTCATTTGTTAATTGCACAGAATGCTTTTGATCAGTTTGGCTTAGATAAGATATGGTTTATGCCTGCAGCAATTCCGCCCCACAAACAGGATGCAAATATTTTGGAAGCAAGGCATCGAATGCAGATGATTTTGCGTGGCATTAGCGGAAACCCTGCTTTTGAATTAAATCCAAGGGAATTATTTAAAGGTGGCGTAAGTTACACTTATGAAACTTTGGAAGAATTAAGAGAAGAATGTCCTGAAAATGAGTATTATTTTATAATTGGTGCAGACTCTCTTAAAAAATTTAAAACATGGAAAAATCCCGAAATCATCTTAAAGTATGCAACTATTTTAGTGGCTGTCAGAGATCATGTGGCCGGTGAAGAAATGAAAGGGTTAATAGAAGATATTACTACTTCTTATGGTGGAAATATTGAACAGATTTTTACACCGGAATTTGATGTTTCTTCCCAGGAAATCAGACAACGTGTAATTCAAAATCACTCTATTCGATATTTGTTGCCTGATGAAGTTTGTGATTATATCATTAGTGAGCATTTGTATAAGGAATAAAAATATGGATCAGAGGCTGAAAAATATTCTTGATGATTTAAAAAAGAGACAATCAGCTCATCGTTATCAGCATACGATAAGTGTTATGTATACTGCGGCAGCTTTATGTATGAGATATGATGAAGATGTAAATAAAGGAATGCTTGCCGGCGCTTTACATGATTGCGGAAAGCTGGTTGAAATCAAAGATTATGTAGCTGAATGCGAAAAATATAATCTACCGGTTAGCGAGGAAGCCAGAAAGGCACCACAGTTGATTCATGGGGATTTGGGCGCGTATTTTGCCCGAGAACGTTATTTAGTAGATGATACTGAAATTCTCCATGCCATTAAAGTTCACACCACAGGATGCCAAAATATGAGCTTGTTGGATAAAATTGTTTTTGTTGCTGATTATATTGAACCTGACAGAGATGCAAGCCCAAATTTGGAACAGCTTCGGAAATTAGCTTTTGAAGATTTGGAACATTGTATTGTACTAATTCTTAAACAAACAATGGACTATTTAAAACATAAAGAATACTATATTGGCAAAGCAACACTTGAAACTTATAATTATTATAAACGTTAAGGAAGGTGTATTTTATGAATAAATCAATTGAAATGGTTAAACTTGCATATGAGGGTCTTGATGAAAAGAAAGCCTTAGACATAAAAGTAATTGATATTTCAAAATTATCTGTTATTGCGGACTATTTTATAATTGCAAACGCAAGCAACAGTAATCAGATGGGTGCTTTAGTTCGAAGTGTAGACGAAAAACTTCACAAAGCAGGTTACACAATGAAACAGCAGGAAGGTAATAACTATTCATCCTGGATTTTATTGGATTATAATGATATTATCGTTCATATTTTTACTGAAGAAGACCGTTCTTTCTATAATTTGGAAAAATTATGGAGCGATGGTGTAGAAGTAGATGTAAATCAATTATAATTAGTTATAATTAAAAATATTTGAATCAAAAAAACTCCTTTAAGAAACAAATGTTTCGAAAAGGAGTTTTATTCATAATAAACAAAAAATTTGTAAAGCGTGTTTTCGTTTATATTTGAAAAATTATAAGAAACGGAATACACCGAATACTTTACCTAAAATAGTACATTCAGGAACAATAATTGGGTCCATATTGTCATTTTCCGGCTGTAAACGAATATAATCTTTTTCTTTATAGAAAGTCTTAACTGTTGCAGAATCATCAATCAAAGCAACAACCATATCACCATTTCTTGCAGTAGAACATTTTTCTACAAGAATCTGATCTCCGTCAAAAATACCGGCGTTAATCATGCTTTCCCCTTTTACCTTCAACATAAATGCTTCTTCATTTGGCATGAATTCCATTGGGATAGGGAAGTAGTTGTCAATGTTTTCTTCCGCTAAAATCGGAGAACCGGCTGCAACACGTCCAACCATTGGTACATGAGCAACTTCACGACGGGCAAGATTAAATGTGTCGTCCATAATCTCGATTGCTCTTGGCTTTGTCGGGTCACGTCGGATATAACCATTTTTCTCCAATGTCTCAAGGTGAGAGTGAACAGAAGAAGTGGATTTCAACTTAACAGCTTCGCAAATCTCGCGAACAGCCGGCGGATATCCTCTCTGTAAAGTAACTTTCTTAATATACTCTAAAATCTCACGTTGTTTATCAGTAATCTTTCCGTAGGACATATATGTACCTCCTGTGCTTATTCATATGTTTATTATAACAAAGCTTATACAAAAAAGCAAACAAATGTTTTCGAAAATTTGTTCGAAAAATATGTTGACAAACGAATGTTCGGGTTATATAATTATATCAAACAGATGTTCGGAACGCACATTCGAGCAAATTATATAAGATACTGAGGATACTAATACAAAAGAATTTTATGAGGTGAACACTATGACAAGAATTGAAAGAGAACAGCAAGTACAGAAACAGAAATCCATTTTATATTCCTGCGGGATTGCAGTAGTAGTTATTTTAATTATTTTTGTTATATTGGGAATTAGAAATAATTCCATGGAAGCACAGGCCTCTGTTGATGGAAAGTATATTTATAAGAGTGTTATGGTTGATGCCGGGGATTCTTTATGGAGTATTGCAACAGAGCATCAGGATGAATATTTAGGCTCAGTAGATGAATATATTGAGGAAATCATGTCCATTAATGGCCTTATAACGGAAGATATTAATGCAGGGGAATATGTTATTATCCCGGTGTATACAAATGGATATTAATTGTTTTAGCATTAAGTGTTATAGTATATGTTTATTTCATTAGTTTTTAAAATCCGACAGATTTAATTCTGCCGGATTTTCTTATGGTTCTCTTAGTTTTACAGCCTTCGCAGCTCGTCTGCGATTTTCATCCTCCATAGCTGCATAATGTTTTTTTGTAGTGTTAACGTCTCTATGACCAAGGACATCGGCAACCAGATAAATATCACCGGTTTCACGATATAAGTTTGTACCATAGGTACTTCGTAATTTGTGTGGTGTAATATTTTTTAATGTAGTTACTACCTGAGCATATTTTTTAACCATATTTTCAACAGAACGAACGGAAATTCGTTTCATCTGTAATGATAAAAATAGAGCAGAAGAGTGACCGGTTAATGGCTCCATAAGTTTACGTTCATCCATATAATCAAGTAATGCGTCTCGGACTTCATCGCCAAAATAAACGACTGATTCAGTACCGCCTTTGCGGTAAATCTTGATTCCGTTGTTATTAAAATCTACATCTTCAACGTTTAATCCAACACACTCAGATACACGAATACCGGTACCTAAGAGAAGAGTCATCATGGCTAAATCTCTGGTTCTTGTTTTTTCGTGGAAAGATTGCTGTTTTTTTGTAAGTTTATCACCATCATCGACTGCATCTAAAAACATTGCCGCTTCATCAATATCAAATCGTATAATGTTTTTATCATGACGTTTAGGTAACTGAACCAATGCAGCTGGATTTTTTTCAATCTTTTCTTTACGGAAGAAGTAGTTGTAAAAACTTTTTAACGTGGCAATTTTTCTCATGATTCCACGTTCATCATTAGTATATTCTTTTCCGTCTTTTGTGTAATATCGCAAATAGGACATATATTCTTCTATATCTGTTACGGTAATCCGGTCAAGAAGTGAAAGTGGAAAATCACGAATTTCCATTTTTGCACAGTAAGAATTTTCTTCATGTAAAAAGTGGAAGAAGGTGCCCAGATCATAAGCATATGCAATTCTGGTTCTTGACTGAGTTGCTTGTTCGATTCCTAAAAAGAATTCTTTGCAGAATTCCGGAAGTTCTTTTTGAAGCTCTCTAAGCTTTAATTCATTACGTTTATTGACCATTACATGATAAGCTTCTTCAGCCATGAAAAACACCACCTTTCATTCACTATAATTATATGATTACTATAAAATTCTTAAAATCAATCTGTATTGGCATATGAATTTCGTTAATTCAAGTTTTCTTTATTCCAACCTTTAATATTAGAATTGGTAATTGCGGTAAAAATACGATTCTTTACTCCAGGATTTTCTAAATTTAAGTTTCTAAGAAGATTTTTTATATATTCACGCTTGGTATAACCATCAACAGGGCAGGTATTTGTAACAACCGGTAAATCCATTTTATTTTTAAATCCCTGAACATCCGCTTCAGAAACATAAAGCATAGGACGAATTACAAATAAATCCATTCTGTCCAAATAAGTGACAGGAGAGAAGGTATGAAAACGACCTTCGTATATGAGAGACATTAATAATGTTTCAATAATGTCATCTTTATGATGGCCATAAGCGACTTTATTGCAGCCAATGGATTTAACAAAATCATTTAATGCACCTTTTCGCATTTTTGCACATAAAGAACATGGACTGTCTTCTTTACGGGTGTTAAAAACGATTTCTGAAATTTCAGATGGAACTATATAATAAGGCACATCTAATTCGTCGCAAAGTTTCTGAACAGGAGAGAAGTCCATTCCTTCGAAACCTAAATTTACAGAAACGGCTACTAAATCAAACTTTTTCGGATAAAAGCGCTGTAAACCCTTCATGGCATAAAGTAAACATAAAGAATCTTTGCCGCCGGAGATTCCGACTGCAATTTTATCCCCTTCCTGTATCATATTATAATCATCTACGCCACGGCGCACAAAGCTTAATAATTGTTGTAATTTCATAAAAATCCTTTCGATTTTAACTTGTTTATTTCTATATTTAGTATACAATAAAGAAGAAAGAAATGCTATATAGTAAAGGAGAAAAACACTATGAGATTTTTTATACAAAGAGTTTCTCATGCAAGTTGTAAAGTGAACGGAGCAATCACCGGAGAAATCCAACGTGGATTTTTGGTTTTTATTGGGGTAAAAGAAGGGGATAGTAAGACAGAAGCGGATAAATTATTGAAAAAAATGCTTGGATTACGGATTTTTGAAGACGAAAATGGTAAAACCAACCTAGGGTTAAGGGATGTAGATGGTTCCCTTTTATTAATTTCTCAATTTACTTTATATGCAGATTGCAAAAAAGGATTTCGTCCGTCCTTTACAAAATCAGGAAACCCGCAAGTTGCTAATGAACTTTATGAATATATTATTGAGGAATGTAAAAAAGAAAATTCAAATGTTCAGACCGGTATATTCGGTGAAGATATGAAAATTGAATTATTAAATGACGGTCCGTTTACAATATTGTTAGATACGGATGAAATTTAATTTTGAATTTTTTATATTTATTTTTTGCTTTTTGAATAGAGAAAACATATAAATATACGTTTTAAATTAATAAAAACGCAAAAAAAGGAGTACACCTGTAGGTAGATGTACTCCTAAAATTTTGTTTTTTGTGTGGATGAGAGTGATATTAAACTATTCGCAAAAGCCAACTTTTACGAATAGTTGGGACTAAAATCAACATTTTTAAGTCTTTGCCCTGTGTATTTCTTCTAAATAACACTTTTTAATTAATGAATCTTTTTAACTGATTTTTCGTTTAAATTATTATATTTACTGTCCGGATCTTTATGTACGGCATGTTTTTCGTTTGATTTTAAATTTTTATCTTTTAAATTAATATAATTGATAATAATATCTGTACAACCATCAATTCCAAGATCACTTACATTTAAGCATAAATCATAGCTGCGTGAATCTCCCCAGCGTTTACTTGTATAATAATTGTAATAATTCTGGCGTTTTTTATCGATTTTTTCCATTAAATCTTTAGCAGCTTTTTCATCCATATTATAAGTTTCCATTAAGTGTTCAATACGGAATGAATCGTCTGCACGAATAAATACAGAAACGACGTTTTCGTTATCTTGCAATGCATAATCGGCGCAACGACCAACAATAACGCAAGATTCTTTTTCTGCAATTTGTTTTATGGTTTCAAACTGAGCTAAAAATACTTTTTGATTTAATGGTACATCTGCAAATCCGGTAGTTGAATATCCGCCAAATGAATGAGCATCCATAAATAAGGAATATAAAAAGCTGTTTGTTGGTTTTTCATCATTATTTTCAAATACTTCCTGGCAAAATTCGCTGTTTTCGGATGCATAAGACAATAATTCCTTATCATAACAACGAACTCCTAGTCGTTCGGCTACAGCTAGGCCGATATCTTTACCGGCGCTTCCAAATTCACGTCCAATGGTAACAACTAAGTTTTTCATATAAATCCCTCCTATGAATGGATACTTTACTTATATAATAATTATATTTGAATTTTCAGATATTTCAAGCCGTTTTACGCAATTTTTCTAAGAGTTTTTGAAAATATTCCGGTATAGGGGCTTGGATTTCCAGGTACTCTTTTGTTGTAGGATGAATAAATCCGATGGTTTTTGCATGTAAAGTCTGTCCCTGGTAACCTTTTGCTGTTTTTTCGCTTCCATAAACGGAATCGCCAAGTAAAGGATGTTTTAAATAAGACATATGAACACGTATTTGATGGGTACGGCCGGTTTCCAGTTTAAATTCTACAAATGTAGCGTTTTTAAATCGCTCTAAAACCTTGTAATGAGTAATTGCTTCACGCCCGTTTTCTTTTACGACACACATTTTCTTTCGATCGGTTTTACTTCTGGCAATTTGTGTATGGATTGTCCCTTCATCATCTTTAATTACACCTTGAACAATGCCGACGTACCGACGATTGACGGAATGAACACTAATTTGTTCTGCAATAAAATTATGAGCATTGTCATTCTTGCAAATTATTAGAGCCCCTGTGGTATCTTTGTCAATACGGTGAACGATTCCGGGTCTGATTTCTCCGTTTATTCCGGATAAATCTCCTTTACAATGATGCATAATTGCATTAACTAAAGTTCCTGATGTATGTCCGGCAGCCGGATGTACAACCATATCTTTTGGTTTATTAACGATTAAAACGTCTTTATCTTCATATAATATATCTAATTTGATATCTTCAGGTAAAATGTCAATTTCTTGAGGTTCCGGATAATTTATTTGAATAATATCTCCTTCTGAAAGCTGAAAATTGGCTTTAACTACTCTTCCATTAACAAGTACCTGCTCCTCTTCTATTAAATTTTGAAAAAAAGAACGACTATGATCAGTGTCCTTTGTGGTTAAGAACTTATCCAGTCGTAATTTTTCTGCTGATGTGTATGTGATAGCTATCATATTATCGGACATGAAATGTTACTATCCTTTCTTGAAAAGATTAATTTTCTCCAAATCTTCTTCCTTATAATAGAAAAATAATAAATAAGCAAATATAAAAGCGCTACATGTAATATAAATATCGGCAACGTTAAAAATCGGAAAATTAATTAATTTAAAGTAAAAGAAATCAATTACATAACCATTTATTATTCTATCAATAAAATTACCGATTGCACCAGCAAACATAAAACATAAAATTGTTCGAAGTGGCGAGTATTTTTTCTCATATGGCAATTTTAAAAATACATATATAAACAATACGCACATAATAATTGTGAGCGGAATAAATAATTGAATCTTACCTTGCATGATGCCAAATGCCGCTCCACGGTTCTCTAGGTATGAAAGTTCAAACACATCTTTAATAATAGATAATGAACCTTGTCCTTTTAATTTAATTGATGCTATATATTTTGAAAACTGATCAAAAAATATTAAAAGAACTGAAATAATGAGACCTGAAACTATTGAAAGTTTTTTGCTATATATTTGGAAATTTTTAAAAATAGCAGATTTTTTCAATTTGTAACTCCTCCGTTTAAAAAAGTGATGACATAATTAATTTTAGATATAATTTTTGCGATAAAACACGAAAAATCAAGATGTTTCAATAAAAATCCTCTTGGTTATTAATTTTGCAAAAGGAAAAGTTAATTCTTGAATATATTAAATCTGCCGAAAAAACTTACTCTTTGAATAATCAACAAGCGGAAAAATATAATTCCGGATTTTTCATTTATTTGAAAATTTTCATCTGAATAACAAGTTTATCTTTTTTAGACTTACCCATAATGTCATTCAAGATCATTTTTCCAATCCCACGAACAGAAATTATATCCTCAGTTTTGCATAAATAAGAACACTGTTCTATTTGTTTACTATTTACAAATACCTGCCCCTGTTTAACATATTTTTCAGCTGCACTTCTACTGCAGTTGGCAAATTCTGCAACAAGACAATCTAAACGCAGGGATGAAATTGTTCGATTGTAAATATCAAATTTCGGTTTGAAATCATCAGGAATTTGATGGATTTCTTTTATTATAATTTCGTTTCTTTTTATTTGATGAAGTTCATCAATTATATAATCTTTAATCTTATTATTGACCAAAAAACATCCATCTTTATCAGATATAAAAATGTCCCCAATTAACTTTCGCTCTATGCCCAGACTCATTAATGCGCCAAGAACATCACGGTGTGAGATACTTTGTGCAAATTTTGGGTTCTTAGGTGCCAACTTTAATATGGATATTGGAAACGTAGCATCCTCAAAAGAAAAAGCGTCAGGGATAAATGCTATCATCTGACGCTCCAAATTCGCTATATCAGAAAAAGGAACCGTATCACATGAATAGGAATGCTTTTGCGTCAAATAGCTACTATATTCATCAACATTTAAAAAATCAGAATAACAGATGATTTGACGTTTATTTGCCAGGTAGTCCAAATCGGCCAATCGGCTTAATAATTCTTGGTTATCTGTCATTATTAGAACTCATTTCTAAAAGAATTTACGTCAAATGCATCAACATAGTTCTGGAAATCACCGGAAATGTCAACATTTGCCGGAGTGATAATAAATATGTAATTGGAAATCTTTTGGAGGTTTCCGCTGATGGCATAACATGAACCGGAAGTAAAGTCGATAATGCGCTGTGCAACATCAACCGGTAATCCTTCAACATTAAGTACTACTGTTCTGCCGTCTAATAAGGTATCTGTAATTTCACGGCCATCATCAATTGATGTCGGTCTGATAACACACACTTCCATATTTATATTTACGCTATTTGTTTTTCTGACAGGTTTCATTTGAGTAACTTTTGCTACAGGTTTTGTGACCTTTTCTCTTGTTTTACGCTTGTCTTCAAAAGTGTCTTCTTCGGTTTGTCTGGTTTGTTTAACCGGTGCAAAATCTATATCTTCATCATCATACGCTTCGTTATCATATTCAAAATCGTCATCCGGATCCAATTTCATTACTTCAAGTACTTTGTCCATAAATCCCATAAATAAATCCTCCTTTTATATTAAATTGAATAATTTCTATTACCAAATATAACGGTTCCTAAGCGAACCATTGTGGAACCTTCTTTAATGGCTGCAATATAATCCTGAGACATTCCCATAGAAAGAATATCCATAGATATATTATCAATGTTTTTGTTCTTTATGTCAACAGATAATTGCTTTATTTTGTGGAAAATCTCCAAATTTTCGTTAAAATCATCAACATATGGTGCACTGGTCATTAATCCTTTAACACGGATGTTTTTCAACTTGGATATGTCTGTAATCATCTGAAGGGCATCTTCCTCTAACACACCAAATTTGGTTTCTTCCCTTCCCATATTGACCTCTACAAGAATATCTGCAATGACATTTTTCTTTTCAGCCTGTTTGTTAATTTCTTCTGCCAGTCTGAGAGAATCTACGGAATGAATCAGTGCTGTTTTACCTACAATATATTTCACTTTATTTCGTTGTAAATGACCAATCATGTGCCAACGGATATCCTTAGGGAGCTGTTCCATTTTATCACACATCTCTTGTACCTTGTTTTCGCCAAAATCTCTGATTCCGGCGTTATAAGCCTCCCAGATCATTTCCACAGGTTTTGTTTTGCTAACTGCAATTAAAGTCACTTCTTCCGGATTTCTATTGCATTCAGCACAGGTATTTTGAATTATTGAATTAATGTTTTTAAGATTTTCAACGATCATAATTTTTCTCCGCATTCAAAATTTAGTTTATCATTTGTCCGTTTGTTACTTTAGAACCGTCCAAAACTATATGGTCATAATTTGATACTCCATATGGAGTGTTTTCAGCAATAATACAGTAATCTTCGTTTTTATACAGGATTTCTATTAACTTAAATACAGTATAGCCCTTATTAATCGAATAAACGCCTTCCAGCGGTACTTTCTCATTTATCATATAAGTTTCGCCGGTAGATGGAATTACTATCTTATCGCCGATATTATAATTTGTAGATAGGATATAATAATATCCATCCTCTTCTTTATACAAATCTGCAGCATAGAATACCGGTATCATTTCGCCGTCATCATTTTTTTTCAGTTTTAAAAATCCGTCCTGGTTGCTGTTACCGCCTTTTGTTACGTATTGGACAGGAATCTTTACAAATAGTTCTTCGGCTACGCAACTGGTAGGAATTTTATAGCCTGTTGCAGCATCTGTGATAAGCTCAATATCAATGTATCTTTGATCTGCATAACGGATCATATGATTTGTAAGATTTAAAATCAAGTAATACTTTCCGTTTTTCACTAATGATTGAAATTCTGCTTTGTATGAAAAATCATCATCCAAAAAGCGAATTTCAACGTGAGTTTTACCTTCTAACAAACGAATAACAGATGGCTCAACTTGAATAATAAGTGACCAGTTTTCATCTGTAATTACTTTGTAAACAGGATCACCCGGAGAAACCTCCTGCTGGCCAATAAGATTTGTCGATTTATAATTTAAAGAATGAATCTCTTCGTCAGTAAAATTAACTGTTGTAACTGATTCTAATCCGTCAATTTTATATATAATTACTCCGGGAGTAATACCATAATAAACCGACATATCATCCGTAATAATTTCCTGGTTATTTCCTGTAATTGCCGAATTCAGTAAATTGGCATTTAAACTATTTTGGAAGGAATAAATCTTGTAGAACGCTTCATCGTTATAAGTATAAAAATAATCGTCTAAAAGTTGTTTCGCATCTTCAATTTCATCTTTTGAGTACTGCTCTTTAAATTGAATTGTATTATCAACCTGTGGTGTTTCATTGCTTAAAGCATATACAATGGTTTTGGAATTAATCTTGCTGCTTTCTTTTGCAAAATATGTTATGTAACCGGAATAATCTGTTCGTATAATCGTTTCTTTTCGAACTGCCAGTGCTGTATATGTATTATTTGATGCTAGGCTTCCTGTTTGTACTTCATAAGCTGAAATGTGGCTTTTAAAAGCATAGGAAACCACAATAATTACCAAATATACAAAAAGTACGGCAAATACAATTCGGCCAATATTAAATTGAAAAGGTTTTTTGAAATTAATTATGTTGGATTTCTCGTTTTTTTCCATATCCTCTTTACCTACTAATAACAATTTATTGTATCCCAAGTTTTATTTTACCACCAAATAATGTATGAAACAAGCCTATATATTAACGAAAAACTCGCTTTACGAGTTTTTTGTTAATCATGTATAAAAAAAGACCCCTGCATAAAGCAGAGGTCAACTTTTTTGTTTATAATGAAATTGCTATGTATTTCTTAACACATTCAGGAAGATCTTTTTCATCCTTTGAAACGCTTAAGGTGAAGTTCAGATTATATGTTTTTTCAAGTAATTCCAATCTTTCGATTGATTTGCAAATATCTTCATCAGTTTCAATGTGTGCGATTGTAAGGAAACTATCGAAGTAAACTTCTTCTAAATCGTTATCCTGAGAAATTAAACCACATAAGAAACCTAAAAATTCATCATTATTTTTAACCGGTAATTCAACAACATCGATTAAACGAACGCGGTTATTTAATTCAAACATGTGCTTTGTGTTTTTATCAAGAAAAACAATATTTCCATTAACCTTAGTTACGGAATCATTAACTTTTTCTAAAAGATATTTTGTTTTTCCTTTTCCTTTAACACCTGAGATAATCTGTATCATAGCTTTGTCCTCCTGAGTCTGTTGCATCTTGTGAATTGTCAGAATTGTCCGCGCAAATCTTTTCAATTCCACACAACAGTTATTTGTAATATTATTATATTTCATTTTCTGTAATAATACAACCATATTTTTGAATATTTTATAGTTATTTTATATCATTAATATATTCCATCTGTCTTGACATGTAATCATATAAAATATCCCTTGTATCGCAACCAAAGGCTACCAAAATGTATTTGTTTCCCGCTTCATCAATTGTATATAAAACAAGGCATTTTCCTGCATTGTAAGTGGTCCCTGTCTTGCCACCGATAACTGTGAAATTATCAGGATACTCTTTTTCGCCGGTTAAAAATTTATTTGTATTTGAATAGGTTTTCTGCACTTGTGAACCACGAACGCTTTGATAGGTTGCAGTGTAAGTCATTGTATTTATAATTTCACAGAATAAATCCAATTGAATAGCCTGATTAAACATAAGGTACATATCATATACCGTAGTATAATGATCATCGTCGTGCAGCCCGTGAGGATTAACAAAATTAGTATGGGTTGCACCCATTAATTTTGCTTCTTCATTCATTAATTTTGAAAACTCTTCTACGCTTCCGCTTATATGTTCTGCCAGAGCTACCGCAGCATCATTTGCACTTAATAATAGCAATGCATATAATAAATCTTGTACTGAAATTGAATCTCCCACATTAATTCCGCATGTAACTGCACCCGAAGGCATATTAACTGCATTTTCGCTAACCGTAACCATATCGCTTAAATCACAATATTTAATGGTTAAATATGCGGTAAGTACTTTGGTCATGCTGGCCGGATAACGGCGTTCAAATAAATGATATCCATAAAGAACTTCCTTATTTGTAACATCGAAAATACCGCCTGCACCCACATAGTTATTTGTAATTTTGTCAACATTGATATCATTTTCGGCAGTAACACATAAATTGCCTGCCATAAAATCAACAGTTGATTCTGAATCAACATAATTTAAGTTTTCGTTGTTATCAGGTAAAAATGTAAAGTTGGAATATGGGTATTTTAAGTCAATATTGCTCCCGCATCCTGCAAAAAACATACACAGAATACTTGCAACTAAAATTAAAACAATACATTTTTTATTTATAGATTTCACGCCACTCTAAATCTCCTCGTTCTAAAGCTTTTATCATCAGTTCTGCAGTTGCAAGATTGGTGGCCAATGGAATGTTATGCATGTCACACAATCTTACAATATTATTTACATCCGGCTCATGTGTTTTTGGTGTTAATGGATCTCTTAAAAAAATAACCAGGTCCATTTGATTATGCTCGATTTGAGCACAAATTTGCTGTTCACCGCCTAAGTGTCCTGCCAGGTATTTATGAACAGAAAGATTGGTTACTTCTTCGATTAATCTTCCTGTTGTTCCTGTTGCAAAAATAGAATGCTTGGATAATATCCCATAATATGCAATGCAAAAATTCTGCATAAGTTTTTTCTTACTATCATGTGCTACTAATCCAATATTCATTTTAATACCCCCCTGTACTTCATAGGCTGCATACTCACATTTAGTACAATACCAATGCCAATATACAAAGATACCAAGGAAGTTAATCCATAACTGACAAATGGTAAAGTTAATCCGGTATTTGGTAATACGCGGGTATTAACACCTATATTTACAAAACTTTGTGCTGCTATAAGGGTTGCCATGCCAATAGCAATTAATTTACCCTCTATATTTTTTGCTTTTTTAGCAATTCTGACACATTCTAAAGTGATGGCAAGAAGCATAAAAACGACAAAAGCTGAACCAATAAAACCGGTTTCTTCTCCAATGATTGTAAAAATAAAATCCGTATGAGGTTCTGAAATAAAATTACCGTTTTTTAAAGAATCCACACCTTGATAAAATAATCCTTTTCCGAATAATCTTCCGGAACCAATGGCTGTTACGGCGTTTTGTTGCTGTAAAGCGGTGTTGGCATATTCATCCGGGCGAATCCATGACATAATACGGTAATACTGATATTCTTCCAAGAATAAATTGCCTTTTGTAACAATCAAGGAAAGTAATACTACTATTAAAGGAACACTAACACCCAAAACACCGCCAACAATTTTATAACTAAGACCTGCCATGAATATCATGCCGCAAAATACAATTGCAGTAACAATGGTTGTTGATAAATCCGGTTGCTTTAATATTAAAACAAGAGGAACAGCCATTAAAATAAGGCTCAGGCCTAATATTTTGCCTGTATTTAACTTTTCATTAAACTTGCTGAAGAAGTATGCAAAAAATAATATTATTAAAATCTTGGCCAATTCTGAAGGCTGGAAACGAAAACCTGCAATTTCAATCCATCTCTGGGCACCACCGGCATCATCACCAAAAACAGGTAATAAAATCATTCCCAGCATACCCACTGTTCCGGCATAAATCAGCCAGTTGAATTTTAAAATAAATTCATAATCAACCAACGCAAAAACAAGCATCACAATAACGCCTAAAACCATTCCGAATACCTGCTTCGTCTGATAATTAGGGTTAGCACTGGAAACAGCTAAAATACCAAAAATATTCAGTACAATAACTTCCACTAACAATCTGAAATTAAAATCATTAAATCTGTATTTTTTAAACATGTGATACCTTCTTTGTGATTATGTAAATTAGCGTTTTATTGTTGCTTCAAAAATAAGTGTGTATTCATCTTCTGTTCCGTCTTTTTGGAGTATTCTGGTTTTTATTTTTGAAGGAGTAACTGCAAAATACTTATTGATACTTCGAAACATATCAATTTCCATTTCTTTCATTTGTGCATTGGAACAATGCAGACGATCCGTAACTAAAACAGCTTGTAATCGCTCCTTCGCAATACCTGCCGTTTCATTTTTCTTAAAAAATTTTAACATAACTGTGGCTCCCCATTTAATTTTATAATCTTTTTCCCGATAAATTGAAATGCCTTGCTCATAAGCAAAGAATGTTCCACAACAAAATCTCCTTTGTTGATGAAATAAACAATCTGATCGTCGTTTGGAATTTCACCGAATGCATCAAGCAATAACATATCTTCAATATCTTTAGTAGAAAAATAATGTTTCTTTGACAAAAAATATTTTCTGCTCCGGTTAATTATCAGGCGGATGGGAAGTTGATTAGTGTTCATAACATAATCGATTACCCGACTGGCGTCCCGGACAGAACACATTTCGGGATTTACGATTAAATATACTTCATCTGCGTTTTTTAAAGCACTTTTAAATCCGGATTCCATGCCCGCCGGACTATCTAAAATCACAAAATCGAAATCTTCCCGAAGTTGATGTATAATATCATCAACACCGTCTAAATCAAGTTCATCTCCTGTGCCGAGAATACCCGGTAAGAAAAATAGATTATTGCATCTATTATCCTTAATCAATGCTTGTTTCAAACGGCATATTCCATGAAGAACATCCCCGATGTGGTAAACAACTTTATGCTCCACACCCATAACAATATCCAGATTTCTCAATCCTACATCAAAATCCACTAAAGCCACTTTACGGTTTTGAAGTGCCAAACAATAGGCTAAATTTGCGGCAATTGTTGTTTTCCCAACTCCGCCTTTCCCTGATGTAAAGACTAATACTTGTCCCATAAAATCTCCTTAATTAATAGAAATTAATGGACTTACTTCAATCCTTCCTCCTTGGATATTAGCAACCTGCGGCTGATTTATCATATTGTTTCTTTTTGAAAAAAACTTCTTCTTCTTTTCTTGTGCATAGGTTAAATCAGATATCTTCAGTTTTAATGGTTCCATAACAAGTGCTGCAACAAATGCATCTTCATTTCCGCCGGCACCTGCATGTACAGTGCCGGAGAGATTTCCTAAAACAATAATGTTTCCTCTGGAAATAACTTTTGCGCCGGCTTCTACATTTCCAAGAATAATAATTGAAGTATCTGCTTCTAATATGTCCTTATCTTTTAATGTTCCTTTATGAAATTTGCCGGTGTTATTTGAAAACATACGGTCAAATTCCTGTTGTTGCAATTGAAATTGCTGTTCCAACATTTCATCATTTGAAATTAATCGTATTACATTCGCATTTGTTTTTTCATTAATGGTTAAAACCATTTTGATTTCTTCGTCTTCTGTTAGTGTCCTTCCTGTAAAAGCAATGGCAAATCTGCTGTTTTCAAAGAAATCCTTATTTTCATTAAAGACATGAATTGTATCTTCAAGAAGTTGTTCAAAGGAAATCTCCGGGTCCAGCACCAGCGTAATACCACTGGCATTGCTTTTAAGCATAACTGTTTGTTTCATGGCACCTCCCGTTTTAGTCTAAGATTTCTTGTCCGATTCCGGTATCTGCTTCACCATCTACTACATTTTCATGTTCAAAATAATACTTTAAAATATTAGATGTTGCTTCCGCTGCATTTGTTGCAGCATATCCAAAAGCAATTCGGGTTGCTACTGCCATATTGGTATTTGTTTCTTCATCCATTGCAAAGGCAATAAATACAGAATGGCTAGGTCTATTAGAAACCTGCTGAGCAGTTCCGGTTTTACTGTGAACTTCTACTTCCAGAGAATTCAAACATTGTGTTTCCAAAGCGCTGGCACGCATACCTTTTTTAATTGCTTCCCATGTAGAATCAGAAAGTTCTGTGACTTCATAGGATACTTCAGGATGATAATCCTTAACCAAGGTACCATCGGATTTAACAACCTTATCTAATAAAGTCAAATCGTAAACATTTCCTTCATTAGCAATTGCGGCAACATATCGCGCCAATTGGATTGTGGTATAGTTGTGATTACTTTGGCCAATTGCAGCCATAACCGGATATTCATCTGCTATATGAGGTGCATTTTCCGGTATTTCAATACCTGTTTTTTCGTTTAATCCAAACAAAGATGCATACTTCTGAATCATTTCAATTCCTTCATCTTCGTTATATATATCATTTACCAAACTTAATTCATATCCAACATCATAAAAGAAATAGTTACAGGATACACCGATTGCCTGAGATACATTGATATGTCCGTGGGTAATTCCTGAATATCTGTAAATATGGCATTTCGGTTCGTTACTGATTTCTTTAAACACACCTTTTGTTGCAATAATTGTGTTTGGCGAAATTACACCTTCTGTTAAACCTGCAGCTGCTGTAATTGGTTTAAAAGTAGAACCAGGTGCAGTTTGCTGCTGTGTTGCAAAATTATATAAAGGTGTTGCCAAATTTTTAAGTAATGAACTGTAATACTTTGAGTCAACTACGTTTGCCAGTTTGTTAGTGTCATATCCCGGATAACTTACACAAGCCAGCACTTCCCCGGTTTCAGGGTCTAATACAACACTGGAGCCGGTGCAAGGATCAAGGGCCAGCTGGGCAGGTGTAATTTCCAACAAACGTATTTTTTCTCTAAGGAAATCGAAGGCTTTAAGAGAACCATTTTTTAAATTATTAAAATCTTCGTTATTTTCAGTTAAAACAGCCTGCTCAAATAAAACAAGACAAATTTGATTTCCGGAAATTACATCTTCTTTAATCATATACTGATAAATAATTTTGTGGAAATCCAATTCTGCCACCAGCATATCAATTATTTTAGTGCATAATGCATCATAGATTTCTTCCGTATCTGAATAACTTCCGGCAGCATCTTCCCCGGCCAGGGAAACGATATCAATCCATTGAGCTGAAACAGCATAATTTAAATATTCATTTAAAGAAATGCTACCCTCTCTCCATGCAATATAAGTTTTATCGGTGGAACTGATCGCATCTGTTTTCAATATTCCCGCTTCTTTGATCATATCCATTAAATAGGTTATATAATCTCTGTCTGCATCAGACATATTCTCGAAATCTTCTGTACCATAGCGTAGTTCATAATCTAATTCAGCAATAATGTCTTTGTAACGTTGTTGAAAAGCCGTATAAATGAATTTTTCTGTTTCCATAGCATTTTCATTTGCAAAACGGTCAATGTCAATAACGTTATTATTTATTAATGCGTAATAAACATCATAAATCGGAATAACAATATCACCGGTGGTTGTTGAACTGGAGTCAAATTCTTTTGTGTTTACAATGTGTGAATATACTACACCGGCAATTTCCTGCTCTAACAAATGATAAATAGTTTCTTGCAGCTCTTTGTCAATGGAAAGATACACATCATTTCCCGGAGATGCTTCTGTGGTAGATATAATTTCAACCACTTTTCCCATATTATCAACGTAAAATACTTTTGAGCCCTTAGTACCTCTTAATTCCGACTCCATAACTGCTTCAATACCGGATTTTCCAACATAGTCATTTAAAGTATAACTATCATCAGTCTCAGAAAGCGTATCATATTGTTCTTGTGATATTTTTCCTGTATATCCGGTAATATGACAGAATACTTCTCCGTTTACATATTTTCTATATGTGCTTTCCTCAATGGAAACTCCCTGTAAATGGCTTAGATTCTCATTAATGGCTGCAACAGTTTCAGCACTTACATTAGACGCTATTGTAGTTGAAATATATTTTCTGTAATAGTTTGCAGATAATCCATAACGTACAATGGCAATCTCGTATGCTGTTTCAGCATCATACTCTTCTGATATGCTGTATTTGTTGTTAATAAGATAGTCCATAACCTGCTTTGCAGTTGCCGTGGACTCATCAAAACCAAGTTTTTTGTTAAATTCTAATTCAGCTACAGTTAAACGACCGAAAACATCCGCCAGAAAACGAAGTCGGGATGTGCCTGATACTGTATACTCATACTCGCCGTCTACATAGGCAATTTTAAAATCATTGTCAGGAGAATCTCCTCTTTTCTTAATGATTTTAATTGTTTCCGCAATAATATCATTTAATTCGGCAGAACGTTCTTTGTTATTTTTGTATGTTCCGTTATCTTCTATAACAACAGAATAAGCCAGCTCATTATAAGCCAGCACTTTTCCGTTTCTATCATATATACAACCCCTAGTTGCAGGGATTTCTTTATCTTTTTCAATCATCAGTGTGTAGTTTTTCTGGTATTCTTCTCCATTCACAATTTGCAAAACAAATAAACGCTGCAATAAAATGGAAGATAATATCACTAAAACCGTTGAAAAAGCAAAATATCTGGATTTTATGATATTAAGTATAAAACGCTTAACCAAATTTACTTGCACTCCTTTTTTCGAACTCTTCAAGTTTTTTGTTAACTTTTAGAATAATCAAATATAATAAAATTGTTACCAGTAAGGTATAAACAACCTCCGGTATAATTAAATTAATAAAGTAGAAAAATAAATTAAAGTCTCCTCTGAATAAAAAGAGGATAAAATAAATCATCAAATTAATCAGTATATCACTGCCAACGATGAGAACAACCGGCAATTTAACGTCTTCCGGCAAAAATTCTTTGGTAAAAAATCCATTGAAAAATCCAATCAGGGAGTAGAGTAAAGTGTATAATCCCAATACTTTCGAAAAGAAAATATCAATTAAAAAACCACAAACAAATCCAACAAATATGCCTTCTTTTTTTCCTTTCATGAAACCAATGGACGCAGTAAGTACTACCAGCAAATTAGGTGAAACGCCGGCTATAGTGAAATATTGAAAAAATGAAGTTTGTATCACAAAACAAAGAATAACTAAAATTACTTCAACAAATTTTCTAAGCATAATTTTTCCTAATCAAATTCTTTCTTTTCAAGGATGACCAATACTTCTTCCAGATGCTCAAAGTCTACAACCGGTGTAATGGTTCCGGATTTAGTAAGGTTATTTGCATCTACGTTAATACTTGTTACGTATCCAATTAATATCCCCTGAAGAAATTTATCACTAATATTTGATGTTACAACAGGAGTGCCGACAGAAATCATATTGTTTCTGTCATTTAATGTATCGAATACAATAACCTGCTCTTCTGCCATTAATTGAAGGTTGCCACGTACAATACAACTATCTGAAGTTGTGAGCATCATTCCGCTTACATTTGAAGTGTCATTAATGATTGTGGTAACTGTAGCAGTATGTTTTCCTACAGCGGTAACAATTCCAACCAATCCGCTGCCGGCAATAACATTCATATCTACTTCAATGCCATCTTCAGAACCCTTATCAATAATAAAGGTATTAAACCAGTTGCTGGCATCACGTGCAATAACTCTTGCTCCGGTTTTTTCGTAACTCGGATATTTATTATCCAGTTCGTATAACTCTCTTAAGTTTTCAAGTTCGTAATGCTCCAGCTTTAAGGTACTGTTTTCAACGGTCAATTCTTCATTCAATTTTCTTAATGCTTCATTTTCCGCCTTTAACTCTTCCATGGAATCAAAATAGTCTTTTTGCTGAACCATATAACTGCCAATGTGATTCAGACCATTCTGCATTGGTCCGAAAACAACTTCGGCTACAGTTTTTAACGGACCGCCGGAAATGTTAAAATTTAAACTGATAAAAATCGCAACAACACAAAAAAACATAACTCCAGCCAGTACATATTTTGTTGGAATATCGATTCTTTTCTTTGTTACTCTTCTTCTTTGATTAAACATATTAACCTCAATTAACTATAAATTCGTTTCTTTAAATTATAAGCAAGTGTTTGGTATACCGGTTCAGAAACAATGTGATTTAAACCACGAACAACACAAAGTGCAGGTTCTTCGGTTTCATTTACTTTAATGTTTGTTAAATCGGTAATTAAAGCTCCCATGTGCTTTAATTGGGAACCGCCACCGGCAAGATAAATTCCGGAACGGATAATATCTTTGGCAAGTTCAGGCGGAGTTTTTTCCAAAATCATTTTAATGGAAGTACAAATGGAATTTAATCCTTCTTTTATTGCTTCATTAACTACAAGGGATGAAATTTCCATTTCTACAGGTAATCCGCTTACCACGTCACGGCCAACAATAACTTTAACACCATTGTCGTTGTTCATGGCATCACCAAGTTCAATTTTTAAACTTTGGGCAGTTTTCTGTCCAATTACAAGATTATATTTTCTTTTTATATGAGTAATGATGGATTCATCAAGCTGGTTACCGCCTACACGTAATAAATCACTTAAAACAAGTCCACCTAAAGAAATAACGGATACTTCTGTGGTGTCGGCACCAATATCAACAATCATGGAACCTGTAGGTTCATTAACATTTAAACCAAGTCCAACGGCTGCAGCAATAGGTTTTTCGCAAAGCATAACAGATTTTGGTCTGATTTTACTTTTATAAAATAAATCATAAAATGAACGTTTTTCAACTTCTGTAATGTCTGTAGGTACTGCTACAATAAAATCAGCATTTTTGGAATGACTTTTAATATGTTTTTCCAAAAATGTTTCTACAAGTTTTTGCATATTATTGTAATCAGCAATAACACCGTTTACCATTGGAAAACTAACTTTAATATTGCTTGGAACTTTTTCGTACATAGCATATGCATCATCTCCGTATGCATAAATTTCTTTCTTGTCACGAATTGCGATGGTGTTTTTTTCGCTTACTGCTTCATTTCCCATTTTGGAAAACATTTTAATGTTGGCTGTTCCTAAATCCACTCCGTATAAATTTGATGCCATTTTTTCTCCTCCTTTATAGAAGACCTTCTTCTTTAAAACTGGTATAAATATTATCTCCAATTATAATATGATCTACTAATTCAATTCCAATTAATTCACCGCTATTTTTTATTCGTTGGGTGATTCGTTCGTCTTCCCTGCTTGGTGTCGGATCACCGCTGGGATGGTTGTGAATTAAAATTATTTGAACCGCTTTTTTGTTTAAGGCAGTTAAAAATATCTCGCGTGGAGATAACAATGAAGCATTAACCGTGCCTACGGAAATGACTTCCTCTCCAAGTTTCTGACATTTTGTATCCAGCATTAATAGAATGGTTCTTTCGCATTCTTCGTGTCTAAGATACTCCATGTAGTATTCTGCTACTTTTTTTGCGGTGTCGAATTTTTCTTTCGGATGATATGCAGTCCGACTCATTCTGACACATAACTGGGCAATACATTTTAATTGTATTGCCTTAATCTCACCGATGCCCGGAATCTTCTTTAAATCTTCCATAGACATATCTCTGAGATTTAATAAACTATGTTGGTTGTTGTTCAAAACTGCAGTGGCAACTTCTAACACATCGTGTTCTTTTGTTCCGGTTCGCAGTATTATTGCCAAAAGTTCAGCATCTGTTAAGGCATCTGCCCCATATTGCTGAAACTTTTCATATGGCCTGTCTGTTACGGGCAGATCTTTAAAAGAAATATATTTCAAAAATAATCCTTTCCGCTCCCAACATACTTCAATCACCACTTCATATTATTTTATCATAATCCTATTTTGATGTATAGAATCAAACGAAAGATTTAATAAAATTTAAAGATTAACAAGTCCTTTTTCTTTCATTTTTTGCAGAGACATTAAAATTCCCTGTTTTGCATGATTCCATGTTAATCCGCCCTGGAAAAATGCTGTATACGGTGCTCTTAACGGACCATCTGCACTTAACTCAATAGATGAACCCTGATTAAAAGCGCCGGCAGCCATGATTACCTTGCTGTCATATCCCGGCATATCGCCCGGTTCCGGACGCACAAAACTGTCAATCGGAGCTGCAGCCTGAATTCCTTCGCAAAATGCAATTAAACCTTCAGGTTTATGGAATGTAACAGCCTGGATAATATCATGTCTGCTTTCCTTTGCAGAAGGATGAACATCAAAGCCTAATTTTTCATAAATTGCAGCTGCAAAAATTGCTCCTTTTAAGGCAGAAGCTACTACATTTGGTGCAAGGAATAATCCCTGGAAAAAGGATTGCATAACACCCAGGGAAGCACCGACCTCTTTTCCAAGTCCCGGTGATGTGAGACGATATGCAGCATTTTCCACACATTCTTTTTTACCTACAATGTAGCCACCGATAGGTGCAAGTCCGCCGCCAAGATTTTTTATCAATGAACCAACCATCATGTCAGCACCAACATCTAATGGTTCTTTATCTTCTACAAATTCACCATAGCAGTTGTCTACCATACAAATAACGTCCGGTTTAACCGACTTAATAAATCGAATCAACTCCCCTATTCTATCCACGCTTAATGTTGGTCTGGTAGCATATCCCTTGGAACGCTGAATCGTAACTAATTTGGTTTTTTCATTGATGGCATTTTTAATACCGTCCCAGTCAAAAGATCCGTCCTCTAACAAATCAACCTGTTTATAGGAGATTCCATATTCTTTTAAAGAACCTGTGGAAGGCCGGATTCCAATGATTTCTTCCAAAGTATCGTATGGTTTACCAACCGGTGACATTAATTCGTCTCCAGGTCTTAAATTTGACATTAAAGCAAGGGCTAATGCATGGGTTCCGCAAGTGATTTGTGGTCTTACTAAAGCGTCTTCGCCATGAAAAAGGTCAGCAAATACCTGCTCTAATGTATCTCGTCCAATATCATTATATCCGTAGCCTGTAGCGTAATTAAAACATTCTACAGAAACTCTGTTTTTACGAAATGCTTCCATAACACGAAGATGATTATATTCAGCGATTTCATCAATATGTTTAAATCTTTCTTTGAATTCCTCTAAAATGGTCTCTCCAAAGGAAAAAACATCCTCGTCAATTCCATTTTTTTCATATTGTTCAAGTAATGTGTCTCTTAACATTTTTTATATCCTCGTTTTTCCCATTCTTCTAACATAAACTTAAGAATTTCCGTTTCATCCTGGTTATATTCGGAACGATTAATCCAAATAACATCTTTCTCCCGGGCGAACCAAGTCAGTTGCCGCTTTGCAAAATGTCTGGTGTCCCGTTTGATCAAGTATAATGCCCTTTCCAAATCAGTTTCGCCGTCTAAGTAGTCCAAGATTTCTTTATAACCCAGAGCCTGCATAGAAACTAATTTTTGATTATACCCCTTGTCCCGAAGAGCTCTTACTTCTTCCACTAAGCCTTCCTGAACCATTTTGTCTACTCTGGCGTTAATTCTTTCGTAAAGAAGTTCTCTTTTGTCTGTCAACACGAAATATGCAAAACAGTACGGAGACTCTTTTTGACGTTCGGTTTCATTGTGCTCTGATATTTTTTCTCCGGTTTCATGATAAAACTCTAATGCACGGATAACTCTTTTTACATTGTTCATATGAATGATTTCGGCAGATTTTGGGTCAATCTCTTTTAACATATTATGTAGATATTCAGCGCCGTTTTCAGTAGCAAGTTTCTCTAAGGATAAGCGATAAGATTTATCACCGCTATCTGCATTAAAATCAATATCATACAAAATTGCCTGAATATAAAATCCTGTTCCGCCTACCAAAATCGGTATCTGTCCTTGGCTATATATTTCATCCAAACAATTTTTTACCATTTCAACAAAACGATAAACATGAAATTCTTCATCCGGTTCTAAAACATCAATCATATAATGTTTTATACCATCCATTTCTTCCGGCATGATTTTGGCAGAACCAACATCCATTCCACGATATACCTGAACAGAATCCGCAGAAATAATCGCTCCGTTTAACGCTTTTGCCAAGGCGATGGATAATTTACTTTTCCCTGCGGCCGTAGGTCCGGATAATATAATCAATGGTTTTTTCATCGTTTAAATTTTCTCTCCATTTCATATTTTGACATTTCAATAATTGTTGGTCTTCCGTGTGGGCAATGATACGGATTCTCCAGTGTAAGCAGGTCATCAATCAATTGGAATGCTTCTTTTTCCGATAGATGCTGATTTCCTTTCACCGCAGCTTTACAGCTCATCATTGCAACTTTTTCCAACACAATATCAGGAGTTTCATTTCCTTTAAAATCTTTTAGGTCATCTAACATTCCTAAAAATAAATCTTTATCCCTAATTCCAAACATATTATAAGGAACTGTGTTGACAATAATATCCTGTCCGCCAAAGGACTCGAATGTATATCCGATACGTTCAAACTGTTCTTTGTATTTTTCTAAATAAGTAATTTCTAAATCACTTAAAGCTAAAACAAGAGGCGGACTAATTGTTTGTGAAGTCATTTCCTTATTTTGAATGGATTTTATTGTTCGTTCATACAGCACACGTTCATGAGCAGCATGCTGATCAATAATATACAATGCATCATTAAATTCAACTAACCAATATGTTTTAAAAACTTGTCCGATGATCCGATGAGACGGTTTGGACTGTGTATTTAAAAGCATTGGTTTGTTTTCTTCAAACATTGTTATTTGAACAGCCGGGGAAATTTCTTTATTTTCTTCAACAAATGGAGAAACAGATTTTTCCGCAGCAATAGGATGAACCTTTCTTTCACCGTAATGCATGTTATAAGGTGAATTTTCTCTTACTACAGCACGAAGTTGTTCTATTTTTTTACTTTCAAAGGGTTCCGGTTTAGCCACTGACGGCTTCGGTGGTTCCGCTTTAACTTCGTTTTTTTCTAAAGTGACAGATGGAATAAGTTCCCTTCCTGTAAGTACATCTAAAATTCCTTTTGTTAACAATTCATATATATGAGGTTCATTAGAAAAACGAACTTCCATTTTCGTTGGATGTACATTCACGTCAACTTCTGACGGATTCATTTCAATACTTAGAAGAACAAAAGGAAATTTATGTTGCATAACAAAACTTTTATATGCTTCTTCTACACATTTACTCAGGAAATTACTGGTGATGTATCTTCCGTTAATAAAAAAGTGCTCAAAATTTCTGTTTCCTCTGGAAACAACCGGTTTGGCAATAAATCCATGAATAGTTATTTGCTCATCATTAATATAAATTGGCATTAAATCTCCAATGATTTCTCTACCAAATACGCGGTAAATAGCATCTTCCAACTGACCGTTTCCGGGACTTTGCAGTTTGGTTTGTCCATTTACAATTACTTTAAAAGCAACATCAGGTCTACACAGAGCATATTTCTCCATAAGACCGGTAATATATGCCGCTTCAGTTTGTGGAGTTTTTAAAAACTTTTTACGGACCGGTGTATTAAAGAATAAGTTTCTGATGACAAAAGTAGTTCCGTCAGGTGCCCCGATTTCTTCTAAATGACCGTTAATTCCGCCTTCTATAGTAAAACGGCTTCCCATAAAATCGTCTTTGATTTTCGTAATCAGTTCTACCTGGGAAACTGCTGCAATGCTGGATAAAGCTTCACCTCTGAATCCAAGAGAATGAATACGTGTCAAATCCTCAGCTTGACGGATTTTACTGGTAGAATGGCGTAAAAATGCCTTTTCAATCTGATTACTGTCAATACCGCAACCATTATCCGTAATTCGAATATAAGATATTCCCCCATCTTTAATTTCAACGGTAATATGCTTTGCTCCGGCATCCAAAGAATTTTCAACCAATTCTTTTACCACACTGCTTGGACGTTCAACCACTTCTCCGGCTGCTATCTGATCAATTGTCTGTTTGTCTAACACCTGAATTTCTGCCATTTTTTACCACCGATTATGTATTTGTTTTTGCAATTCATTTAATTTGTTTAAAGCATCAATTGGAGTCATGGAACTTAAGTCCAAATTGCGAATATCTTCAATAATTACATCATCACCCATTGTATCAAACAAACTAATTTGTCCAAGTTCCAATTCGTTTTTCTTCGTCGCCTTTTTCTTCGGCTTATCATCCTGAATTCGTTCCGTATGAATTGCCAGATCATTTTCAATTAACTGCTCAACAATATCTTTTGCTCTCTGAATAACAGAGTCCGGAACACCCGCTAATTTAGCAACCTGAATACCATAACTCTTATCAGCTCCTCCAGGAATAATCTTTCTTAAAAAGACGATGTCATCACCGTTTTCTTTTACGGCAATACAGTAATTATTTACATTGTCTAATTTGCCTTCAAGCTCAGTTAATTCATGATAATGAGTTGCAAATAATGTTTTTGCCCCAAGCAACAGAGGATTACTAATATGTTCCACAACTGCCCATGCAATGCTTAAACCATCAAAAGTACTGGTTCCTCGACCAATTTCATCAAGAATAAGTAAACTATTAGGGGTTGCGTTTCTTAGAATATTGGCCACTTCCGTCATTTCAATCATAAATGTACTTTGTCCACTGGCAAGATCATCTGAAGCTCCTACACGGGTGAAAATACGGTCAACAATACCTATATTAGCTTCAGAAGCAGGAACAAAGCTTCCCATTTGCGCCATAAGCACAATTAATGCTGTTTGACGCATATAAGTTGATTTACCGGCCATATTTGGTCCTGTAATAATGGAAATACGTTTCTTGTCATTATCAAGATAAGTGTCGTTTGCCACAAACATCTGGCCACCCATCATTTTTTCAACAACAGGATGTCTTCCGTCCTTTATATGAATGGTTCCGTGCTCATTAATCTTTGGACGGACAAAATTATTTTGTTCTGCAACAAATGCCAAAGAAACCATTGCATCTAAATGGGCAATTGCTTTGGCGGTTTTGTGAATACGTTCAACCTCTCCGGCAATGCGATCTCTGATTTCAGAGAAAAGATTGTATTCTAATGCAAATAAACGGTCTTCCGCACCTAAAATAGTGTCTTCCAATTCCTTTAATTCCGGTGTGATAAATCTTTCTGCATTTGTAAGTGTCTGCTTACGAATAAAATAATCCGGTACCATAGATAAAAAGGAATTTGTAACCTCCAAATAATATCCAAAGACCTTGTTGTATTTAATTCTTAAATTTTTAATTCCTGTTTTTTCACGCTCTTCTTCTTCTAATTTTGCAAGCCAGTTTTTACCTTCTGTCTTTGCGTTACGAAGTCGGTCAATCTCTTCCAAATAACCGGACTTAATAATACCACCTTCACGAACTGCAATTGGCGGTTCTTCTTCAATAGACTCATCAATCCATTGATATATATCCTCAAGGCAATCTAATTCCCGGAAAAATTGCTGTGTTAAAGCACATGGAACTTCTTCCAACAACATTTTAATTGCAGGTAACATTTTTAATGAACTTTTAAATGCAATCATATCTCTTGGATTTGCAGTTTGATATGTAACACGGCTGATCAAACGTTCCAAGTCGTAGATTGGATTTAAATATTCCCTGATTTCATCACGAGTGATTAAATGACTATTGAAGGTTTCAATTGCATCTAAACGTTCTTCAATGGCTTGCTTATTTATTAACGGTTGTTCTACATAACTACGAAGCATACGGGCACCCATAGCAGTTTTTGTTTTATCAACAACCCACAACAAGGAACCTATTTTGCTTTTCTCTCTCATGGTTTCTACCAGTTCTAAATTACGTCTGGAAGAACCATCAATTATCATATATTTCCCATTGGTATACGGAGTTAAAGTTGTAATGTGCCCCAATGAATTTTTCTGGGTTTCATACAAATATTTAAGTAACGCTCCTGCTGAAAATGTTCCTGTTGGGAAATCTTCAAGCCCCAATGCCTGTAATGTTTTTGTGTGAAAATGTGAAGTTAAAGTATTTGTTACAACATTATCATCAAAATACCATGCATCTAAGGAAGTAAGTGCAATATGAAGTCTTTGTTTTAATTCATCGATTGGAAAACCGCTTACAAAAAATGCTTCATTGCAGACAATTTCAGAAGGTGCAAACATATAGATTTCATCAGCAAGTGCTCTCTCATCTGAAATTTCAGTTACATAAAAGTCGCCTGTACTTACATCTGAAACAGCTAAACCATAAGAACCACCAATATAAACAATACACAGTAAGTAATTATTTTTTGTCTCATCAAGAGCCTGCATGCATAAGTTAGTTCCCGGAGTAACAATACGGACAACTTCCCGTCGTACTAAACCTTTTGCGGTTTTTGGGTCTTCTACTTGCTCGCAAATTGCTACTTTATATCCTTTTTGAACCAGTTTATTTATATATCCTTCTGCCGAATGAAACGGAACGCCACACATTGGCGCACGATCTTTTAAGCCACAGCTTTTGCCTGTTAATGTTATTTCTAACTCTTTTGATGCGGTCAAAGCATCTTCAAAAAACATTTCATAAAAATCCCCAAGACGGTAGAATAAAATACAATCTTTATGTTCTTCTTTTGTTTCAAGATACTTTTGCATCATTGGTGTTAACTCTTCCACTTATGTAACCTCTTCTTCTTAAAAATTATCTTGTATATTTTCTTGCAATTGCTTCTGCTACTTTTATACCATCCATAGCAGCAGACATGATTCCACCGGCATATCCGGCACCTTCACCACAAGGATACAGCCCCTTAACAGAACTTTCGAAAGCCTCGTCTCTGTTTATTCTTATCGGAGATGATGTTCTGCTTTCTACGCCGGATAAGATGGTATCTCCATGATCAAATCCGTTAATCTGTCTGCCAAATTGTTCCATACCTTCTAAAAATGAATTTCTGATGTCTTCCGGAAACAATTCATGCAAAGGTCCGAAACAAGTCTCTCCTTTTGTCTGGCCTATAACCTTTCCGTAATCTTTTGTGATGGTTTTATTTTTATAATCCTCTAAGCGTTGTTGGACAATTTTTCCGTTTCCCATTTCGAATACTTTCTTTTCCAATTTTTCCTGGAAACGAACACCGGCTAAAGGATCTTGTGCTTCAAAATCATCCGGAGTAACAGAAATAATAATGGCTGAATTTGCATTTAAGCCGCTTCTGTCCGAATAACTCATACCGTTTACGCAAGTCATTCCTTCTACCGAACTGGCATTTACCACATAACCGCCCGGACACATACAAAAAGAGTACACTCCTCTTCCTGTAGAACATTGAGCTGTTAATTTATATGCAGCTGACGGTAAACGGGAATCGTTAGAACCATATTGGGATAAATCAATTTCTTTTTGTAAATGTTCAACACGGAAGCCTACTGCAAAAGATTTTGCGCTCATTTCAAGTGGTGTTGTTACCAGATAGGAAAATGTATCTCTTGCACTATGCCCAATAGCCAGTACTGCAACTTCAGCGTCAATAACACTGCCATCCGTTAATTTAAGCCCACACAAAAAATCGTCTTTATATATTAATTCAGTAACCTGTTTTTCGAATAAAAAAGTACCGCCTAAAGACTGTATTTTTTCGCGCATCCCTTTTAAAATTTCAACCAATATATCAGTTCCGATATGTGGTTTGTTGTCATATAAAATATCCGTCGGAGCGCCAAATTCTACAAATGTTTGTAATACATGTGCATTACGACCATTTGTATCTTTTACTAATGTATTTAGTTTTCCGTCGGAAAAAGTTCCGGCGCCACCTTCACCAAACTGAATATTTGAATTGGGATTTAATATACCTGTACTCCAAAATTTTTCTATATCCTTTTGCCGTTCTTCTACACATTTTCCCCGTTCCAATATTAACGGTTTGTAACCTGCCATAGCTAATTCATATGCGGCAAAAAGACCAGCCGGGCCTGCACCGATAATTACCGGTGAATGTTCTAACTTAATGCCATCTTCACACAAAGATGGAAACTGGTACACGGACGGCTTATACAACTGCACGTTTTTGGACTTTTTTAATATTTTACTTTCATTACCTACAGTAAAAGCAATAGAATAAACATAATACAATTCCGGCTTTTTCCGGGCATCAATAGAACGTTTAATAATATGCAAATTAGAGATCTCTTTTTGTGAGACCCCAATAGATTGAGCGATTTTTTTAATAATGTCCTGTTCGTTGTGATTTACAGGCACCTTAATCTGGTCAATTTTTAGCATATTCTCCTGCCCACTTTCCTGCAACATATCCACTAGACCATGCCCATTGGAGATTATATCCACCACACATTCCGTCAATATCAAGTAATTCACCACAGGCAAATAATCCCGGTACTACTTTTGACTGTAAACTTTCATTGTGGAACATGGTTGTATCTAAACCACCGGCACAAACCTGTGCGTCTTCATAACCTTTTGTACCGGTAATATTAATCTTCGTTTCTTTCATCATCTGTGCCAAGCGACGTAAATGTTCTTTTGAAACATCTTTTGCTTTTATATTATGGTCAAGATGAATATCTTTAAAGAATGCAAGTGCCAGTTTATAATTCATAAAACCAATCATTGCTTCTAAAGCATTTTTATCTTTTCCGTTCATGTGAAAACGTTCAATTAATAGTGAATAAAGCTCCTCAGGAGTCATATTTGGACAATAATCGATAACAGCCATAACTTTTTCATTTTTCAACAGTGCCTTTGAGGCATATCTGCTAAGTTGAAAAGCAACGATTCCTGAGATTCCTCCGTCAATATGTAATAGTTCACCCTTGTCTTCTCCGGCAAAAATATCATTTACATACATTTTGAGACCGATTTCTGCACGAATTCCTGCAAGATTTTTCAAAAACGAATTATCAGACTTCATTTGGACAAGTGCCGGTACAATATCTATGAACTTGTGGCCCATCTCTTCTAAATATGGAAAGGCACTTCCGTCACATCCACATTTTTTTCCTGCAAGAAGTCCTGTAGCAAAAACACAAGATTTTGTGTCAAACACTCCTTTTGTTGTTTGTAATTTAAAACCGTTTTTAACTGTTTTAATTTGTAAAAGCTCGCAACCGGTCATGACATCAATTTTATGTTCTCTCAATGCAAGCTCCAATACTTCAACAACTGCTGAAGCCTGTTCACTGTAAGGGTAAAAATATCCGTTTTTTATCTTAGGGTAAATTCCCAGTTCTTTAAAAAATTCTACTGTATCATCTGTAGAAAACTGTTTAAAAACAGGCACAACAAATGCAGGGTCATTTCCTCTGTAAAACAAAATACCCTGCTGTGAATTTGTATAGTTACATTTACCGTTTCCCGTTGCAAGAATCTTTTTCCCTACTCTTTCAAGATGTTCTAAGAGCAATACTTTTCCACCTTGTCGTGAGGCTGATATTGCTGCCATAATTCCGGATGCACCGGCACCTATAACAACAACATTATAATTGTTTTTCTGAATGTTTGACATACTTCACCACCTTATTTGATTATAACATAACATCAAACATTCAACTACTGTAATTTTCAAGAAAATCATATAACTCATCAAAATTTTTTATAGGGATACCGTTCACTATTTTTTGCTGTAAATCATGTGGAAGGTCTCTTACAGGAATATCTGTTTCATCATATAATGCTCCACCTTGAAAATATTCAACAATAACATATCCGTTTTTTTCTAAAAGTAAAAATAAAGGCGTTGTAGATGTTTCTATAATATCGTCCTCAACTTCTTTCGGATCGGTTATTATATCGCTGTCGTTCTCCCAATAAGGAATGTCATCTTCATAGTATTTTATTGTAAAATAATAAGCACTTTCAAAGGCTAACAATGATAACGCTATCACTGATAATGCAATAAAAATGCGGACTCTAAATGCTTTTTTCATAATATCACCTGCATTTATTATCCGCATAATTACTTCAATTATTCAAAATATTAATAGTTTTTAACACCTGTAGGTGTATCAATTATGATTACACAATTTTCATTGACATTTTGTAAAACTTTAACCATACACTCTTCAGGAATCGCAATACATCCTGATGTTGTACCTAACCATGTACAATGTAAAAAAATTGCAGAACCTTTTCCCGGAACACGGTCCGGATTATAGTCAAGAGCAAGGCAATAATAATACCATTCACCGTAATCTACAAGATGTTCCGCAGAATCCCAGTCCATATTTACATCATCTGTACTAACAAACTGATGATAATACTTCGAATTCGGATCATCAACCCAATAATGACTGGCGTTGACAACGGTATATTCTAAGCTTGTCCCTGGATTTTCCTTAGTGCCAAAGGCTTTAATAAAATGAAATGCACCTATCGGTGTCTTGCCGTCACCTTCTACTTGTTTTCCTAACCCGTTACGGCCAATCCGGCCTTCCGTAGTATAGAAAACTTCTGTTCATATGCCGTTCCCCTTCTTGATATACATTCCAACATTTGCATATGTATCAGTTGCTGAAACAACGATAATCTGATCTGTTGTTTTAGCAATATCCAGGGATGCAATCCATGAATAAGAATTGTTTGATACGGTTACTTTTGAACCACCAAGATAATCATAATGTACAAAAGCATATTGATCATTATATTCAACTTTATACCAGCCATTTTCCACACAACGACCCACTACATGTACGGTATCATTTACAACAAGACGTCCTACGATTTCGCCTTCTGTTGATGGCAAACTACGAACATTTACATCTTTTATGGCGTACATAGTTGTATCCATGATTTCAATTGTGTAAATGTGGGAAAAGACTCCTTCTTCCTCTTCTTCCTCGACGGTTTCATCATTAAACACGTCATCCGGCAACTGTTCTTCTTCTTCCTCTTCCTGTTCTTCCCCTGACTCGTTATCAGTTTCTTCGTCCTGGATATCTTCTTCTTTATCGTCTTCCTGAATAATATCCTGATCATTGTTTGTACCAACATTTGTATCATCGTTACCACATGCTACAGCAAACAGGAATACAAAAACAAGTAAAGATAATAAAAATCGTCTCTTCATATTAGTCTCTCCTTAATAGATGTAACTTATCTCCAAATTTAATCATTAAATGGCCCTTTGGAAATTTATATAATTCTTCTCTTGAAACACCCCGTAACAAAAGTAAAAATACAAAGTAAACAAATATTCCAACTCCAATGGAAAGTATACACCATAACGGATTAAATTTCCACAATTTCATTCCGCCATTATATACCAAATATACCGCAGCTCCCATAAAAGCAGAGGCAAGTGACGGAGCCACAAATGTTCTAAAAATTTCCTGACGATAATTCAAATACTTTCTGATTGAAAAACCGTTTAAAATACACATTAAAAAAGCATAAAAGCAATTTGCATAAACAACGGCATAAATATGTTGTTCAGCCGCCAGCATTAATACAATTAAAAATATAACATGTAAAACTAATGCGATAACTGCATTCTTTACAGGCTCCATTAATCGATTAATACCTTGTAATATTCCATTAGTTAAAGTTGATAATGAATAAAAAGCAATGGAAATACTTCCGAACATAAGCATCTTTGCTGCCAAATCAGAGGAATCTCCAAATAACAACTGCATAATCGGGGAAGCAAGCACTCCCATACCTACAACACAAGGAATTGCTATTACCATAACAAATCGTATTCCTTGATGTGTTTTTAATCTGGCACGTTTTAGATCGTTAGAAGCAAATGCAGCAGCAAGTTCAGGAACTGCTGAAGCTGCCATTGCGGAAGCAATTGCCAACGGAACATTAATAATAACTTTATATTTTCCGCTAAAAACGCCCCACCATACATCAATATCAGAAACAGCATACTCTTGAATAGTTGCCAGATTTTTAAATATAAACTGATCAATAATTCCGCTAATATTATAAATTGTGGTGCTTAATAAAACAGGTACGATTGTAATCAGTATTAATTTACTAACAGATAACACCGATTCCTTGGCAGGAAAAGGCTGTTTTTTCTTCATGCGTTTTAAACTTGGTCGGAATAAAAGGAAAATCGCTAGAACAAAAAGCAAGGAGACCAAAGCACCTAACGTGGAGCCAAGTGTTCCGCCTGCCGCTCCCATTGCTGCACTATATTCCTCTGCATTTCCTAAAACGGCTCCGATTTTTAATCCATGACGGAACAAATAATAAGCAGCCACTATACTTACAATTGCATTAACGATTTGTTCCAAAATCTGGGAAAAGGCAGTTGGCACCATAGACCCAATCCCTTGAAATAATCCTCTCAAAACACCCATAACGGAAAAAATGATAAGAGAAGGTGCTAATACCAGCAATGCATAAATACTTAAAGGCGTTTGCAATGACGCTGTAATATATGGTGCAGCAAAAAACACAACACAAAAGGCAAGTGTACCAAAAGAACCCGAAATAAAAAGAGCGCACTTAACTATCCTGTCCACCGTGCACATGTCTCCTTTTGCACGATAACCGGATACAAGTTTTGAAACCGCTGTTGGAATGCTGTAACAGGATATTAACAACATAATATTATAAACTTCATATGCTGTACTGTAATAATTATTACCAACATCTCCAATAATGTATGTCATTGGAATGCGATAAATCAAGCCAATTATTCTGGATAAAATTGATGCAATTGCAAGGATGCTTCCCTGTACAAGGAAACTACCTTTTTGTTTATTATTTTCCATATTATTTTCCTTTATATTCATCAATTAAATGCGAATATCTCTGGTAATTCCGCAATGATTTAATATTTCCTCCTGACGTCTGAACATTTCTTCTGAATCTCCAGGCTCCTCATGATCATAACCTAACAAATGTAACATACTGTGAACAATTAAGAAACCATATTCCCTTAATTCACTGTGATTATATTCTATTGCCTGTTCTTTTACCTTTTCAGCAGAAACTATAATATTTCCAAGAATCAAATGTCCGTCATCAGGATCAAAGTTTGAATCATCTTCTTCCAATAAAGAATAATCTCCCGGTGCAGGGTATTGAATCATTGGAAAAGACAGCACATCCGTTGCCTTGTCTATGTTACGATATTCTTTATTAATTTCCTTGATGGTGGCATTATCCACAATGTTAATCTCAACAGATATATCAAACGGAAAGTCCTCATAATCCAGTGTACTATCAATCAGTTTTGTGGCAACTTCAGTTAAATCAAATCCGAAATCTGCCTGTACTTCATTTTCCAAAAAGATATTCATTAAAATTCCGCCTCCTCAATTAAGTACTTTCGAACCTTTAAAAACATATTAATACTTAAGCCGGAATAGTCATATCTTCCGGATGCAGACAATTCTTCAAATGTATTAATTATTAGCATTTGACGGTTAAAACCGGCTAAATATTCTTTTCCATATTCTTCTATTCTTAAAACTACTTCATCAATCAAATCCACAACAGCAGCTTCCGGTGTGGATATAGGTGATGATATTCCGTGATATTCCTGTAACAACCTGCGAACTTCTGCCGGCAGATTATACTGTTCAGATAATTCTAAAACCAATTCTGTGGAATTATGAGAATCAGCAGAATTAAGACTATAATATAATCCGGCACAACAAGCCAGATTTTCGTTTAATCCAATCTCTTTACAACATTTAAAGCATAAATTAGAAACCAAACGGCCATGTTGATATTGTTTATCTGAAACAGATTTTAAAAATTGAACCAGCGGAAAATCATCTTCGATTGCTTCTCCGTAACTAATTGAAATCTCCTCAACTTTTTTTGAATGCAAATGCGGAACTGCAAAAATTAAAATGCCAAGGTTCATAAGGCCTTCCAATAATCCATGAAGCACCATATAACTACTGATTGCGTTTCCTTTGCAATAATTACACAAGAAATATATGCCTATAGAAATACCACCAATAATAAAAACAGACTCAAAACTATACTTCCGTTTTTGAAAAATATCAGAACATAACATGCCTAAAAGCATAAGCAAAATACTAAAAATACAGTCATAAATATCGGTTTTACCGCATAACTGAATAATGGATACTATCATTATCCCTTGAGCTATACCAAGATGCTTAGGTAAAATGATGCATAATATTGCTCCTGAAAGCAGATAAAATTGAATCTGTTGCGGTAATAAATGTCCTATACTGCAAAGCAAAAGTAATATACAATACCAAATGGTGCTCTTATTTAAGACACGATGGAATTTAAAGCCATCTTTTTCATTAATCAGTAACTGCTGATACGAAAAAGCAAAACAAAGCGTATATAGCATAATTACCAATAAACATATAAATATCTTTTCCGGTGTTCCTGATGTAAAATAACATAAAAAAGAGCCAACTATTCCGGAAAAAATCCATTGAAAGGCAAATTTTAAGATGTCATTTTTGTTTATCTTATCGATAATCATCGTGTATAATTCCTGTTATCCTTTTGTTGTTTCTTTTTATTTTCAAAAACCTGTTTTTTATCATATTCATCATATGCTTTAACAATCTTTTGTACCAACGGATGTCTCACAACGTCAGCACTTGTTAAATTGCAAAAACTAATGCCTTCTACTTTAGACAAAACTTTAATAGCCACATCTAATCCCGAAGTAGCGTCATGTGGTAAGTCTTTTTGCGTCAAATCACCGGTAACAACTACTTTTGAACCAAAACCAATTCTGGTCAAAAACATTTTCATTTGGGCTGGTGTTGTATTCTGGGCTTCATCAAGAATAATAAAAGCATTATCCAAAGTTCTTCCCCTCATATAAGCCAAAGGTGCAACCTCAATCAATCCCTTTTCCATATTCCGTTGGAAAGTTTCTGCCCCCATAATCTGATGTAATGCATCATATAATGGTCTTAAGTAAGGATCTACCTTACTTTGTAAATCTCCAGGCAAAAATCCCAGTTTCTCTCCTGCTTCAATCGCCGGTCTGGTCAAAATAATCCTGCTAACTTCATCTTTTTTGAATGCTGTTATGGCCATAGCCATAGCAAGATAAGTTTTACCCGTTCCTGCCGGCCCTAATCCGAAAACAATCATATTATCTCGGATGGCATCCAAATATTTCTTCTGACCAAATGTTTTAGGTTTAATGGATTTTCCCATGATTGTATGACAAATAATATCGTTATTAATTTCATCAATATCAGAATTTTCATGTTCCATCTCGAGAGACAATAAATAATCAACCGTCTGCTCTGAAATCTCTCCACCATTCTGGCAAATTTTATCTAAATGTTCTAAAACATTTTTTGCCATCCGACAGCCTTCCTGACTACCAATAATCTTAAGACTATCGTTTCTGCTTACAATCGTAACTCTTGCAGTTTTTTCAATCTTTTTCAAATTCAAATCAAGATTGCCAAAAACCTGTGCCATTTCCTGAATATTTAACTGCACTTCAATTTCCATTAAACTCATTTGATTCCTCACTTATTTCGGGTATTGTACACGGCATTTCCGTGCCAAAGGGACCTTCTAATCTTATCGTCCCAACATAATATATCTCTCTATTATTATCTTCTATCTTGAGATTTTTTTCAATAACTTCATAACCATTTTCTTCCCAATTTTTTATTTGTTCATAGAATTTATTCTCTAATTTTATTAAAGCCTGTTCATTGGATATTCTCCTTTCTTCCGAAACAGGAAAAATGATTTTTTCTTTATAATATAAATAAGGAAAAATTTTATTTATAGGCCCCATGGAATGATACACTGTTAAACAGGTTTCTTCTGAAGTGTTTAACAAACTGACGGATATTTCAAAAGGTATTTCCCATACTGCCCTTATTTCAGCTTTTGCATGTACACCTTTATAGCCAATCACATAATCATAATCATCCTTATAAGTAATATAACCATTTACAAGTGTATCCCCTGCTTTTACATATTGACCGGAAATTACTAATGGTTCGCCTGATTGGGTAACTATACCAGAAATCAGGGCATCATGCATAGCCACAATGGCAATCCCTTCATTTGGTCCCAGAATAACATTTTGCGAAACACTGTTTTCGTTTGTTTCGGTAATTGTAATAATTAATTTGCAACCTTCAATCTGAACAGAGCTCCAAGCAACATCTGAATAGGTTTTTCGTATATCCAGTTCCATTTCCTCTGTATCAATTTTATTTGTACGATATCCATAGGTAATTCCATAGTTCTTTAAATAAGTTTCAAGGGATGAATCTGTATGATAGGAATTTCCTAAAAATTCCATTTCCCATACACAATTTGACATATATAGTAAAAAACAATAACAAAGAAGAGCTCCCAAGATAAATCCACGGCGTTTGCCATAGTGTTTTAAATAAAAAGGTAGCCCTCGTCTTTTTTTAACAAATATTTTAACATGATATCTTTCACCTAATTCTTTCATTAAATCCAGGTGTTCTGATTTGACATTTATAGTAGCATGATTTGTATCTAAATCCAGATCCTTAATGTCAATTCCCCGATAATAACATATATTTACAAAGCGTTGTAATTGCTTACCTTGTAATTCTACTACGGAATATCCGGACAAACGAAAATCTAAATCTATGGAATGCATATTATTTCTCCAAATAAATGATTTGTTCAATGTTTCCTTTTATCACAATCTCCTCTTTGGAATATTCCTTCACATTTAACCCTGAACCTACGACTTCCAATCTATTCCGTTTCGTAAGTAGTCTTATTTTTTCCGGCGTGCATTCAATCATGCCCTTTACATTCTGGATTTGTATTCTTCGATTTTCAAATACAGTGGCAACCGCTTCTCCTAAAATAATGTCCGTCGGTAATTGGGCGCGGTCCCAAAATTCTCCTTTTGTATCAGTTTTATGGACCTTGGTTTTATTTCTCATGGAAAAATATATGTTTTTAAACAACCCTACTATGACAAACAATTATTTATGATAAGGTTCATTATTTTGAATACGGTATGCTCTATAAATTTGTTCTAACAGAAAAACTTTCATTAATTGGTGTGGAAATGTCATTTTAGAAAAACTTAGTTTTTCATTGGCTCTGTCCAAAACACTCTTTGAAAGTCCAAGGGATCCGCCAATAACAAAAACAAAATGACTGTTTCCTTGTACCTGCAAACGGTTCATATGATTTGAAAATTCAACAGAATCCATCATTTTGCCTTCAATGGCTAAAGCAAATACATATGCATCATCTTTGATATTAGCAAGAATTCTTTGTCCTTCCTTCTCTTTAATTTGCTCTTCTAATTTTTCGGAAGCACCGTCCGGTGTTTTTTCATCCTGAACAACAATTTCTTCGATTATAGCATATCGGCTTAATCTTTTTTTATATTCAGCAACGGCTTCCTGCAAATATCCTTCTTTTAATTTTCCAACAGATAAAATTGAAATTTTCATAAAACAATACCTTTCTATATTTCTAAAAATATTATATAATACAATGGATGATTTATAAAGGAGGAATATTTATGTCATATAATCCTGAAGAAAATTTAAATGAAGTTTTAGATGAAAATGATGAAAATAACACGGAAGAGAATTCAGTAGAAACTACTGAAGAAAATTCCGAAGAAAACACACAGGAAGAAAGACCAAGGGTTATTGCTAAAGCATATGTTGAATCTTCCACCCGTGCAGAAGATATGAAATCTTCAGGCGTTGCATTTTTAGTTGTTGGAATTTTATTAATTGCTGTTGCAGTTCTCATTTATATGGGAATTATCCCAATGGGTAACACCAATTTCCAGAAGATTTTAAATACTGTAATTGTTTTGGTATTTTCTGTTGCTTTTATTGCTGTTTCCGTCTATTCAACAAGACGTGCTAAAATGCTGGATGATAAATCAGTTTCCGAAGAACGTCTCACCGAGGAAATTATTCAGTATTGTGTTGAACACTATCAAGAACCGGAAATTACAGATGAAGAACAATCAGAAAACATCGAAGAAGAAATTTATTTTGCAAGAGAAAAGGTTCTTAGAAATTTAATCACCGGTGAATACAAAGGATTAACAGAATCTTATATTGATTATCTTTTGGAAATTATTTATACCGAAATCTTTGAAAACAACAAAAATGAGGAATAATTTTTATTTATTGCTAATATAAATTTAACCCCCAAACCGGAACACTTCCGGCCTTGGGGGCTTTCTTTTTAAATCTTTATAAAATTCTTTTATTCTTCTCCGTCCGAATTTTCTTCAGGGATGCAAACATAGTGATATTGTGCTACTTCACTTGTTCTGTGCGGTTCTTCATCATTAATAAAAATAATTTGCAATAAATTATTTCCAGGAAGCATTTCAAATGGTTCTGTGTACATTTCAGACTCCGCTGTTGGAGCAGAATCATCCCATGTATAATATGCGGTCCAACCAACCGGAACATAAATTGTAATCATTTGAATTTCGGTATAAGTTCCGGATGGAACAGATACTTCCGGTTTGTCAGGTAAACTAACAGCAATTACGTAAGTACCTTCTACTTCTTCGCTAATCACACCATGTTCATTTGTTGCATAAGCACGAATAGTTGTAACACCTTCACCTATTGTAATTTCATCTGTGTAAAGAATTCCGTTATTCTTTGGTGAAGTTCCGTCTGTTGTATAATAAATAATTGCTTCGTCATTGGTTGTCAGACTAAGCTGCAATTCTTCATCATAATTTCCCGGCTTAATACTAAACTGTGGTGCTTCTGCAATATAATCTTCAAATAAAGAATAAATAGCCTCATCTTTTACCTCTTCGGCAAGTTCAGCAATGGTTTCAAAATCAGAAACTTCAATGCAGTACTCTATAATCAGGTTATATGCTTTTAAATTATCAGGATGATTAGAAATAACATCTCTTAAAACACGAATAGCATCTTTATATTTTTCTTGTTCACCTAATATTTCAGCTTTCAAAATACCTGCATAAACATTATTACTGTCGGCTTCCAATGCATAATTTACATATTCCAAAGCTTCCTTCAACATTCCATTATCATAATATTCTTCAGCTCTGGTGAAGTTATAATTAAATGACTTACTGTTGTTATTTGAAGTAATGAAAATAGATGCTATTAAAATAATCGCGATTAATGTAATAACACCAAGAGATGTGCAAAGAATAATAAGATTCTTCTTCTTATTCTCTTTTGCTTTTTTCTCTAATTCTTTCACTTTTTCATCCTGAAGAATTTTATTGTCTGTACGTGTATTTTCTTTTTGCTGAATAACATTGGAAAAATCATCACCAAATACATTATAATCAGGTACAATCTGGATCTCAGAACCACATTGCGAGCAATATACATCTCCTAACGCTACTTCTTTGCCACATTTACTACACTTCATATGACTACTCCTTTCTACATGTTCCTATTCTTCCATAATCATATGGTTAAATTCTTCCATAGTCATTAATATTTTACGAGGCTTCGTACCTTCTTCCGGTCCGACAACTCCCGCTTCTTCTAACTGATCCATGATTCTTGCCGCACGGTTAAAACCAATTTTTAACATTCTTTGTAACATACCAATGGAACCACGTTCCTTTTCAATTAACATACGACCGGCATCAACAAAATATGCGTCTCTTCCATCATCATCTCCGCGGAAATCCATTCCACCATTCTGACCGTTATTAACGGAAATGGAAGCAAGTTTTTCTTCAATCTTGGAATCAAATCCGGTGTTCGGACATTCTTTCTTTAAGAAATCAACCACATCTGATACCTCTTTATCAGATACGAATGCACCTTGAACACGCAACGGTTTCTGATATCCCTGGGGATAAAACAACATATCACCTTTACCCAATAATTTTTCCGCACCATTCATATCTAAAATGGTTCTGGAGTCAACGCCACTGGATACGGCAAAAGCAACTCTGGACGGCATATTAGCCTTAATCAAACCTGTAATAACATTTACACTTGGTCTTTGGGTCGCTAAAATCAAATGAATACCCGCAGCTCTTGCCAACTGAGCCAAACGGCAAATTGCATCTTCTACATCGCCGGGAGCAACCATCATTAAATCTGCCAACTCATCTACAATAATCACAATCTGTGGCATAACATCCGGAAGATTTTCTTTTCCGGCTTTCTGAAGTTTCTTAATTTCTTCATTAAAGCCTTTCAAATCACGAACATTATACTCTGCAAATTTATTATAACGGTCTGTCATTTCTGCAACAGCCCAATGTAATGCTCCTGCTGCTTTCTTTGGTTCAGTAACTACCGGAATCATTAAGTGAGGAATTCCGTTATATACACTTAATTCAACAACCTTCGGGTCAATCATAATTAATTTAACTTCATCAGGTCTTGCTTTATACAAAATGCTCATGACAATAGTATTAATACATACGGATTTACCGGAACCGGTAGAACCTGCAATAAGTACATGGGGCATTTTAGCAATATCAAAAATAATATTGTTGCCTGCAATATCTTTACCTGCAGGGAACGGAATCTTTGATGATGCTGCAGCAAATTCTTCAGATTCAATTAAATCCCTGAGTAATACCATAACATTTTCTTTATTTGGCACTTCAATACCAACAGCCGCCTTTCCCGGAATTGGAGCTTCGATTCGTATATCAGCCGCTGCAAGATTCAGTTTTATATCATCCGCCAGATTGACAATCTTACTTACTTTAACACCCTGTTCCGGCTGAATTTCATATCTTGTAACACTTGGACCGCAAGTAACATTGGTAACGCTTGCGCGAACACCGAAATTACGCATGGTTTCTTCCAACTTAATTGCAGTTTCCCGTAATGACTGATTAGAGTCGCCTGTACGTTTGCCTGCGCCCTTCGTCAAAAGACGTACCGGTGGGTAAACATAGTTCACAGCTTGTCCATGTTGTAAACCGGAGTGAATTTCAGTTGTATGTATTTCCTGGGCCATGTCATTTGTCTGCTGCACAATTGTCTCAGCACTTTGACGCGGATTTCGTATCCTTTTCTTTGGCTCCTCTGCCTGAACAGTTTCTTCCTGTATCGGTAGATTATCGGCAGATAAATCTTCATCCCATGCACGGTCAATCTTGAACTCGCTCATATTGTCAGAAACAGGCTCAACCGGTGGTTTAATTGTTGTGTCATAAGCGACACCTTCTACCTTCCGGTCTCTTCTGTTTAGTTTACGTTCATTTTCATATTCTTTAACTGCGCGTTCTGCTTTTACTTCTTCACGATGCAGCTTTCTTCGTTCAGCAACTTCCTTGGAACTATCCAGTACCTCTTTACCTCGTTTGTTCATGAAACTATACAAAGACTTTTCGGTTAAAAGAATAACAAAAATTATAATTCCTGCAATTGTTACAATATAGCTTCCAACCAAACCAATACCCGGAACCATAAAACTTGTAAATAAGGCACCTATAAATCCCCCACCTTTATGACTTTCAAATCCGATACGGAAAGCTTCAACAGCGTCTACGGAATAATTATCGCGACAAATTAAAGAATCTAAAATACATGCAAAAAGAAAGATAGCTAAAGCATACACAAGCTTTAAAATTGCATATTTATTTTTTTTATTTGATACTGCAAAAATACTTCCAATCATTAAAATTAACGGAAATACATAAGACATAATTCCAAAGACTCCATACAAAAATCCTGAAATAAAGTCGCCTGCTGTCCCAATAATTCCAAAATTACTCAAAAACATCAAAACCGAAACTACGATTAATGCAATTAAAATAATCTCAGCTTCAGTTGAAATGCCATCATTTTTCTTTTTGTTTACCGCTGAATTTTTGTTTCCGGAAGAAACCCTTTTATTTTGTGAAGTATTTTGACTTGAAGCTGTTTTTCTCTTTCGCTTCTTTCCACTTGTTGCCATGAATTAACCTCCTAGTTCACAAAAAAGTGTCCTACAATCGCCATAACACCCATTAAATAGCAATAAATTGCAAAATATGTGAACTTTTTATTTCTAACAATCATTAACATTGTTTTTATGCAAATGTAACCTACAACGGCAGCCACTATTGTACCTATAACGTAATAAAGAATTTCCGTTGGTGCAATGTAAGTACCGCTAACATCAAGAATTTCCTTCAAGGCTCCACCAACTATAGCCGGAATGGACATTAAGAAAGAATATTTTACAGCAAAATTTCTTTCGTATTTACATCCCAGACATGCTGTTATAGTGGTTCCTGAACGTGAAATTCCAGGTAAAGTAGCAATTCCCTGTGCTATACCGATAATAAATGCAGAGGTATAGGTTGCTTTACCGGGTGTAATCGTTCCATCCGGTAAACGGTCAGATATTAATAATAATGTTCCGGTAATTAAAAGGCATATACCCGGTACAATCAAAAAGTTGCTGAAATGTTCAATTAAATCAGATGCAGAAAAACCAATAATTCCTGTAGGTATACTGGTAACAATAATCATTAATGCCATCTTTCGATTAGCATTGCTGACAACTTTACGTAATTCTTTTTGCTTCTTGTGTTTTTTATTCCAGCTTTTGGCCTTAAAATTGTAAAATATATCTCCTAACATACGGAAAAATTCAACAATCATACCAAACACGTCTTTGTAATAAACTATACCAATAGCAACCAGAGTCCCAACATGCAATAAAATGTCAAATAACATTCCCGTCTCTGTTTCTATACCAAATAATATGGAAAAAATCGCAAGATGACCTGAACTGCTGACAGGTAAAAACTCCGTTGCTCCTTGTATAATTCCCATTATAATTGCTTCAAATAATGTCATTCCTACCTCCACGGTATAACCTTATTTCATACCTAGTTATTATACCATATTCACTTTCAGATGTCATTATTTCATTTTTCTTTTTACCAATCTTTGTTGTTTCCAAAAGTCTTTTCTTCCCTTATCATTTTATGAAGTTTATCCAAAGCTTCTTTAATACCGCCAACTTCATTAATGATTCCTTCTTCTACTGCCTGTTCTCCAACAAGAATAGTTCCCAAATCTTTTGTCATTTTACCTGTTTCCATCATGAGTTGAATAAATCTCTCTTCACTGATGAAAGAATGTTCCGTAATAAATCTAGAAATACGATCCTGCATTTGTTTAAAATAATCAAAACTTTGTGGTGCACCAATAACGGTTCCGCTAATTCGCACCGGATGAATCACCATGGTACCGCTAGGCACAATAAAAGAATAATCAGATGCAACCGCCAATGGAACACCAATAGAATGACTGCCGCCAAGGACCAAAGATACGGTAGGTTTGCTCATACCTGCAATCATTTCTGCAATAGCAAGACCGGATTCCACATCTCCTCCAACTGTATTTAATATAATTAACAATCCATCCATACTTCTATCATCTTCGATTTCTGCCAAACGTGGTAAAACATGTTCATATTTTGTTGTTTTCGAAGTACCTGATAAATTTTCATGTCCCTCAATTTCCCCAATGATAGAAAGCAGGTGAATACGGTGTTTTTCTTTCGAATGGCCCAGTGTAATTTGTCCGCTTTCTTTTATATTTTCATTAACTGCTTCGTTTCTTTGTGCACGTTCTTTTCCATTTGCTTCAGATTCAAAATCCTTTGACACTCGTTCATTTTCGTTATTTAAATTCAACATAAAAAACCCTCACATTCTTTTTTTCTAGTATGTGAGGGTTTCGCATTTTTTAATCTTTAATTGTTAATTATTCATCCCAGTTATGATATACCTGCTGAACATCGTCGTCTTCATCAAGTAAATCAAGGGTTTTTGTTAAGTTCTTAATATCTTCTTCGTTAGTTAATGTTACATAATTCTGTGGAATCATAGTAACTTCAGCACTTGCCATTGGAATGTTTTCTGCTTCTAATGCTTCACGGACAACACTGAAATCATCCGGATTGGTGAGGATTTCATATGCATCATCTTCTTCATTGAAATCTTCTGCACCTGCATCCAAAGCCATCATCATTAAATCATCCGCATCCATATCGCAATCTTCTTTTGCAATAATAATCTGACCTCTTTTATCAAACATATAGGAAACACATCCTTGTGTTCCGATATTTCCTTTTCCTTTGGTAAATGCACTTCTTACATTACCGGCAGTACGGTTTTTATTGTCAGTAAGAGCATCAACAATAATCGCAATTCCGCTTGGTCCATAACCTTCATATGTAACAACTTCATAGTTAACATTACCAATATCTCCGGCAGCTTTTTTAATGCCTCTTTCAATGGTATCATTTGGCATGTTATTTGATTTCGCTTTTGCAATAATCTGTGCAAGTTTATAATTGTTGGCTGGATCCGGACCGCCTTCTTTTACAGCAACGGCAATTTCACGACCGATAATTGTGAAAATTTTACCTTTTGCTGCGTCGTTTTTTTCCTTTTTATGCTTGATATTCGCAAACTTGGAATGTCCTGACATAATATATAATCCTCTTTTCTAGTACTTAATAGCTTTATTATACAACTTATTTTTTAATCACGCAAGTTTTCATCTTTATTATCTTCCATATCTTCAAAAGATTTTGTAATACGAACCTCGCGGATGATTCTGTTTTCTACATTTTGGATTTCAAAACAGAAGCCATGTTTATGAATAAAGTCGGAGGCCAAGCGGTCTTAGGAAGACAAT
>JAZQXN010000035.1:0-117203 GCA_045632875.1 Lachnospiraceae bacterium
AGAAGAATTACCATTTAACTAGATTTATAGGAGGTAAACAATCATGGCTTACAACAAAGCAGATAAAGGCGACGCTCAGATGAAGAGACGTGGCGGTATGCATAGAAGAAAAAAAGTTTGTGTATTCTGTGGTAACGACAACGTAATCGATTACAAAGATACTAACAAATTAAAAAGATACGTTTCCGAAAGAGGAAAAATCTTACCAAGAAGAATTACAGGAAACTGTGCAAAACACCAGAGAGCCCTTACAATTGCAGTAAAGAGAGCAAGACAGGTTGCACTTATGCCATTTGTACAGGACTAAGGTTCAAAAACAAATATTGTAAATGACTTTAAAGCCTTTAAACACTTGAGAATTCCGGTGTTTAGAGGCTTTTTTGTGTACCCGGAACATATTATTGAACATGAGAAAATATGAATTCATTGGTGTAAGGTAGATGGAGCGGGAGGTTTCCAAAGCGGATAAGAGATTTGTTACAGGAAGAAGAAAAAGTTTCCGACATTCCTTGACAAAACCTGACAAAGGACTACAATAGAAGGCGGAAAACAAGACGCTTATATAGGTCGGGAGGAATATATGGTAGCAGAGCTTTTTGGAAAACAACATCTTCTTTATATTGCGATTACAACAATTGTGGGCGGCGGCGGATTATTTCTGGCATACAGGAAGATCAAGACCGAGCGGGCAAAAGAAATCTTTTTAAAGTGTCTGGCAGCTCTTTTGTTTGTTTTTATTATAGGAAACCGATTATCTCAGGTTTTTCGCTATGATAACGTAAGATGGTATTGCATTATTCCGGATAGTTTTTGTGGAATGACAAGCTTGGTTTTGGCGTTGGGAGTTTTGTTTGGAAAAAAGAATAACAATGTGCTCCATTTTACCTGGTTACTGGGAATTTTCGGTGGCATTTCCACCGTGATTTATGCTACGTTTTTAGACCAGGGGCCAACAATCTTTTATCTTCCGACAATTACTGGACTGTTACATCATAGTGTATCAGCCCTTCTTGTTGTTGCAGTTTTGATGTTTAAATATATAGATATTACATACAAAAAATGGCAGTGTACGTTGTTTGGATTTACCGCGTATTTAACATTGGGTGCGTTCATGATGCAGACCTTTGATATAAGCGATGCTTTTCATATTTCGGAACCGCTTTTGCCGGGGACCCCTTTAACAGCTTGGGTAATGGCGCCAATGTATGCAACGGCATATGCCACAATATTGCTTGTTGTAGAAATCGCAAAAAAGAAAAAACAGAATATTTAAGAGAAAATGTCGATGTAAGGTAGTTTATATCGGCATTTTTTGAGAATTCTATAATAAAATTTGTAAAATTTGCCGATATATACATAGATTGCAAGGAGTTTAAAAAGTGCTATAATAAACACAGAAAGGAATATAAGGAGGTAGCAAGATGAGAAAGACTAGAAAAACACGTAAATTGAGTATGACGGTAAAGCTTTTATTGATGACATGTTTGGTAGTGTGGGGAGCCATCTGCCTTATTGTTACGTTTACAATTCTGGCAAGAACAAAGGATTACAAGAATTTAGCCGGAAAAGAAGCGGTGGCAATATCTGTTTTAATTCAAGAACATATGGATAAAGATGTCCTTAAAAAAGCTGTTGCAAACGGATCGGATTCTGCTGAATTTAAGCAGATAAAACAACAGCTGACAGATTATATCGAAAAAACGGATATGAAATATATTTACACGCTCTGGACAGACGGTGAAACCGTTTATTACGGAATCGACGGAGATCCGGAGGAACCGGTTGATTATGGTGAAGAGTTTGAAGAAACTCTGGAATTTTTAACGCCTGCATTTAGCGGAGAAAGAATGGTGGATACGGATATTTCTGAGCCGGATGACAATGGTGACTATTTGCTTACCGCCTATATTCCGATTACCGATAACAGCGGAAAAACAATCGCCGTATTGGCGACAGACTATAATGCAAATGAAATTCATGAATTAATTGTAAAAGCGTGGAGCTATTTATTCGTATTTGCAACATGCGGAACGATACTTGCCGGTGTAAGCTTATTTTTTGTTATTCGCGGCAGTGTAAAAAATATTATTAAATTGAATGATAAAGTTGATGAGTTGGTTTCCAGCAACGGCGATTTGACACAGGAAATCAAGGTAACCTCCGGTGACGAATTGGAAAACCTTGCAGATTCCATTAATGCATTTATGGCATATATCCGGCAGGTTGTGGTCAACATATCCGGGAACTCCAAACAGGTTAACGACGCCTCTTTATTAATGGCAGATGATTTAAACAATGCACAAAGTGCTATTACGGATGTTTCTGCTATTATGGAAGAAATGTCTGCCGGCATGGAAGAAACCTCAGCAAGTTTATTCGAAATTAACGAAAGTGTATCAGCCGCATACCATGAGATTGTAGAAATTAATGACAAAGCGGAACAGAGTGCAAAATATTGTTCGGAAGTTATAGAAAAAGCAGATGGTATTTCGGAAAGAAGCTTAAAAACAAGAGAAGATGCATTGCGACAAACACAGGAAGTATCTGAACGCATTGCCCAGAAGATTGAAAAATCAAAACGAGTTGAGGAAATCAACGAACTGGTAGATGCTATTTTGCAGATATCCAGTCAGACCAATTTGTTATCCTTAAATGCCTCCATTGAAGCTGCCCGTGCAGGAGAAAGCGGAAGAGGATTTGCGGTAGTAGCAGATGAAATCGGAAAGTTGGCAAATGAGTGCCGGGATTCAGCTTCACGAATCAGCGAAGTAAGCGCATACGTTATTACAGCAGTTAATGAATTAGCAGAAGAAGCACGAAATATGGTGGATTATTCCGGTAAAGAAATTGCAAAGAATTGTGATACCATAAAAGACACCAGCGAAAGCTATAAAAAAGATGTGCATGAAATCGGTACACTTTTGCAGCAATTTACCAAATCCTGTGAGACAGTTAAATCTGCTATGGATGGAATAAAAGAATCTGTATCGGTTACTAATATTGCAATAGAAGAAAGTACCAGAGGTATTGCAACCACTGCAGAGTCGCTGGTAGAATTAGCCAATACTTCAGAAGATATTAAAGAAAGAGCAAGCGGCAATGTGGATGTATCTAACGCACTGGATGCAGAAGTAAACAAGTTTAAGTATTAAGTAATTGGATATTATAAAGATAGAGGGAAGACCGTTTAAGACGGTCTTTTCTTTTTTTGATATAAAATTATTTACTAAAGAAAAATGTCCTGTTGTCCGCAAGTGTAGCAGAGATACGATGAAGATGTTCTTGTTTTTTACTACGAGATATAATAAAATAAAAATAAGTATATCCACATATAAGAGCAAGGAAAAAGGTGGGAAATATGGAAATTCTAAAAGGTTCGGCGGTTTCGGCTGCTCTTAAAGAAGAATTATTACAAAAAAAGGAAGAATTAAAGGGTTATGAACCCACATTGGCAATTATCCGTGTAGGGGAAAAGCCGGACGATATTTCCTATGAAAAAGGCGCCTCCAAAAAAATGGAAAGCGTAGGAATCCGGGTAGAAAACCATGTGTTCCCGGAAGATATATCCGACGAAGAATTTAAAACAGAATTCTGCAAAATAAACAAGAGTAATCATGTAGACGGAATATTGGTTTTAAGACCATTGCCTGCTCAGATTAACGAAAAAGAATTGGAGAAGCTCATTGATCCAGAAAAAGATGTGGATGGAATCGGTATGGAGAATATGTCTAAAGTGTATGCCGGTGATGCAACCGGATATGCTCCATGTACGGCCCAGGCAGTTATGGAAATGCTCCGATATTTAAGAATTCCGTTGGAAGGAAAAAAAGTCACTATATTGGGTCGAAGCCTGGTGTTAGGCAAACCTCTGACCATGCTTTTGATGAAAGAGAATGCGACCGTTACGGTTTGTCATAGCAGGACGCAAGATATAAAATCAACCTGTCAAAATGCAGAAATTATTATTGCTGCCATAGGCAAAGCAAAAGCCGTAAAGAAGGAACATTTAGGTCCGGAAACCATTGTGATTGATGTGGGAATAAATGTAGACGATAATGGCAAGCTTTGCGGAGATGTGGATTTTGATGATGTACAGGATATTGCAAAGATAATTACACCGGTGCCGGGTGGTGTTGGTGCGGTTACAACCACTGTTTTAGCAAAGCATGTTATAGAAAGTGCAAGCAAAAAATGTAATAAATAGTTATATAAAAATTTTATTGTTGGAGACAAAAGATGAGACCGGATAAAAACAAACTTGCCGAATTTTATACAAACTATAAAAAGAATCTGGACCAGGTAATGAAGCTTGAACAGGAGCAACGAATCCAGGGCGCTGATCTTATGGATTGGATTAAAAAGTATAAAGACCGTGCAAAACAGATCCAGCAGCTTTTTGAGGAAAATGAAGCGGCGATAAAAGAGGTATTAGAGCCGGTTTTTTCCGGAGAAGTGCCAATGGATGAGGAGCTTGCTGAGAATTTCTTGGATGAGATTTTGAAATTTCGAAAAGAATTCTACGGAGATTCCCTGGTAAGTCATGAAGTGTTGAAACATATTGTCCGTTTCTACGAGGAGCATCCGCAAAAAGAACCGGATAACTATATTATTGCACTTGGACTTATGGGTGTTTATGAGGAAGTGTTTGCAACAAACAGACATTTCATAAAATCAGTGGAATATCACACAAAGACAATTGCGTATAAAGATCAATTTCCTACCATAAAAAATCCGGAAGCACAAAGACGACTGTATAATGCATTTTTCAATCGTCTTGTTTCCGAAATGAAGAGAAAAGATTATTCTGTTAAAAGAATTCATCAATACATGGAAGAAAGTCTTGCTTTTTATGCGGACGAAAAGAACCGTAAAGTGCAGGGTTATGATTATGACGGGGATAGCAGTGTTGTTGTTTCCCGCTGTACTTTTGCAACTTTGACCTTAGCGGAAAGAGATGAGAATTGTCCACAGGAATTGTTGGAAAAGTCATGCAAGACAGCGGTTTTAACATATCAGAAATATATCAATCAAAATGTTCCGAAAATGGAAATTCCGGTGTTGTGCTATTTGAATTATCATTTGGCCGCATACCATATGAAAACATTAAATGCGGTAGAAGCTTTTGAAGGTTTATTTACAAAATATTTATATGTGGTTTCCCAGCCGCGCATGGAAAAGAAATCACACAAGGACAGAATTTATTTTGAAGTACTGAATTCTTACAGTCCGGAAATGTTCTGTTTATTAAAGGAAACAGATTATCCAAAGAGCAAGAAAAAAGAAATTCAGGATGATATTGTTACAGAAGTTATGGATCTTTTTGCATCCATTCCTCCTGGAAGGAGAAATGATATTGCTAACATTTTTATGTTAGATGCCTTTAAGAAAGTATTGCCGTATTATGATATTACCACGGACAATTTGGAATCGGTTATGAAGGCCGCCATTACCAGAGAGAGTACGACAGCGATTCATACCAATATGGTCAAAGCAATTGCGGCAGAATTGGTCAAAGCGATTGTTGCCACCAAACCGGAATTGTTCATTGGAAGTTTAGGCTGTAAAGACGAAGAAGAAGTAAAAGCAAAAAGAAAAGATTTGCTTACTTATGCTAATCTTGCGGCATTTAGCCACGATATTGGAAAGTTGGCAATTGCTGATATTATCAATATTCAATACAGAAAGATTACGGATACGGAATTTAATATGATTAGAGAACATCCGGCAATTGGTGATGATATATTACGCAGTATTCCGTATTTGCGTCCTTTTGCCGATGTTGCCCACGGTCATCATAAGTCCTATGATGATAAAAAAGGCTATCCGATGGACTTTTTACGTAAAGATTCGGAGAGTGCAATCTGGATTGATATTATTACTCTTTCAGATTGTATTGATGCTGCAACCGACTCCAGAGGCCGTATATATAAAAAGGCAAAGCCTTTTGATGATGTACTTAGGGAGTTTCAGGAGGGAGCAGGAACGGCATACAATGCAGATTTGGTAGAACTGTTAATAAATAATGAAGGGCTGAAAAAGACCATTCAGTATATTGTAAGTGAAGGTAGGGATTCCTATCTGTTCGCAGTTTACAGACATATGGATAAATAGAAAAATAAAAGAACTTTTTACGAAACGTAAGAAGTTCTTTTTTCTGTAGCGGGTAACTAATACTTGAAAAAAATGGTCAATCAAGGTACTCTAAAAAAGAAAGAAGGTAACTATGAAAAGGCAAAAAAAGCAAAGAAAACAAAATATTAAATGGGATCGCCTGGATAACACCGCTCATGTTTTTCCTGTTGTTGCGGGAGAAAATATGACAAATGTATATAGAGTAAGTGTAACCTTGAAGGAAGAAATTGACAGGGATGTATTACAAGAGGCCCTGGGTATTGTGTTGCCAAAATTTCCAATGTTTAACATCCGTTTAAGAACAGGTGTCTTTTGGTATTATTTTGAGGAGAATGGTAAACCGGTTCCGAAGGTGGAGGAAGAAAATCAGTTTCCATGCAGATACATTCATGGGGGAAAAAATAATAGTTATCTGTTCAGGGTAACTTATTACGGTTTCCGAATCAATTTAGAAGTGTTCCATGCAGTCACAGACGGTATGGGAGCATTGACTTTTTTGAAAGAGCTGGTGTGCCAGTACATTGCCATAAAACATAACTTCGTGATCGAAGATGAAAGTGATTATTTAAGCAAGGATGTGTCGCTGTCCAAAGAAGACGGATTTTTAAAAAATTACAGGGAAGCCAAGAAGAAATGTTATAAATCCGGGCGGGCATATACCATTAAAGGAGAAAAGCTATTGCCGGGAGAGTTCGGCGTTATTCATGGTCATATGAATGTAAAACAGTTAAAAGTTCTTGCGGAAAAATACGAAGTCACCTTAAATGAGTTGCTGGTGGCCACATTTTTATACGCAATTTATCATGAAAAACTGGACGGAAAGATTGAGAAAAAACCAATCAGAGTAGCAGTTCCGGTGAATTTACGAGGATTGTTTCAGTCCAATACAATGAAGAATTTCTTTGCTGTAGTATCTGCGGAAATGTATGCAGATACAAAGGAGGGGTATACTTTTGCCCAGGTATTGGAAAAGACAAAAAATAGTCTGAGGGAACAAATCACAAAGGAACACTTGGAAGATATTTTTTCTTATAATGTATCCAATGAAAAGGTTTGGATTGCAAGAGCTGTTCCGTTGCCGATTAAAAACTTTTGTATAAAGATGGTATATAACGGAACTGCTTTGGCAAATACGACGACAATGACAAATATCGGAAATCAGAAGCTTCCGGAAGAATATATGGAATATGTGGATTTCTTTTACGGACTTTTAGCTATGTCAAAGGGTCAGTTTTTAAAAGGAACCATCTGTTCTACCAGAAATGATATGGTGGTGTCCTTTTCTTCCATATTGGCGGACACGGGAATTCAAAAATGCTTTTTCTCAATCTTATCTGCGGAGGGTGTAGAAGTGTCGATAGAAACAAATGGGGTGTATAATGAGCTATTGTAATCAATGTAAAGTTAAAATAAAAGATCCGGTTAGCGTATGCCCGCTTTGCCATTGTGCGGTAAAAAAAGATGGTAGCGAAAACCTGCTTTATCCGGAAATCAGACAAAAGAATAAAAAGTTGCAACTGGCTTTGCGAATATATCTTGCGTCTGCAATTGTAGCCCAGGCAATTCTTTTTTATGTTAATACAAAGATATGGACAGATACCCGGTGGTCCTTGTGGACACTGACTACTTTTGTTGCTGCCTATCTTGTAATTCGAATGATAGTCTCTAATAAAACCGATTATCGAAGCAGGACCATAGGATTAACGGTATTTGCCACTGCATATATTGTATTAATAGATTATGAATTGGGATTTTTAGGTTGGTCGTTGAACTACGTGATTCCGGCCAGCATCATCCTTCTCAATATCGGTGTGTTGGTAATGATCTTTGTGAACCTGAGAAATTGGCAGAGTTATTTGGTTGTAGAACTGTTTCTTATATTATGTAGCGGGCTTCCGTTAGTGCTTGTGTTGCTGGATATTGTAACAAAGCCGTTTTTATCTTATCTGGCCCTTTGGATAAGCATTGGTTTGTTTGTGTGTACTGTGATTGTAGGCGGACGAAAGGCAAAAATAGAACTGAAAAGACGCTTTCATATTTAAAGTCTAAAAAAAGACTTTTGAAAAGCATCTGGAGATGGTATAATAATAAGGTACATATTTTCAAAATGAAAGGGATTGTGTATGGAAAATCGATTTGAAAAATATCTTTTGGTTCCGGGACTTGCAGGGCTTGTTTTGGTGCCAATTAACGTATTTGCATATATTCGGAATATCTCTGTGGGACTCATTATGACCGGAGGTATTTTACTTTATGCATTGGCATATGTGTTAATCTACATTTTCTTTAAGAAAAGATATGCGAAGGATTTGTTTGAATTTGCAGGGCGCTATGGATTGATGCAAAAAACATTGTTGGAAGATTTTGATGTTCCATATGTTTTGTTGGATGCAGATGGCAAAATCACTTGGCAGAACCAAAAGTTTATTAACTTTTTTGGAACAGACAAGGAATATCATAAATCCATTACCACGATTTTTTCCGGAATTACAAAAGAATTATTAACAAAATCTCCGGATGAACATCAGGTTAATCTGGCCTATGAAGACGGTTTTTTCCGCGTGGTAATTAAAAGAGCATATTTGGCAAATGAAGAAGTTGAAGATGCGTCGGACAATCCAACTGAACCAGAATATTACTATGCTGTATATTTCTATGACGATACTAAATTACAGGAAAGTCTGCAGGAGATAGAAGACCAGAAATTAGTATGTGCATTGGTGTATGTAGATAATTACGACGAAGCCATGGCAAGTATTGAAGAAGTAAAACGATCCCTGTTAACAGCGTTAATAGAGAGAAGAATCAATAAATACTTTACCAATATTGACGGAATTGTTAAAAAGGTTGATAAAGATAAGTATTTTATTCTATTTAAGAGAAAATATCTTTCCGTATTGGAAGAAGACCGATTCAGTCTTATTGAAGATGTAAAGAATGTTAAGATTGGTAACGAAATGTCCGTTACATTATCTATCGGTGTAGGAAACAGCAATGGTACCAACGCGCAGTTATATGAGTATACCAGCGCGGCAATTGACCTTGCGTTAGGTCGAGGCGGAGACCAAGTTGTTGTTAAATCAACAGATAAGATTTCTTATTTTGGCGGAAAGACACAGCAGGTTGACAAGTCAACAAGAGTAAAAGCAAGAATTAAAGCACAAGCTTTAAGAGAAATTTTTGAAATCAAAGATCAGATTCTCGTTATGGGACATCCGATTGGAGATGTGGACTGCTTTGGTGCGTCTATTGGTATTTTCCAGGCGGCAACTGCTTTAGGAAAGAGAGTTCATATTGTAATTGACGAAGTAAATACATCTCTTCGTCCGATAAAAGAATTGTATTCAGAAGCAAATGGTTTTCCGGCAAATATGTTTGTTTCCGGAGAGGAAGCGAAGGAATTGGTGGACAGAAACACGGTTGTAGTTGTTGTGGATACGAACCGTCCGTCTTACACAGAATGTCCGGAACTGTTGAATATGGTAAAAACCATTGTGGTATTTGACCACCATCGTCAGGGTACAGATACGATTGATAATGCAGTGTTGTCTTATATTGAGCCACATGCATCTTCTACCTGTGAAATGATTTCAGAGGTATTACAGTATTTCTCAGAAAATATTAAGTTAACTGCACTGGAAGCGGATACGTTGTATGCAGGTATTCTTGTAGATACAAATAACTTTATGATGAAGACAGGCGTGCGAACATTTGAAGCAGCAGCTTATTTGAAGCGTAGTGGAGCAGATGTTAACCGCGTGCGTAAAATGATGAGAAACGATTTCCAGGCATACAAAGCAAAAGCAGAGGCTGTCCGTAATGCAGAAGTGTATAAAGATTTTTATGCAATTGCAGCATTTGAAGGAGATAATGTTGAGTCTCCAACCATTGCTGCTGCACAGGTTTCCAATGAATTACTTGACGTAGTTGGCATTAAAGCTTCTTTTGTGTTAACCAGTTATCAGGGAAAAATATATGTAAGTGCCCGATCAATTGATGAAGTGAACGTGCAGGTAATTATGGAAAGATTAGGTGGAGGCGGTCATTTGAATGCTGCCGGAACCCAGTTATCTGACACTACAATGGAAGAGGCTATAGAAATATTAAAGAATACCCTTGGCGAAATGATTGAAAAAGGGGATATTTAGATTTAGGAGAAACATATGAAAGTTATTTTATTACAGGATATAAAAACCCTTGGAAAAAAGGATGATATTGTAGAAGTCAGCCAAGGGTATGCCAGAAATCTCCTGGTTAAAAAACAGGCAGTTGAGGCAACCGGCAAGAACTTAAACGACTTAAAGTTACAGCATCAGCACAAAGACAAAGTTGCTCAGGAGCAGTATGAAGCGGCATTGGCTTTGGCAGAGAGTTTAAAGGACAAATCCGTAACAGTAAGTATTCGTTCCGGCTCCGGCGGCAGAACCTTTGGTTCTGTTTCCACGAAAGAAATCGCGGTTGCAGCGAAAGAACAGTTAAGATTGGAATTAGATAAGAAAAAAATGATCTTGGAAGAGTCTATTAAAACCCTTGGAGTGACCGAAGTTCCGGTTAAGTTACATCCGAAGGTTGTAGGAACTTTACGAGTTAAGGTTGTAGAAGGATAAGTCTTCGAAAAAGAAACTAAAAGGAGGAATCACAGATGGAAGAAGTTCAGGTAAAAAGAATAATGCCACATAGTATTGAAGCAGAACAGTCCGTCATAGGTTCCATGATTATGGATAAAGAGGCCATTGTAATTGCATCGGAAATAGTAACCGCAGACGATTTTTACAGTCAACAGTATGCAGTTTTGTTTGAAGCAATGGTAGAGATGTACAATGAAGGTCAACCGGTTGACCTAATTACTCTTCAGGCGAAACTTAAAGAAAAAGGGGTTCCGGCCCAAATCAGTAGTCTGGATTATGTAAGAGAGTTGCTGGCAACCGTTCCTACTTCCGCAAATATTCGTTACTATGCAAATATTGTAATGGAAAAAGCAGTGGAACGTCGGTTAATAAAAATCACAGAAGGCATTGCAAATGATTGTTATAATGGAACGGAATCCTTAGAAACTATTCTTGCAGAAACAGAAAAAAAGATATTTGGCTTGTTACAAAATCGCTCCGGCGGAGAATTTGTACCGATAAAACAGGTTGTGTTAAATGCTTTGTCCAAGATTGCGATGGCATCCAAGCAGGCCGGTGCAGTAACAGGTATTCCAACCGGTTTTATTGATTTGGACAATCGTACCGCAGGACTTCAGCCATCGGATTTAATTCTGTTAGCAGCAAGACCGTCTATGGGAAAAACAGCAATTGTATTAAACATTGCCCAGCACATTGCCATTAAGGAAGGTTTAACAACCGCTATATTCAGTTTGGAAATGTCAAAGGAACAGCTGGTAAACCGTTTCTTGTCAGCGGAATCAAGCGTGGATGCTCAGTTGATTCGAAATGGTAATCTTTCTCCGGAGCAATGGACCAAATTGGTAGAGGGTGCGGGCGTCATCGGTGAATCAAAGTTGATTATTGATGATACACCGGGTATTACTATCAATGAATTACGTTCAAAATGTAGAAAATACAAACTGGATCACGACTTAAAAATTGTTATTATCGACTATTTACAGTTAATGTCCGGAAATGGAAAGACAGAGTCCAGACAGCAGGAAATCTCAGAGATTTCCCGTGCGTTAAAGTCTCTTGCCAGAGAGTTAAATGTTCCGATTATTGCATTATCCCAGTTGAGCCGTCAGGTTGAGCAGAGACCGGATCATCGTCCGATGTTATCCGATCTTCGTGAATCCGGAGCTATCGAGCAGGATGCCGACGTTGTAATGTTCTTATACAGAGATGAGTATTATAACAAGGATTCTGCGGACAAGGGAAAGGCAGAACTAATTGTTGCAAAACAGAGAAACGGCCCAACCGGAACGGTATATTTGGCATGGATTGCAGAAAACACCAGATTTGCAAATTTGGAAATGGGTTATACAAATTATTAAAATGTTGAAGAAAGCAGGTAGAAATCGAAAAATGGTTTTTACCTGTTTTTTTTAGGGAAAGATGCGACGGAAAAACGTTGAGACAAGTTGTGATGATAGGTTAAAATAAGACAGTAATCTATGAGTAAGGGGGAGAGGTTGTATTGAAAAAGCGTTATACTATTACGGAGGCGGCGGACATATTAGATTTAAGAACTCATACGTTGCGATATTGGGAAGAAGAACTGGAACTGGAAATTCCCCGGAATGAAATGGGACATCGGGTGTATTATGAAGAGCAGATAGAAATGTTTGAAGAAATAAGGATGTTAAAGGAGCAAGGATACCAGCTGACTGCAATACGGATGCAATTGCAAAACAAAAAGGCACCTTATTATGAAGAAGAAAAAGGACTGTCAATTAGGAGTAGCATGTCATTGTCCAAGGAACGGGAGTCAGAACAAAAATCCGTCAAATTAGAGCAGTTTCAGTTGTTGATGAATGAAATTGTAAAACAGGCAATGGAAGAAAATAATAAGCAGTTATGTACCCAAATTGAAGAAAGAATTTTAAAAGAAATGAATTATCTTATGCGGGAACAGGAGGAGAATGCAAAAGAACGTTATTTGCAGTTGGATCAACTGTTAAGACAGGTAGTAAACAAGAAAAAGATAAAAAAAGAAAAACGGGTATTTACCTCAACGAAAAAAGGGGCTGTTACAAAATGCAGTCCGTTGACTAACACTTTGTAACAGCCCCTTATATCATGTACTATTCTTCTGTAATAGCTCCAACAGGACAAGCGCCTGCACAAGCTCCACAAGATACACAAGCAGAACTATCGATAACGTACTGTCCGTCACCAGCAGAGATAGCGCCAACTGGACATCCACCTTCACATGTTCCACAAGATACGCAAGAATCTGTAATTACATATGCCATAATAATACCCTCCTTAAATAATAAATGTGTGTAGGATTAAACCTTTGTTCATTTTAATATATTTTTTTGGTTATTTCAAGACAAAATAGGATATTCGTTGATTTTTTTATAAAAATGCTATATAATGCACTCATGACTATGAAGGAGGAAAATAAAATGGCACAGGTTACAAAACAGACCATGATTGGCGAATTATTACACATTGATGCGGACGTTGCTCCAATTCTTTTAAGCATTGGTATGCACTGTTTAGGATGCCCATCTGCACAGATGGAAAGCATTGAAGAAGCTGCAGCAGTACACGGTGTTGATGCAGATGAATTAGTGAATACAATCAATGAGTTTTTAGCTAATAAATAAGCGGTAAAAAAAGCGGCTGTTACAACAGCCGCTTAATTTTTTATAAATTGTTCAAAATTTGTAAAGCCTGTTTGGAAAGAATCCGTTGATTGTGTTCATTAAAGTATGCTTCCATTGCTTTTGAATAGGATCCTTGGCGTCCGTACTCTGACAAGGTGTTGCATACCCGGTGGAATTCTTCCGGACTGTGATTTCCTTTGTGTAAAACCAAATAATACTGTTCGGTTTTGGTGTCATGGTATAAATCATTGTCGCCTTGATAATAATTACCAATAAAGGCAGCAACACGGATTACTTCGTCCAGGGAATTAAAAATCATAAGTTTTGAAGCACTTTGAGGTTTTTGCTCTTTGGAAGGGGCATTCTCTGTAGGTGCCTGCTGATTTGTTGCGGCGGATAACAATTTTTCCAGACCGGAATTTACGGTTTCTGCAATGGACTGTATATCAGAGATGTGTTGGTTTACAGGAGTATCACTTCCCTCAGATTTATGATTTTTAATTTTCTTTATCAAATTCATAATTTCTTCAGCGCCTTCTAATACCGGAGCCGAAGTTTCTTCAGGTTCACTTGGTAAATCTTCTTCTGAAGGAGGCGAAAATTGTGAGAATCTGGTATCTAATTCTTCAGGATATTCAACCTTCGTGATAATCAAAATGATGGATTCGGAAGGAAGAGGAATTGCCTCAATCATTAATGGTATATTGTCAGCTTCGAAACCGAATTCATAGGCTGCCTGTTGCATCATTTCCCGGAATAGGGATTTTGCTTTTTCGGTGCCATATGCCAGTTCGCTTAACTTTAACTGACGATCTGCCAAGTCTTCTTTGGTTAAAGTACAACGGATTTGAGTATCATTTACTTTTTCAATTTTCATAAAATCACTTCCTTACTTTGAAATTGACGTAAACAGTACTATTATAAACATTACCCCAAAGGATGTAAAGATATTCTATACATTGTATGCAAAAATTCCCTTAAGGTATCTTGATTATAATGAATTCTGAAAGATGCGTCAAGCAAACGTGCCGAGATTTAATAAACATTTAATACAAGAAAACCCATAATTCGGAAGAGAAATTTTTTCATGTTTGTCAAAAATTGCAAATTGTTAAAAAAAGATGTTGCATTTGTGAAAAATGTGTGTTATATAGATGGAAGAGGTGAAAAGACCTTCGGGGAGGAAGTGAGAATAATCAGCGCAACAATCTCATTGGGTATGTATGTGTTTATTGATGGGGGACAGAACGCATAATTTATCCGGTGGACACAGACAACTGGGCATTTCTCTGGCTATGAAACGCTATCTGGCAGATATTCCCGGCCGGCACAGTTGTATCAGAATTCAATCCGGTTAAACCATTTAACCATCCAAAATCCCAAAAGAAATTAAAGTAGATTAAAATTCTGTCCATTTCGGGACAATTTATCAATGTTTTTAGTAACAGTGTAATTTGAAAAAATTATTAAATGGCGACACATCAAGATGGGGGAAAGAGAAAAAGTATTCGTCAAAACATCTTGACTTAAGGTGTGCGACAAAGGAAAGATGATGAAAAATGATAACGAATAACGCCATAAAGATATATTGGGAGAAGACAAAACTGCAGCAAGTTAATAAAGTGATAAGGGGCTGCACAAATGAAAAAGAAATGTTGCGCTATGAAAATGTAAATGAGATTCTGACAGAGTTACAAAAGTCGGATAGAAGGCGGCAGAAACATCTGCAAATATGGAAAAATCACCTTAAGGCAACCGTGGCAGTAATCGGAACACATCATTGTGTGGGGACTACGCATATTGCCGCAGGATTAACATATTGTTGCAATATGGTTTGCATGAAAGGGGTCTATGTGGAACAAACTGCAAATCAATGGTTGGAACAAAGCAATATTGTAGAACCCGAAAATCATGAGGGACGAAAAAAGCTTTCCGATTTGCTTCAGAAAGGTCATTTTGTGGGTTTGCCGGCGAATGGACCTTTTTATGAGCCGGTGGTTCCGGAACGGGGCGTTTTTATCAGAGACATGGGCGTGTTATGGGACGGATTTTGCCCAGAAGCTTATGAGAAGGTTGTTCTTGTTCTTGGAGCCGGATATTGGGAAGAAAACGAAACATTACAATATATCAGTCATTTTCGGGAGAAAAAGAATTGTATATTTGTCTGCTCACAGGCAGATGAGCATAGGGTTAATTATTTGACTCAAAAGTCAGGTGTATCCATTTGTTGCTGGGGGGAAGACAAAGATATCTTTCATATATCACGAAGAAAACTCGGGCTCATAAACCGGTTGCTGGAAAATGAATAAAACGCATAAAAGAAGATGGCGGTACATGGAAATCTTCGGTTATTAAAGCAACAAGGAAACATATATCACATTTAGAGTATTAGGGGACTAGGGGATGAAAGAGTATCCATTAGAAGAATTAATAATTGAATTAGAACTTTACAGACATAAGGGGGCCGTTATTTGTCTTTCCGGACGGGCCAGTACACCATTTGAAGTTGCCAAGGCAATTCAGGTTAATGAAAGTGGCTGTTATATGAGAGATTATATAACAGACGGAAAAGGAAAGATAAAAGAAATTCACTTTGACAAAGTTTCGGAATAATTTGTTGTAAGTCGAGGTCAAAGTCAACCCAAAAAGGAGTCAGTTCGTAAAAAGGCGGACCGGCTCCTTTTTATATTTGTGAATAGTGGATATTTTCAAATGAATAGGGAAATGATATAATGTTTTCAAATATAACCGCATACGGATAAGAATAGAAAATACAGGAGTAGATAACATGAACATGAAGAGAAAATATGCACCCATATTTGCTGCGGCAGCCTTTGTGCTTGTATTGGGGTTGATTTTAGCGGGCAGGTATTTGATAAAAAAATATACCCCTTCGGAAGAGATGGCTGATATATATGAATACTTTAACCTGACAGAAGATGATGATATGGCGATTGTTTTTGAAGGTGCTTTGTTATCCGGTCAGGCGCGGTATATAAATGGTCATGTGTATTTACCATATACCTTTGTACATGATTATATTAATGAAAGATTTTTCTGGGATGGAAACGAAAATCTGCTCCTATATACAACTGCGACAGATGTGATTAGAACAGAACCGTCAACCGCAGACTACTATGTGAGCAATAAAAAAACTACAGGTGATTTTGGGGAAATCGTAAAACTTGATGGAGAAAAAGTCTTTGTAAACATAGAATATGTGGATATGTTTTCGGATTTTATATATGAAATTTTTACAGAACCGAATCGTATCATTATAGAAGGTGAAACCAGAACCACCAAAGAAGTAACTGTAAAAAAAGACACAGAGATTCGTGTGCTTGCAGGCATTAAAAGCCCGATTTTAAAGACTTCTTTAAAAGGAGAAGTGCTTGAAATCGTTGAGGAATATGGAAAGTGGGTAAAAGTCCGGACAGCAGATGGAATTATTGGCTGTGTAAAAGAGAAGTTTTTAGGAAAGGTAACCACCGGAAAGATTGAAGTGGAGGTTACAGAAGAAAACTTTACTCATCAGTTTGCAGATGGCGCGGTTTGTATGGGCTGGCACCAAATTGATGTGCGTGGGGATAATAATGAGATTGGTGAGATTTTAAGTACAGCAAAAGGCATTACGGTTATTTCACCGACATGGTTTTATTTAAATGACAGCTATGGCGGAATCGGTTCCATGGCAAGTTTGGATTATGTAAATTATTGTCATTCACAGGGGGTTGAAGTATGGGCGCTGGTTAGTAATTTCGTGGATAAATCCATAGATACAACCAAAGTGCTTACCCACACTACCTATAGAGAAAATTTGGTTAACCGGCTGGTAGCCAAGGCCATTGAATATAAGCTGGATGGCATTAATCTGGATTTTGAGTCATTGGATAGGGAAGTTGGAGATGCCTATGTGCAGTTAATCCGTGAATTGGCATTAAAATGTCATGCGAATGGTTTGACATTGTCTGTGGACAATTATGTGCCAACAAACTATACCGCCTTTTACAACCGTTCACAACAGGCCTTATTTGCAGATTATATTGTTGTAATGGCTTATGATGAACATTATGTGGGTTCTGATGCGGGAAGCGTTTCATCCATTGGCTTTGTGGAGCAGGGAATTAAAGGGACTTTGCAAGAGGTTCCAGCAGAGCAAATTATTTTAGGTTTGCCATTTTACTGCAGGCTTTGGGAAGAAACACCGGTGTATAATGAGGAGGGAGATTTGGTTTCCACCAGCACCAGTAGTACGGCATACGGCATTAACGGGGCCGAAAGAGTTGTAAATAATAGCGGAGCAGAAGCTGTATGGGATGAAAGCGTAGGACAATATTTTGCCCGGTATGAAAAGGATGGAAAGGTTTACCGTATTTGGATAGAAGAAGAACGGTCCATCGAGTTAAAGTTACAGTTAATGAAAGAATATAATCTGGCAGGAGTGTCTTTCTGGAAACTAGGTTTAGACAGAGAACAAACCTGGAATATGATTGTGAAATACTTAAACTGATAAGAGTAAAATAGTAGAAATGATACAAGCACCTTTGGCATAAAATAAATTGCCGGAGGTGCTTTTTTATGAAAAAAATAAAAAGTTTGATGGGATTGATGGTTTTGCTGATAACGGCAATCGGAACTATGATAACGGGCGAGGAATATTTGCAGACACAGGGGGAAAACTTGGAAAGTAAAGGAATCATCGTAATTGATCCCGGTCACGGAGGAAAAGATCCGGGTAAAGTAGGGTGTCACGACGAAGTTGAAAAAGAGATTAATTTGGCAATTGCTTTGTTGGTAGAAGAAAAGTTAATTGAGGAAGGATACGAAGTGATTCTTACACGAAAAACGGATTTTACGGCTACAGGCCAATATGATTCCACAAAAAATGAAGATATGAAAGCCCGGGTGGCTGTTATAAACGATGCAAATCCGGCTTGTTGTGTCAGTATACACCAAAATAGTTTTACCGATTCCAAAGTTAGAGGTGCACAAACCTTTTACTATTCCGGATCCGTGGAAGGCCGGAGACTGGCAGAAAGCATACAAAAGTTGTTGATATCTGTGGCAGACCCGGATAACAACAGAAAAATAAAAGAAAATACAGAATATTATTTGCTGAAACAAAGTGTCTGCCCTATTGTTATTGTAGAATGCGGATTTTTAAGCAATGAAGATGAGGCGTTAAAACTAAATTCGCCGGAATACCAGGAAATTCTGGCTACGGCTATCGTAGAAGGAATATTGGAGTATTTGGAAAAAGAAAGGTAAAAAAATACAGGTTAAAAACTGTATTGACAGTTGCGATATAAAGGAAAAATGATATAATAAAAACATGAAAACAAAGATTATTAAAATGGATCAATATAACATTAATTCCGATGCAATGAAAATGGCCGGAGAGTTGATTCGGCAGGGTGAATTGGTAGCATTTCCAACCGAAACGGTATATGGTCTTGGAGCAGATGCCCTAAAGGAGGAAGCATCAAGAAAGATTTATGCCGCAAAGGGAAGACCGAGTGACAATCCTTTGATTGTTCATATAGCTGATTTTGAAGCTTTAGAAAAAATTGTCAAGGTACTGCCGAAAGAGGCCAAATTGTTGGCAGATGCATATTGGCCGGGACCACTAACCATGCGTTTCTTAAAAAACGAGATGGTGCCGGATGAAACCACCGGCGGATTGGATACTGTGGCAGTACGGATGCCAGATCATCCGATTGCATTAGAGTTTATTCGTGCAGCGGGAGGATATATTGCAGCCCCAAGTGCTAACCGCTCCGGAAGACCAAGTCCCACTTTGGCAGAGCATGTAGCGGAAGATATGGATGGAATTATTCCGCTGATTCTTGATGGAGGACAAGTAGGCATTGGTATTGAATCTACCATCATTGATTTGGCAGATGGGGATATCAGTATTTTGCGCCCGGGCTTTATAACGAAAGAAATGTTAGAAGAAACTTTGGGACAGGCCATTTGTTTTGACAAAGGAATCGATGGCTGTCATGAAAATGAACAACCGAAGGCGCCGGGTATGAAATATCGTCATTATGCACCAAAAGCAGAAATGGCAATTGTGGATGGCGAAGCAGAAAAAGTAATAGCCTACATTAATGAAGAAATCCAACGTTTAGTTGAAGACGGTAAAAAAGTAGGCGTTATGGCGACTACGGAAACTGCTGATAAGTATGTTACAAAGCATATAAAGGTTATGGGTTCCCGAAAAGAACCGGGAAGCCTTGCATATGACTTTTATAAAATCTTAAGAGAGTTCGACGAGGAAGAAGTAGATTACATTTTCGCGGAAGGACTTGGAGAAGAAGGGGTTGAACATGCGGTAATGAATCGGATGATTCGTGCTGCCGGACACAAAAGAGTTCAACTATAGAGGAAAATTATGAAGGCGATAGAGAGATTAATATTTGTAGACGACCACGGTAATGAACGGGCGGTCATGTCAAAGGCTATCTTTGAAGAGGAGTATGGAACCCGGGATATCGAAGCGCAAGTCAGAGGAATGGTAGTCTTGTTTCCTCAACCTATGAACCAGAAAGTAAAGGTGCTTTTGGCGGGAGACGGCTTGGATATAGAGGGATTTACCAGCCAGGAATTAAAAGAAAGTGACTTTTCCGATACTACTTTGGTACTGGCTATGGAAACAAGGCAAAAGGAACATATTCTTAAGAAATTTCAAAATGCCATGCATGTTGAAGTACTAACAGATATTACAGGAGATGAATTAGAAATCATGGATCCGTACGGAGGAGAGCTACCAATGTATGGACTATGTTATCAGTCGCTTCGTATTATTATAAAAAAATTGGCAATTTTGTTGAGCAAAGGAGAAAAATAATGTCAAAAGTTATCGTTATGGATCATCCGTTAATTCAGCACAAGATTGGATGGATTCGAAGAAAAGAATTAGGTTCTAAGGAATTTCGTAAACTGATTGGAGAAATCGCAATGCTGGAGTGCTATGAAGCAACCAGAGATCTGCAGTTGGAAGATGTGGAGATTGAAACACCAATTTGTAAAACCACAGTAAAGGAACTGAAGGGTAAAAAATTGGCAGTAGTTCCAATTTTGAGAGCAGGCCTTGGTATGGTGGATGGAATGCTTGCGATGATTCCGGCAGCTAAAGTGGGACATATTGGTTTGTATCGTGATCCGGAAACTTTAATGCCGGTAGAATATTATAGTAAATTGCCGGAAGATTGTGGAGAAAGAGAAGTGTTTGTTGTTGACCCGATGCTTGCGACAGGCGGTTCAGCTGTAGCTGCAATCCAAATGTTAAAGGATAAAGGGGTTAGAAATCTTCATTTCTTATGTGTAATTGCAGCACCGGAAGGGGTAGCGGCAATGCAGGAAGCCCATCCGGATGTTGATATTTATATCGGAGCATTAGATGAGCGTTTAAACGATCATGGTTATATTGTACCTGGATTAGGTGATGCCGGAGATAGAATTTTTGGAACAAAATAGGAGGAACATTATGAGCGACAAAAGACAAGACTATATTTCATGGGATGAATATTTTATGGGAGTTGCAATCCTTTCCGGAATGCGTTCTAAAGATCCAAACACACAGGTTGGAGCATGTATTGTAAGTGATGACAATAAAATTCTGTCTATGGGTTACAATGGATTTCCAAAGGGATGTTCCGATGATGAATTTCCGTGGACCAGAGAGGGCGATCCGTTAGAAAATAAGTATTTCTACACTACACATAGTGAACTGAACGCAATCTTAAATTATCGTGGCGGAAGTCTGGAAGGAGCAAAACTTTATGTTTCCTTGTTCCCTTGCAATGAATGTGCAAAGGCTATTATTCAGGCGGGAATTAAGACTGTTGTTTATGACAGCGATAAATATGCTATGACGCCATCTACAATTGCGTCTAAAAGAATGTTGGATGCAGCAGGTGTGCGTTATTACAAATATACCCACACAAACAGGGAAATCAACATCAATTTATAATAACCCAGACCATATAATGATATAAAGTCCGGGAAAGTAAAGGAAAGAAAAATGAAGGAATTGTGGGAATTATATACCTCGTTTTTTAAAGTCGGACTGTTAACGTTTGGGGGTGGCATGGCTATGCTCCCAATGTTGCAGTCCGAAATTGTAAATAAAAAACAGTGGACGACAGAAGAAGAACTTTTAAATTATTTTGCGGTGAGCCAGTGTACACCGGGAATTATAGCGGTGAATACAGCTACCTTTGTTGGCCATAAGAGAGGAAAGGCCCTCGGGGCAGCAGTGGCTACACTGGGAGTGGTTTCACCATCTGTTATTATTATTTTATTAATTGCAGCATTTTTTGGAAATATCAGTACGTTTCCTGTGGTGCAGAATGCTTTGTGGGGCGTGCGAATTGCAGCAAGTGCTTTAATCTTAAATTCCATTATTAAACTGTGGAAGGCGGGAGTAAAGAATTTGTTCGGGATTTGCATGTTCTTATTTGCGTTTTTAACGGTAGGTGTGTTTGGTGTAACCAGCGTTGTTGTTGTGATTGCGGCTATTCTTGCAGGAAATATTTATGGAATTATAAAACAGCGTCGTGAAAATTCTCCGAAACAGAAAGGAGAGGAATAATGACCTATTTATATTTGATATTCGAATTTTTCAAAACAGGATTATTTGCAATTGGCGGAGGAATGGCAACTATTCCGTTTTTATATGAAATGGCAGAAAAATATCCTTGGTTTACAACGGCACAATTAATCGATATGATTGCTATTTCCGAATCTACACCGGGACCGGTAGGAGTAAATATGGCCACCTTTGCGGGATATATGGCCGAAGGAGTAGGTGGAGGTATGATTGCAACATTCGCATTAGTCCTCCCATCTTATATTGTAATCCTGATTATTGCAAAAATGTTGGATAAATTTCAAGGAAGCAAAATTGTTCAACGTTCCTTTGATGGTTTGCGTCCGGCGGTGACGGGACTTCTTAGTGCGGCCGCATTGGAAATCTTTAAAGTTGCACTTTTTACCGATGTTGGAACAACGGTAATGGGCTGGTTAAAAGGAATTGATATTAAGGCACTTATTGTTTTTATAGTGATATTTATAGGAGTGTATTTCTGGAAAAAGCATCCGATTGTTTACATTGTAGCAGGAGCGGCTTTGGGAATTGTCTTAAATCTTTAATAAAAACGCGAAATCTCACGTCAAATATAGACACAAAGGGCAAAATGTTATATCATTAAAGGATAGAAAATAGCGAAAAACAGAGATTTATGAGAGTAAGAAATAAACAAAAAGAACGCAAAGAAATAATGGAAAATTATTCCTTTGTTTTGCAATTCGGTGTGAATATGATCGTTCCCATCTTGGGATGCACCCTGTTGGGGGGATATTTGGATAACAAGTTCTCTACAAATTTTTTGTCCTTGGTAGGGTTTCTTTTGGGAGCGGCAGCAGGATACACCAGTATTTATAAAATGCTAAGAAAAAGATTTAAAAAAGAGAAAGAGGAGAATAAAAATGAAAAGCATCATTGATTATTTAAAACGACTAAATGATGCGCTTCCCTTACTCGTTGGTACAATCCTGGTCTATGGTGGCTTGGTATTAGTGACCGGCATTTGGTTTTTTGATGAAAAGTGGAAATATATTGTTGGTTTGTTATTTGGTATTGGCCAGGCAATCTTCTTAAGTATCAACATGGCATCCTGTATTCTGGACGCGTTGGGAGTCCAGGATAAAAAAGGTGAGGCATGGATAGCGACAAAAGGGATATTCCGCTATTTAATCGTCGTTGTGACAACGGTTCTTATGTGTTATATGCAATGGGGATACATAGGGACATGGTTCGTCGGAGTTATGGGATTAAAGGTTTCGGCACTGCTGCAACCGTTCATCCGGGATAAAATTTTAAATAGGAAAGGAAGGTGAACGAATGGACTGTTATTTGCTTGCGGCTCAGAAAGAAGTAGACTTTATGATACACGGAGTCTTTTCATATGAGCTTTTCGGGCAGACGCTATGGATTACCACAACGCATATATGTTTGTTAATTGTTATATTAGCATTGATAGGGTTTGCGGTGGTTGTAAACATTAATGTACGTAAAGCGGATCCAAGGAAGGCTTCCACCGGAATAGTGAATGTTGCGGAACTTATGGTAGAAATGTTGGATGGCATGGTTAAGAATACAATGGGCGAAAAATATTATCGGCCATTTGCAAATTATATTAATACCATTTTCTGTTTCATACTATTAAGTAATATTTCCGGTATATTTGGTTTGAGGCCGCCAACGGCAGACTTTGGCGTAACATTTCCGTTAGCACTTATATCGTTTACAGTAATTCATTTCCAAGAATTTAAAAACAAAAAGCTTAAAGGAGTCCTTGCGGGACTATGTGATCCTTGGCCATTTTGGGCACCGATTAACCTTATTGGTATAATCGCTGTTCCGATCTCATTGTCCTTACGTTTACTTGCAAATGTTTTGTCGGGAACGGCAATTATGGCATTGATTTATACTTTGCTAAACAAATTTGCCATTATCTGGCCGGCAGCATTGCACGTATATTTCGATCTCTTTTCAGGCGCTATTCAGACATACGTATTCTGTATGTTAACAATGACCTATATTACCGATACGTTCGGTGATGAATAACAATATTTTAGGAGGATTTTATTATGAATCAAGTTACAGGTGTAGAATTAATTAAAGCATGTTCAGCAATCGGAGCAGGTATCGCAGTTATTCCTGGTATTGGACCTGGTATCGGACAGGGTTTTGCAGCAGGTATGGCAGCAATGGCAGTAGGCCGTAATCCGGGAGCAAAAAGTGAAGTTACATCAACCATGTTATTAGGACAGGCAGTAGCAGAAACAACCGGTTTGTACGGATTATTAGTAGCTATTTTGTTAATGTTCGTTCAGCCATTAGCAAAATAATAGTCTAATAGGTACAAAAAGAAAGGAGTCGGGTCTGATAATATGAATATTAATGCGTCTATGAGCAGACTATTTGACCTGGATCTTCAACTGCTTGCAGATTCTGTACTTACACTTATTGCTATTATGGCGCTGTTTTTTGCAATGTCTTATTTCTTGTTTGACCCGGTGCGTAAGCTGATAGAGGATAGAAAAAAGCTTATTGCCGCAGACATTGAAGATGCGAAAAAAGATAAAGAAGCCGCAGCACTGTTAAAAGAAGAGTATGACGGTAAGTTGAAAAATGCAGACAAAGAAGTTGAAGAAATTTTAAGCGAAGGCCGCAAGAAAGCTTTGAAAAGTGAAGCTCGAATTGTGGAAGAAGCAAAATTAGAAGCCGCGAGAATTATGGAGCGTGCAAATGAAGAAGTAGAATTGGAAAAGAAACGTGCAATGGAAGATGTGAAACAGGAAATTATTACCGTTGCCACAGCTATGGCCGGTAAAGTACTGGGATCTAATATGGACGTTTCCATCCAGGAATCCCTAGTGGATGAAACATTAAAGGAAATGGGTGAGTCAACATGGCAAAGTTAGTTTCCAAAACCTATGGGGATGCTTTGTTTGAGACAGCCATGGAATCGGGACGTTTGGACAAGTTTTTTGAAGAAGCAAAGACATTACTTCAAGTGTTAGAGTCCAATGAGGAGCTGGTTCGTCTAATGAATCATCCGAAGGTATCCAAAGAGGAAAAAATGGATGTTTTGGAAAAGTGTTTTGGAGAAAGTTTTTCCAAAGAAATGGTGGGTCTGTTGCGTCTTGTTGTGACGAAAGACCGTTTTTCCGAAATATATAACATTCTTCAGACATTTATAGCACAGGTAAAAGAATATAAAAACATTGGTCTTGCAAAGGTTTCGTCTCCAATGGAGTTGACCGAAGGACAAAAAGACCGAATCAAAGAAAAATTGTTAGAGACCACCAAATATGTGGAGTTTGAAATCGAATACGATATAGACCCTGAATTGATTGGTGGACTGGTAATTCGAATCGGAGACAGAGTTGTTGATAGCAGTATCAGAACAAAACTTCAGGGATTATCCAGAGATTTATCAAAAATACAGTTGAAAGCAGGTGAGTAGCGCTCCATGAATTTAAGACCAGAAGAAATCAGTTCTGTAATTAAAGAACAAATTAAAAGATATGCAGCGCAATTGGAAGTATCTGATGTAGGTACCGTTATCCAAGTAGCCGATGGTATTGCACGTATCCATGGATTGGAAAATGCAATGCAGGGTGAATTGTTAGAGTTCCCGGGAGAAGTATTTGGTATGGTATTGAACCTGGAAGAAGATAACGTTGGTGCCGTATTATTAGGTGACCATAGAAACATTAACGAAGGCGACACTGTAAAAACAACAGGACGAGTAGTAGAAGTTCCGGTTGGTGATGCAATGCTTGGACGTGTAGTTAATGCTTTAGGACAGCCAATTGATGGAAAAGGACCAATCCATACGGATAAGTTCAGACAGATAGAAAGAGTAGCAAGTGGTGTTATTGCAAGAAAGTCAGTAGATACACCGCTTCAGACAGGTATTAAAGCTATCGATGCCATGATTCCGATTGGACGTGGACAGCGTGAGCTTATTATCGGTGACAGACAGACTGGTAAGACCGCAATTGCAATTGATACCATCATTAACCAAAAAGGACAGGGTGTAAAATGTATCTACGTTGCCATTGGACAGAAGGCATCTACCGTAGCAAATATTGTAAACACCTTGGAAGAATACGGTGCTATGGCATATACTACAATTGTAGCAGCAACTGCTAGTGAATTAGCACCATTACAGTACATTGCCCCATATTCCGGATGTGCAATGGGTGAAGAGTGGATGGAAAACGGTGAAGATGTATTAATCATTTATGATGATTTAAGTAAACACGCAACTGCTTATCGTACACTTTCCTTATTGTTGAAACGTCCTCCTGGACGTGAAGCGTATCCGGGCGATGTATTTTATTTACATTCCAGATTATTAGAGCGTGCAGCCAGACTTTCCGATGAATTGGGCGGTGGTTCATTAACTGCTTTACCAATTATTGAAACTCAGGCAGGTGACGTTTCCGCATACATTCCGACCAATGTAATTTCTATTACAGACGGTCAGATTTATCTGGAAACAGAAATGTTTAACGCAGGTTTCCGTCCGGCGATTAACGCAGGTCTTTCCGTATCCCGAGTAGGTGGTGCAGCACAGATTAAAGCTATCAAAAAGATTGCAGCACCGATTCGTGTGGAATTAGCACAGTATCGTGAACTTGCAGCTTTTGCACAGTTTGGTTCCGAATTGGATGCAGCAACTCAGGAAAGCTTAGACCAGGGTATCCGTATTAAAGAAGTATTAAAACAGCCACAATATAAGCCTATGGCAGTTGAACTTCAGGTAATCATTATTTATGCGGCAACCAAGAAATACTTATTAGACATTCCTGTTGCAGATATTTTAAGATTCCAGGATGAACTGTTTGAATTGGTATTAACCAAATATCCGGAAATTCCGGAAGACATCAGAAAAACCAAGGTATTGTCTGAAGAAATGGAAGAAAAATTAGTTCAGGCAATTACAGAATGCAAGGGACAGTTCAAATAGTAGATATTAGGAAAGATTGGCGGTGAACAATATGGCCTCAATGAAGGACATAAAGAGAAGAAAAACTTCCGTACAAAGTACACAGCAAATAACCAAAGCCATGAAGCTGGTATCCACTGTTAAATTGCAAAAAGCCAGAGCTAATGCAGAGAGTGCGAATCCGTATTTCAATCATATGTTTGAAACGATTACTTCCATTCTGCAAAAAAGCGACGGAATAGATCATCCATATTTAAATCCACCGAAGTCAGACAAAGTTGGTGTGATTGTTATCAGTGCTAACCGTGGTTTAGCCGGAGGATACAATTCCAATATTGTAAAAATGATAACAAGTATGAAGGTTCCGAAAGAGCAGCTGGAGATTTATGCCATCGGAACAAAAGGAAGAGACACCTTGCAAAGCAGAGGTTATCATGTCGCAGAGGATTTTTCCCAATATGTGGAAGGGCCGACGTATGAAGATGCCCGTGTGGTATGCAGACGTATTTTAGCAGACTATGCAGAAGGAAAAATCGGAGAGATTCAGTTGATTTATACACACTTTAAAAATACAGTAGTTCATATTCCTACAGCACTACAGTTATTACCGGTGGAAATTAATGCTTCGGAAAAAGAAGATGATGGAATTCCGATGAATTTTGAACCAAGCGAAGAAGAAGTGTTGGATCAATTGATTCCAAAATATATAACCAGTTTGATTTATGGCGCATTGGTTGAAGCTGTTGCCAGTGAAAACGGAGCCAGAATGCAGGCAATGGATTCTGCTACAAGTAATGCGGAAGAAATCATCAGTGATTTGTCACTGAAATACAATCGTGCCCGTCAGGGTGCAATTACCCAGGAGTTGACTGAGATTATTGCAGGCGCATCAGCCATATCCTAGGAATTATCCGAACGCGCAGGTTGGATGCGCAATTTAATACTAAATTAAGGAGAAAAAATATGGCAGACAAAAATATTGGAAAGCTTACTCAGATTGTCGGTGCCGTACTTGACGTTAAATTTACAGAAGGTTTTTTGCCGGAAATTAACGAAGCGATTCGGATTCCGTTAAAAGATGGTAAAGCACTTGTAGTAGAAGTAGCACAGCATTTAGGTGATGACACTGTTCGCTGTGTTGCTATGGGACCAACTGATGGATTGGTTCGCGGAATGGAAGCAATTGCTACCGGTGCAGCTATTAGTGTTCCGGTTGGTGAAAATACTCTTGGCCGTATGTTTAACGTTTTGGGAGAACCAATTGATAATAAAGAAGCCCCGACAGAAGTAGAATATATGCCGATTCATAGAAAAGCTCCGGCCTTTGAAGAACAGGCAACCAGCCAGGAAATGCTGGAAACCGGTATTAAAGTCGTTGACCTTCTTTGCCCATATCAGAAGGGTGGTAAGATTGGTTTATTCGGTGGTGCCGGTGTAGGTAAGACGGTTCTTATTCAGGAATTGATTCACAACATTGCTACAGAGCATGGTGGATATTCCGTATTTACCGGTGTAGGAGAAAGAACCCGTGAAGGAAATGACCTTTATTATGAAATGAAGGAATCCGGCGTTATTGATAAAACCACCATGGTATTCGGTCAGATGAATGAGCCACCTGGAGCAAGAATGCGTGTTGGTTTAACAGGACTTACTATGGCAGAATACTTCCGTGATAAAGGCGGAAAGGACGTATTGTTATTCATTGACAACATTTTCCGTTTTACCCAGGCAGGTTCCGAAGTATCTACACTTTTAGGACGTATGCCATCAGCGGTAGGTTATCAGCCAACCTTACAGACAGAAATGGGTGCGTTACAGGAAAGAATTACTTCTACAAAGAAGGGTTCCATTACATCTGTTCAGGCAGTATATGTGCCTGCGGATGACTTAACTGACCCGGCTCCGGCTACAACCTTTGCTCATCTGGATGCAACTACCGTATTGGAGCGTTCCATTGTAGAGTTAGGTATTTATCCGGCAGTAGATCCTTTGGCATCTTCTTCCCGTATTCTTGACCCAAGAATTGTTGGAGAAGAACATTTCAAAGTTGCCCGCGGGGTACAGGAAATCTTACAGAAATATAAAGAATTACAAGACATTATTGCAATTCTTGGTATGGATGAATTGTCTGAATCCGACAAATTGGTAGTAAACCGTGCAAGAAAGGTTCAGAGATTCTTGTCACAGCCATTCTTCGTAGCAGGCCAGTTTACCGGTTTGGAAGGAAAATATGTTCCGATTGCTGAAACAATTCGTGGTTTCAAAGAAATCCTTGAAGGTAAGCATGACGAAATTCCGGAAGGCTATTTCTTAAATGCAGGAAGCATTGATGAAGTTGTTGCCCGTATGCAGTAAGGAGTGATTACATGGCAGACGTAACAAAAGAATTTCAGGTAGAAATTATTTGTCCGGATCGTGTGTTTTATACAGGGACGGCTACAATGCTTGAATTAAATACCGTTGAAGGTGAAGTGGGTATTTTGAAAGGACATATTCCGGTTACCACTATTATTGCACCGGGCTATGTAGTTATTACCAATGACACCCAGCAGACGGAAGCCCTTGTCCATAGTGGATTTTTAGAGATTTTACCGGACAAGGTAAGCGTTCTTGCAGAAGTGGCAGAATGGCCGGAGGAAATTGACCTACAAAGAGCTCAGGCTGCAAAAGAACGTGCGGAGAAGCGATTAGCAGAACGCATGGAGAGTTTAGATGTAGCCCGTGCAGAATTAGCACTTAGAAAAGCACTGTTGCGAATTGATGCAAAAAAATAGTGTTTATAAAAAAATAAAGGGACTGTTGCAGCAAAAAAGAAGCAGCAGTCCCTTAAACTGCAAGATGTAAACAATAGGGGGAATTATTATGTTATTAAAAAATGGAACTATTTATAATGCGGTTGAAAGAGAACCAAAAGTAGGCGATATTTTGGTGGAAGGTGGCAAGATTGTTAAAATTGAAGCTACCATAAATGAAAAGGAAAATAAAGACGGACAGGTTATTGACTGTACCGGTTTAAGAATATATCCGGGCTTTGTTGAAGCTCACTCTCATTTGGGATTAGACTCTTATGCAAAAGGATTTGCAGAAAATGATTATAACGAAACAACAGATAATGCAACACCACATCTCCGTGGTATTGATGGCTATGATCCTATGAACGAAGGTATTCGTATTGCCATGGAGGGCGGCGTAACAACTATTTGTGCCGGACCTGGAAGTGCCAATGTAATCGGAGGAACCTTCCTTGTTGCAAAAACTTATGGTAAACGTGTAGAGGATGCTATGATTAAGGCAGAAGTTGCCATGAAATGCGCTTTTGGTGAAAATCCAAAACGTGTTTATAACAGTAAATCGATTTCCAGCCGTATGACCACTGCTGCAATTTTGCGAAATTACTTAGCAAAGGCGAAAGAATACGATAGAAAAATTCAGGCAGCAAAGGAAGCCGGTGACGATTCTAAATTACCGGGATTTGACCAGAAGTTAGAAGCGTTGTTACCGGTAGTCCGCGGAGAAATGCCGTTAAAGGCACATGCTCACAGAGCGGATGATATTTTTACAGCTATCCGGATAGCAAAAGAATTTGGCGTTAAATTGACATTAGAGCATTGTACAGATGGCAGCCTTATTGCAGAAGAACTTGCTGCAGAAGGTTATCCGTGTGCAGTAGGACCATCTTTGGGACACCCATCTAAGTTAGAATTAAATCATAAGAGTTTTGAAACACCGGGCGTGTTGGCAAAAGCAGGTTGTAAAGTATCCATTATTACGGATGCAGGAGTTATTCCACAGCAGTATTTACCACTTTGTGCAGGTTTTGCAGTAAAAGAAGGTATGGATGAATTCGATGCGTTACAGGCAATTACCATTAATCCTGCAATGCATATTGGTGTTGAAGATAGAGTGGGAAGTATTGAAGTAGGAAAGGATGGAGACTTTGTAATTACCGAAGCTGATCCAATGCTTTCCAGCACTGCGGTATTATATACCATTATTGACGGTGTTATCCGTTATCAGAGAAAGTAAGAAAAGACTGTTTAAGGAGCAAAAGAATGAGTACGCAGAATAATTTGGAAGATATCATTAAGAAGATTCATCTTATGATATCCGCAAGTCCACATGTTAAAGGTGATCCGGACAGAGTTGTTATAAATAAAAATGAACTTTTCGGGTACTTAGAAGATATTAGCAGATGTATGTATGACATGTTGGATGAATATAGTCTCACCAATGAGCAGAAAAAAGAACAGCTTCGTCATATTAAAGAGGAAGAAAAGAAAATGTTGGAATCTGCCAATAAAACGGTGGAGGACATGTATTCTGCGTCTGCTCTTTACACGGACAGCGCCATCGGCAGATTAGTTAAGATTCTGGAAGAATCCCAGAGTTCTTTTGACCATTTATATGCAGACTTTAATAAAAAAATGTCTGAAGAAAAAGCAAGATTGCGAGGCAATCAAAAAGTTCTGGAAGAACAACTTTTTGACATGCGGGATTCCAATTTTTATGTCAACTTGTTAGCAGATGCCAGACGTAAAATGGAAAAAGAATACGAGGAAAATAAGAAGGCTTTTAGTGCCGGAAAAGTATCCGGAGAAGGAAATTATCCGCAACCGGAAATAAAGATAAATCAGGCATATTTTGACCAGATGGGATTAAATCTTGACGGAACGAAAAAGGTAGAAGAAAGTAAAACAGAAACCTCTGCAGCACCGGAAATTGTTGTAAATATGGATTCCAATTATTTTAAATGGAAAAAAGGGGAAGAGATAAAAAATCCTTTCCGAAAGAAAGAAGGGGGAACAGATGAGTCAGGAGAATAGACAGAGAGAAAAAAACTCAACCTGGAATATTAAGCCGTATTTAGCGGTTGGTTTAACTGCATTATTGGTAATCTTAATTAGCATCGCCTTCTTTTTCTTTGTATATCGCTATGAGGGAGCAACCAATTGGGCGAAGGCTTTTTCGGAGGTGTTTCAGCCAATTGCATTCGGTATTGTTATTGCTTATCTTTTGAATCCTATGATGAACAGGATTCAAGCATTTCTGAAAAAGAAAACAAAGTTTCCTGCTAAGGTAATAAAAATACTTGCCATAACAGGTGCGATGATTATCGGATTAATGATAGTTACGGGCTTTTCATGGATTGTAATTCCGCAAGTGTATGAATCCATCGAAGAGTTGATAATTGGAATGCCGCAAATGATTGAAGATACCGCAACCGGCATACAAAAGATTTGGGATGACAATGAATTCTTATCTACATATTTTGGTGGTGTTTTTGAAAAAACGGCGACGTATGTTGAAAATTTTATAGAAGTAGAATTTCTTCCGAAAATTAGTGTTATTATTTCCCAGATAACATCGGGTATTGTATTTATGGCAAAAGGTATACTAAATGCCCTGATTGGTGTCATCGTATCAGTATACGTTCTGATGGAAAAAGATCATTTTATAGCAATCGGAAAAAAATTGGTTTTTGGTATATGCTCTCGTAAAGCCGGTAATGTTATTGTTACAACGGCGAAAAAGGCGCACTCCATTTTTTCCGGGTTCATTATTGGTAAGATTATTGATTCGGCCATAATCGGAGTATTGACATTTATTGTATTATCTATTGTAAAAATGCCGTCCGCGCTTTTGGTTAGTGTTATTGTTGGTGTAACAAACGTTATTCCTTTCTTTGGCCCGTTTATCGGAGCAATACCTAGTTTTTTCCTGATTTTGATTCAGGATCCGATAAAATCTTTATGGTTTGTACTGATTATATTAATTATCCAGCAGATTGATGGTAATATTATAGGTCCAAAGATTTTAGGGGACACAACGGGATTAAGTTCCTTCTGGGTAGTTACGGCAATTGTGGTCAGTGGTGGATTGTTCGGATTTACCGGTATGGTATTGGGAGTACCGCTATTTGCCCTGATTTACTACTGTATGGATGAATTGACAAAATTCCTTTTAAAGAAAAAAGGCCTTCCGGAAGATACGGAAACGTATTTTAACGTTAAAGAAAGAGATATACATTCCGGTGAGCTGATTTTCTATCCGGAGGAAGAACATAAGGCTTCGGAGAAAACCGAAGAAGAGAACTAAATATTGTGTCGCATAAACGGAAAAATATGTATATATGGTGGTTTATGCGACATTTTTTTTGACTAAATTACAGATATATGGTATACTTCTATAGTAAAACACAATGGGGTAATTCTGTTTACTATCATACAGAGGTGAAACTATGGACAGATACGAATATAAAGTGAAGTTAGATGAAATAAAGGAATTGCTTGCGGAAGACAATGTGGAAGAAGCGGCAGCAGTTGCAGATACCGTAAACTGGAGAAAAGTTAAGACGGTTTCAGCATTGTGCATGGCAGGCGATGTTTATGAACGGGCTGAGCGTTATGAAGACAGTAAAGATGTGCTCCAGCAGGCATATGAGTATTCCCCGATTGGCCGATCCATTATTTTCCGATTGGCACAGGTATGTATGAAAGCCGGAGAATACGAAGAGGCAATGGATTACTACCAGGAGTTTGTGGAGATCGCACCAAATGACAATATGCGATATATTTTAAAATATAAAATATTTAAAGCAAAAGGTGCATCAGTTGCTGAATTAATCAGTATTTTGGAAGAGTATAAAGAACGTGAAAGTTCTGAAAGATGGTTCTTTGAACTGGCAGTACTTTACCACAAAGCGGGAATGACATCCAAGTGTATTGAAGCTTGTGATGAATTAATTCTTTGGTTTGGAGAAGGAAAATATGTGGAAAAGGCGTTAGAGTTAAAAATGATTTATCAGCCTTTAACACCTGCCCAGGAAAAAGTTTATCGAAGAGTAAAACAGCAAAGAACAGGTCTTGTTGAAGTGACTCCGGATGAAGAATTAAGAAGTGGAGAGATTCTCTCCGAAACCAAATATATTCCGGAAGTTCAGATTCCTGCCCATGCGTTTAATACGGTAAACCTTCAGCAGGAATTAGCCGAAAATATGAAGCAAATCATGGAGGCTACAGAGAAAGAGGAAGTAAATGATAGTATGGAAAATATTAAGAAGTTAGTTAATAACATCCCATACTTACAGATGAATCAGGACGAAGAAAAAACAGAAGAGAAATACGGACATATTGAAACAGATGCGGAAATTGACGGTTCACTAAAAATCGATTTCCAGGAATTGTTGGCGGAAGAACATTCCGGTCAGATGAGCCTTAACGTTCCTGACCAACCGACCTTTGAACAGCAGATTACCGGCCAGATGAGCATAGAAGAAGTGCTCAAAGAGTGGGAAAAAACAAAAAATGCTGCCCAGCAGGTATTGGAAGCCGCAGAACAAAGAAAACTTGAAGCTGCTAAAGCAAGAGCTTTGCAGGAAGCAGAAAACATTATGGATCGCCTTACAGGTATTATCCCGCAGTTAGAAGCAGGAGTAACCTCCAAGGAATTAATGGAGCAGAAATATCTTCAGGATATGGAAGAAGATATGGCAAATGGTCTTGATGTGGAACTTGAGGAGACAGAGCCGGAAGTTACCGAAGAGCCAACTTTAGTATCGGAAGAGACGATTCAAATGCCGATTGTTGAAGAAGTGCCGGAAGAACCGGAAACTGCGATGCCGGAAGAAATTGCTGTTGTACAGGATGCGGCAGAAGAAAGCGAAGTAGTTGAAGAAACGGCAGCTCCTGAGATCAACGAAGAAGAGATGTTCCACCCTACTATGGAAGAAGATGCGATCCAGCGAGAGATTGAAATGGCAATGACAAAGAGGGTTCCTACTGAGGAAGAGATTCAGCAGGCAATTGCAAGCATGGCAAAAGAGCCTGCTCCGACATTGAATCCGGAAAGCGTTCAGCAGCTTATAGGAGAGCCGACAGAAGAACCGACAGAAGAACCGGTAGAAGAGCCAAAACGTACTATGGAACGTATGACCTTCTTGTCCAGAGAAGACAAAGACTTATTCTCATACTTCATTACTGTTGCAGGAATGGAAAAACAGATTTGTGAAGCGATGGATGGCATTATGAATAAAGCTGATCCGACAGGTTCAAAAACAGGAAACCTGTTAATTGAAGGTGGACATGGTTCCGGCAAGAGTGCTTTGGCAATGAATATCGTAAAAGCCATTCAGAATAAGCAGAATGTAAATAAAAGACAGATCGGTAAGATAACAGCAGCAGCTCTTAATAACAAAGATATGATTCCTTTGATTAATAAAGTTGCCGGTGGATATCTCCTTATCGAAAGAGCCGGGGACTTAACAAAGGAAACTGCTGAAAAGTTGGCGTTGGCATTGGAAGGAAACACCAGAGGACTTGTGGTTATTATGGAAGATACCGGTTCAAGGTTGAAAAATGCCATGAGACTATTCCCACAGTTAACTGAGAAATTTACGGAAAAAATATGCATTCCGGTATTTACCAGTGATGAGTTGGTGGAATTTGCCAAGTCCTATGCAAGGGAGCACGGATATGTTCTGGAAGAAATGGCGGTATTGGCATTGTATAACCGAATCAGCGGAATCCAGAAAGTAGATCGGGCCACCTACATTGTGGAAGTAAAAGAAATTATGGATGAAGCCATCGAAAAAGCAAGCCGCGTGGGATTAAAGAAAGTCTTTAGGAAAAACGTGGACGAAAATGGCATGAAGATTATTCGAGAGAATGATTTTGAACTATAAAAATACCCGGATTTATTAAAAAACTTAAAGAATTGACTGTTTAGTAGCAGTCGCCTGGTAAAAAAATGTTGTATGATGGTACTGACAGATATTGTCAGTACCATTTTTGGAGTGCGGCGAAAAATTGAGACACGATTTGCAACACCATATGCATAGAAATATAAAATACTAGAATTTAGGTACATGCAAGTGATTTTTATTCATAGCATGTACCTATTTTTCTTTCGTTCTTTTTTATTTAATAAACCAGTCTGTGGAAGGATTTATTAACGACTTACACCGGAGCCACCCTTACCAGGACACAGGGAAGCAGTAAACTTGTCTTTTTCTATGATTCTAGCGGAAGAAGAGAAGGCTTTTCTTATTATGAAGAAGATACACTGGTAGGAAACTACTATTACCTTTATAATGCCCAGGGAGATGTAACAAGTATCCTTGACGCAAACTTCAACGTTGTGGTAAGTTATTACTATGATAGTTGGGGAAAGCCAACCTCTACCACAGGCACTTTGAAAGCCAGCTTGGGAGCATTAAATCCGTTCCGCTATCGCGGATACATCTACGACGAAGAGACAGGATTTTATTACCTGAATAGTAGATACTATGATCCGGAGACAGGAAGGTTTATTAATGCAGATGATGTATCGTACTTAGGTGTAGAAGGCCCATATAAAACAGTGTATTCTAAAATTGTAATAATTAATGGATTTGAAGTTGAAGTCGTATATGCTAAGTTGATTGATTGCATAATTAAAATTTCAGATGCATGGGTTAATCCATAAAAGGTGAGATTATGGTAGATAGTATTAGATTAAATTTAGAGCAAGGTCAATATACAGAGGTAGAAAAAATATGCAAAGAGATAAATGTATTAGATTTACGGGATATATTGATGAATATTGCTTATGAAATAGAGAGTATTAATGTATATGGATTTATATCATATATGGCAAGAAAACAAGAAAGTGAAGAATGGATAAAATTAGAAATAGATATTTTGATAAATCCATTATGTTTCATAGAGGGGGCCTACTCATTAGCTTTGTTCCATGCTCGCGAACTTCTAAATATTCATAGAAATGTAGAAAATTTAGAAAGAATATTGTTTTTTTATCATATTCCGGAAAAGTTAGTTGAGAAAGATGAAGCAGATCGCATTGCAGAAGAAATTTTGGCGATGGAGAGCGATAATGAGGCTGCTCTTCTAATCAAAAAATTGGACTGCAGCAAAAAGTGAACTGTCAACATATGTTTAGAAAATAACAGTATCGGTAGAGATTGAATTGATCAGTCTCTACCATTTTTACATAATAATCTCATAAAAGCCGTTGGTTTAAGTTGACCGAAAAAGTTTTGTAGAGTATAATTAATTGGATATATAAAAGTAAATTTCCCGCAAAAAAGGAGAAACATATGAAGAAAGAATTTACACGAATTTGGGACGAGGTTAAAAAATGTGACCGCAAGGTAATTTCCGTTGCGGCAGCTCAGGACAGCAACGTATTAGAAGCGGTTGCCGGTGCAAAGAAGTTGGGCATCGCTGACGCAGTGCTGTTTGGTGACATTGACGAAATCAGAGAGGCTGCTAAGGAAGTTGATATTAACCTGGATGAATTTGAAATCGTAGATGTAAAAGACCGTACAGAAGCAGCAAGAGAAGCTGTTAAGTTGGTTCATGACAAAAAAGCAGATATGTATATGAAGGGTATCGTAGATACCAAGACTGTATTGAAATGTGTATTGGATAAGGAAATCGGTTTACGTACCGGTCAGTTATTATCCCATGTAGGCGTATTTGAAGTAGAAGAATTGGACAGACTGTTATTTGTAACAGATGCCGCTTTTAATACCTATCCGGAATTAGATGAAAAGAGACAGATTTTAGAGAATGCCGTATTGGTAGCACAGGCTTGCGGAATTGAATGTCCAAAGGTAGCACCAATTGCAGCGGTTGAAGTGTTAAATCCAAAAATGCCTGCAACTGTTGATGCAGCGGAACTTACCAGAATGAATGAAGAAGGAATCATCAAGAATTGTATCGTAGACGGACCTTTAGCATTTGACTTGGCAATCAGCAGAGAAGCTGCAGAACACAAGGGAACCTTAAACCGTAAGATTGCAGGAGATGCAGACATTATCTTAGTTCCTGCAATTGAAGTTGGTAACGTATTATACAAAGCTTTAGGGCATATTGCTGATTCCGAAAGCGGAGCATTATTAGTAGGTACTGCGGCACCGGTTGTATTAACCTCCCGTTCCGATTCTTACGAAACAAAATTAAATTCTATCGCATTGGCTGCAATGGTAGCTGAAAAGTTAAAATAGGAGGATGTTATGGCATATAGAATTTTAGCAATTAATCCGGGTTCAACATCTACCAAGATTGGTGTGTTTGAAGATGAAAAAGAATTATACAGCGAAACTATCCGTCATTCTGCAGAGGAAATTGGTCAGTATGCAAAAATTAGTGACCAGACAGGCTTCCGTAAACAGTTAATTATGGATGTGTTGAAAAAAGGCGGTTTTGAAAAAGAAACATTATCCGCAGTTGTAGGACGTGGTGGTTTATTAAAACCAATTCCTGGTGGAACCTATGCAACAACTCCTGCATTATTAAAAGATTTACAGGACGGTGTTCAGGGACAGCATGCATCAAACCTGGGTGGTTTGCTTGCTCATGACATTGCAGAAGAATGCGGCGGAATCCCATCCTTTATCGTTGACCCTGTAGTAGTTGATGAAAGACAGGAACTTGCAACTATTTCCGGACATCCGAAATTCCCAAGAACTTGTGTGTTCCACGCTTTAAACCAGAAAGCAATCGCAAAGCGTTATGCAAAAGAACAGGGCAAGAAATATGAAGAATTGAACTTAGTTGTTGCTCACCTTGGCGGAGGAATCTCTGTAGGAGCTCACAAAAAAGGTCTTGTAATCGATGTATTTAACGCACTTGACGGTGACGGTTCTTTTGCACCGGAACGTTCCGGTAGAATCCAGGTTGGATCATTGGTGAAATACTGCTTCTCCGGTGAACCAAAATGCGAGGCCGATGTATATAAGATGTTAGTTGGTAAGGGCGGTGTTGTTGCGCACCTTGGAACCAACGATATGAGAGAAGTAGAAGATCGTGCAGCGGCAGGAGAACCGGAATTTAAACGCATTTGGGATGCCTTTATCTATGGCGTTGCAAAGGATATTGGAGCGATGGCAGTAACACTCGAGGGCAAGGTTGATCAGATCCTTGTAACCGGTGGTATTGCATACTCCAAATACTTAGTGGAAGAAATCAGAAAACAGTGCGGATTTATTGCAGGTGTTACAGCATATCCTGGTGAGGATGAATTGCTTGCGTTAGCACAGGGTGCTCTTAGAGTTCTTACAAAAGAAGAAGAGTCAAAAGAGTATTGATTATCCATATAAATCGTTGTAAAATACAGATGAAAACCAAGCCCCTGCCCATTGGGTGGGGGTTTTAGTCTATGAAGGATAAAGTGTTCCGATTATGGATTTGTCCTTGAAGAATTTTCGACCGATGGAATAAAAGATGAAAGAAAGGTTTTGTATGGAAGAATTAAGAGCAGCTCTGGGGCAATGCCTGGATGAGAACTTACAACAGATTATTATAAGTAATCCGAAAAGCAAAGGTGGAGTGAATAAGGTTCACATTCGCCCGGTTTTGTTGCAGAATCGCCTGATGTTTCAGTTCGCCGGTTATACCGAAAAGCAGGTCTTTCATGAAAATCTTTTAAAAGAAGAAGCATTGGAAAAGATACTTTTTTACATGCAGGAATTTAAACAGTTGGAGCTTGCCCATTGCGGTATGCGTTTAAACGTCCTTGTTAGCAAAAAGGGCAAGATGACTTTAAAGAAAAAAATGATTCAGAATGCTTGCGAGGCAAAAAAGGATTTATCTCACAACCGAAAGAAACAATATTTATTAGAGCCGGGAGTGGTTGTGCCATTTTTACAGGATTTAGGTGTTCAGACGACAGATGGAAAGATTGTTCATTCCAAGTATGATAAGTTTAAACAAATTAATCGTTTTCTGGAATTTATTGAAGATATTGAACATCAGTTACCAAAGGACAGGGAAGCTGTTATCATCGATTTCGGATGCGGAAAGAGTTACTTGACGTTTGCCATGTATTATTATCTGCATGAACTGAAAAAGCATGATGTGCGAATGATAGGTCTGGATTTAAAGGAAGATGTTATTAAGCATTGCAATGAGTTAAGAGACCGCTACGGTTATGAGAAGCTTGACTTTTTTATCGGAGATATTGCTGATTATGAGGGTGTCTCTGAAGTGGATATGGTGGTGACGCTCCATGCCTGTGACACGGCTACGGACTTTGCTTTGGCAAAAGCGGTGAAATGGGGAGCGAAAATTATTCTTTCGGTTCCATGTTGTCAGCATGAATTAAACCGTCAAATAGATTGTGAGGCATTATCCTCATTGTTTCAATACGGCTTGATTCAAGAAAGAACGGCGGCACTTTTTACGGATGCCATCCGGGCAGAAATATTAAAGGATTATGGATATCAGGTACAGATTTTGGAATTTATTGATATGGAGCATACTCCGAAAAATATTTTGATCCGGGGTGTTTTAGGCAAAAAGCCGGCAGAAGCCCCAAAGGGAACCGAGGTTAGAAAGGTCTTGGATTTTTTACGGGTGGAACCAACATTGTATCAGTTATTATATAAAGAAGGAAGAAGCAGCGAGGAACGATAGGAATGAAAAAAGAGCTGTACAAATTAGGAATACTTGCAGGAGTATTTTTGTTTGCAATTTTCATTTTTGAAATATTTTTTAGTACCAGTGGACGGGATATGACTTCTGAAATGGAGGAAGCGTCTCTTCCGGTGGTTTATTTGTCGTCCCAGGGAATTGATATTAATCCATTGTTTGGGTATACGGGAGAAATGGATCCCCTATATACCCGCGATACCATAACGCCATTGACAGAAAATGATATGTCTTTACCTATAACCATCCGCACTTATGGAGAGTTGGTAGAAAAGATTTCATATGAAGTCAGAACGCTGGATTCCAGTAGGTTAATTGAAAATACAACAGTAACAGAATACATTCAGGATGACGAAACCATTTTTGCTACCCTGAATATTCAAAATCTTTTGGAACCTGGTGCGGAATACTTAATGGTTTTAACCTTAAAGACAGAACATCATGAGGTGAAATATTACACCCGTTTGATGATTGCTACTGGTTATTATGCTCATGAGTGTATTGATTTTGCCTTGAATTTCCATAACGGAACTTTTGATAAAAGTAAACAAAATGAACTTTCTGTTTATATGGAAAGTGATCCGACGGTTCGCAATAATGACTTAAGTTATGTAACCATCAAATCCTCTTTGCGTCAGGTTTGTTGGGATAATTTCCAGGCAACCCAGGTTGGTAAACTGCAGATTTCCGTAAAGGAAATAAAAAAAGAGTATTCTGTAATAGTATTACGATTTGTGGTAACTTCTGTGGGTGAAGGGGGAGAGACCGAGTATTACAATGTGGAAGAATACTTCCGGGTGCGTCGTGGAGAAAAGAGAATGTATCTGATTGACTATGAGCGCACAATGAACCAGATTTTTAGGGAAGATGGCACTGTGTTTAGTGAAAATGATATTTGTTTGGGAATCAGAAACAGTGATGTAAATTATGCAAACAACTCCGCCGGTGACGTGGTATGCTTTGTTCAAGAAGGGGAATTGTGGAGTTATAACGCACAGACAGATACCCTGATCAAAGTGTTCAGTTTCCGCAGTTATGAAGGTGTGGATGAGCGTGAGAATAACCCTCAACATGAAATTCGCGTTGTACGTGTGGGAGAAGATGGCGGAACAGACTATATCGTTTATGGATATATGAACAGAGGAGAGCATGAAGGGGAAGTAGGCATTTCGGTTTGCCGTTATGACAGTGTGTTAAACACTAGTGAAGAACTTCTTTGGATTCCAACCAATAAATCTTATCAGATGATGGAAGAAGTGGTTGGACAGCTCATGTACGTAAACTCCGGAAATGAGTTTTATGTCATGATGGAAGGCGTGATTTGGAGAATAAATTTAAAGACGAAGGAAGTAGTCTCTGTAGCAGTGGGTGAAGGAGAGTCTTGGTTTAAGGTATCAAATGACAACTCCATAGTTGCTTGGGTGAAAGGCGGCGATGATCTAAATGCCACCGAACTTCAAGTGCTGAATATGGAAACAGGAACCACATATTCTATCCGGGCAAAAGACGGACATTATATTCGTCCGATGGGCTTTATACAGAACGATTTAATTTATGGTGAAGCAGAAAAAAATCGTGTGGAAGCGGGAGTTTCTGGCGTAGAAGTATTTCCGGTATCTACTTTATACATTATGAATGAAGAACAGGAAATCATAAAAGAATATCATAAAGATGGAGTCTTTGTTTTCGGTGTTTCAGTAGAGGATTATATCATCAGCCTTTCCAGAAGGAGTTTAGAAGACGGAAGCTATATAGAAATTGCACCGGACAGCATTATGAACATGGCCGGAGACCAAATGTCGGTGGTAGGTATCCATACTTATCAGGATGAGCGCAGGGAAATGGTTGTAGCAATTAAACAGCCTTTTGAAAAGGAAGAAGAAAAGCCAAATCTGTTAACTGCGAAGTTGACAAAGTATGAAGATGACAGAACGGTTATTATGGAAGACTCCGGCAGAGAGAACTATTACTACGCATATGCAAAAGGTAAAGTTATAAAAATATCTCAAAATGTACCGGAAACCGTAGCTACAGCAGCTAAACAGGCAGGAGTTGTTATTGACAGCAACGGACAATATATATGGGAACAGGCAAAGAGTGATTATAAAAATACTTTGCCGGGCCTGAAAGTTGACACGGAGAAAGTAGGAAGCAGTTATATAGAACGTTGCATCAGTGTAATTTTTGCCAGCGAGCAGGTAGAAGTGTCCATTAAGGACCAGTTAACTAGCGGTCGTACAGTAAAACAGATTTTATCGGACTCCATATCCAACTCCACCGTATTGGATTTAACAGGATGTGAGTTGCAGCATATGTTTTACTATGTAAATAATGACACCATGGTATATGCTTTAACAGGTGGTGCAAAACCGGTATTAATTGCAGGCTACAGCAGTACGCATATTACAATTTATGATCCGGAAATAAACGGAGCAAGAGCATTAACCATTGAAGAGGGAGAAGAATTATTCTCCAAGGGTGGAAATGTGTTTATTGCATATATTATAAAAGAAGAACAATAACAAACTTTAGAAAATCGCTTTTTTATCCGAAATATAAAAATAGAGGGATAGAAAGGCGATTTTTTTATGAATATAACAAACATTAACCTACTGGGAAAAGAAGAAAAAATACAAGGCACAATTACCAATAAACAAAAGGGATTTTACGTGGAAGAAACCAACATCGGGTTCATGCAGCCGGTTGCTTTTTTAGATGATACTGTAGAGAGGGAAGCTTTGAATGGAGAAGGGTTACAGGATAAGGCAAAATCCATGATACAGGGCACAACCTCAAACCACACAGAGTTTGTTGCGAATGCAATGAGTGAAAACGAGAAGGGGTTGTTAGAGGAACAGGGAATCCAGATTAAAGACGAAGATATAGAGACCACGGTTACGGTCGTTGAAAAAATACAACTGGAAATGGCGAAGAGCGGAAAAACGCAAAATTTGGTATCAAATCTGTCTGCGGAACAGATTAAGGCTGTTGTGGGAGATGGTGCGATGGCTTATGGTATGGCGGCTCAGTTAAAGGAAATCACCAAAGAAGAAGCAGCGTATTTGATTAATAATGATATGAAGCCGACTATTGGAAATATCTATCAGGCACAGAGCAGTACATATACCACAGCAAATATTTCTCCGCTTGACGAAAATGTAAAGCGGAAAGTAGAGGAAAAGGTAAAAGAATATACAGGTAAAGCGGTGGTATCAGAGTCTGACAAAGCATTGGCAGAATGGATGGTATCCGCTGGAGTGGATTTTACTAAGGAGTCCTTCCAATACGCAAAAGCATTAACTGAACAGAAACTTCCAATGCCGGAAGAGAAAGTGAGTGCAGCGATTCTTTCAGCAGTCCAAAGTGGGAATCCGGGAACAGAAGCAATGTTATTACCGGGCTATGATGTGGCATGGAGAGCTGAAGAGGGTGTACGTGTTATTCAGAGTGCCACACCGGAACAGTTATTGGTGCTGGAACAGAGAAACAAAGAGATAAACCTGTACAATTTGGCGGAAATACAGGAAGAAAGTGAAAAATTTAATCAAGAAATAATTTTTGAAAAATCTGATGTTAAGTGGATTACAGCAAAAAGAATACTGGAAGAAACTCGTTTATATATGACTGCGCAGGCAAATTTGTCCTTGTTAAAGAAAGGAATTCAGATTGAAACAAAGCCGTTAGAAGAATTAGTCAATGCGTTGAAGAATCAGGAACAGGAATATATTAAATCGATTTATAGCGGAAATGAAGAAGGAGAAAAAATATTTTCCGCGGCAAAAGAGGAACTTCGTCAATTTGCACAGGCTCCGGCCTATAGTTTGCCGAAGATTTCTTTTAATGAAATGACCTTAAGTGATGCCGTTAGGTCCGGTCAGGAGATGGCGGTAATTCTTAAGAAGGCAAATACATCCTACGAAACTATGATGACACAGCCAAGAAGAGATTTGGGGGATGATATCCGTAAAGCATTCAGAAATACAGAAGAGATTCTGAAGGACTTGGGAATGGAAGCGTCTGCCGAAAATGAAAGAGCGGTAAGGATTCTTGGTTATAATCAGATGGAAATTACGGAAACAGCAGTTCTTTCCATGAAGTTAAAGGATGAACAGGTTCAGAAACTATTCTCCAATATGACCCCAAGAGTAGTACTTTCTATGATTCGGGAAGGATATAATCCTCTCCAAGTTTCTTTGGAAGATTTAAATAATAAGGCTGAGGAAATGCATCAGGCGTTGGATGCCGGCGGATATGACAGTTATGGCAAATTCCTGGTAGAGATGGAACAGCGTCAGGATATTACAGCAGAAGAAAGAGAAGCGTATATTGGAATATATAGATTGCTGCACCAGGTTATCCAAACGGACGGCGCAGCTATCGGAGCGCTGGTCAAAGCAGACGAAGAGCTCACAATGAAAAATCTGTTAACCCAGGTGAGAAATCGAAAGTCAACCGGTTATGAGCGGGTCGTAGATGATAAAGCAGGGGTTTTGTCGGAGGATTTTGCCGCGGACACGTCCATAACTGCGCAAATTAATGCGGCATATCAGACAGAATGTTCAAAAGAAGCTTTGAAACATATTTCTGTGGCCAATTTAAAATCAGCAGAAAAAGACGGAAATTTAAGCGACATGACACCGGAGCAGTTGTTGCAGGCTTTCCGGGAAGCGCAGGAGACAATGGCAGAAGCAGAAGTTGAAAAATATATTGCTGAGCAACAGCAAAGTATGATGCGTCAAAGTGTTGTGGCAGAGACCAGAGTGTTAGAGATGCTTCAGCAGTTTGATATGCCAAAGAGCCCGGAGAATATTTTAGCATTACAACAAATGTTAACGGATAGAAACCGCTTGTTTAAGACCTTGTTTGATGAGCGGGATAAATCCGCAGAATTAAAAGAAGCCATAAAAGAAATCAAGGAAAACATGTGGGAAGATTTTGCAGAAGCACTTTCCGCCCCGGAAGAAATGGCAGAAGCACAAGAAGCTTTGGCAGAAACAGCAGAGCATATTATGGAAGGTATGTTGGAGGATGTTAACAAAACATCCATCGATATCAGAGAACTTCGCAGGATGAGCACACAGCTTCAGATTATGAAGGCCCGCAGTCAGAAAGAAGAGTACGCGGTGCCGGTTATGATCAGTGATGAGTTCGGAACGATTTCTTTAAAGATAGTTCGTGGAGAAAAAGAAGAAGGAAAAGTAGCTATTACATTGGATGCGGGAGCCGGTAGAAAAATAGCAGCCGCATTTTCAGCATTAAAAAATGGTGTTCAGGGCTATGTTGTTTCCGATTCTGAAGAAGCTCTTGAGCAGTTGAAGGATGCGGACGAAGGCTTCCGTGCCGGAATTGAAAGACAAACCGGATTACATTTGGAACAGGGTAGTATAGCATATGTTATGAGTAAAGAGTTGTCCCTGGCCCGTTTTGAGGAAGGAATCGACCGCCAAAAAGGTGTGGGAGCGGAAAAAGACGGCGTACAAACAAAGACTCTTTACGGAATTGCAAAAGGATTTTTATTGAATTTCAAAGAGATTTCTTTGTAAGAAACTTAAGAAATTGCCAAGGAAGGCCGATATGATATGCAGAGAGATTTGAGAGGTGACATTTATGAAAATCAACTACAATTTATCAGCCTATGTGGCAAATGCCCATTTATTGAGAAATGAAGACAAATTAAGAAGTTCCTTGGAGAAATTATCTTCAGGTTATAAATTAAATCATGCAGCAGATGACCCTGCAGGGATGGCTATATCCCAGAAAATGAAATCTCAGATTCGTGGATTGGAACGTGCATCAAAAAACGCTTCTGATGGTGTTTCTCTTTTATCAACAGCAGAAGGAGCATTAAATGAAGTGTCCTCAATTTTACAGCGAATGAGAGAGTTGGCAGTTCAGGCCGGAAACGACACTTATGCACCGGAAGACAGAGAAGCGATGCAGGATGAAATCGAACAGTTGAAAAAAGAAGTAGACCGTATTTCAACAGATACGGAATTTAATAAAAAGACCATTTTGGATGGATCTTTAGATTCCAGAGTTTATGCAAATACAAGAGATATCTCTTTAGTAGAAGTAAGCGAAAGCGTACTTGTGGGAGATTATGAGATGTTGCTCCTTAAAGATGCGGCACATGCTGTGGTTAAAGCCCAGCCGGCAGATTTGTCAGCATATGAGGATGGCGGACAGATAAAGATTCCGGCAGGAAGCATGTCCATTAACGGAGTAACAGTTGCTTTTAAAGGCGGAGAAAGTGAAGAAGAAGTTTATTCTTTGATCCGTGATGCGGCAGAGTTGGCAGAGGTAAATGTTTTAGTTACCGATATGGATATTACAACCGATCGTACACCGGAAGAAATCGCTGAAAATCCGGAGACGGAAGGATATACTACTGCAGCGGACGGATATCAGTTTGGTGATGCTTTGGTTTTTGTGTCCAGAGATTCCGGAAGCAAGGAAGAAATTTCCATATCTTTCACAACGGACGACCTTGCGGGATTTTTCGGAATGGATGCCATTCAGGATGAGCCGGCTCTTGGAAAAGACGCAACCGTTCAGTTGACAGGAGAATTGTTCTCTAATCAGGCAACCGTAACAGCAGATGGAGAAACAGTGCATATTACTGACCGCAAAGGTTTCAGTATGAAATTTGACATAGCAATCGGAAGCATGGCCGCTACATTGGCAAATGACCCGAATGCAACAGGAAAAGAACTTCAATTGGAAGTAACTAATATTGGAAACATGGATTTGCAGGTAGGTGCAAACCAATACCAGATCATCAGTGTTGATATTCCGTGTATGTCCAGCGAAGCCTTACGAATAGCTGATGTGGACGTAAGAACAGTAAACGGTACGGATAAATCCCTTACAGCAATAGATGCAGCAATTGAAAGAGTTAACTCAGTAAGAAGCCGTTTAGGTGCGGCTCAAAACCGTTTGAACTATACAACAGAGAATTTATCAGAATCTGTTTTAAATATGGAATCTGCAATGTCTCGAATCATGGATGTGGATATGGCGGAAGAAATGTCTGTTTATACCCAGATGAATGTACTTACCCAGGCTGCAACATCTGTATTGGCACAGGCAAATGATGTGCCACAGCAGACTTTACAATTACTTCAGTAGCAGAGGTTAAGGCATGAGAGACGAACAGAAAAAAGAATTTACTGCCAGAATTGTGAACGCAAACCGTAGCCAGTTAGTGGTGATTAAATTCGAAATGATTTTTGCATATATGGAAGATGCCCGCCGGGACATGGAAGAAAACCGCTGGGAAGCGGTAAAAACCGATATTACCTGCATAGAAAGGATTTTAGACCGTTTCATAAACGATTTGGATTTCAACTATGAAATCAGTGGTGAGTTATATCGGTTATATCAATTCTGTATGGAAAAAATGGCGATGAGCCGTGTAAAAAAACAGCTTGCCGAAATGGAAGAAGCCTACAAGGTGCTTCAGAATCTGTATAAGGCATTTGTAGAAGTGGCAAAAAGTGACGAGTCACAGCCCTTAATGACCGGTGCACAACAGTTGGTAACCGGTGTGACCTACGGAAAAAACAGTTTAAATGAAACTTATAGTAACGACTTAAACAAAGGTTTTATTATTTAATTCCCCTTTGGTCTTGTGTCATAAAGAAAAACAGGAGCGTCCCTAAACGACTCCTGTTTTTTCTTTGTTCATACCGGTCAGGGAAGGATTTTTTAACTGCTGTAAGCAGAATTGGTAACGTAACTGGGCGGCGTTAATTTCATAAATCCAACTGTCGATAAGAAGAGGGTCGACCACATTGTTTAAGTTGTCATAGGCACAGGATACACGTTCCTTCAAGCGCTCTAACTCCTCAGAATAGGAAAGATTATCTTTCATAAAATAAATTTCTTCAGAATCTTCCATATGTTCTCCGGACGGTTTTTTAAAAATAATTTTTGGAATAAAAGACATAAATGATCCTCCTTTTTTACAAGGTTTCCCTAAAAAAAGAGATTTATACCAAAATTGGTAAAAATCGTTTTTGACACGCAAAAATGTAGAGTTTACAAGGGTTTGAGGGGTGTTGCCCTTTTTTTTAATGCAAAAATTTGTGCAATTCGTCGAATAGACAAAATAAAAAAAGGAGATTATACTTCCTTTACGAGCAGCGGAAAAGAGGTGGGAGTGTTAAAGAGTTATTTCTATTGTTGTTGCTTTTTACCGCAATGGTAATTGATTTGCACAGACGACGGATACCAAATTGGTTGGTTTTGTTTGGACTGTGCATAGGCATCTTATATCTGGCCATGGAAGGTGGCCTGTCAGGATTGATTCTTGGCGGTATCCGGTTTGGAATTACCGTTCTGGGAGTATTCTTAATCTATCAATGGTCTGCGTTTGGAGCAGGCGATCTAAAACTAATATCCATTATCAGTTTGTTTTTTAATTGGGAAGAGTTTGCCACATGGCTGTTAATCAGTCTGTTATGTGGAAGTGTGTTAGCTGTCCCGTACTATATCAGGGGAGAACGCAAGATACCTTTTGCTATAGCATTGTTTGCAGGCATGTTGGTGACACTTCTTACATTTTAAGGGGAGGAGAAAATGAAAGATATTATATTGTGTTTTCACGAAGAAGTTTATGGAGAACGGTTAGGCACATTTATACGGAAAAATTATCAGCAGGCATTTCGTATTTTGGGCACGGTGCCGAAGAAAGATTTTCAAAAACGGGCAGGAATGCTGCTATTAACCGATGATTGGGAATTGCATTGTCAAATGCCGAAGGAAGAAAGTTGCTTTTTTGATTTCGATAATAAAGGGGAAGGGATTTGCCCTTTCCAGCCCGCAGATGGAATTGTAGCCTCGTTGTTGTGGAACGGAAATGAAAAAAGCGAGTTATACAAAGGGGGAGAAGGTCATTTGACTGTTTTTTATACACCGGGAGGCAGCAGTAGTCAAAAAGAGGCCGCATTAAAAAGATGTAAAGAATTGGGGAAAAGCGGAAAGGCCTTATATATCCCCGTGCGGGATATGGAAGGCCGGGAATGTGACGATGAAATATTCTATGATTTATCAGAATTGTGTTATCTGATGAAAAAGAACGAAAAGATTTCCACAGAAAAACTGCTGGCAGCGATTGAACAGGGAGAAGAAGTACACTGCCTTAGGGGATTTCACTCTCCCATACATTTAGGAGAACTGGGACGTGAAATAAGCGGACTTGTGGAGTTAATCGGTCATCAAACAGATTATGTGTATCTGGTGCTTGATTTACAAATACTACCCCCGGATTATGAAACACTGTTTTTGCATGCAGAGGAGTTATACAGTGTGGAGGATGGCAGTCCGGGAGAAGATTATACATTATTGTATAAATGGATCAAAAAACTAAAGGATGAACTGAAGTTGAAGGACGAGGTTTGTAAGGTTTGGAAATGGGGAGAAGATGATGATGCAAGCAATGCGTTTGGATAGGGAAAGATGTGAACGTCTACGAAGAAAAGTATTAGAGCAAATGAAGTCACATTCACCGGAAGAGTCTCAGGATATTATGTGGAGTATATCTGAGGTGTTGCGTAAAGAAGATTATATGCATCCTATGACATATGAAGAAAGGGGCAGGTTGGAGAAATATCTATATCAGGCAATTTGCGGCTACGGTGTGCTTCAGGATTTGATGGACGATGAAAACGTAACAGAGATTATGGTAAATGGTCCCACCCTTATTTTTTATGAAAAAAACGGGAAGCTGTATCCGTGGGAGGATGAATTTTCTTCGGAAGAACAGTTAAGGGAATTAATTCTGCAAATTGTAGGAAGATATGACCGAAGGGTTAATGCAAGTACGCCGATAGTAGATTGCAGATTGCCGGATGGTTCCAGGGTTCATGTGGTTTTGCCACCGGTTTCTACCATAGGTCCGGTTATGACTATTCGTAAATTTTCAAAGGACAGCATAGGATTGGGAAAATTAGCTGAATGGGGAATGTTTCCGGTGTGGTTGGGAGATTTTCTGACGCAGGCCGTACGGGATGGGAAGAATATCTTTATTTCCGGAGGGACGGGAAGTGGCAAAACAACTTTGCTAAACGCTTTAACGGAATGTATTCCTGCAGAAGAGAGAATTGTCACCATTGAAGATTCCAAGGAATTAAAGATAAAAGATTGTCCCAACTGGGTGAGTTTGGAGTGTAAGCCTGCAAACATGGAAGGAGAGGGAGAAATTACCATAAGAGATTTGCTTAAGGCTGCTTTGAGGATGAGACCGGATCGGATTATTGTGGGCGAAGTCCGAAGTGGAGAATGTCTGGATTTGTTGCAGGCTCTAAATACCGGTCATAGAGGTTCCTTAAGTACCGGTCACGGAAATTCCTGTGAAGACATGTTGCGGAGAATAGAAACGATGGCCTTGATGGGAATGGAGCTTCCCATCAATGTTATACGAAATCAAATAGTAGGAGGAATACAGTTACTTGTACACTTAGAGCGTGATTCAGAAGGAAAAAGACGGGTTGTGTCTGTAAAAACCATAAAAGGACTTGAGGGAGATAAGATATGTTTAGAAGAAGTTTATGGAAGTATTACGGAGTAGCTATAGGGATATACTTCCTGGTCGGTTATTTTTTTTACGGACATGTCTGGGTGGGGATGCTTTTCTTTCCTTCGTTATATTGGGTAAGGAAAATAGCATTGGCAGATATAAAACGAAAGAACCGGCAAAGATATTTATGTCATTATGGGGAATTTTTACAGATAGTGGAAACCGGAATTACCGCAGGTTACTCTTTGGAACATGCGATTGTATCTGCGGGAAAGGAGTTAAAGAGAGGCTATGGGACGAAAGAAGAGATTGTAAGAGATTTGATGGATATAGAAAAAAAGTTACTTTTACATGAATCTGTGGATACTTGCCTCGCAAAATGGGCGGAGGAGAGGTCTTTTGAAGAAATGAAATTGTTTTCCCGAATTGTAGCATCCGGAAGAAGACATGGCGGAGATGTAAATCGGATTATCCGTCAGACTGCTGAAGCCATAGCCGGACGAGTGGATGCTGAAGCAGAGATAAACACCATGATGGCAGGAAAAATTTTAGAATATCGCGTGATGTGTATAATGCCGTTGGGAATTATCATGTATGTAAAGATGGGAAGTCCGGACTATTTTACACTTTTATATGATAATTTGCCCGGAATAATATTTATGACAGCGTGTTTTGCAGTATATATATTGGCGGTGTTATTGGGGAGACGTTTTATGGGGATGAAGGAATAAGGTTATGAAAAATAAAAAATACATAATTCTAATAGAAAGTCTGATTTTAATTCTAACAGTGTTTTCCGGTATTAAGGCACCGGAAGCATCTACATGGAAGATACTGATTGTTTTATTTATAGGAACAATAGTGCTTCTGGTGATTCGGCAAAAATATCAACAGGAACAAAAAAATAAGGAACGGAAGGACTTTTTTCGACGAAAGTATCCTATGTTGGCAAGTAATGTCTCATTACTTCTGCAATCGGGTATGAGCCCTAAAAGTGCATTCTTATACCTGGCAGAACAGTACGGGGTAAAGGAGGATCCTTTAAAACAGGAATTAGAAACCTTAAAGGTAAAACTTATGTCAGGATACGGAGAGAGCCTTGCATATAGAGAATTCGGAGAAGCATGCATGGAGAAAGAGTATCGCCGCCTGATGTCATTAGTGACACAGTATTTAGAGCAAGGAACACGATTTTTAGTGGTTTTGTTGGAAATCGAAATGCGGGAGGCAAATAAGGCACGGATTAGAAATGCAAGACGGGAAGGGGAAACACTTTCCACAAAAATGTTATTGCCTATGGGGCTATTATTATTGGATGTAGTTGTTATAGTTATTGCACCGATTTTAAGTTCCATGACGGCATTACAAAACTTATAAGGAGGGAAAATTATGAAAAGCATTCAAAAGTTTTTAAAAGAAGAAAATGGAGCAGCAGTGGTGGAAACCATACTGTTATTGGTAGTTATTATAGGATTGGTATTAATTTTTAAAAGTGAAGTAACAGAGTTAGTGAATAGTATATTTGATAAAATCTTTTTCCGGGCGGGAGGCATCTAATGAGAAGAGGACGCAAAAAGGGAGTTATTACACCATTTGCGGCAATGAGTCTGATATTAATCATTTCGCTGATTCTGGTATTGCTGGAAGGAGCACGAATTAATTATGGTGAGGTACTGTGTCAGCAACAGGCACAGTACGCCGCACAGAGTTTTATGGGGCAATATCATGTGAAATTATTAGAAGATTATGGGATTTATGGGATAGATAGTTGTTTGTATGAAGAAAAGGAAAGTTTGTTGACCATGATGGGCACGTTCCAAACCGGAGAGATGGGAACCTCCTTTTTAAATCCAACAAATACTGAGTTAGAAAATTTTCAATACCGATTACTTACAGACGATGGCGGGCGAGACTTCCGGCAGCAGGCAGTACAGGCATACTTATATCAAATGCCACAGGAGTTGTTGAAACTTCTGCAGGATAAGTTTTCTAAGGTCTCCGGACTTGGAAATGAGGAAGATGAAGAAACCATTATCGACGAAGCGGAAAAGGCACTGCAGGAAGCTGAGGAACTATTAAAAGAGCAGGAAGCCGGAGGCACGACACATTCCTTAGGGAGGCAGACCCCAGGGGTGAATGTCATGACAGAAATTCAAATTCCGGATGAAGAAAGTGAGACGGTGGAGAATCCCATTGAAGAGATGAAAACGCAAAAAGAATCATTTGTATTAAGTATGGTTCTTCCGGAAGACTATGACTTATCCCAGCGTGTTCGAAGAAAAGAAAAGCGTTTAGAAGACCTGGACATAACACAGGGGACCATGTCCGGTGAGGAAAATACCCTACTGGAAGACAGGTTGATATTTCCTTTGTATTTAAGTGATAAATTTACCAATGCATTGTCACAAAATGAGGAGGAAGAAGCAACCAATGGTTTAAAGTATCAGATGGAGTATTTTCTGGTGGGAAAAGACTCTGATACTGAAAATTTAGAAGGCGTGGTAAACCGTCTGATTCTTATTCGCGAGATGACATGGTTAGCCTATCGCTTGACGGACGGGACATCGTGGTCACAAGCCCGAAGTATTGCAACTGCACTTATGAGTGGAATAGGAATGTCGGCACTTATTGAACCGGTAGCAATTGGGATTATGCTTGCGTGGTCTTATAGTGATGCAGTGAAAGATGTAGAAGAGCTGATGAAGGGTAACGATGTTCTTCTTGTGCCGGGTGTAACCAACGAGACAGCGTCTGAAGAAGGCGAGAGGAATAAAGGCTTAACCATTGGGTATGAGGAATATGTGTTTATGCTATTGGCATTAGAAAATCCGGAAACAGTTGCCTTTAGAGCGTTGGATATTATAGAGGAAGAATTATCTCAAGACGGGGAAACATTTTCTGCAAACAGTATGATTACCGGAGTGGAGGGAACTATGGTATACCGTTATGATGCGCTGTTTTCCCAATGGGTATTTGTTTTAAATAAAACGGTCTTTCCTTTAAATATATCCGGAAAATTTGAAGAAGTGTATTGCAGGTAAATAATTCCATAAGGGTGTCTCAAAGACTAAGAATACAATCCAAAATGTAGAAAGGATCTATATAGTGCAAAAAGACAATAATAAAATTAAAGCTCTCGTAAAAGTTTTTCATACTTTCATTTCACCCGCAAAAAAATATATAGAGGCACCCTTATGGAATTTTTTAAAACAAAAGAAAAAGGGCAGCATAACAATAGAAGCTGCCGCCGTATGTTCGTTGGCGATTATCACGATTAGTACCTTTATTTTTTTCTTTCAAATATTAGAAAAAGAATTTCAGTTAAAACAGGACATGTATCAAAAGCAAAAATACAGGGTCTTTTTGGAGAAGAGTGATAAAGAACCGGAAGAATATGTGGAATATGCATGGGTTCAACTCTGGGGAACCAACAGAGTTGTTCTGATCAGTAATCGTTTGATGAATTATGGGTTTGATGGTTATGGGGGAGAATTAATTTCTGAGACAATTTATGTTTATGTTACAAAAAACGGAACGGTTTATCATAAAAAGTTAACCTGCCCTCATCTGAACATTAATATTATGGCAGTGTCCCCGCAGGAAATTATAACTAAACGGAATTCCTCCGGAGGAAAATATTATCCTTGTGAAATCTGTGGCATCAAAACGGAGGAAAATATTTATTATATTACTGATCACGGAAATAAATACCACGGTAAAAAGGATTGTGGAAGTTTGTTAAGAATGATAGAAAAAGTTCCTTTGTCGGAAACAGAGCATTTGGAGGTTTGTAAGGATTGTGGGGAGTAGGAAAAGCCGTTTTGTTAGGCTTGTTTTTGGGCTGGCAGACGATAGAAGATCTTCGAAGCAAAAGCATTAGGATGGATGGAGTGATTTTGTTTGGATGTGTGGGCTTACTTCTGGGATTTGTACAGGATGGAGTATCGTGGGATACTGTTGAAAAATTAGTGTTGGCATGTGTTCCGGGTATAGGTTTGTTACTTCTTAGCAAAATGTGTCCGGGAGCAATCGGAGAAGGGGATGGCCTTATATTTTTAGTGACCGGAGTATATCTTGGCGGTATGGAAAACGGTGCGCTATGCTATTTGGCCTTTGGCTTGGCAGCAGTGGTGGGCCTGGGAATATCTTTTTGGAAGAAATTTTTGCAGAAAGTAAAAGGGAATGATCAGGGATACCCCTTTGTTCCATTCGTTTTTTCGGCATTTCTGATTTTAAAAATATGGGGGATAAGAGGATGAGAAAAAGAGGACGGCTACGAGGTTTTGTTACGGTGGAAATGTCAGTGGTACTGGGCATATATTTAACTATACTTGGAACATTTATTTGCACTTCAATAGAGATATATAAGCAAGGAATAAACTCAGCGGAAAAGTATGTAGAGATAGGAAATGTGGCAGATATTTGCAAGCAAAAAAGATTATTAGAGTTATGGAATAATTTACAGGATGATTAGGGGGGAATGGATTATGAGTGAAAAAAATTATGAGGAAAAAATGAGTGGAAGGGACAATTATTTAATTCTGAATCCGCCAAAGGTTCCATTGTATGAAATGGAACTTTTGACAAGGAAACAGATAAGCGGAAGCTTACCGTTGGAGATAGCATTACAAGGAGGGTACGCAGAGTTCTGGTTTCGTCTGACGGGTTGCGTTTCCGTAAGAAATATGATGGAAATGCGTAAGTTCGGAGAAGAAGATTTATTAAGCTTAATGCGAAGTGTTTGCCTTTTTTCAAAGGAATTGGAGAGGAATTTGTTAAATCCATTAGGCGTTATGATTGGTTTGGACAGTATTTTTTATAAAGAGGACAAGTACTTGTTCAGCTATAATCCGTCGCTGGAAGCAGAACTTAAAGACGGTTTGTTAGAGATGGTGGAAGAAATGTTAACTCTAATTGATTATAAAAATCAGAATGCGGTAAAGCTTCTGTATCACATGTATGATTGCCTAAATCAACAGAATCCGGATTATGAGAAATTACAGTACTATATAAAGGAAGAATTTGAGAATGAAACGGTCATAGAAAAAGCCCGGTCGGAAACAGGAATCATGGGAACACTTGGGGAGGAAGAAAAAGAGAAAGAAAAAGCAAAGTGGCCTGCATTTGTGAAAAAAGTCGAACAGGAAAAAGACCGGTTTTGTAGGAATATAAAAGGAAGTTTATTGTCTTTAAAAAAGAAAGCCGGAAAGAAATTGGAATTGTATGCAGATTTAAAACCTGTCATCATTAGGGAGGAAAAAAGAGAAGAGACCTGGCGGTAATTTAGAGGAAAATCTTTCTTCATTTCTGCGCTCAAACTTGACTTTTATCCATGGTAATTTTATAGTAAAAGATGTATAGAGAATGGAGATTGTAATTATGCAGGCTATACATGAGGCTATATCTACTATAAAAAGAAAAAAGGCCTATATGAATACAGTGCTTGTCCTTGTTAATGTTGTTGTATTCATCCTGATGGAAATTGGAGGCAACAGACAAAGCATCTTATATGTACTGAAGTGGGGAGCAGGCTATCCACCGGCGTATGAAGCCGGAGAATACTGGAGACTTCTTACACAGATGTTTATACATGGGGATTTGGAGCACTTAATAAATAATATGTTGCTGTTATATTTGCTGGGAGATATTTTAGAGAGAGTCATGGGGCATTGGAAGTATATGTTCCTGTACCTGGGAGCCGGAGTTGGGGCCGGACTGATATCCTGGCAAATGCAAAATTGGTACGAAACCACTTATATCACACTTGGTGCGTCTGGTGCAGCATTTGGAGTGTTGGGAGCATTGCTTTGTATGGTAATGGTAAACAAAGGAAAGCTGGAAGGCCTCCAATTAAGGAAAATGTTACTGATGGTGGGATTGTCTTTATATTCCGGGTTTCAGTCAACGGGAATAGATAATGCAGCACACGTAGGCGGATTGGTTATTGGATTTATTGCAGCTTATTTTTTAAAAGGTATACAAATTATAAAGTTACGCAGGGAAAGGGAGAGCATAGAAAATGAAGATTAATATTTATTATGGTGGACGAGGATTGTTGGACGATCCAACACTTTATGTAATTGACAAAATGCAGAGTGTATTGGAAGAACTTCGAGTAAAAGTTGACCGTTATAATATTTATGAGCATAAAAACTCCATATCCACATTACCACAAACAATGAAGGATGCAGATGGGATTATCCTTGCAACAACGGTTGAATGGTTAGGTATTGGCGGATATATGCATCAGTTTTTAGATGCCTGCTGGTTGTATGGAGATAAAGAAAAAATCAGCAATATTTATATGCAGCCTGTAGTTATTTCAACAACTTATGGGGAACGTGAAGCTATGGTCACCCTGGAAGGTGCGTGGGAGACTTTGGGCGGATTACCATGTAGTGGTTTGACCGGATACGTGGAAGATTTGATCTCTTTTGAAATGAATAAAGACTATAATCTGATTATTGAAAAGAATGCGGAGAATTTATACAGAACAATTTCCCAGAAAATCAAAGGGTTGCCAAGTTCTTCCCAAGCGGTAAGCAGAACTGTAGGAAAGAAACAGCCGTTAGAATTAACGCCGCAAGAGAGTGAACAGTTATCCAAATATGTGGCAGACGATGAGTATGTTAAACAGCAAAAAGAAGACCTGGCAGAGCTTACCAATATGTTTAAAGCGAGATTGGGCGAAGAAGCAGATGATGATAATGCTTATATTATAGATTTTCAGGCACATTATGTACCACAATCAGATTGTGAGGGCACATATTCCTTTTTGATTGAGGGAAAGAAGAAACCGTTAATTATTAAAGTAGAACGTGGAGAACTTCAGTGTTATTACGGACTGGAGAGCCATGCGGATCAGAATATTAAGGTTTCTCAAAGTGTACTTGAAACGATTCTGGATGGGCACATGACTTTCCAGCGAGCATTTATGACAGGAGAATTGTCTTCCAAAGGCGACTTTAAGGTGTTGCGTATGTTAGACAGAATGTTCATTTTCGGTGAAGACCGGTAATAACAGAGTAAAAGTACAACCATCTCCGGGACGGGATGTACAAGAAATACTTCCGCCCATTTCGGTGATGAATTGTTTGGTTATAGGTAATCCTAAGCCACTACCGTTTTCTTTGCTGGTGTAATACGCTTCAAAGATATGGGCTTCCTGTTCTTTGGGTATACCACCTCCAAAGTCCTGTATGTCCATGCGGATATTTCCGTTGTCTTCCAAAATATTAATGAAGACGGTTCCGGTTTTATCCATGGCTTCATAGGCGTTTTTAATAATATTAATAATACAAGATTTTAACCGGTCTGCGTCGGCACATAAGCAAGGAAGATTATCTGCTAAGGAAAATTTGCAAGTAAAATTGCCGTTTTCCGTAATTGGACGCAAGGTATGATTCACCATAGATACGATGGATTCCAAAGAGTGATGTTCTAAGACCAAGTCATTTCTTTTTTGAGTGGAAAAAGCACCGATTATATTTTTAAGATATCGGAATTCTTCCATAATGTTATCCCAGTAAGCAAAGGAGATAACCTCCGGATGATTTTTGGCCATCAGATTAGCAGAACATTCAATGATAGCGATAGAATTTTTGATTTCGTGACACATTTTTAACTGATTATTATGTTGATTCATTTTTCATATACCCCCACTTGTGGGAGTATAGCACAAATAAAGAATTACAACAATAAAAGATTATCGACAAAAATCGACATAAAAAGGAGGATTTATATGGTAAAGGCAGATTGTATCTTTTGTAAAATTATTAAAGGAGATATTCCGTCCAGAACAGTTTATGAAGATGAATTGTTTAAAGTGATTATGGATATTGAGCCTGCAACAAGAGGACATCTCTTAATACTTCCGAAAAATCATTATGATGATTTATTTGCTTTGGGAGAGGAAGAAAGTAAGGCTATTATTCCGTTGGCGCAGAAGCTTGGCGAAAAGTTGAAAAAGGAATTAAATTGCGACGGCTTAAATTTGGTGCAGAATAATGGTGTTGCAGCAAATCAGACAGTTATGCATTTTCACTTACATTTGATTCCGCGTTATGAAAATGATAACAATAAAGAGCGGTTATCATGGAATCATGAAGAATTAAGTGCAGAACAATTAGATGAAATCTTTGAAGTGCTGAAAATGAAATAATGAAATAAATAAGAATTAAGAATGGTTAAAAATAACCATAAGGAAAAAATGAAAAAGGCTGTTGCAAACGCCGGAAGTAATTCCGTATAGCAACAGCCTAAATTTTTATAGATTTATATCTCGCATTTATATTTCGTGAGTTTGATGCTTCATAGCTTTAACGGTTATGACTCAGTTCATCTAATAAATCAACGATTGTTTTCACGCTATCAGCCTGTGTTCCGGCAATCATAGCATCTTTATAAGTTTCCCGATTTGCATACAGATTGCGGATGGCCGTCAAAAGTGTCTTGTCGTTCATATCTTCCTGATTTAATTTCATTGCAAAGCCTTGGCGCTCAAAAGATTCTGCATTCAAAATCTGATCACCACGGCTGGCACCGGCAGGAAGAGGGATTAGCAGGGCTGGTTTCTTTAGGGCCAGAAGCTCACATATGGTATTTGCTCCGGCTCTGGAAACGACGATATCCGCTAAGGCAAATAAATCGGCTAATTCTTCTTTTACATAATCAAATTGGCGATAGCCGGTTTCTTTTAATAATCCTTCATCTACATTTCCTTTTCCGCACACATGAACAATCTGGAATTCCTTCAATAATTCCGGTAAAATTTCACGGATTTGGTTGTTTACAGCAACGGAACCGATACTTCCACCGATAATCATAAGAACCGGTTTATTTTGTGTGAAGCCACAGAGTTTGGCGCCCTTGTGGGCATCCCCTTGCAATAATTCCCGACGTATCGGAGAACCGGTTAATACGGATTTACCGGCCGGTAAATATTTCATGGTTTCCGGGAAGTTACAGCAGACTTTACGGGCTTTCGGAATGGCTAGTTTGTTGGCTAAGCCCGGAGTAATATCCGATTCGTGAATGACAGCAGGAATACCTAAAGCACCTGCAGCCAATACTACAGGAACGGAAACGAATCCGCCCTTTGAGAATACTACGTCAGGTCTTTCTTTTTTTAAAATGGCACGGGCCTGCCCAAAGCCTTTTAATACTCGAAATGGATCCGTAAAGTTCTTTAAATCAAAATAGCGGCGAAGTTTTCCTGAGGAAATTCCGGTATAAGGAATACCTGCTGATTCTATTAAAGAACGCTCAATGCCTTCGTAAGAGCCGATGTAGGATACTTCATAACCTCGTGCCTGTAACTCCGGAAGAAGAGCCAAATTTGGTGTTACGTGTCCGGCAGTACCGCCACCGGTAAGAATAATTTTTTTCATGGAGACCTCCGTGTATGTAAAAAATAATTTGCTTTTTCTTCTTATTATATTATACTCATATTTGAAAAAGTCAAATCATTTCCCGGACGTAAAGGTGAAAAATAAAAATTGTCATTTTATGCGATGAAAAGAACGTGAAAAGTATTTATTATATGTTGTATAATAAAGAAAAGAACAGATGGAGGCAGATATGGCAATTGTGGTAGGAATTTTTTTGTTTACCATTAGCATTCTTCTTGTTTTTATAGGAAGAAGTTTACGCCGGATAAATCAAACACTGGACTCAGGAAAAAAACAATTGGAAGAATATCTGAAGATTATCTGGGAATCCGGGATGACAGAAGAGAACGAAGATCATTATAAGGTAGGGAATGAAGAAAAACAAATACTATGGACGATGGAAGAAAAAGAGCAGTTGTTTAACGAAATGCTACAGGAAATGTTTCAATAGTATTTGATACAAGGGAGGAAAAAATGGCTATAACATTTGATTATTCAAAGGTAACAGAGTGGATTAGTCCGCAAGCTGTGGAGCAGATGAAAGGTCGGGCACAAGAGGCGCGGGAAATTTTGCTAAGCAAAAAAGGTGCCGGAAACGATTTTCTCGGATGGGTAAATTTGCCGGTGGATTATGATAAAGAGGAGTTTGGAAGAATTAAACAGGCCGCAGAAAAAATCCGGAGCAATTCAGAAGTGCTTCTGGTTATCGGAATCGGTGGCTCATATCTGGGAGCCAGAGCGGCGATAGAATGTTTGAGACATAGCTTTTATAACAGCCTGACACCACAGCAGCGAAAAACTCCGGAGATTTATTTTGTGGGAAATAATATTAGCGGCACATATGTGGCAGATTTAATAGAAGTGATTGGAGACAGGGATTTTTCCGTGAATGTTATTTCTAAATCAGGGACCACCACAGAACCGGCGATTGCATTTAGGGTTTTCAAGAGTTTATTAGAAAAAAAATATGGGGAAAAAGAGGCTGCAAAGCGTATTTTCGCAACTACAGATAAAGCAAAAGGTGCATTAAAAACTTTGGCAGATGCCAAGGGCTACGAAACTTTTGTGGTGCCGGATGATGTGGGAGGACGTTTTTCTGTATTAACAGCAGTAGGATTACTTCCAATCGCGGTAAGCGGAGCCGATATTGACGCACTTATGACAGGAGCAGCTAAAGGAAGACAAATCGCGTTGGAGAACTCATTTGAGTCTAATCCGGCGATGCAATACGCTGCACTTCGTAATCTTTTCTATGAAAAGGGAAAAGTCGTGGAATTGTTGGCTAATTATGAGCCAAAGTTACACTATGTGGCAGAATGGTGGAAACAGCTTTACGGAGAAAGTGAAGGAAAAGACCAAAAAGGAATCTTCCCGGCAGCAGTGGATTTAACTACCGATTTACATTCTATGGGACAGTACATTCAGGATGGTGCCAGAATATTGTTTGAAACGGTGCTTAATGTAGAAAAATCCGCCAAAACCGTAGTTTTGGAAAAAGAGGATGTGGATTTGGACGGTTTAAACTATCTTGCAGGTAAAGATATGGACTTTGTAAACAACAGCGCAATGAACGGCACTATGTTAGCCCATACCGATGGACAGGCTCCGAATCTTAAAATTAATATTCCACAGCTCACGGAAGAATATTTGGGAGAATTGTTCTACTTCTTCGAATTTGCATGCGGTGTAAGCGGATATATTCTGGGCGTTAATCCATTTGATCAGCCGGGAGTAGAAAGCTATAAAAAGAACATGTTCGCCTTGTTAGGCAAGCCGGGATATGAAGCAGAACGAGAGATGTTGATGAAACGCTTGTAAACTAAATCTAGTACAAAAAATAAGGCGGAGCCGTTAATTGTTAATCGGTTCCGCTTTTTTTGATAGAAATTTCCTGTAAAATAATGAGTTCCCGCTAAGGACATACCCGTCTGCTTGGAAAAACTTGACAGTTTCTGTCGCCTATGATAGAATCGCTTATGTAACAAAATTGTAACAATCTTAATAGATTTGAATAATATCTGGTAAAAGGTGTAATACTTAGCAAAAACACCCTTAACAGGAGGAATAGAATGAACATTAGCAAAAAGATGATTCGGGGCGGCGTAATAGCGGTATTCATGTTAGTGCTTACGTTGTCAGTTATTTGTCTTGAGAAGCCGTTTGAAGAAGCGGATAATCAGACACTTCGCCCGGGTACAGCCGGAATTACTAATGCCATGAAGTTTGATACAGATAAATTTTCTATTGTAGATATAGAGATTTTTAATTCTCAGGAAGTTACATCTCCTGAAGTGTCCTTAGAAGGTTCTGAGGAGGAATTTTTTGATGATCGTTTCTTAGGTGCATCAGCAACCCAAACAGCGGATCCGGACTGGGCAGATAAATTGATGGTAACTGTTACGGATATGGCGTTAAACGTTCGTGCGGCGGCTTCAACCGATAGCGACATCGTAGGAAAAATGTTTGCAGGCTCTGCCGCAACCGTTCTTGCAAGAGAGGGAGAATGGGTAAAAATTCAATCCGGTGATGTACAGGGATATGTTCACAGTGATTACTGTGTGTTTGGAGAGGATGCCAAAGCATTGGCGGAGGAACAAGGCACATATTATGCAATTGCAATTACAGACAATCTCCGCGTGCGCTCTACTCCGGGTACAGATGGCGCAACCTATACCATGGTTGATAAAAACAGCTCTTTAAAAGTTGCCGTTGATGCGGAAAAGGTAGACGGCTGGATTGCGGTGGAATACAACGGCACAGTAGCATATGTATCTGAAGATTATGTGGAAGTCAGCCTTGTTGTTGGTAAAGCCATTACGTTGCAAGAGTACGCAGAACAGCTTAGAAAAGAACAGGCAGCAAGAGAAGAAGCACAAAGAGAGCAGAATAAACAGCATGCTGCATATTTAGGAGCTTCTGTTGATGAAAAAACTTTACTGGCAGCCATCATTTGGTGTGAGGCCGGAAATCAGGGCTATGAAGGAATGGTTGCAGTTGGTTCAGTTGTAATGAATCGTGTCAGAAGTAACCGCTTCCCAAATGATATTTATTCTGTAATTTACCAGACCGGACAGTTTACTCCGGTTGTTAACGGATTTCTTGCTTATCGCTTAAACAATGCGGCAGGCATTCCGCAGGAGTGCTTTGCAGCTGCACAGGCAGTATTGGATGGAGTGGATAATGTAAATGGTGCATTATTCTTCAACCATGTAAACTCAGGAAAAACAGGATTGGTTATCGGAGATCACGTATTTTGGTAATATGATAAAATAGGAAGTTGCTAAAAAAGCAACTTCTTTTTTTATAAAAAATTTATATATTTTATACTAGTTTTTTATTGTTTATCATAATCTTCTGTTGTATGATTAGACTGTAATTTTTCAGTTAGGAGGGACGAGAATGGATTTTGGTGTAATTACATGGTTGATACTGTTGTTGGCATTTATTATCATTGAGATTTTTACATTAGGATTAACCACTATTTGGTTTGCCGGTGGAGCGCTGGCTGCGATGATTGCTGCTTTGCTGAAGGCCAATGTACCGGTTCAGATATCCCTGTTTTTACTGGTGTCATTTATTCTTTTGTTCGTTACAAGACCGGTTGCGGTTCGATATTTAAACCAGAACAGAGAAAAGACAAACGCTGCAGGACTTATTGGAAGAACCTGTATCGTGAAAGAAGAGATCGATAACCTGAAAGCAATGGGGTGCGTAGTAATTGACGGTCAGGAATGGACTGCAAGATGTGTAGATGACAAAACAGTTATTCCGGTAGATGCGTTGGTGGTTATTCAGGAAATTCGAGGGGTAAAACTAATTGTAAAAGAGAAGGAAGAGTAGGGAGGTTTTTTTTATGGAAGGATTAGGATTTGTTGTACTTGTAGTTTTATTTGTGATTGCTTTAGTGATTTTGGTGTCATGTATCAAGATTGTACCACAGGCACAGGCATATGTTGTTGAACGTTTAGGTGCTTATCAGGCAACATGGGATGTTGGTGTTCACTTTAAAGTGCCGATTATTGACCGCGTTGCAAAGCGTGTACTTTTGAAAGAGCAGGTTGTTGACTTTGCGCCACAGCCGGTTATTACAAAAGATAACGTTACTATGAGAATCGATACGGTTGTGTTCTATCAGATTACTGACCCGAAGTCATTTTGCTACGGTGTTGAAAATCCGATTATAGCGATTGAGAACTTAACAGCAACTACATTAAGAAATATCATCGGTGATTTGGAATTGGACGAAACACTTACTTCCAGAGAAACCATTAATACAAAAATGCGTGCAACATTAGACATCGCAACAGACCCATGGGGAATCAAGGTTAACCGTGTGGAATTAAAGAACATCATTCCACCAACCGCTATTCAGGATGCCATGGAAAAACAGATGAAGGCAGAACGCGAACGTCGTGAAGCCGTAACCAGAGCAGAAGGTGAAAAACGCTCAACCATCCTTGTTGCAGAAGGTAAGAAAGCATCTGCTATCTTAGATGCAGAAGCTGAAAAACAGGCCGCTATTCTTCGTGCAGAGGCAAAACGTGAAGCAACTATTAAAGAAGCAGAAGGCCAGGCAGAAGCTATTTTGAGAATCCAGCAGGCAAACGCAGACGGTCTCCGCTTCTTAAAAGAAGCTGCTCCGGATGAAGCAGTTCTTCAGATTAAAGGCTTCGAAGCATTTGCAAAAGCAGCAGACGGAAAAGCAACAAAGATTATTATTCCTTCAGAAATTCAGGGACTTGCAGGTTTGGTTCGTTCCGTAACCGAAATTGCAAACACCGAAGAAGAGAAATAGATTGTAATAAAAAGATATGAGAATTTCGGTGGATCGCATGAAAAATTGCGGTCCACCTTGTGCTATGTAAGAGAGGTCGAAATGGACTATATAATTGATTGTCAAAAAGAGGTTACATCAACAAATACCATTTGTATGGAATTGGGTAAAAATGGTCATAAAGGTCATTATGTCCTGGTGGCAGAGAGTCAGACGCAGGGCAGAGGCCGTTTAGGCAGAGAGTGGCTGTCTCAGGAAGGGGCAGGCCTTTATATGTCTATTTTGGAGCGCCCGTGTATGGACCATATTCAAAGCCTTGCGCCGGTAACATTGATAGTGGCTCTCAGTCTCAGAAAGGCGCTTCAAGAAGTGGCCGGTATGGAATGTGACATTAAGTGGCCGAACGACCTGGTTTATAAAGGAAAAAAGGTAGCCGGTATTTTAACCCAATCCTACGGAATGCCCCATCCGGAATATTTTGTGACAGGAATGGGGGTCAACCTATTTCATAAGACATTTCCGGAAGAATTGCAGGATAAAGCCACTTCCCTATATTTGGAAAATTTTTGTGAAAAAGACGATAGCGACTTGAAAAACCGCTTAATAGAAAGTATTATAGAAAACTGGAAAAAGTATTATAATAAATTTCTGCAGACAGACTTTGCAGCGGTGCAACCGGAGTATAATCAATATTTAGCCGGTGTGGGTACAGAAGTGGTGATACATGATTCAAAAGGTGATTTTACCGGTGTGTCACGAGGTGTAAATGCCCAAGGAGAACTTTTGGTGGAGACCGGAGGAATCATAAGGGAAATCACTAGCGGCGAAGTGTCTGTAAGAGGAGTGAACGGATATGTCTAAGGGAAATGAAGAAGTTGTATTGTGTATATCAAACAGCTATGAAAGAAAATTTTATTTGGATGAAGCTTTTCAGGGGTTGCCACAAAGCATTAAGGATGAATTAAAAATCATGTGTGTCCTTTTTACAGAGGATGTAGGTGGCGTTCTGAAATTATTTTTTACAGAAGAGGGAACTTTGGAAATCCAGACCGAGTACGAAGAAGGGGATTTGCTTTATGATGACATCGGAAGTGTGTTAAAAGTAAAGCAGATTCAGAATGAAAAAAGAGAACTTTTAGAGTCGTTGGAGATGTTTTTCAAAGTATTTTACCTGGGATTAGATGAGGAGGAATAAATATGTTATTAGCATTGGACGTGGGAAACACAAATATAACAATTGGTGTATTTGAAGGTAAGGAAATTATGGGAACTTACCGTCTCACCACAAAGTTGCAGAGAACTTCCGATGAATTCGGCATCGATATTTGTGACTTGTTAGACCATAATAATATTGATACAAAAACAATTGACGACGTTATTATTTCTTCTGTAGTACCGGATGTAAACTATTCCTTGCGAAGAGCAATTAACAAGTATTTTGATAAAGAACCGATTATGATTGGTGTGGGAATCCGGACAGGCATTCGTGTGGCCACAGATAATCCACGCCAGGTAGGTGCAGACCGAATTGTTGACGCGGTAGCGGCATATGAATTGTACGGCGGACCGGTAATTGTAATTGATTACGGAACGGCAACTACATTTGACCTGGTTGATGGCAAAGGAACCTTTGTGGCGGCAGTTACTGCACCGGGAATCCAGACCAGCGCACAGGCATTGTGGGGACAGGCTGCACAGCTTCCAAAAATCGAAATCCAGAAACCGGACAGCATTCTTGCGAGAGAAACCATCAGCAGTATGCAGGCCGGCGTTGTATACGGAACTATCGGTCAGACGGAATACATTATAAAGAAAATGAAAGAAGAAGCCGGCTTGGATAATATCAAAGTAATTGCCACCGGCGGATTGGGAATGATTATTGCAAATGAAACGGACTGCATCGACCATTATGATGCACAGTTAACATTAAAGGGAATGCAAATCATTTACGATAAGCAGAAATAAATTGGAGAATATTACATGCCAAAATTACGAATTGGAAATGTAGAATTAGAGAACAATTTAATATTAGCTCCTATGGCAGGCGTGACGGATTTACCGTTCCGTCTGCTATGTCGTGAACAGGGCGTAGGCTTGGTATGTATGGAAATGGTTAGTGCCAAAGGAATTATGTATAACAACAAAAATACAGAGATTCTGCTGGAAGTGGATGAGCGGGAACGTCCTGCAAGTTTGCAACTTTTTGGTGCTGATCCAAAGATTATCAGCGAAATGGCAAAAAAGCTTGAGGAAGGAAATTTTGACATGTTGGTCCTGGATATGGGATGTCCGGTTCCGAAGGTGGTAAACAACGGAGAAGGCTCAGCCCTGATGAAAAATCCGGTATTGGCAGGACAGATTATCGAAGCCACGGTAAAAGCAATAAAAAAACCGGTAACTGTAAAGATTCGTAAAGGTTTTGACGATGAACATATAAATGCAGTGGAAATGGCACGTGTTGCACAGGAATCCGGGGCGGCAGCAGTTGCAGTTCACGGACGGACCAGAGAACAGTACTATTCAGGCAAGGCGGACTGGGACATCATCCGTCAGGTAAAGGAAGCGGTCTCTATTCCGGTTATCGGAAACGGAGATGTACTGGATGCTACATCTGCTAAAGCATTGGTAGACCAGACCGGTTGCGACGGAATCATGATTGGACGAGGCGCACAGGGAAATCCGTGGATTTTTTCCCAGATTCTCTATGAACAGGAAACGGGCCTCGGGGCAAAGCGTCCGGAGTTGAATGAAGTGGTGGAAATGATTCTTCGCCATGCCCGTATGCAAATTGACTTTAAGGGAGAATACACCGGCATCCGGGAAATGAGAAAGCATGCATCCTGGTATATGTCCGGATATAAAAACAGCTCCAGATTACGAGGCCGAATCAATGAAGTAGAATCCCTAGAGCAAATGATTGAACTTTTTCACGAAGTATTGTCATATTAGTCCGGGACCAGCCATAAGAATGGAGTATAATCCTTGACAGTTTCAGGTACTTTTAGTATAATACTGTGATTGTAACTGGGTAAATTTTTCGAATTAAAATATACAGATAAGAAGAGGAGTATGTAATGGAAAAAAGATTGTTAACTTCCGCAGGTTTGAAAAAATTAGAAGATGAACTTGTAGAATTAGAAGTTGTAAGAAGAAAAGAAGTTGCAGAAAAAATCAAAGAGGCAAGAGAACAGGGAGACCTTTCTGAAAATGCCGAATACGATGCAGCAAAAGATGAGCAGAGAGATATCGAAGCAAGAATCGAAGAAATCAAAGCTATCTTAAAAGACGTTGAAGTAGTTGACGAAGACGAAGTAGATACCAACAAAATCAGCGTTGGATGCAGAGTAAAGATTTATGATTGCGAATTCGAAGAAGAAATCGAATACTTTATCGTTGGTTCTACAGAATCTAACAGCTTAGAAGGCAAGATTTCCAATGAATCACCGGTAGGAAGAGCTTTAATGGGAGCGAAAATCGGGGATGTAGTAACTGCAGAAACACAGGCGGGAGCTATGCAGTACAAAGTACTTGAGATTTCCCGAGTAGCATAAGAAAAGGAAAGAGAGGAATTTTTTGATGGCAGAAGAAAACGGCCGCCAGATGGAACAGGCGCAGGACTTAAACAAACTTGTACAGGTTAGACATGAGAAGTTGGCTGAGTTAAAAGAAAATGGAAAGAATCCGTTTGAAATCACCAAATATGATGTAACTCACCACACAACAGAAATTAAAGATAACTTCGACGCATTAGAAGGTCAGAAGGTATCCGTAGCAGGTCGTTTAATGTCCAAACGTGTTATGGGTAAAGCATCCTTTATGAATGTTCAGGACAAGTACGGAAATATCCAGTCCTATGTAGCACGCGACGACATTGGGGAAGAGCCATACAAAGAATTTAAGAAATTCGATATCGGTGACATCGTTGGTTTAAAAGGTGTTGTATTCCGTACACAGAAGGGTGAAATGTCCATTCATGCAGAGGAAATCGTTCTTTTATCCAAGTCCTTACAGGTATTACCGGAAAAATATCACGGCTTAACCAATACTGATATCCGTTATAGACAGAGATACGTAGACTTGATTATGAACGAAGAAGTAAAGGAAACCTTTATTAAACGTTCAAAAATCATTACAGAAATCCGTAAATTCTTAGATGCAAAGGACTTTATGGAAGTAGAAACACCAATGCTTGTACACAACGCAGGTGGTGCAGCAGCTCGTCCGTTTGAAACACATTTTAATGCATTAAATGAAGACCTTAAGTTAAGAATTTCCTTAGAGTTACCGCTTAAGAGATTAATAGTAGGTGGTCTTGAAAGAGTATATGAAATCGGACGTGTATTCAGAAATGAAGGATTAGACACAAGACACAATCCGGAATTTACCTTAATGGAACTTTATCAGGCATATACTGATTACCACGGAATGATGGACTTAACTGAAGAAATGTTCCGCCATTTGGCACAGACTGTAAACGGAAGCTTACAGGTAACCTATGGGGAGCACGTCATGGATTTGGAAAAACCATTCCGTCGTATTACCATGATTGATGCCGTAAAAGAATATGCAGGCGTTGATTTTAACGAAATCGCAGACACTGCAGCAGCAAAAGCGATTGCAAAAGAAAAACATGTTGAATTTGAAGAACATCACACCAAAGGCGACATCTTAAATGCATTCTTTGAAACCTTCGTAGAAGAGCATTTGATTCAGCCAACTTTCGTAATGGATCATCCAATTGAGATTTCTCCTTTGACAAAGAAGAAACCATCTGATCCAAACTACGTAGAACGTTTCGAACTTTTCATGAACGGTTGGGAAATGTGTAATGCATACTCCGAATTAAATGACCCAATCGACCAGAGAGAACGTTTCGAAGCTCAGGAAAAATTGTTGGCATTAGGCGATGACGAAGCAAATACAACAGACGAAGACTTCTTAAACGCTTTGGCAGTTGGTATGCCACCAACAGGCGGTATCGGATACGGTATCGACAGATTGGTAATGATTCTTACCAATAGTCCGGCGATTAGAGATGTATTGTTGTTCCCGACAATGAAGAGTTTGGATAAATAATCCCAGTGTTTATCGGGATTTGTAGATTTTTCGGGCTTTAGATTATGCAAATATTATGCAAAGTTTGCAGAAAGTATGGAGCATAATGTAAGGATTTGTAAAAGGACACAATGCAAAACAACTGAAAATTAAAGAGTTTTAACCAGTGTGTATGGACCGCTTTCAAGTGTAGACTTGGGAGTGGTCTTTTTGCGTTTGGAGAAGAAAATGTGTGAAATAAGAGTGGAGATTGATATGTTGACAGTAGGAGCATCTGTGCTAGGCTGGGTGGCTACAAGGCACAAGGATTGATGGGATGGATAGGAAGTGCTAGTGTGAAGCTTAATGCCTTGGAAGCACGGATGTGGGTACATGCTGTCAACATGTATGCGTATTTATAGGGATATATTTTGGGGTGAAATTTTATTGAAAAAACGGGAGAGTGAATTATTATATAAGTAGTATGATTAAATAAAAGAAGAGTTCTTGTAGTTTTATTACCTATTTGCCAATTAATTATATAGACGCTTCGGGTAGAAAATATGTGCAGAAGTTTGATATTATATTTAATAAAGCTAGATATGCTAGTAAAAGAAATTTTGAACAGCCTGAATTGTATAAAAAAGTGAGAAAAAAGAACTTATATTAATTTGTTGATAAAGGAGATGTGATTCAATGGGAGAATATGTAAGTATTTCAATTGACAATTTAGATGTACTAACATACAAGAATCGGATAGGTGATTTGTTGCTTGTATTTAATGACTCTGATTTACATACAGAATCGTATGAAGTAGATGGTGAGGAGAATATCAGGAGGTACTATTCATCAAGTGTTGAAAGAGTTCTTCGTAGCCTAGATGTATTAGGATATACCTTAAAAAGGGCAAGGATAGTATTTGAAGAGCAGAAAAGAGAAGCATGTGATTGGTACTCTGACGAAGAAGACTATTTATCACAGTATAAAACGGAGTTTACATATGAAGAGTGGGAAAAGGCTATAAAGAAAATTGCAAGAGAAGAAGCTCGATTGAAAACAAAGTCTTTTTATGTTCCGGGTGGAAAAATAGATACTAGTAGAACTTTTGCTGAAAAGGAAATAATAAAGTCTTTGCCTGGTAAGGATGAATCTTTCTGGGGAATTTATGTTGATTGGTATTTGGATCAACAAAAGCATAATGAAATAGGTTGGCTCGCGTTAAGAGTAATTTTAGAAGCATTTAGCAAGAATAAAAAAGTAATTGTTGATTATACAAACTTATATGAGGGTGGGTGGTGTGATGAGTTTTTTGTTGATGAAATAAAACAGGCACCCAAAACAATAATCCTTACGGAAGGAAAATTTGATATTAAAGTCTTATCAAGAACAATGCAACTTCTTTATTCTGGTATGGAAAAATTTTATTCATTTTTTGACTTCGAGACATTTAGGACAAAAGGGAGTACAGATAGTGTTGTAAATTATGTGAAAGCGTTTGCTAGCGCACAAATAGAGAATAGAGTTATAGCATTACTTGATAATGATGCTGCAGGAGTAGAAGCAGAAAACCAGTTAAAAGAGATAAATCTCCCCAATAATTTCAGAGTAATGACGCTTCCAGATTTGAAGATTGCAAATAAATATCCAACAGTTGGTCCTACAAAAAAAGAAAAAGTGGATGTCAATGGAAGAGCATGTTCTATTGAAATGTATTTAGGACAAGACATTCTTAAAGTAGATGGAGAATTTGAACCTATAATGTGGGAAGGATACAAGGAAAAAGTAAAAAGATATCAAGGAAAATTATTAAATAAGTCAGGTATTCAAGAAAGGTTTGAAGATAAATTAAAGCGCGCAATAAGAGTAGGTATTGAAGATGAAAATAATTGGATAGAACTGCGCTTAGTGTTTGAACAGATATTCAAAGCTTTTTTGTAGTAATATTTGTAGAAATAATTGTTAAGAACAAATTTTAGCAGAGATTAGAACTATGTATTGGAGATGATAATTGTGGCAAAAAGGAAGTTTACATGGCAAAAGAAATATGAATTAATAGAGGAGAATATAGGAGAAGGAGGAAATGCTACAGTCCTTCTTGTTAATTCATTAGAGACAGGAAATTGCTGTGCTCTTAAGCTTTTAAGAGAATCCAGCAAGGAAAAAGAAGCAAGATTCAGGAATGAAATTACTATTATGGCATCCAATTATAAAGAGGTTGATGGAATTATGCCCATTTATGATTGGTCAGAAGATGAATTGTGGTATGTAATGCCTGTTGCAAAACCTATAATAGAGCATATTAGGGAAAATGAATTGGACTTTAATCAGATTCTGTCATTGTGTATTGCATATGCAAAGGAGTTAAGTAAGATACATAGCATAGACATAGTTCATCGTGATATAAAACCTTTAAACCTGTATCTGCTTAATGGTAATTGCGTCTTTGGAGATTTTGGATTGGCTGATTTTCCTGAGAGTGAAAATGATTTTACTCGCTCTGATAGAGGATTAGGTGCAATCTTTACTATTGCTCCGGAAATGAAGCGTAATCCTAAAGGAGCAGATGGAAAAAAAGCTGATGTTTTTTCCTTTGCGAAAACAATATGGATGTTCTTTTCTCTTGATGAAAAGGGCTTTGATGGTCCTTATGTAGAAGATGACCCAGAATTTTCGTTGAGTTATTTTGACAAGTATAAGGAAGTTCATTTAGTTGAGTTGGAAAATCTATTGAAAGATGCTACTAATACGAACCCTGAAAATAGACCGTCTATGGAGGAGTTTTGTGATAGACTAATAGATTATCAGGAGATTCTTAATGACTTGAATCGTTCTCAAGAAAGTGATTGGTATTATCTATCTCAAGCTTTGTTTGGAAAATATTGTCCTAAATCAGTTAAGTGGGATAATATGGAAAGTATAATTGAAGTACTAAATTTAGTTGGAAAGAGGCCGGTATATAATCATATGCTTTTTTCGGGAATGGGGGGATTAGATTTTCACTTTGCAGAACAGGCAAATGAAAAGAATTGGATGTATATATATGATACAAGTGGTTATTGCCATTTGGTAAAACCTAAATGCCTTTATTATGAAGACTTTGGTGAAAACTTTACATGGAATTATTTTCTTTTGGAATTAGAGAATGCAGAGGCTATAGAATATATATCTGATATACTAGAGTACGAGTTGTTGGTTGAAGATTATCCTGGTAGTTATGTATCTGCGAGGTATCATCAATATGGAGTCTATGACTATGATACAGGAGAGAAATTACCTAAGGGATATAAAGTTGTGCATCGATATTTAAGAGGAAAACTTCTAATTGTTTTTAAACGGGGTCCTTATAATTCAATAACAGCAACCTATGACGGAAGACATGGGAGATTCACAAATGAGGAATTCCGAAAGTATATTGAAAAAATGATAGAATGTGAACAATATGCTATTAGCAATAAACTTGATCCAGAGAGGTTATTGAATAAAGCTTTTCATAAGAATCCATTGGAGCCAGTGGAAAAAGAGGTTACAGAATATATAAAAAAAGCAATATCAAAATCAAGTGATATAAAAGAGTTTATAGAAACCCATATATCTGAATGGAGGATTGAACTTCCTGTATATGAAGTTGTAGAAGAGGAGTATGTTAGTTTTTTGTTTTCAATTACGACTGACCCTAATTCGATTTTTAGTATTTTTGATAAGAAATGGATTTTGACAAAAGAAGGTCTGTGTAAGAAAGATGATGTTAATGAAAATAGTGTATATTACATCTCTTCACGAAAAGAGGCAATTAAATTTAAGGATGAATTAGAACAGTTTATTACGCAAAGGATCGTAGAAGCAGGATTAGTAAAATCAGAGTATTGTTCATATGTATCAATAGAAATGAGGATGAAGAGAAAACCTACTCATTTATTTACTTATGACGAGATGATTGAGAAAATGCGAACTGCTGATGACCGATTTGATAATACAATTGTTATTGATGGTAATGGAGAAATTCATGTAATTAGGGATTTATGTTATTCTAATCTTTATCCAGTTTGTAGTAGTGAATCGTGGAATGCAGGGAACAAATATGTGGGAAAATATGCTAATCTTGATGATGAAACAGAATTGTATATGAATCTATTGAAGAAATGGTATGAGTATGTATCCACAGGAAAACATTGTTCATTTGATTACTATGAGAATATTTCTCAAACAGAGGAAGAGCTGATTGCATTAGTTAAAGAAAATATGGATTAAAACACCAATGAAATTAGTACAGAGTTGATTGTTTTTCGATAGTGTGAGGAGAGAGTCAAGATAGGATATTGTCTTGACTCTTTTGTTTATACAAAAATGTACTTGAAAAAATCCATAGAACTACATAGAATACAATTATGCTAATTAAGAAATAAATAAAAAGAAAGAGGTGGTTTTATTCATTTACAACCAAATAACTTTGAGTTGGAACCAACCACAGTCTGGTCATTTCCGGACAGAGGTAGTTGGGCAACTCACTCAGGGAAGTACAGAGGTAATTGGTCCCCATATGTACCAAGAAATCTGATACTTCGCTATTCAAAACCAGGAGACTGGATCTTAGATCAATTCATGGGTAGTGGCACAACGATAGTTGAAGCAAAGCTACTAAATCGAAATGCGATTGGTGTAGATATCAATCCGCAGTCAGTTTCAATATCTGAAACAAATTTACAATTCCAATGTGATACAACTTCAAAGGTGCATATTAGAAACGGAAGTGCAACGGATCTGTCTTTCATCAAAGATGATCATATTGACTTTATCTGTACGCATCCCCCGTATGCAAATATTATTAAATACAGTAAAGAGATAAAAAACGATATTTCTTTATTGTCAGCAGATGACTTCTTGATGGAAATGGAAAAGGTCGTATCAGAGGCCTATCGAGTCCTAAAAAAAGGAAAAATGTGTGCAATTATGATGGGCGATATGCGTAAGTATGGAAAAGTTATTCCGTTAGGATTTAAAGTGATGGAATGCTTTTTGAAAGCGGATTTTGTATCAAAAGAAATTATCATTAAGGAGCAACACAACTGCAAGTCAACAGAATATTGGGAGAATCGGGATAATAATTTCTTGCTTCTTGCACATGAGTATATATTTGTTTTTCAGAAAGTGTAAGTAGTAGAGGACGAAAATACCGGTTGTTATTTTGACATTTTCCACTTATAATATATTTGTGATTTTTTGCTCAATTTGAAGTAAGAAAAGAGGTCAAGAATGAGTAACTCAAGTATTGCACCATTTGTAAAATGGGCAGGTGGGAAACGTCAGTTGATTCCACAAATTAGAGAGCGTATGCCGAAACAATTTAATAATTATTACGAACCATTTGTTGGCGGTGGCGCAGTGATTTTCGAGTTGCTACCGGAGAATGCAGTAATCAATGACATTAACAGAGCATTGATTAACGCATACCAAATGATTTGTGACCACCCACAGGAATTTTTGCAAGAAATCAATAGATTGGATGCAGAGATGTGGGAAGATGGAAAAGAGTATTATTATTCGTTGCGTGAGCATTACAATGATAAGTTGATGAAAGACGAATTTGATGTGGAGTTAGCTGCATTGTTTGTATTCATCAATAAGCATTGTTTTAATGGTTTATACAGAGTAAATGGTAAGGGACTTTTCAATGTTCCTTACAATAATAGCCGCAGAAGTTCGGTTGATGAGCAATCTATTATGGAAATATCAGAGTATTTAAGAAATGTTACGATTATTTCCGGAGATTTTGAGGCGGCATGTGAAGGTGCAAGCACAGGAGATTTTGTGTTTATAGACAGTCCGTATGCGCCATTGAATCCAACATCTTTTGAGTCGTATACAAAAGAGGGATTTGACATTGAAAGTCACAGACGACTGGCAAATCTTTTTGATGAGTTGACGGCAAGAGGTTGCTATTGTATGCTGACAAACCATAATACGGAATTGATTAACGAATTGTATGGAAACAAAGGCTATATAATTGATGTTGTAAGCGTCAAGAGGATGATTAACTCAGATGCGTCAAATCGTGTCGGAGAAGAAGTTATTATATGCAACTATTAAGGAGTCGAGATAATGGAGAACTTGTTTGAAAAGAAGGTGCCATTATATTTCGAGACTGAGGAATCACAACTTGTTTTAGGTGATTCATTTAAAATTCTTACAAAGATGAAACCTGAATCTGTGGATATGATATTTGCAGACCCACCGTATTTTTTAAGCAATGGTGGTATCACTTGCCAAGGTGGGAAAATGGTTTCGGTAAATAAAGGCTTATGGGACAAACTTTCAGAGAGTGGAACCAGCGTCGAAGAGAAACATAGGTTTAATAGAAAGTGGATTAGGTTATGTAAAAAAGTATTAAAACCAAATGGTACAATTTGGATATCGGGGACTTTACACAATATATATTCGATTGGTATGGCTTTGGAGCAGGAAGGCTTCAAAATAATCAACAACATAACATGGCAGAAAACAAATCCACCACCAAACTTAGCATGTCGATGTTTCACGCATTCTACGGAAACCATTCTATGGGCAAAGAAGAATGATAAGAAGTCTCGGCATTTTTTTAACTATGAAAAGATGAAAGAAGATAACGGTGGCAAGCAAATGAAGGATGTGTGGGTAGGTGCATTAACAAAGCCGTCTGAAAAGAAGGAAGGCAAGCATCCAACACAGAAACCGGAATATTTGCTTGAGAGAATTGTGCTTGCATCTACGGAAGAAGGACAGGTGGTATTGGACCCATTTTGTGGTTCCGGTACAACGGGGGTGGAAGCTATTAGGCGTGGCAGAAAGTTCATTGGAATTGAAGTGAACGAGGAATATTTAGAAATAAGCAAAAGAAGATTGGAGAAGGAAATACATGGCTAAAAGAAATTTTGATGAGTGGTTAGCAACGTTTACCGACAATATTAACTCGTATACATATTATGTTGATTTTGAAGGTGTGTATGCTAATGCACAGTTATTTAAACGAGAATTGGCATTAATGCAGACCTTGATTGGAAGTAAAAATATTCGTGAGGAGTTCAAAGATTTAGTTACTGATTATCCAGAGGTTATAAAGTGTATTCCAATATTGTTGGCATTAAGGGACACTGTTATTGCGGTAACTGACGAGGATGGAAGAAAAGACTATGATTTCAAGAAAATGAATTATAGTTTAGATGATTACTGTGATTTTATGGAAAAGACAGGTTTGTTTGATTTATTAGCAAATCATGTTGTTTCAAACCTATATGACCTTGCCGGCTTAGGCATTAATATTGGATTGTCTTCGAATGGACGTAAGAACAGAGGCGGTCATCAGATGGAAGATTTAGTAGAAGGCTATATTGAAAAAGCGGGCTTCGTAAAGGGAGAAACCTATTTTAAAGAGATGTATTTAACAGAGATAGAAGAAAAGTGGGGATATGATTTATCCAATATTTCTGCGGAGGGAACTAGTACGAAACGATTTGATTTTGTAGTTAAACCGGAAGGTTCAGACAATGTATATGTTTGCGAGTGTAATTGTTTTAGTTCCGGTGGTTCTAAATTGAATGAAACCGCTAGAAGTTTTAAAACGATTGCATTGGAAGCTGAAGGGATTCCTAACGTGTATTTTGTGTGGTTTACAGATGGAGAAGGCTGGAAGTCAGCTAGACGTAATTTGAAAGAAACATTTGATGTATTGGATGATATTTATAATATCAATGACATGGAAAATGGCATTATAGAGAGTATATTTGTTTAGAGCGGCAGAATGTAATGGAATATTATATTTTGGACGAGAGATAAAATAAGTGAGGGTAAGTTGGTTGTGAAAAAGAGCAAAAAACAATGGTTCATTCGCCGACAGAAAAAGATAATGAGGCGATTATCGAGGAAGAAGAAGAATCACTATACGAATCCTGAAAAAAGTTCACATAAAAAGAGCAAAAAACAGCGTTTTAATTTGAAAGCTCCCAAGGTGTTTTGTATCAAAGAAAATAATGAAGAGGCGATGGAATTCTTTGATTTGGTGTTTAGTACAATTAGGAAATGTCAAAAGGGAGAATCTTTATTTTTCGATCTTAGTGATATCGAGATTGTGGCGCCGGGAGCGATAATGTACTTAATTGCTGTAATTAACAATACTAGACGTCTCCAGATGCTAAATATAAAGTGTAGTGGAAATATGCCTTCTAACGCACAGGCAAGAGTACAGTTTGAACGAGTTGGATTTTATAATTATGTTAATTCATCAAAAAAAATCACTGAAACAAAAGATTCGGAGCGAATTCGTATTTTGCGTGGAAAGGAATCTAATGTTGAAATAACATCGTCAATTTGTGATTTTGTCAATGAAAAATGTGGTTCTGACAATTTATTGTTAACTAAAAGATTATATCCTATGTTAGTAGAATTGATGACAAATGTAAAACAGCACGCATATCATAAAGATATGGGAACAATGAATCCGAATTGGTATGTGTATGTTGAAAATCATACAAAGTATTTGGAGTTCGTATTTTTAGATACGGGGAAAGGTATTCCGTCTACAGTTCGAAAAAATTGGACTGAAAAACTTATAGGCGCCATTGGTTTGGATAAGCCCGATGCGGTATATATAGCTGCAGCATTAAGGGGTGAGTTTAGAAGTGAAACAAAAGAAGGACATAGAGGAAAAGGATTGCCAGAAATTTATAAGGCGTCTACAACTCGAGAAAGTAGAATTAAAGAATTATTGATTGTGTCTGGTGGAGGTTTATGTAGAGTAGAAAGGCAAGGAAACATCACGGAACAGAATATAGAACAAAATTTTGAAGGAACATTGTTTAGTTGGATATTTGAAAAGGAGGCTTCATAATGTCAACGATTGTTATCGCAAAGCAGTATACTAAAAAACCGGGTGGAAGATTTCGTAAAGAGGGAGAATATTCGGGTGAAGATTTTAGAGAGACAATATTAAAGAAAGAGTATGAAATATCAAAAAAGAATAAAGAAGAATTGGTTGTAAATTTAGATGGCGGATATGGATATGGTTCTTCGTTCTTAGAAGAAGCCTTTGGCGGTTTGGTAAGGACGTTGAATGACGTAGATATTTCAATAATCAAAATAATATCTGATGAGGAACCGCAATTAGTTGATGATGTATATAAATATTTACAGGATGCATTCGCAGAAAAGAGAGGGAACTAAACAATGAAGAAAAAAGGTGTAAAACGATGGTTTTTTGGAATTCTTGTCTTTTTTGTGCTATTAGTGATGTTCTTGAATATTTTTGTTCTGAAGAATGAAAGTTTTTGGGATGCATCAGTTACATCTTGTTTAACATTGCTAGTAGCATTGGTGGTTAGTTTTTATTTTACGCAAAAAAATCTAGATGAACGTCGTCAAAAAGAATCGTACCTTAAACTTCTGGAAAAAACACAAGTATTGGTAGCCGATAAGGATTTGATTGAGATTAAAAATGAGGAAGATATCAAAATTGTATTGATGAAAAAACGTGGGTTGAATAATTATGTTAGCATATTAAAAGCATATGCAGAAAAGTTTTCGGTACAAGAGGATATAAAATTTATAGAGGAGAAAACGCAAGAGTATACAGATTTTTTCGGAAACCATCAACAAGATATTGAATATTTGGCGAAGAGCTCAGATGATTTAGCGCGTCCGCTATTATTGATTGAGTCTAGGTTGAGTGAGATTATGATTAAATTATTTAATTAATACATAATGGAGGATGCATGGTGACAAAGGCAATATGCTTTAGGTATTCGGGTCTTAGGGCTTGCCCTAATGTGAACGCCCTGGGCGTGAAGTTTTGGCACAAATTGCCAATGCAACTATGTGCATATCCTGCCACTATAATAAGAGATGGATAAAGTACTTAACAACCAGTTGGGTCTTTATCCATCTTATTACTTAATTGTAGAATAATGGAGCAAATGGTTATCGTGCGTATCCTTGGACTTCGCGTCCTCATAGCAGTCTGATAACCAGCTCCTTATTCGCAATGTTCGTTTTATGTAGGTTGAACTGCAGACGTGTACGTTCGTGTAATCAGGCAGATTGAATAGGTGATAAGAGAACTGGCTTTTGCCATTGCAAATTTAATCTGAAGGAGAAAGGATGTATGAATGCAGTTGGAATTGATGTATCAAAGGGGAAAAGTACAGTAGTAATACTTAGACCATTTGGAGAAATTGTTGTATCACCATATGAGGTAAAGCATACAGATAGTGAGATAACGGCACTGATTAAAAGAATTAAATCTATTGACGGTGAGACACGGATCGTAATGGAGCATACAGGGCATTATTTTGAGCAACTTTTAATTCGTTTTGCAGAGGCGGGATTGTTTGCTACAGCGGTGAATCCCAAATTGATAAAGGATTTTAGCACAAATTCGCTTAGAAAAGTAAAGACAGATAAAGCGGATTCAGTGAAGATTGCAAGATATGCTCTTGATCGTTGGGATGAGTTAATTCCGTACACTGAAATAGACGGATTGAGAAGTCAATTGAAACAGCTTAACCGACAGTTTGTGTTTTATACAAAAAATAAGACTGCGCTTAAGAATAATCTAATCACTGTTACTTTTTTATTCCAAGTAATGACATTTTAGTATCGGGTGTGAGAAATTTTGCGGAAGTGATTATAGAGCAATCTTTATAGGTTGCTCTTTTTTTGCAATAAAACCTTATTGAATTCCCCCCAAACTATGTTATAATATCCCAGTGATTCACAATTAGGAGGATATTATATGTGGCTATTTTTTACACTTGCAACCACGTTATTATGGGGCGTTGCAGAATTATTTTATAAAAAAGGATCTCACGAATCTCAAAAATATGACCATTTGAGAGTTTGTGTTATGGTGGGAGCAGTTATGGGTATTCATGCCATCATTACGCTGATTGTTTCAGATGTTGCATATGATCCGAGAAACTTAATTGCATATTTGCCGGTTTCTTTGTGTTATATTTTATCCATGGCTTGTTCTTTCTTTGGAATCAGATTTATCGAAGAATCATTAGCAGACCCGATTGAAAATACCGCGGGAGCGATGTGTTCTCTCTTGTGTGTGATTTTCTTAGGCGAAAAGATTCCGCCATTGGTTTGGGTTGCAATTGCAATCATGGTGGTAGGTCTTATCGGTGTTAGCCGTACAGAGAAAAGTTCCGAGGTAAACAGAAGTCAGAAATTGGGCAAAAAACTTGCAGTTATTGCATTTGCGATGCCATTTTGCTATGCGTTCATTGATGCGTTCGGAAGCTTCCTTGATATTTTCTTCTTGGAAATGGAAACCAGCCCGTTAATCGGTATTACAGAAGAAAACATTGAATTGGTAGCAAATATTTCTTATGAACTTACCTTTGCCATTGTTGCACTTATCTTGTTTATCTTTATGAAGTGCAAAGGCGTGAAATTCGAATTGCCGAAGCAGAAAGACAAAGCGCTCGCCGCTGTTTGTGAAACTGCAGGTCAGCTTACATATGTGTATGCCATGAGCGGAAATGGAGCAATTGCTGCACCGATTCTCTCTTGTGTATGTGTGGTGTCATTACTTCTTTCCAGAATCTTCCTGAAGGAAAAATTGACAAAGATGCAATATCTGTTTGTAGCCATCATTATAGTTGGTGTCTTAATGTTGGCAGTACTGGAAGGTGAATAGAATATAAATGCGTTACAGAGGACCGCTTACCCGGAAGGGTAGGCGGTTTTTTATATAGAATCAGACTGATTACTCTATTTAAAATAGGAACAAAAATAAGATTTGGTAAAAAAGCAATTCTTCAATTTAACTCTTGAAATAACTTCCAAAAAGGACTAGAATAAGTGCGGCTATGATTATTTTTATACAAAGGGGGAAAAGAAAATGTGGATGATACCTTTTTTGATTTGTTTTCCATTATTGGTGTCCATCATGATGTTTATCATTCGTAACTATAAGGTACGTAATGTTTTTGCATATATTGGTGCAGGCACGATTATAGCGGTAGTAGCTATATTTATGTGGGAATGGATATCACAGGGGTGCCCGATATTAGAATTTTATTACCACACACATCTGATTGATATGATTATGTTAGGTGCAGTGTGGCTACTTATGGTGCTTGTAACCTACCTAAGTTTCAAGTACAAAAAAGCGTGGGTGAGCCTTTTATCAATTATTCCGACCATTATGGTGACCTATATGGAACTTTGGGGACCGGAGATGGCGGAAATTGCACATGTGCGTGTTGATAGATTGTCCATGCTTATGTGTCTTATTATAGGCATCATCGGCAGCTTGATTGTTATATATTCAGCAGGTTATATGCAGGGATACCATACACAGCACACAGAATATAAAGACAGAAGACATTATTTCTTCGCTTTACTTTTTGTTTTCTTAGGTGCAATGTTTGGTTTCGTATTATCCGATAGTTTGCTTTGGATTGATTTATTCTGGGAAATGACCAGTATCTGTTCCTTCCTGTTAATTGGTTACACCAGAACAGAGGAAGCGATTAACAATTCCTTCCGTGCATTGTGGATGAACCTTTTAGGAGGCGTTGCGTTAGTAGTTGGAATTTGCTATGCAGGATTTACAACCGAGAATCTTTCCTTTAGCGGATTGATTGAACTTGGCGTAGCAGGTGATGCAAGAGCCGTAATTCCGGTTGCTTTGATTGCAGTAGCAGCTCTTACAAAATCTGCACAGATGCCGTTCTCACAATGGTTAATGGGAGCTATGGTGGCACCGACACCATCTTCTGCATTATTACATAGTGCTACAATGGTAAAAGCAGGTATTTACGTGTTATTCCGTCTGGCTCCGGCAATGAGCGGAACTGCAACCGGTTTATTGATTAGTTTTATTGGCGGATTTACTTTCCTTTCCGCGTCTTTTGTGGCAATTGCACAGACCGACGGAAAGAAAGTATTGGCTTTTTCAACCGTATCCAACTTAGGCCTTATGGTTGCCTGTGCCGGAGTAGGTACAGCAGATACATTGTGGGCAGGTATCTTTTTGATGTTGTTCCATGCCATTTCAAAATCACTTTTGTTCCAGAATACAGGAGCAACAGAAAACTCACTTCACAGCCGTGATATTGAGGATATGCATGGATTGATTCACCGCCTTCCAAGACTTGGAGCATTTATGTTCATCGGTATTGCAGGTATGTTCTTAGCACCGTTTGGTATGTTGATTTCAAAATGGTCAGCCCTTAGAGCATCTGTAAATGAAGGAAATATTTTGCTGGTTCTTTTTATTGCATACGGTAGTGCAACCACCATGTTTTATTGGACAAAATGGATGAGTAAAATCATTTCATATACAGATACAGAAAAGAAAGTACAGGATGTAACAAAGAAAAGCGAATTGATTTCATTATTTTTACATGCAATCTTTATGATTGCCCTTTGCTTGTTGTTCCCATTACTTTCTAAAGTATATGTAAGACCATTATTGACAGAAGTGTTCGGTACATCCACGGAAGTTCTTCCGATGGGAGTATTGTTCCTTCTCATTGCAATCGTTGTATTTATTTTTGCGGTACCATTTATGGCATTCCGCTATGCTAATCATTTCAGGGTAAAGCAGAAGCTTTCCTATATGAATGGTATTAACGTAGGTAATAACAAAGAGTTTATCGACTCTATGGGTGAGAAGAAACACTTATTTATGACCAACTGGTATTTTACGGACTTTTTCGGACGTCGTAAGCTGATGCCACCAAGCATATGGATAGCAGCCTCATGGTTGGTTGTAATGTTATGTATTATTATAGGAGGTGCTTTGTAAAATGATTTATCGTGTAATTGGTATTGTTGCATTCTTTTTCCTTGCACCTTTTATCGGTGGTTTGTTTAGCGGTTTGGACCGTAAGATTTCTGCAAGAATGCAGGGACGTATCGGACCGAGTATTTTCCAGCCGTTTTACGATGTTATAAAATTGTTGTCCAAGCAGTTTATTATAGTTAACAGAGCACAGATTTTCTTGGTAATTTCGTTTTTACTGACAGTTGTGCTGACAGGATGTATGTTTTTTGGAGGAAGTGATGTTTTACTTTGCTTTTTCCTTCTCTCCACAGGAGCAACATTCCTTATTTTCGCAGCGTGCATTACGAACTCACCATACAGTAATTTAGGTGCTTCCCGTGAAATGATTCAGATGATGTGCTATGAGCCAGCAGTATTGTTAGCGTGCATAGGATTTTATCTGTCCGCGGGTTCATTCAATGTGTCAACAATTATTCAGGCGGATGCACCGGCTATTTTAAAGGCGCCGGGCTTCTTCGTTGCTTTTGTATTTATTTTGACCATTAAACTTCGTAAGTCACCATTTGACCTTAGTGCGTCCCACCATCCGCATCAGGAATTGGTAAAGGGAATCACAACAGATATGGGTGCAAAGACACTTGGCCTTTACGAAATTGCAGAATGGTATGAGCATGTATTTTTAATGGGATTTGTAGGATTGTTCTTTGTATACAAAAATCCGATAAGTTACGTGTTCGCCTTTGTTGCAGTATTGGCAACTTATTTCTTGGAAATCCTGATTGACAATACATCCGCTCGTGTGAAGTGGCCGGTAATGTTTAAACTTTCATGGAGTGTGACACTTTTGGTTGCAGGTGCGAACCTGATCATTCTTATGATTGCGGGTTAGAAAGGAAGATAAATATGGGAATCGTTAAAAAATCACCGTGGTTGCTCCATTACGATGGATCCAGCTGTAACGGATGTGATATTGAAGTATTAGCATGTCTGACTCCGGTATATGATGCAGAACGTTTTGGAATCGTTAACACAGGAGATCCGATGCAGGCAGATATCTTCTTGATAACAGGAGGAATCAACCAGGCAAATCAGGCAGTAGTAAAACAGTTGTATGATCAGATGCCAAAACCAAAGGTAGTAGTTGCGGTTGGCGTTTGTGCATGTACCGGCGGCATTTTCAAAGACTGCTACAACATTATCGGAGGTGCAGATACCACTATTCCGGTAGATATTTATGTGCCGGGATGTGCTGCCAGACCACAGGCCATCATTGATGGTATTGTGAAAGCAGTTGCGTTGTTCCAGGAGCGTACAGACGAGCATAACGCAGAGAAAAAAGCAAATAAACGTGCGGCTAAGGGAAAGGAGAATAACGATGGAAATTAAGAATCCTGAAAATGTGGTAAAGGAAATTACTCCTGACACCCTTTTGAAAAATGCTATGGCATTTAAAAATCAGGGACTTCGTTTGTCTCAGATTTGCTGTGTGTACTGCAATGAGAAACTGGAATTAAGTTATTCATTTGCAGATGATGACACCAATGAATATACAACCTTACGCTTGGTTATCGATAAGGACACAGAGGTTTGCAGTATTACAGAGTTTTATCCATATGCATTCCTTTATGAAAATGAAATGAAAGAGTTATTTGGTGTAAACATTTTGATGATTGGATTAGATTATCAGAACAAATTATATCGTCTCAAAGACGAAACACCATTTATCAAGAAGTAGGAGGGGAAGTATGGGAAAACAGAGTATCATTCCTTTTGGACCACAGCATCCGGTACTTCCGGAGCCAATCCATCTTGACTTAGTAATTGAAGATGAGAAGATTGTAGAAGCAATCCCGTCTATCGGTTTTGTGCATAGGGGTCTCGAAAGCTTAGTAGATAAAAAAGATTTTAATGAAATGCCGTACGTAATTGAGCGTACATGTGGTATTTGTAGTTTTATGCATGGTATGGGTTACTGTGAATCTGTAGAACATATCATGAATGTAGAAGTTCCTGCCAGAGGACGATATCTCCGTACCATCTGGGCTGAAATGTCCCGTGTTCACAGTCATTTGCTGTGGCTTGGATTATTGGCAGACGGATTCGGATTTGAGAGTTTGTTCTATCAGTGTTGGAGAATGAGAGAGAAAGTTCTTGATGCATTTGAACTTACTACAGGCGGAAGATGTATCTTCTCCGTAAACAAAGTCGGTGGTGTGTTAAAAGACATCGACGAGGATATGTTAAAAGTAATCTTAGATGTAGTTGGAGGAATTGAAACAGAGTTAAAAGAAATCAAAAAGACATTCCTTTTTGACTATACCGTAGAATCCAGATTAAAAGGTCTTGGCGTTCTTACAAAAGAACAGGCACACAACCTTGGTGCAGCAGGTCCGTTTGCCCGCGCGTCAGGTGTAAAAATGGACATGAGAACCACAGGTTATGCGGCATATCCTGACCTTGATATGGAAATTATCACCAGTGAAGTAGGTGATTGCTTTGCCCGTTGTGAAGTGCGTATTAACGAAATTTTCCAGGCAATTGATTTAATCCGCCAGGCAATTGGTAAGATTCCTGCAGGAGAAATCAGTACAATGGTAAAAGGCAATCCAAACGGTGAATACTTTATGCGTTTGGAACAGCCTCGTGGAGAAGCTGTTTACTTCAGTAAGGCAAACGGAACAAAATTCTTAGAGAGAATGAGAGTCCGCACACCTACCTTTGCTAACCTTCCGGGTATGTTAGAGACCTTGAAGGGAGCAGAAGTAGCAGATGTTCCGTTATTAATTCTTACAATTGACCCATGTATCAGTTGTACAGAGCGTTAAAAGGGAGGAGAATGTACGATGGGAATTATGAAATTTAAAAACACAGTACTTAAGAATCTCTTTTCTAAGCCTGTAACAAAAAATTATCCGGCAGAACCGGCAGTTTATCCGGAAAGAAGCCGTGGACATGTGGAAATAAATATTGAAGATTGTGTTCTCTGTGGAATTTGTGGTATGAGCTGTCCATCCCGTGCTATTAAGGTGGACCGTGCCGGAAATACATGGAGTATCGATCGCTTCGACTGTATTCAGTGTGGATATTGTACAGAGAGATGTCCGAAGAAATGTCTTAAGATTGTACCGGGTTATCAGGAACCGATGGGGGCAAAATCAGTTGCAACCTATGAAAAACCGGTTACGGTAAAGAAGATTCCTCAGGCAGACATGGAGACATGTGTATTCTGTACACTTTGTGCAAAGAAATGTCCTCAGGAAGCAATCACGGTGGATCGAGCAGAAAAGAAATGGGAACTTAACGCAGAAGCCTGCGTAAGCTGTGGACTTTGTGAAAGCAGTTGTCCTAAGAAAGCTATTTCTATGGTGGAAAAGAACTAATTATCGTGGGGCTGTGTAGACAGCCCCATTTTTATGAGGTGTCATATATGCATGAGTATCATGGAGCGGTGCAGATTATTGAGCACGCACAGGATTTGTGTCGGGAGAGAGGGCACAATCAGGTAAATAAAATACGATTACTGATTGGGGAAGCATCAGGCTATTCCTTTGAGGTGGTAAAGGAATATTTTGAAGAAGCAGCAGTAGGAACCGTGTGCCAAGGTGCAGAGGTTACCGTGCGAAAGACGGCACTTATGCTTCGCTGCCCAAATTGTAATGAATTATTTCCAAAGAGAATTTTACAATATGACTGCCCGATTTGCGGAACACCGGGAAATCCAACCGATGCAGGAAAAGAGATGACTATTGATGAGATGGAATCGGAATGGAATGAAGCGAAGGGAAATCTGCTGGAGTCAAAGTCCATTCGTAAAGAAGACGTGGTAGAGTTCTTCGACATGATGGCATCTTCCTGGGATGCAGGGCAGATATTGGATGATGATAAACTGAATTTGATTTTGGACTATGCTGGGGCCAGGGAAGGTATATCTGTCCTTGACGTAGCATGCGGAACCGGAGTCTTGGTTCCATATTATTTAGAAAGAAATGTGGGTAAAATTACAGGAGTAGATTTATCCGCTGAAATGATAAAATTAGCAAAACAAAAATTTTCGGAGCCAAATGTGGAGTTCTATTGTGCAGATATAGAGGAGATAGAACTTGCTGAGGATTATGACATGTGCATGGTATTCAATGCGTTTCCGCATTTCATTAACCCGGCAAACCTGATTGCTACATTGGCAAAGAAATTAAAGATGGGTGGAAGACTTACCATTGCTCACAGTATGAGCAGAGGACAGTTGAATTCCCATCATTCAGGGGCTGCACGGAAAGTATCCGCCGGACTTATGAGAGAGGATGATTTGGAAAAACTGTTTCAGGGATTCTTCCAAGTGGATGTGAAGATATCCAACGAGAAAATGTACATTGTTTCCGGTGTAAAAACAGTACATAAGAAGCGCATGTAATATTTATCAATAAAATGAAAGGATGGACGATATTAAATGGAAAACAAGATTTATAAGATAACAGTCACCGGTCTGGTACAGGGAATCGGATTTCGTCCTTTCATTGCAGAATTGGCTGAGGAGTACAATCTGTCGGGACAGGTGAAAAATTTAGGCGGTGTAGTGGAAATCATTATTTCCGGAGAGCAGTCAGCCATCGACAGTTTTATTAGTCGGCTTAATGCTATGCAAAAGACGGAGGAACTTCCGGGATGTCGCATCGATTCTATGGAATTAGAAAAATTGGATATGGATTCACAGGAGAGCAATCTCTTAGAAAAATTTCAAATTGTGGAAAGCAACACAGGACGAGAGGTAAAGAGATTTTTACCTACGGATTTACCAACTTGCGACAGATGTGTAGCGGAGATGTATGATAAGTCCAACCGCAGATACCGCTATCCTTTTATTAGCTGTACTGCCTGCGGACCGCGATTTTCTATTCAGAAGAAAGTTCCTTACGATAGAGAGACCATTACCATGGACGATTTTAAAATGTGTGAGGAGTGTTATGGCGAATATACCCAAAAAGGCAATATCCGCCGACATGCCCAAACCATTGCATGTAGGGATTGCGGGCCAAAGTTAACATATATTTTTGGGGATGAAGAAACACATCAGTATAAAGAAGTGGTTGGGGAAGAAGAAAGCCTTTCCCTTGCCATAAATGCATTAAAGCAGGGAAAAATCGGTGCCGTGAAAGACATCGGCGGATACCATTTTGCTTTTTTACCAACAAATGCAGAGGCGGCAAACAGACTTCGCAAATTTAAACACAGGGATAAAAAACCCTTTGCTGTAATGTTTCCGAATGTGGAGAGTATCCGGGAATATTGTAAAGTCTGCAAAGAGGAGGAAGAGCTTTTGCTATCACAAGCAAGGCCGATTGTTTTACTGGAAAAAATCAAAGACTTCGTACCTGAAATTTGCGGTGAGAGCGACCGTATCGGTGCGTTGCTACCATGTAATCCACTCCAGATTCTTTTGCTGGAAGAGACAGGACCGTTAGTCATGACCAGCGGAAATAAAGGCGGAGAGCCAATTATTATTGATGAAGAAGAGATGAAACAGCATTTGGGCGGACAGAGAATTGATTTCATGCTGACCCATGACAGAGAAATTCTCACACCGTTAGATGATTCCATCTATCAGGTGACGCAGTGGGAAAATGAGGTTCATCCGCAGTTAATCCGACGGGCCAGAGGTCTGGTGCCTGACCCAATTACATTAAAACGTAAATTGAAAAAAGATATCTTCGCTGCCGGGGGAGACCTGAAAGCCTCCTTTGCATTGGGTCGGGAAGAATTGGTATATATGAGTCAGTATTTCGGTGATTTGGATGAAGTCCGTTGTATGGACAGTCGTAAAAAAGGCAGAAGGCGGATGGAACAGCTGTTGGAGGTTCATCCAAAGAGCATACTGGCTGATATGCATCCGGGATATGTGTCCGTGGGAGAGGCATTGCAGGAAGCAGATCACCTCAAAGAAAAGCAAGATGAGGACGGAACCATAAAACAGATACAGCATCATCATGCACATATAGCTTCCGTTATGGCGGAGCATGGGCTGGAAGGAAAGATTCTCGGAATTGCCTGCGACGGAACGGGCTACGGAACGGACGGAACCATCTGGGGAAGTGAATTTTTGCTCTGTGAAAAGGAACAGATGCAGCGTGTGGGACATTTTTCTTCTGTGAAACTGCTGGGCGGAGATGCCGGTGCAAAACAGGCGGATATGACATTGTTCTCCTACATGATGGAGGCCAAAGAGCGTGGATATGATGTGGCGGACTTTTTCGACGGCCTCGTGTCAGACGTGCAGGGACAAGAAAAAGAGCAGTTAATTTCGGATTATAACCTCCGGGGCATGGCATGGAAACAGAACATCAATACAGCACATTCTTCCTCCATGGGAAGATTATTTGACGCAGCAGCGGCAATGCTTGATATCTGTCATGAAAATTCCTATGAAGGTTTGTGCGCGATTCAGTTGGAGCAGGCGGCACATAAGGGGCAGGCTGAGTTGGCAGAGAATCGCGATAGCACAGGAACAGCGTTGCACGTTTTCTGCTACAAACAGGATGGAATCTGGCAGGCAGACAGTGTAAAACTGCTGGTAGATTTACATCATCTGAAATCAAAATATTCCAAAGAAATATTAGCATACCTATTTCATCATGCCGTTGCAGATGCTATGATGGAGATAGTTGAGCATATGTTGGAGGAAGATGAGAATATTAAGGGAGTTGCCCTTAGCGGAGGCAGTTTCATTAACCGCATTTTACTTAAGGAAGTGATGTGCGGACTTCGAAAAAAAGGAATCGAAGTCTACATCAACGAAAAGGTTCCTTGCGGAGATGGCGGAATTGCACTGGGACAGAGCTGGTTGGCAACATTTTAAGCACTTTTTATAAGTGTAATATGACCATTGATTTATAATAAAGAAAACGAGGTAAGAATCATGTGTGTAGCATTACCGGGAAAAATTATAGAAATGAATGAAAAAACTGCAGTGGTAGATTTCAGTGGAAATAAAGTGACGGTGAGAACCGGACTGGTGGATGTGAAACCGGGAGACCATGTGTTAGTTCACGCGGGATGTGTGATACAGAAAGTAACGATTGAAGAAGCCGAAAACCTTCAAAAAATGATGGAGGAAATGGGAGGTCTTTCATAAATGAATCTTGTGGAAATGAGAGAATTGTTACAACAGTACAATGGACCGGAAATTCGCATTATGGAAGTATGCGGAAGCCACACAGGGGCAATTTCCAAAAACGGAATCAGGGGAATACTTTCGCCACAGATACATTTGATCTCCGGGCCGGGTTGTCCTGTTTGTGTGACACCTACGGCCTATGTGGACAAGCTGGTGGAACTGGCTATGACACCAAATACCTGTGTGATTTGCTTTGGGGATATGCTTCGTGTTCCGGGCAGCAGGTACAGTTTGAGCGAAGCGACAGGTTTGGGCGGCCGGGCAAAAATGGTGTATTCTCCTATGGATATGTTTGCCCTGGCGGAGGCAGAACCTGAGACCACATTTGTCTTTGCTGCTATAGGGTTTGAGACCACAACACCGGTTTACGCACTTTTGTTAGAAGAGATTATAGAACGCAGAATTGAAAATATAAAACTGCTGACAGCCTTAAAGACTATGCCGGGCGTTATTTCCTATCTTTGTGAGAATGGAGCTGAAATTGATGCGTTTTTAGCCCCGGGGCATGTGGCGGCTGTTACGGGAAGCAGATTGTTTGAGCCGCTTGCGAAAAAACATGGGATTCCATTTGCAGTGGCAGGCTTCGAAGGTGAGGAAATATTAGAAGCCCTTTGCGGAATCGTAAAGGCTTGTGGACAAACTTCAGATTCCGGCATTGTTATGAACTTTTATCCGACTGTAGTGACCGAGGAAGGAAACACAAAGGCTCAGAAACTGGTGGAAAAATATTTTACAAAGTCTGACGCAGCTTGGCGGGGCATGGGAGTTATTCCGGGTACAGGTATGGAACTTCGGAAAGAATACCAAAGATTCGATGCAGGTAGCAGCGGACTTAACGAAGACAATAAACGTAACCAAGCATGCTGTTGCGATAAGATTCTTATGGGAAAAATGGAGCCCCGTCAATGTCCGTTATTTGGAAAAGTGTGTACCCCATTGGCTCCACAGGGAGCGTGTATGGTTTCCGAAGAGGGAAGCTGTCATGCGAGATTTTTTGCAGGAGAATAAAGAATGGAAGAGAGAATCAGTATGGTTCACGGTAGCGGAGGAGCTGCCACGAGTGAACTCATTGGAAAAATATTTGCAAAGGAATTTGCAAGTACAACCTTAGATAAAATGGAAGACAGTGCTGTGGTGGACGGTGCAGAGAGAATTGCCGTTACCACGGACAGTTTTGTGGTGACGCCTCTTAGCTTTCCGGGAGGAGATATCGGACGCCTTTGCATTTGCGGTACGGTAAATGATTTGCTGATGCGAGGAGCAAAACCAAAGTACATTACTTGCGGATTTATTTTGCAAGAGGGCTTAGAAGTGTCAAAATTACAGGAGATTGTCCATTCCATGGCGGAATGTGCAAGGGAAGCCGGTGTAGAAATCGTAGCAGGCGATACCAAAGTAGTAAATGGAAACGGCGAGCTGTTTATTAATACCGCCGGCGTAGGCTTTGTGCCAAAGGACAGAGAAGTATCCGGAGAGCGGGTTTGCGATGGAGATGTGGTTATCGTGTCCGGAAATTTAGGAGACCATCATGCGGCAATTTTAGGAACCCGTATGGGGATTGACAGTGATATTCAGAGTGACAATGCTCCGCTTTGCGAGATGGTAGAAGCGCTTTTTGCTGAAGGAATCGATGTTCACACCATGCGCGATGTGACCAGAGGTGGATTGGCCACTGTTTTAAAGGAACTGGCGCAAACGTCCGGCACAACCATTGAATTACAGGAAGAGAAGCTTCCGGTCACGAACCAGGTAAAGAACTTCTGTGGACTACTGGGATTGGATCCCCTTTACATGGGAAATGAAGGAAAGCTGGTAGCAATAGTACCTGCGGATGAAGCAGAAGCGGCAGTCTCTGCTATCCGAAAGGCGAAATACGGACAGGATGCCTGCATCATAGGTTCTGTTTCAGCAGGCGAAGGAAAATTGTTGCTCCGCACCAGAATCGGCGGACTTCGCAATCTGGAAGTGTTGCAGGGCGAAGGGTTGCCAAGGATTTGTTAGGCATTTTTCTGCTGACAGTATCGGAAGGTGAATAGAATATAAATGTGTTGTAGAGGACCGCTTACCTTGATGATGGGTAGGCGGTTTTTTGATTAAGTTATATGTTTCGATAAAATGGGAATGCTAACATTAAGTTAAAAAAATATGCATTGAACGGGGATTTGCGTAGAATATGACGGTATACGAACGGGGATTTGCGCAGAAAATGGGTTTACATGAACGGGGATTTGCGTTATACTACGATCAGAGGGGTGATTTTATATGTCTAAAACAGTGTTTAAAAGAAAAATATATGATGAAATACTCGAATGGAAAGAAAAACGCAGTGATAAATATGCACTTCTGATAAAGGGTGCCAGACGAGTTGGAAAATCAACCATAGCAGAAGAGTTTGCCAAGAAGGAGTTTAAATCATATATCCTAATTGATTTTGCACATACGAGTAAAGCAATTATAGAATTATTTGATGATACGTATAATTTGGACTTTTTCTTTTTGCAGTTGCAACAGTTAACCGGAGTCAGATTATATGAAAATGAGTCAGTAATTATTTTTGATGAAGTACAGTTGTTACCAAAGGCGAGACAAGCAATTAAATACCTTGTGGCTGACGGAAGATATAAGTATATTGAAACGGGCTCGCTGTTATCTATAAAAAAGAATACGAAGGATATATTGATTCCTAGTGAAGAACATAAGATATCAATGTATCCAATGGATTTTGAAGAATTCTTGTGGGCAATTGGTGATGAAATAACAGCAGACACAATTAGGATGCTACTAAAAAGCAAAAAAGCTGCAGGAAATACAATGCATAGAAATTTGATGCGTATTTTTAGACTGTATATGCTTATTGGAGGAATGCCACAGGCGGTAGAGACATATTTGGAACATAATAATCTACAGACCGTGGATGAAGCAAAGAGAGAAATCGTAGACTTATATGAAGAAGATTTTACTAAAATAGATGGTACCGGGCTTGCCGGAGATATATATGATGCGATTCCGTCAAGTCTTAGTGGAAATGCGTCCAGATATGTCTTGGCAAATGCGAGAGAAGGAGTGCGTGCAGAACAGGTACGTCAATTAGTACCGGATATACTTAATTCTTATACTGTAAATATTGCATATCATGCAAATAATCCGGGAGTAGGAATGTCATTAGAAAAAGATGCAGGACGATACAAGCTATTTGCATCTGATGTGGGATTGTTTGTGGCGCTCGCATTTAAGGATAAAAATTATACAGAAAATGTAATCTATAACAAGTTGCTTTCGGATAAATTAGAAGCTAATTTAGGATATGTCTATGAAAGTGTCGTAGCACAAATGTTGGTAGCTAAGAGAAACAACCTGTTTTATTATACGATGCCAAGTGACACATCAAATCATTTGTACGAGATTGATTTCTTGATTTCAACCGGGGATAAAATCAGCCCAATTGAAGTGAAGTCAGGAAATTACAGAGAGCATAAATCTTTAGATGTATTTTGTGACAAGTACAGTTGCCGCATTAGAGATAAATACGTTGTTCACACAAAGGATTATAAATGGGAGAATGGTATTCATTATCTGCCGGTATATATGGTGCCGTTTTTGTAGAAGAAGAGCATTGGGATATGAAATTTTATTAGTAAAGAAAACACCTTAATTTACAATCTCAATTCTTCGTGCTATGATGACAAAAACATATAGGGGCTTAATGAGGAGGAAAAATGGCTTTATTTTTTGCTGAGAGAATAAAAGAACAGTTTGGTAAGGATAAAGAAGCGGTCGAGTTGTATGAAAAAGAGACGGGCAAAAATGTTAGCCAATTATATACGGATACATTTTGGGGGGGACAATGCTCAAAAAGGTACATTGTTTGAATTTTATGTATTTAAACAATTGTATAAATTAGCCGGATGCCATAAATTTCTTTTTAATGTTATTTTACCGACGGATAAAGGCACAACAGAAATAGATGTCTTGTTCTTACATGAAACAGGAATTTATGTGTATGAATGTAAGAGCTATAGCGGAAAAATATATGGCAATGAAAAATATAAAATGTGGAACCAATACTTAGATGGGAAAAAGAATCAATTTTACAGCCCGATTTTACAAAACCAAGGCCATATTAAAAATTTGAAAAAAATTTTGTCGGAAAAGGAAAGTGAAAATATATTTTCATTTATAGCATTTAGTGGCAGAGCAGAAATAAATGTAGAATTTGAGGCAAAGCGATTATTTGTAGGTATAACAGATGATTGTATGTTTGAGACGAAAATACTAACCAAAAAGTTAGAGAAACGTTTCTCGGAACAGGAGATTGTGGATATCTATAATCGTTTGAGACAGTATGCAGAAGGCGATGAAATGAAGAAGAACGCTCATATAGAATATGTCAAGAGTGTTCAACTGAATAATGACAAAGAATAGGGAAGAAGAAAACCGCTTAATTTATACCACAAGTATAATTTACAAACTCAATTTTTCGTGCTATGATGACGATGTAATTAAGAGAAAAGCGGAACGACATAAGTTCCGGAAAGGAAAAAGACATGAATACAAAGAATCGTTTATATTATTTCTATAGTGAAAAATGTATGCCTGCACAGCTCGACGAACGCGAGTTGGGCTTGTATTTCATGCACCCATCTATAGATAAGCATAAACGAGGAAATTGTGTTTTAGATATTGGACTACAGTTATAGCGCTGTATAGATAATCATAAACATGTTTTAGCGAACCGCTTACCTTGATGATGGGTAGGCGGTTTTTTGCATATGTAGTCAAGAGGTTAAGACAACGGACTGCAACTCCGTGACCGTTGGTTCGAATCCAATCATATGCTTGCTTCCAATGTTAAGTTTGGAAAGAAAGGAAAAATACCATGTTAGAAATTAAGGGAAAAGTAAATACAGCCATATGCTATGCTACTGTAATTGAAGATGAAGCCATCGATCAGATTCAAAGAATGTGTGACTACGAATTTACTGCGGGTTCTAAGGTGAGAATCATGCCGGACGTTCACGCCGGCAAGGGTTGTACCATCGGAACAACAATGACCGTAATTGATAAAGCGGTGCCAAATGTGGTTGGCGTGGATATCGGATGCGGCATGTATACCATAAATCTTGGAAATATCCAAATAGACTTTGAAAAGTTAGATGAAGCGTGCCATTTTGTTCCGTCGGGAATGAACGTATGGGAAGGAAGACAGGAACGTTTTGATTTACAGCAACTGCGGTGTTATCGGGAACTTAAGGATAGCAAAAGACTGGAAAGAAGTTTAGGCACGCTTGGTGGTGGAAATCATTTTATTGAAGTCGACAAATCAGCAGACGGAACCAAGTATTTGGTAATCCATACCGGAAGCCGGAACCTTGGCAAGCAGGTGGCAGAGATTTATCAGAGACTCGCCATTGATTTAAACCGCGGAATGGAAGACTACTTCCGGCAGAGAGATGAAATTATCCGCACATATAAGGAGCAGGGAAGACGCAGTGAAATCCAGGCAGCATTAAAGGAGATTGCATGGAAAAAAGCAAATGATCCGGCAACTATGCCGGAGGATTTATGCTATCTCTATGGAAAGTATTTTGAAGATTATTTGGCAGACGTAGAAATCTGCCAACAGTTCGCAAAAAGAAACCGTGAGCTTATTGCGGAAATTATTTTAAAACGGTGTGGATTAACAGCACTTGATGAATTCCATACCATTCACAATTACATCGATACAGAGGAAATGATTCTTCGGAAAGGCGCAATTGCAGCCCACAAGGGAGAAAAAGTGCTGATTCCGATTAACATGAGAGATGGAAGCGTACTTGCAGTCGGAAAGGGCAATCCGGAATGGAACTACTCCGCACCGCACGGTGCCGGAAGAGTAATGTCCAGAGCTAATGCAAAAGCCGCTCTTTCAATGGAAGAGTACAAGAAAGAAATGGAGGGAATCTACACAACCTCCGTTAATGAAGATACGTTGGACGAAGCGCCTATGGCATATAAGTCCTTAAGCGATATCATTGATGTTATTGGAGAAGCTGTAGATGTAATTGAAGTATTAAAACCTATTTATAATTTTAAGGCAAACTGAGCCGTACACGGCACCATAAACCGATGGACTGCGGGGAGTTCACTCACCGACAGACCATAAAGTTTGTGGGGACGTATTTGGCGAAGCCATATAATCGAGATGAAGCAAAGCGGAATCGAGATTATAACAAGGCTTCTCCTTGTCCGGCTCTGGCCGGAAAGGAGATTATCATGGCTATTCCAACCATAGATATGGTCAGAACAGGCCAAAATATCAATAGATTAAGAAAAATGGCAGGCATATCCGTAAAGGATTTGCAGGATGTGTTTGGGTTTGCCACACCGCAGGCGATTTACAAGTGGCAACACGGAACAGCTTTACCAACCATCGATAACTTGGTAGTGCTGGCAGCAGTCTTAGGTGTTAGAATCGATGATATTTTGGTTATGACAGATACGCAGATATCTTTATCTGCATAAAGTATTTGAAAAAAGAATAACGCGGGCCGACGAGGCCCACATACGGCTCCTTGGTCAAGCGGCTAAGACACCGCCCTTTCACGGCGGCAACACGGGTTCAAATCCCGTAGGAGTCATTAAGGGCAGGTAAACCGTAATTGGTAGCGGGCCGGACTGTAAATCCGGTGCCTTCGGGCTCTGTTGGTTCAAGTCCAATCCTGCCCATTATTTTTCCGGAAATTAATAAACATAGGTTTGAGCCAAAATCAAAGTATGATATAATGTTGGAAAAGTACTTGAAAAATGCACATGTGAATAGAGGAGGACATTATATGAGCAGAATTAATTTTGGTTCAAAACCATGGGTTATTCCAATGCCGGTATTGATTATCGGAACGTACGATGAAAACGGAGTGCCGAATGCTATGAATGCGGCGTGGGGAATGATTTCGGATTTCAAGGAAATCTCCATCAGCATGGCAGAGCATAAGACCACAGAAAACTTTGCAAAAACCGGAGCTTTTACGGTAAGTTTTGCAACAGCAGAAACCGTGGTTGGGTCAGATTATGTGGGCATTGAATCCGGAAGCAAGGTACCGGATAAATTTGCAAAGGCAGGCTTTCATGCTACAAAGAGCGAATATGTGAATGCACCACTTATTGATGAACTTCCGGTGGCATTAGAATGTGTAGTAAAATCATTTGAAGACGGAATTTTAATTGGTGATATTGTAAATGTATCTGCGGACGAATCCGTATTGACCGACGGCGCAGTTGATATGAACAAATTTAAGCCGATTGCTTATAATCCGATTACTCATGACTATGTGACCATGGGAAATGTAGTTGGAAAAGCTTTTTCCGATGGAAAGAAGTTACAGTAATAGTAGAATAAAAAAAGTGGCGTAACATGGTGTTATGCCACTTTTGTCATTTATAAGATTTATAAGATATTATTTTTCGCCAAGTGTTTCACTCATTACATCCGGATAATCTGTCATGATACCGTCTACGCCAAGGCTTTCTAAGTATTCCATGCGCTCCGGGTCATTGACGGTCCAGAAATGGATTGCCACATTGTGGCTATGTGCAAAGTTGATAACCTGTGCCGTGCCAAAGTTAATGCCCATGTTCAAGTATTTATCCGTAAACGGAAGCTGGAACACATTACATGGTGGCTCGTAGTTTTTGTTTCCGGTGATGGCTGCAAGGTAGAATTCAATTGCCTGAGCATCAGTGTTGCTACGGATTAAATCAGGATAAGTCTCCGCTGCATAAGCCGCAACATCGGTTTTAAAGGAACTGAAAATGGTGGTTTCAATAAGGTTGCGCTCCTTTAACTCATTATAAAGAATGTCAACCGCATGAATTCCTAATTCGCCATCGTCTTTTACTTCGATACTGAAATTAGTGATGCCCATAGAGGTCAGGTAGTCAAGTGCTTCTGACAAGGTCAGAATGCGCAGTTCCTCCGGAATTTCTGCAAGGTCAGCGTATGGCATGTTGCCGTCTGCGTCTGTGAATTTGGCTCCCATATTAAGTTTCTTTAGTTCTTCCAAGGTCTTATCTGACACTAAAAATCCTTCCTGCCCAAAAACAGCAGCAGAATCAGTTGTTCTGTCCAGGTCACTGTTGTGGAACAGTACCACTTGCTTATCTGCGGTTACACGCAAATCAAATTCGTAAACATCTATGGTTACTTCCGGATGCTCTGCCCAGTATTTCATTGCCATAAGAGATTCCTCAGGAGCAACGCCGGCTCCAATGCGGTGCGCAATGTATGCCGTTTCTCCGGTAATCATTGGGTTAGTGGTCTCATATTTGACAATCTTGTCAGGATCGGAACGATGTGCTCCGGAAACTTTCATTAAAATAAATACTGCAGCAACCAGAACAACAAGTACGATTGCGATTCTCAGCGCAACTTTCTTTCTCTTTTTCATAATATGTACCTCATTAGAATTTTTGTTTGATAGGGTTATTCTAACATAAAAATTCAATATTTCATAGATAGGATAAAAGTAATTCTTTTGACGAAAACGCGGGTGGAAAAGTATTATAGTCTTAGGTAAGATAAAACTAGAATGTTAGCCGGGAGGGAACCGAACCATGCCATTTAAAATAGTCCGAAGTGACATAACCAAAATGCAGGTGGATGCCTTTGTTAACACAGCAAATGAGGCGCCACAATACAGCGATGGTGTTGATACTGCAGTTTATAAAGCTGCGGGAGAAGAAGCTCTGCTGGCAGAACGGAAAAAAATCGGCTGGCTGAGTGAGGGAGAAGTGGCCATTACGCCGGGCTTCAAACTTCCTGCAAATATATCATCCACGCGGTGAGTCCGTGTTACATAGACGGTAGTTTTAATGAAGCATGACATGTTGATTTATTTGGTGGTTTTTGATACGGCGGCAACTAGGTTGGGCTTAAGACTTTATCCGGATTTGGAAGCCTATATTGATCACAATTATGTCCACAAAAAAAGAGAAGAAGAGTACGGTGACAGATATTTTGGTTCGGTTGCAAAAAGTGACCCAAAATACGATGCTTATCTTAGGGACAGAGAACAGCTGGAAACAAGATTAAACCGACGGGCACAGATTTTTGCAGAAGCATTTGTCCGATTCGTTTGGGGAATATCTGTTGTATTTGATTGGACAAAAGAACTTAGACAATGTATCCGTTTATAAACGGGACATCATTTTTTCCTATTTCATTGAGAAGGAACGGCGGTAAACTATAGTGTGTTGAGCCAGGCAGTAACTACCGTGAGACGTTCTGCAAACGTGCAGGAAATGAAGATGGCGTTGAATGGATGGGATAACGATATTCGAGAAGATTATAAGAGAAGAAAGAAATAGGAAGTAGAAACATAAAAAAGGGAGTGCTTTACACTCCCTTTTTTCAATCATACCGTCTATCGCAGGGACAGTCCGGTAACCCTTTCCAAACTCTTGATTACGCCGGTGGAGATACTTTCCTTGCCGTGGTCGGGTACAGATATACTAACTGAAAAACCTTCGTGTTTGTATATGTTGTGGGAACCATTTCGTCTCACTTTTACCCATCCGTTTTTACGTAATTTTTTTTCAATATCCTTGTATACCATATGATTTTCTCCTTTGCGCTTTTTGTGAATTTATTATTGTCGATTAAAGCCTTGGAATCCGTAGGTAAGAATCGAGTCTTTTTAAAACCTATTCAGCGGCACCTGCATCATAATGCAGTCACATTTTTCTATAATTAATCTAATCAATACATTTAGTTACAAAAAGTTTTCAATAGAAAAAATCGGTATTCAGTTGTAAAAGGGTATATTCATTATACCTTCTTGAACAGGAAACTTCAACCTTGGAAAAATCTCTTGACACGTGTCGAATACGTGTTATAATGGTTTCGTGGAGGTGGAGAGATGACAGATAATTACACATATCCTGCGATTATTAGTGAAAATGAGCTTGGGGGAAAGGACATTCGCTTTCCTGATTTTAATGATGCAACCACATGTACTTCGGGAAATGTGATAGAAACTGCACAGGATTTTTTGGCATTGGTAATTTCAGATTACGAAGACTGTAAGAAGAAGGTTCCTAGGGTGCAACAGGAATATGTTCTTGAAGAGGGGCAGCAGCTTATTTACATTAATGTTTGGATGCCATATCACCGCACAAAGATGAAAGAGGTATATGTGAAGAAGACCCTCACCATACCGGCTTGGCTGGATGTTTTAGCGAAGGAGAATAATGTAAATTTTTCGGCAGTTTTAGTGAAAGGATTAAAGGAACACTTAGGACTGGAAAGAGAATAAATATGTTTGCAAGGAGGTTGAAGTATGATGAAGTATCCTATTTTAGATCCACAGGCAACAGGCAAACGAATCAAACGTATCCGAATGGAGAAGCAGCTTTCCGTCACAGACATTTGTGATTATATGGGCTTTGAGAATCCACAAGCCGTTTACAAATGGCAACGTGGAGAATCTCTTCCATCGGTGGACAATTTGTTTGCGCTCAGCCGCTTATTTGAAACTCCGATTGACAATATTTTATGTGAAAAAGAAGAGGCTTCGGCCTCTTCTTCTATTTTCCGGAAAAGTTTTGCCATATTTTTTGAGACGGTAAGGGAAGTAAACTACCAGTTCAATGACGCGGTATAATTCTACTGCTATAATCACAAATGTAACGAGAAAACGATGTGATTGGATGCAAAGGAGAAAAGAACCATGGATAATAAAGTGAAATTATTAGTAACCCAAGCACTTGACGAAAGAGATCTGTTAGCAAAAAAGATTAACGATAAGATTTACTCCGCTGTGTTGGCAGATGTGGTGAAAAATAACGAAGACACGGTGTACAATCGCCGTTTAACCCGGGAGGAGTTTCAAAGAGAAGCGGAAAGTGCTTATCAACAAATCTTGGATTTGATAGAACGGTACAACCGGTTGGAAGCAGCGATTGTGGAATCCAATGCTAATACCTATATTGAAACTTCCTACGGAAGATTTTCTGTGGCGGGGGCGATTACCCTTCGTAACCGCATGCGTGGAGATATGAAGTATGGAGGCGTTGCAGACTTTGAAAATGCACTTTTGCTAAAATTGAAGAAAAGCTATCAGGATTGCATTGAAACTATGGAACGCAAAAATAAAAACCTTGCGGAAACTGCGGAAGAAATGAGGTTAAGCATACTGGGTAGAGAATCCAAGAGCAAAGATGATAAACCACTGGCAGTGGTAGAATCTTATGTTAAGGAAAATACCATGGAACTGGCGGATCCATTGGATATCGTAAAGAAGATGGAGATTCTTCAGGAACGGAAGGATAAACTTTTACGAGAGTTGGAAACCCAGATTAAGGTATCCAATGCTACCACGTTTATCGCGGTATAAATATGACCGGCCCGATTGGTAGAGTAGGTACTTTGAAAATTTAACAATAAGGCAATTATTGCCTGCAACACGAAAACCTTAAATTCAGACCCTCCGCGACAGAGGTAAACGTCACAGTACAGCTTAATGGTAAAAATAAATATAGAAACCGGAAGAGAAAATCTAAAACTGAACGTTATAGGTAAACGGTGAATATTAAACCATGAACAGATAAATTTTGAAACGCTGACCCATGACATATGAGCAGTCAACTTGTTTTAGGCATCCTTTGATGCTGAAATCCATGAACCGGGTTCGGTCCTGTCTGAATAACCAAAGGTGCTCCCCATGGCTGTGTTGCAGGCTTTTTTATTTAGAATTTAAGTGGAGTGAAAGAAAACGAAGAGTGGACAAACAATTTCGTTTTCACTGGCCGCACTATCCGTGAGTTAACTTAGTGGAACAACAAAAGGACCGTTTTGCAACGATCCCTTTTTTATCTTAATTTATTCTGTTTTAGCATCGCAAGTCACATCACACTTTAACTTCTTAAAGACCTTTAAGTCAATGGAAGATAACATTACGGTGGAATGAACCTGGCAACCTCGAAGCTTTGGAAGTTGCTTTAAGGCAATAGCAGCCTCTTCATTGTTGGCAGCAGTTGCAGATAAAGCAATCAGCACTTCGTCAGTGTGAAGACGAGGGTTTTTGCTTCCAAGATATAAGGTTTTTAAATCCTGAATCGGAGCAATGGATTCCGGTGAAAGAATCAAGTGCTTATGAGGAATGCCCGCCAAATCCTTTAACGCATTTAACATCACCGCAGCACTACATCCTAAAAGAGATGAAGATTTGCCGGTTGTGATGCTGCCGTCAGGGAGCTCAATAGCTGCTACAGAAGTGCCGATTTCCTCAGAGCGGTTTCTTGCAACAGGTACTACGTGACGGTCGGTAACGGATAAATCCTCCTGGCGCATCAGAAGCTCAATCTTGCTAAGTTCTTCTTCTCTGCGGGTTCCGTCTGCAACACCTACCAGGGCTTTATAATATCTGCGGATGATTTCCTGACGGGATGCTTCGCGACAGGCTTCGTCATCGATAATACAATTTCCAACCATGTTTACACCCATATCCGTTGGAGAAGCATAAGGGCTCTTGCCGTAAATCTTCATGAAAATGGCATTCAGCACAGGGAAGATTTCCACGTCGCGGTTATAGTTTACGGTAGTAACTCCATAGGCTTTTAAATGATACGGGTCAATCATGTTAATATCATTTAAATCTGCAGTTGCAGCTTCGTAAGCCAGATTTACTGTATGGTCAAGAGGAAGATTCCATATAGGGAAGGTTTCGAACTTGGCGTAGCCGGCATTTACACCCCGCTTGTGCTCGTGGTACAATTGTGACAAACAGGTAGCCATTTTTCCGCTTCCCGGTCCCGGTGCGGTTATAATGACTAAAGGTTTGGTGGTTTCGATATAATCGTTTCGGCCAAATCCGGCGTCACTGACTATCTGGGATACATTATTTGGATATCCCGGGATGGTAAAGTGATGATAAACATTTACGCCAACGGATTCTAAGCGCTTCTGGAAATGGGAAACGGCGTGATGCTCTGTGTAACGGGTCAGAACCACGCTGCTTACGTAAAAGCCTTTTGCACGAAATGCCTCAATTAAACGAATTACATCGTCATCATAGGTGATACCCAAGTCTTCACGAATCTTATTTTTGATAATGTCTTCAACGCTTACAACCATTACCATTTCAGCCTGGTCTGCAAGCTGCATTAACATTTGAAGTTTACTGTCCGCAGCAAAACCCGGTAACACGCGGGCTGCGTGGTAATCATCAAAAAGCTTGCCACCAAATTCCAAATACAGTTTGTTGTCAAAATTTGATATTCTTTCCCGAATATGTTCGGACTGTGTTTTTAAGTACTGTTCGTTGTCAAAACCTATCTTCATTTTTCCGCCTCTTAATTTGATTAAAATAAATAAAAAAACACGTAAAAAGTATACCACATTTTTGCCCTTGTTACAAATTTTTTTGGCGAAAAACCAGTGTATTTTTTGGAAAGTCAAAATAAGACCGATTTTATCCCTCAAAAAAGCCTTATATGAGGACCTTTGTCATTGACGAATTGGGGTCGAGCAATTATAATAGATAAGCATTCTGGGTCAAAAAGGGCAAAAACACTTAAAAATAGTACGTTTTTGCCATAAAAAAGCAAAACTTTTATGGTCCGGAAAAATAAATTTTAATAGAAAGGAGCCTGCATATGAACAGAAAATTCCGGCTTTCCGTTGCCTTGGATATTGATGATGTATTAATGGAATGCATTCCGTATGCCATTCGTCTGGCTAATGAAAAGTACAAATTCGATCCGCCGTTAAGTATTCACGAAGTGGACCGGTGGGGCAAGCTTGGTACAAGAGCGGACGTTATCTTTGAGTTTTTTGATGATCCGGAGTTTTTCAAAAACCAGCCGGTTATGGAGGGCGCCCAAAAGTTTGTGCGTAAGCTCTCCAAGATGACGGAAGTGTTTGTGTCAACGGCGGTTTATCCTAAATTCATGGGAATCCGTGCCTTAAGAATCATGGAAGTTTTTCCGGAAATTCCACAGGATCATATTTATATGGGCTCCAGAAAAGATAAATTAGATGTAGATATTTTGTTTGACGACGGTATGCACAACGTGTTTAGTTCCACTGCGAAATATCCGATTTTGCTTCGTCGCCCGTGGAACAAAGAAGCTACCGGTATGTTGGCGGTAAACAACTACGATGAATTTTTAAAAATGGTGGAAGTTATCGCGGACAGTTACAGTGTGTCCGTGCACAGACAGTCCTTGGATAAGCCGGGAATCTTGGTTTTGGTAGGACCATCCGGAAGTGGTAAAACAAAGATTGCACGATGTATTCTTGAGCATACAGACAGTTTTAAAAACCTGGTAAGTTGTACTACGAGTTTACCGGAGGATGGAAAAGGAGAATCCTGGTATGAATACATTTCTCCGGAAGAGTTCCAGCGTTTGTGTGACAGCGGAGAAATTTTTGAGTCCACTACTTATGCCAACAACGGTTACGGCTCCAGAAAGTCTGACATTGAGGCTATTTTAGCAGAGGGCAAACACGCTGTTACCACCATGGATATTTGTGGTGCAATGGCTTTGAAAACCCATTTTCCAAACGTTATTACAGTGTATATTAAGCGTGACAGGAAGGCTCTTTTGAAAGACATTCTGGAAAAAGATATTCCTATTGATGAAAAGGTCAACCGTTTAATGAGTGTTGAGGGAGAAACTTCAAATGCAGAAATCTGCGACTATGTAGTAGACTATGATACCATTGAAGGAACAGCGGCACGAATTTGTGAAACTTTAGGAATTTCCTGGTAAATGTAAAAAAATACAAAATTATCGTATAAAAAACCATAAAAAAGTATCGGTTTTCTAAAAAAGTGTGTTATAATGATAGATGGCGAAGTTTCCATTGGAGGAATTAGAGATTATGACAGATTTGCAAAAAGCAGGACTGTGGAAACGAATTGCGGCGTGGATGCTGGATTTGATTTTAATCAGCGTTCTTGCAACCGGATTTGGCCTGGTGCTGTCATCCATGATGAAATATGATCAGCACGTTGAAACGTTAAATCAGGCATATGCCGCATACGAAGCAGAGTATGGCGTCAAATTTAATATAACGCAGGAAGAGTACAACAACTTAACTCCGGAAGAGATTGAAGCTTATGAAAAGGCGTCAGAAGCAGTTACAAAGGATGCGAAGCTGAATACCACTTATAACATTGTGGTAAATCAGTCTTTACTTATGATTTCCGTTGGAGCATTGTTAAGCATTTTGCTGCTTGAGTTTGTAGTACCCGTGCTGTTTGGTAACGGACAAACATTGGGTAAAAAAGTGTTTGGCATTGGAGTAATGAGAACGGACAGCGTGAAGGTAAACACCTTGCAGCTTTTTGTACGTGCGTTACTCGGAAAGTATACGATTGAAACCATGTTTCCGATTTATGTGATGTTATTAAGTTTTCTGGGAGTATTTGGCGTTATGGGAACATTGGTAGTAGTAGCATTGTTCTTGGTAGAAATTATTATTTTAATTGTTACGAGAAACAATTCTCAGATTCACGATCTGTTGGCAGGAACGGTTGTGGTCGACATAACAAGTCAGAAAATATTTGAAAGTGCTGAGGCACGAATTGAGTATTCAAAGCGTATCCATGCAGATATGGTAGCAAAAAAAGGGTATTAAATGCTAAATACGCTAAAAATATAAAAATTACGAGAGATTGGAAGGAAGAAAATGAAAGTAGTATTACAGAACCTAACCAAAATTTTCCCAAGCCGTGACAAAAAAGTGGACAAAGAAGTTATTGCAGTAAATGACTTTAATTTTGAAATCCCGGACGGCAAACTGATTGGTTTATTAGGACCTTCAGGATGTGGAAAGAGTACAACATTGTACATGATCAGTGGCTTACAGAAGCCAACCAGCGGACAGATTTTCTTCGGAGAAGATGACGTAACAGATTTACCAACTGAAAACAGAGGTGTTGGTTTGGTGTTCCAGAACTATGCGTTATATCCGCACATGACTGTTAAGCAGAACATTTTATTCCCATTACAGAACTTAAAGGGAGCTGACAAGCTTAGCAAAGATGAAATGTTAGAACGTGCTTATCAGGCAGCAAAATTAGTTCAGATTGATGAGTTAATGGAACGTAAACCAAACGAATTATCCGGTGGACAGCAGCAGCGTGTTGCTATTGCGAGAGCTTTAGTAAAGATGCCGCGTGTATTGTTATTGGATGAACCGTTAAGTAACCTTGATGCAAGATTACGTTTACAGACCCGTGAAGAAATCCGCAGAATCCAGAGAGAAACTCACATCACAACTATTTTCGTTACACATGACCAGGAAGAAGCTATGAGTATTTCTGATATGATCGTTGTAATGAAACTTGGTGTGGTTCAGCAGATTGGTGCTCCACAGGATGTTTACGATGATCCGGCGAACTTATTCGTTGCTAAGTTCCTTGGTACTCCTCCTGTAAACGTATTTGAAGGACAGGTAAAAGGCGGCAAATTGTTCCTTGGACAGGATGCAGTATTAGATGTTCCTGGCGTTGAAGATCAGGATGTATTTGTAGGTATCCGTCCGGAAGGTTTTGTATTAGATGAAAACGGACCAATGAATGGTGCTTTAAACAGTGTAGAAGTTATGGGTAGAGACGTAAGTATTGTATTCGGTCACGAAAGCGGACAGTCCGAAGTGCTTCGTGCAATTATCAACGCAGACAATAAAGTTGATGAAACAAAAGAAAACGTTCGTTTCTCATTAAAGCCTCACAAAGTATTCTTATTTAATAAAGAAACCGAAGCTAGAATCTATTTTGAGGTGAAATAATATGGTTGAAAGTAAGAAACAATGGAAAGCTTGGCTGTATTTATCACCGGCGATCATTTTGTTGCTTGTGTTTACGGTATGGCCAATTATTAATACCGTTCGCATGGCTTTCCTTGAGAACTACAGCGGACTTATGGCAGTAGGCGGTGCAACCTTTGAATTTGGTATCGGAAACTTTATTAAAGTATTGCAGTATCAGGATTTTAAGGACTGTCTTTCAAACACTATTATATTGTGTTTTACTACTGTTCCGATTTCAACAATTTTGGCATTGTTAATTGCAGTTGCATTAAATTCCATTAAACCATTACAAAAAGTGTTGCAGACAATCTTCTTTTTACCGTATGTAACCAACTCTATTGCAATTGGTATGGTATTTGCGGCAATGTTCAATATCGTAGGAAGCTTCTACGGAACAGAAAACGAAATCGTAGTTACGGCAGGTATTATCAATAACATTATTGAATTCTTTGGCGGAGAACATATTAACTGGATTAATTATGGATCTACCAAGTTTGCAAATATGGTTGTTATGATCGTATATATTGTATGGAATGCATTACCGTTTAAGATTCTTATTTTATTAGGCGGATTACAGAGCATTAACAAGCAGTATTACGACGCAGCAAAGGTTGACGGAACTCCAAGAAGACGAGTATTTAGCCGTATTACAGTTCCGTTATTATCTCCAATGATTGCATATGTTGTTATCACAGGATTTATCGGTGGTTTTAAAGAATATTCCAGCATTATCGGTATCTTTGGTGAAAATATGGGACCGGCAGATGATGCAGGACGTTTAAATACCATGGTAGGATTTATTTATGATGCTTTGGCGACAAATAAGCAAGGACGTGCAAGTGCGGCGGCGCTGATTTTGTTCGTGATTATCTTGATTGTTACAATGATTAACTCGCAAGTAAGTAAAAAGCGAGTACATTTTTAAGGAGGTGCTGTATGGCTAAAGTTATGCAGGAAAAAAACATACAGCAGGAATCAAAACGTCAGTTGATAATCCGAATTATTGTTAAAGCAGCAGTTTACTTATTCTTATTAACAATGGCGTTGATTGTGCTGTTCCCATTTTACTGGATGATTATTTCATCCTTAAAATCTTTGGCAGAGTATAAACTCAGTGTTCCGACTTTTTGGCCGCAACAGATTCTCTTCAGCAACTACGCAGAAGCGTTTACAACGGCAAACTTAGGAACATTATTTATGAACACCTTATATGTAGGTGTTGTTTCAACAATTTTATCATTGATTATCACAGTGTTATCCGCGTTTGCATTTGCCCGCTTGGAATTTAAGGGAAAAGATGCATTGTTTGGAGCATTGATGGCAACAATGATGATTCCGGGCGAATTGTTTACCATTACCAACTATTCCACCGTTACCCAGTTGGGTTGGATCAATACATATACCGTATTAATTGTTCCGTTCTTGGTAAGTGTGTTCTATATCTTCTTATTAAGACAGAACTTTATGCAGATTCCAAACGAGTTATATTTGGCTGCGAAGGTAGATGGAACAAGTGATATTAAATATTTATGGAAAGTAATGATTCCATTATCTTTCCCAACATTGATTTCCATCACCATCTTAAAGATGATGGGTGCTTGGAACTCCTACATTTGGCCTCGACTGGTAGCCAATGATGATAAATACCAGCTCATCACAAACGGTTTAAGAAATGCGTTTACCGATACATCCGGAGACGTAAACTACCCGGTACAGATGGCAGCAGTAGCTATCGTATCCGCACCACTGTTCATGGTATTTATCTTCTTAAGAAAATACATTATGACCGGTGTAAGCCGTAGTGGTATTAAAGGTTAATCGGCAATAGTGCCTTTAACACAATATATGAAGAATTATTATGGAGGAAATTTTCATGAGAAGAAAAATCGTTGCATTACTTTTAGTGCTCTCAATGGTTATGAGTGCATTAATCGGATGTGGTGGTAACAATGGCAAAGCAGATGCAAACTTCGTTGTTCCGGAAGGCGGATATGACGGAAGTGAAGTTACCATTACTTTCTATCACACAATGGGTGAATCATTACGTACAGTTTTGGATACATATATTGCTGAGTTCAATAAACTTTATCCAAACATTCATGTTGAACATTCACAGGTTGGTAACTATGACTCTGTACGTGACCAGATTAGTACAGAATTAACAGTAGGAAGCCAGCCAAACTTGGCTTATTGCTATCCTGACCACGTGGCACTTTACAACTTAACAAAAGGTGTTGTTGCGTTGGATAACTTAATTGCAAGTGAAATTGAAGTTACAAGAGCAGACGGAACTACAGAAGTTCTTGGTCTTACAGATGCTCAGATTGCAGACTTCATTGAAGGTTACTACAATGAAGGAAAGAGCTTTGGTGATGGCTTAATGTATACATTACCAATGTCCAAATCAACAGAAGTTTTATACTACAACAAAACATTCTTTGAAGCAAACGACATTGAAGTTCCAACTACTTGGGATGAATTAGAGCAGGTATGTGCTAAGATTAAAGAACTTGATCCTAACTCTATTCCGTTGGGATATGACTCAGAAGCTAACTGGTTCATTACAATGTGTGAACAGTACGGTTCTGAATACACAAGCGCAACAGGCGATCGTTACCTTTTCGATAATGAAACAAACCGTGAATTTATTAAAAAATTCCGTACATGGTATGAAAAAGGATACTTAACAACTCAGACACTTTACGGGTCTTATACTTCCGGATTATTTACATCCACAGATGAAGTTAAGAGCTATATGTCTATCGGTTCTTCTGCAGGTGCTACACACCAGAGACCGGCAGCAAACACAGATGGTACATATCCATTTGAAGTAGGTATTGCTACAATTCCTCAGATTGATGCAAACAATCCGAAGGTTATTTCCCAGGGACCAAGCTTATGTATCTTCCAGAGTGACAACCCACAGGAAGTTATCGCTACATGGTTATTTGCAAAATTCTTAACAACATCCGTTGAATTCCAGGCAGAATTTGCTATGACATCCGGTTATGTTCCGGTATTAAAATCCGTAGCAGAAAACCCTGTATATGCTGACTTTATGAACAAAGCAAACGGAACAACATATATTGCAGCATTATCTGCAAAAGTATGTATGTCCCAGACAGAAGCATATTATACATCTCCTGCATTTAACGGTTCTTCAACCGCTCGTGATCAGGTAGGTTCATTACTTTGTAAATGTCTTACAGCTGATGCAAATGGTGATGTAGATGCGATGATTAAAAAGGCATTTGAAGAAGCAATTGAAGAATGTGAGTATCAGAACTAATATGATGAAAAAATTTCGTAGCTTATTTGCAATAATATTAATATTAGGGTTATTGAGTGCTTGTGGAAACAACACCGGTGACAGCGGAACTACAGATAATTCACAGCAAGAAGTTATGATTGTGGATTATGCGGCAGAGGTAGAGTTGAATATGTCCAGCAATACGGCTAAGACAGAAGCAACTGTTAAGAGTTTTATCGATGGAGATACTGTTCATTTTTACGTGCCGACAGAGGTTTCCGCAAATGGTGTATTAAAAGCTCGTTTTATTGCGGTAGACACTCCGGAATCAACGGGTAAAATTGAAGAATACGGTAAAGAAGCAGCGAGATTTACTCGTGAAAAGCTTGAAAATGCAGTATCTATCATTATTGAATCCGATGACCAGAATTGGAATGTGGACAGCACAGGCAGCAGAAATCTTGTATGGATTTGGTATCAGCCAAGTGAAGGTGCAGCTTACAGAAATTTGAACATTGAATTATTACAAAGCGGTTTGGCGGCGGGTAGTTCCGCAGCCAACAACCGCTATGGTAGTGCTTGTTCATCAGCATTATCACAGAGCATGACGGCCAAATTAAAAATCTTTTCCGGAGAAAAAGATCCGGATTATTACTATGGCGATGCTATAGAATTAACATTAAAAGAACTTCGTACCAACATTGAAGCCTACAATGGTTTTAAAGTTGCTTTTGAAGGTGTTATCACAACAAATGGTGATAACAGTGTATATGTAGAAAGTTATGATGCGGATACAGGAATGTATTATGGCATGACTGTATATTATGGTTATAACTTAAATGGTGAGGGACTGGAAATCCTGATGGTAGGAAATAAGGCCCGCATCGTAGGTACTGTACAGTACTATGAAGTCGGTGGAACATGGCAGGTGGCTGGTGTGAGTTATCGACCGATGAAACCGGATGATCCAAATAACCTTCAGTTAATCAGTACAGGCAATGCGCCGGCAAATGTAGTAACAGATCCGGCAACATTTGTTAACGGAATGGTTGATGTAGAGGTTGGAGAAGAAATGCAGAAATTCTCTTATGCTCAACTTGCGTTAAGTACAACAATTAAAATGGAGAATCTGTATGTAAAAGACGTTTACACCACAACAAATGATGACAGTGCATCTAAAGGTGCTATGACATTAACTTGTGAAATCAATGGTGTAACTATTTCTGTAAGAACAGCCGTACTTTATGATGAAAACGGAAAGCTTATTACAGAGGAAGCTTATTTAGGAAAAACAATCACCGTATGTGGTATCGTAGACTACTACAGCGGAACCTATCAAATCAAGGTATTTGACGAAAGTCAGATTACCGTGTTGGACTAAGAAAGAGGAGTAAAACATGAAGAAATTACTTTCAATTATTCTTGTACTCACAATGTGTGTGTCTATGTTTGCAGCTTGTGGAAACAACACAGAAGAACAGACACCATTAGCAGCAGCAGCTGAGTACTTGTATACAATGTATAAAGATGTAGAGCCTGTAAACTATAGTACAGACTATGAGGTTGTATCTGTGGTTAAAATCGGTGAAGATACCTTCCAGATTACATGGACAACCGATGCTGATGAAGCAAATGTAAAAATCGTTCCGGGTGAAACAAAGACAACTATTGATGTTAACAACGAAAATCCGGAAGAAGTTGAATACACATTAACAGCAACAATAACAGACGCTGAAGGCAATACAGCAGAAGTAAGTTTTGAACGTCACACTCCTGCAGCAATCATTATTAGCGATGATTTAACACCGGAAGAACTTCTTGATATTGCATACGGACTTGAAGTTGGTATGTCAACAGACACAGAAGCAACTTTGACAGGTGTAATTACATCTATCGATACAGCATGGAGTGATCAGTATCAGAATATTACAGTTACTATCGTTGTAAACGGCGATACAGCTCGTCCAATCCAGTGCTTCCGTTTAGCAGGTGATGGCGCAAAAGACTTAGCAGTTGGCGATACTATTACAGTAACAGGATATTTCTTGAACTATAACGGAAAGATTGAATTTAATCAGGGATGTACCTTAGATGAAGTTGTTAAGGGTGAAGGAAATGAATCTACAGAAGATGAAGGAAATAACTCCGATTCTTCTAATAGTGGAAGTTCTTCAAACTCCGGTTCAAGCAATTCCGGATCCAACAGTGGTTCAAACAGCGGAAGTTCTTCAAACTCCGGAACATCTTCTAACTACACAACAGCAGCTGAAATCATTGCAGCAGCTTATGCATTAGAAGACGGACAGTCTCTTGACAAAGCATATACATTAACAGGCATCATTAAATCTATCAACAATGCATGGAGTGAACAGTATCAGAATATTACTGTTACAATCGTTGTTGACGGTGATGAAGCTCACCCAATCGAATGCTTCCGTTTGAAAGGTGATGGAGCAAAAGATTTAAACCCTGGTGACAAGATTACTGTAACAGGTATCTTAAAGAACTACATGGGAAAAGTTGAATTCGATGCAGGATGTACTTTAGATGCAGTTGAAAAATTAGGTGATGAAGTTGTTGAATTAACAGATCCTGTTGAAATCGTTAAAGCTGCTTATGCGTTGGGATTAGGTGAATCTCTTCCATATCAGGTAACATTGCAGGGTACAATAACTGAAATTAAGGATGCATATAGCGAACAGTACAAAAACATTACTGTAGTTATTACAATTGCAGGTGCAGAAGATATGCCAATCGTTTGCTACAGATTAAAGGGTGACGGAGCAGATGCTCTTGCAGTAGGGGATGTAATTACAGTTACAGGTACTCTTACAAATTATAAGCAGAAAGACGGTACCGGATTAATCGAATTTACTTCCGGATGTACGTTTACTAAATAATAATATAACAAGTAATACTACATAAAAATCAAACTCCCGCACGGAATGGTGCGGGAGTTTTGTCATATGATCATAAAAATGCATTTGTTGTTATAAGAAACTTTATGTATGTAAAGATTCTATATTATTCATTTTTTACACAGTTGCTGTGGGCACGTTTGGAATCCTCTTTGTCTGGATCTATTTCTCTTGAGCGTGCGAGGGCTTCTTCATAAGTTGCAAAATATTCACGGTTTTTAGTTGCTGGTAAGGAACTGCAATCAACACTGTGAATGGTTCCCTTTGTTTTGTGAACTACATATAAAGCCCATTCAGGGATTTCGTTTTCTGTCTCTGTTTTTGCTTCTTCGGTCATTTCACTATCGCCGGTAGCGTAATTAATAATAATTCCGTCTTGAACATTGTAAATGAAAACATTAAAACAAATAGTTTCACCTTCGTCTTCAATGGACCAAGCCTCCATCTGAACGCCGGTAGCCACAAGGTTGTTGCCTTCAAACATTGGTGTTACACGATATAATACATGATTTCCGGTTTCTTTAATGTAATTTAAAACCTGAGTTTCATAAACTTGCATTTCAATCTGATTCATATGCTGTGTACCGGTAATCAAATTTTTAGCATTGGCATTTTCACCGGACAGAGCAAATGCAATCAAATGGCTTCTATTCCATAAAGCATTGCCAGGGACACAGTCGTACTGTTTCTGTACCCAACCGGATGGTTTTACACTACTAATATCACCGCGTTCTTCTGTCGGCATTAATTCAGGACCTAAACAAGCATAAGCTACACCACATCTGCCCAAAGAATCTAAGTCGCTGTAGAATTCATAAGCATTGGTGCTTAAGTTGGTTGTGGCAAAATAAGGATTTCCGTTGTTTAATGTAATAGCATAGCTTCCTGAAAATGCAGGAATTTGTGAAATGCTGATTCCCGGAACATTTAAATCAGTAGAGCCGGTTGTGCCGGTGGAACCATTTCCGGTATTTCCGGAATTGCCACCAGAGTTTCCGGTACTTCCTGAACTGCTTCCGTTATCGTTGGAATCATCCGGTTTTTCTTCAGTAGAGCCACTTGGGTCTGTGCTGGTTCCGGAGTTGGATGAATCGTCAGTATCGTCGTTTTCGGTTCCTGACTGGGAATCATCGCTTTCGGTATCACCTTCATCTTTGTTGTCGCCAACTATGTCTCCTGAATAGTCGGTGTTGGCATCATCCTCTTCGTCGTTATCTTTGTCTTCATCGTCATGATACGATATAACAGGCCCCTTGCTGTCGTCTGTATTTGCATTGTTTCCGAAAAATGGAAGTGTAAGCACGGTAACTAATACAACCGCAGCTAATGCAAATGGAAGAGCAACAAAACCTTTTGGAGCCTTGCGAAATAATTTAGTAATTAAATCACGCACGTTTCCATACCTCCTTAGTTATTTTGTCGTGGGTTGAACCTTTGAAATGGTTTACTGAGAATTTTTTCCATCCCAGATTTTCTAAGGAAAGATCAAAATAAAAGTCAGCAGGATAAAGCGTATTCCATTTGTATAATACGAAGGTATCGATTTTTTCATACCATTCTAACGGAGACACATTTTCTACGAAGCAGCAATCTTCCGGCCCGGCTTTTTCCAAAAAATCATTATCAACGATAATGTTCGATGGAAAATCTGAGCCATCAGTAGGGGTAAAAATGCGTCGGCTGTATTCGGAAATCCACAATTTGGATTTGCCACAGTCCTTTAGCATGTTTTCCCTCATGCCCCGGTCTTGCGCCTGACGTCGATGGTTAAAAATGAACCCATTATTCTTGTCTAGTGCAATGTAAACTTTCATTTTTAATTTCTCCCGTAATATTTCTCAAATCACCAAAGTGCATTATAGCATAAGTTTGTAGAATTTAAAATGAGAAAGTACATATTTGTGTAAAAAAAATATACAAAAAAAGGCAACATATTCTTTGGAAATTGTTTGCAAAAAATGGGGTTTGTGATACAATAGTGAAGTAAATGAAGTTGGTGAGAATCCAACTTAAAATATTAAGCAACGCACAAAGAAAAGTTGCAAAAAAATAAGGAGGAAGATTGAAATGAAAAATTTCAAAAAAGTATTATCATTATTACTTGCAGTAGTAATGGTAATGGGAAGTTTAGCAATTGCACCAATGAATGCAAGCGCGTCTAGTGAGTACACAAAAGTTACAGATGTAAGTACAATTACAGACGGCGGTAACTTTGTAATTATTGCAAAGGTTGAATCGGGTGAAACGGTAACGTACTATGCATTGGATAATGTAGATGGAGGATGGTTATACGGAACAGTTGTAACAGCAGAATCTACTACCATTCCGGTAATTAAAATTGCCGCTAGTGGAGCCAATGTAACGCTCACTACAGAAGATGGTGATGCGATTTGTGGTACATATAGTACGAGCTCGGATGTTAAGAACAAAGTATTAACAGATGCAAGTACTTATACAGCAACTTGGTCTGTTTCTGAAGTTGGCGAAGATACATTTTCATTCTTGTTGACTGGAAATACAGATACAGAAACACCAACAAATACTAATAGATACATGTCATTAACATCAGCAGGAAAAGCAAGACCATACCAGAGTTCATATGCAACAAGTCAGAGTTATGTGGTTGAATATTTAGTATATGAATATTCTGGAGAAGTTGCTCCGCCACCAGCAGATATCACATTACCTGCAGATGCAACACCAGAAGAAATCGTAAATGCGGCATACCAGGCAATGGAAGATGGCGTTGATCTTCTTGGAACATGGTCATTAACAGGTGTAATCACAGCAATCGGCGACAAGTATACAGGTGAAGGTGATTATCAAAACGTAAGCATAACAATTCAGGTTGGAGATATGACAGATAAACTGATTGGTGGATATCAGGTGACTGTATCTGATAAAACAGATGCAGAAGCAATGGCAATGCTCCAGGGTCTTGCAGTAGGAGATACCGTAAAACTTACAGGTACATTAGGTTACTACAAGACAACTGTTCAGTTTGTAAAAGGCTCTATTATTGAACTTGTTAAAAAAGCTGAAAATGCACCACAGGACATTGAATTACCTGCAGATGCAACAGAAGAAGACATTGTAAATGCAGCATATCAGGCAATGGAAGATGGCGTTAATCTTCTTGGAACATGGTCATTAACAGGTGTAATCACAGCAATCGGCGACAAGTATACAGGTGAAGGTGATTATCAAAACGTAAGCATAACAATTCAGGTTGGAGA
>JAZQXN010000036.1:0-59265 GCA_045632875.1 Lachnospiraceae bacterium
TTAGCACTTGCATCTACTAACTGATGCTCATATGCTTTGAGTGTGATTCTCATTACTTGACTTGCCATAAAAAAAGTCGCCTCCTTTTCGCACTTATAAATAGTACGACAAGCGGTGACTGTACACTCTCCCGTGTGTATCCCATAGATACTCACACGTATTTCCGCGCTGTCTGCGGATTTTACATTGTAGTACAGTGACTTGTCGCCAGTTTCCTAACTTGACATTTGCTCCACGGAAAACCTGCCAAAATGTACTTGGCAGCAACCTCACGCTTCATAGCTCTTATGTCACAGCAAAGTTGAGTATACACGATAAACACTGGGGTTGCAAGCATTTTTTCCGAAAAATTGTATTTATTTCAATACAATCCAAAAACACACTTTGCAACCCCTTTTTTCGTCATTATTTAGCTGTTTCTTCTATATAAATGTAACCAATATATCTTGTGTTTTGATTATCTTTCCCATCTACCACTTGCACCACATGGTAAAACCAATCCATTAGAGGATACCGGCAAGCCGATTTCCTGACTTTCTACATGTCCGCCAAACTCTTTTAACTCTGTTGACAACATATAGGTTAATACTGCCGGCTGTAATCCGGTGGTATAAGAGTTTACCAAAAAGAAAAGCGGGTCTTCGCTAAGTAACTGGGTACACAGTTTAATAAACGGGTGTATAGATTCTTCAATCTTCCAGGTTTCTCCTTTTGGTCCTCTTCCGTAAGACGGAGGATCCATAATGATACCGTCGTATTTATTTCCTCTACGGATTTCTCTTTCAACAAACTTTACGCAGTCATCCACCAACCAACGTATCGGTGCTTCTCCAAGCCCTGAGGAAACGGCATTCTCTTTCGCCCAGCCAACCATACCTTTTGATGCATCCACATGAGTTACGCTCGCTCCTGCCGCCGCAGCAGCCAAAGTAGCTCCGCCGGTATATGCAAAAAGATTTAATACTTTAACCGGTCTGCCCGCGTTACGAATCTTGTCCCCAAACCAATCCCAGTTCACTGCCTGTTCCGGGAATAGGCCCGTATGCTTAAAACTAAACGGCTTCAAATTGAAGGTAAGCTCTTTGTATTGAATAGTCCACTGTTGCGGTAAATCAAAAAACTCCCACTCACCGCCGCCGGCCTTGCTTCTATGATAATGTCCATTTGGATATTTCCATCCTTTGTCCCGTTTTGGAGTATCCCATATAACTTGTGGGTCCGGTCGAATCAATTCATACTGTCCCCAACGTTCTAATTTTTCTCCATTTGAAGTGTCAATAACTTCATAGTCTTTCCACTGATTTGCTATCCACATATTTTATCTCCGAATTATTTCCTATTATATAAGGAAGTCTTTTTCCAGAATGTACCTTATGCCTTTTATTTATCCAAAAATTTCTTTTTCAAATGCAACATAATATCTTTTCTGGTTACGATTCCAATAAAGGTGTTATCATCATCTATAACCGGTACAAAATTCTGATTAATAACTTTGTCCCATAACCCATTGATGTTTTCGTTGATAGAGACCGCTTGATTATCTCTGCGGCGTTTCACTCTCATAATCGAAACATCTTCTGCCTCTACAAGACTTAAGTTGGTCTGACTCTTTATGTACCACAGCATGTCACCTTCCGTAATCGTCCCGATATATTTTCCTTCTTTATTTAAGATAGGTAATGCTGTAAATCTGCTGTTCTCTAATTTCTCCAAGCCCTGTCGCAGGGTGGCCTCCGCCTCAATAAATGCGATATCATTCTTTGGTGTAAGAAAAAATAAAATATTCATCCCAAACTCCTTCTTCCCACTGAGGGGAACCCACATAGTTTCTACTTTTTTATCTTACCTTTTGTAGTATATCACATCTTAACTGATATGAGTATAAACAATTTCTTAATTTTGCATATTTTCTCTTCCTCTTAATTGACATTTACCCCTTTTTAAGTGATAATAAAACGAATACACACTTAAAGGAGATATTAACATGTACAACGACCGCGTGCTTGCATACGAACTTTTAGATAAAGTCACAGATGCATCTACTGCCGCTGCTTACATAAAAGAAAATATGAAAGTGGGCTTTAGCGGCTTCACTTCCGCTGGATATGCAAAGCTTGTCCCTACAGCAATCGCAAAACAGGGAACCGCAAAAAATTTAACTGTTATAACCGGTGCCTCAACCGGCCCCGAATTAGATGGTGCCTTGTCAAAGGCCGGTCTTATGGGTCGCAGATATCCTTTTCAATCTGACGCTCAGACACGTAACAACATCAATGAAGGGGTTACCGAATATGCCGACCTGCACTTAAGCCAGGTTCCTCGAATGCTTCGTCAAGGAATTTGGGGACGGTTGGATTATACAGTTATCGAATGTTCCATGATTACAGAAAATTGTGGCTTGGTTCCTTCTTTAGCTGTTGGCTGTACCAACGCTTTGGTTGAACAGGCCGACAAGATTATTGTTGAAATCAATTTAAATATCCCAACCTCCGTATACGGACTTCATGATATCCTATCCGGAGATTCCAGAGAACCTATTAACATTTGCGCACCGTCCGACAGAGTTGGATTACCATACATCCCTTGCTCTCCGGACAAAATTGTAGCAATTGTTTTTAATGATACTTTGGGCGAAACCCCTGTATTTAAGGAACCGGACGAAGTATCTAATCAGATTGCACAACATATTATTGATTTTTTAAAAAGCGAAGTTGCCGCAGGGAGGTTGCCAGAGAATTTATATCCACTGCAATCCGGCGTAGGTGCTGTAGCCAATGCCGCCTTAGCAGGTTTGGTTACTGCGGGATTTTCAGATATGACCATGTTCACGGAGGTTGCTCAGGACTCTGCTTTAGAGCTTTTATACGAAGGTGTTGTAACCGAATTATCTGCTGCCGCACTTTCCCTTTCCGCAGCCGGCATTCAAAAATTATTTGACAACTTTGACTCTGTAAAGGACAAGATTACACTTCGTCCTCAGGAGATCAGCAATCACCCTGAAATGTTAAGGCGCATCCGACCGATTGCCATGAACACCGCAATCGAAGTGGATCTGTACGGAAACGTAAACTCTACCCATATTATGGGCACCAAGATGATGAATGGTTTGGGCGGCTCCGGTGATTTTGCAAGAAACTCCTGGATAACCATTTTTATGACTCCTTCCACCGCCAAAAACGGGGCTATTTCCAGTATTGTTCCAATGGTGTCTCACGTTGACAACTGCGAACATGACGTGCATGTAGTGGTTACTGAGCAAGGTATTGCCGATTTACGAGGAAAAAGCCCAAAAGAACGGGCAAGATTGATTATCGAGAATTGTGCCCACCCGGATTACAAAGAACAGTTGTGGACATATTACAATCGCGCAATGGCGATATCTCCATCCAAACATACGCCACACGATTTGGAAAATGCTTTCGAAATGCACTTAAGATATTTAAACAAAGGAACTATGTTATGATACAAGATTTAGATTATGGTCAATTAAACAATCAATATAAAAATATGGCACCCACAACAGATGACATTGTTATCTGTATACAGAAAAATACGATGTTGGTCTGCCGCGACCAAAACAATCAATTGTCACTTCCAACTTGGAAAGAGGTTCAGGGCTGGTGCCCTGACTGGAAACATTGGTTTGAAGAACCATTGACCTATGCCTTTAACCTACAAGACAGAAATTATTTTCTGTGGATGGGCGAGGCTGGTGAATGCCCTGACGGAAAATATGCCTATGAACCGGCATCTTCCCTTCGCCAAAAGGATTCAAAGAATGTTTGCTTTGCTTTAATGACAGCTTGGCACATATACAGTTGGTATCGGGTAAACCGTTATTGCGGCAACTGTGGAACGCCTACCACCCACGACAGCAAGGAACGCATGATGCGTTGTCCTGAATGTAGAAACATGATTTTCCCTAAGATTGCTCCGGCAGTTATTATTGCACTAATTCACAAAGATAAACTTGTACTTATTCAATATGCGAACCGTAACTATAAGCACTATGGTTTAATTGCAGGCTTTATCGAAGTGGGCGAAACTGCTGAAGAAGCTGTTGCAAGAGAGGTAATGGAAGAGGTTGGATTGAAAGTTAAGAATATCCGTTATTACAAGAGCCAGCCTTGGGGTGTTGCAGGCAACTTGTCCCTCGGATACTTCTGTGACCTGGACGGAGATGACGAAACAATCACTTTGGATGAAAATGAGCTTGCCATGGCAGAATGGTATTCAAGAGAAGATATTCCGGCGGACGACGACGGAATCAGTTTAACAAGAGAAATGGTAAGAATATTTAAAGAAGGGTTGGAGCCAAAATAAGCTCCAACCCCTTTTTTGTTTAATTATTTCTGAATAAGTGCGCGTCCTTCATTTAACGCTTTTTCATTAATTTCTTCAGTTCCCTTCGGAACATGTCCTAAAACTGCTGTTCTAAGATGTTCAAAATCAGCAAGTCCTAACAATTCATTGATTGCAGCTACAGCAACAATATTTGCTGTGAAAGCTTTTCCAACTTTCTTTGCAGCTGTTTCAAGAATCGGAACCTGTGTTACCTTCGCAGGATTTAAGTATTCCGGAACAGTTAAACTAGAGTCTGCCAAAACGATGCAATCTCCATCAACACTCTGCGCAAACTTGTCTAAAGACGCCTGGGTTAAAGCCATAAGGAATGTTGGGTTCTGTACTTTTGTAAAGCCGATTGGTTCATCGTCTACCACAACTTCTGCTTTACACAAACCACCACGGGCTTCCGGTCCGTAAGACTGGGACTGTGCAGTGTATTTGCCTGCTTCAATCGCTGCTTCCGCTAAAATAATGGTAGCTAAGATAACACCCTGTCCGCCGCTACCTGTAAGACGGATTTCCATTTTACTTTTACTCACGTTCTTCCGCCTCCTTTGCCAAACGATCAATGATCTTTTGATATTCAACGGTGAATTCCGGATAATTGTTATGAGCCAATACACCGATAATCATTTTGCCCTTTAATTCTTCAGGAGTCATCTTCACTGCCTGTTCCTGCATAACGGCATTTTCTTTCTGCCATTTCATCATATCAACAGCGCTTCCCTTTTTGTTCTTTCTACCGTAGTAAGTTGGACAAACAGATGCACAATCAATGAGTGAAAATCCTTTGTGAAGGATGCCCTGCTGAATGTAAGCAGTTGTCTGCTGCACATGGTATGCACTACCTCTTGCCGCGTATGATGCGCCCGCACCCTGTGCAAGTTCAGCTATATTAAAGGAACGGTCAATAATTCCGTACGGAGCAGTTGTACCAAACTCTCCCTTTGGAGTAGTTGGAGAATACTGTCCGCCTGTCATACCGTAAATGTTGTTATTAAATACAACTACAGTAAGTCCTACGTTTCTTCTTGCTGCATGGATTAAGTGGTTACCACCGATAGCGGAAATATCACCATCACCTGCAAGTACGATAACTTCTAATTCCGGATTTGCTAATTTAATACCGGTAGCAAAAGCAATCGCTCTTCCGTGTGTTGTATGAATGGTATTGAAATCCAAATATCCCGCTGCTCTGGAAGAACATCCGATACCGGAAACAATAACTACTTTGTCATGATCTAAACCTAAATTATCAATTGCCTGAACAACGTTTCTCATCAAGATACCGTGTCCACATCCCGGACACCAGATATGAGGAAGGTTTTCAGCACGCATATGTTTTTCAATTAATTGGCTTGGCATTATTTGTTACCTCCAATCTTTGCAAGAATTTCACTTGGAGTCATAACTGTACCGTCAATCTTTCCGATGAAATCAACTTCACAGTTAGATTTAACGATTCTCTGTACTTCAAGTAATATCTGACCATCATTATGCTCTGCAACAACGATACGTTTTGCTTTCTTAGAAAGAGTTTCCAACTGTTCTGTTGGGAATGGCCATACGGTAATCGGTCTGAACATACCTGCTTTGATGCCCTGTTCTCTTGCCATCTGACAAGCAGTTTCTGCTGCTCTTGCAGTACCGCCATAGCATACTACAATAACATCTGCATCTTCACAATCTTTTTCTTCGTATGTAACGATATCATCTTTATTTAACTCAACCTTATCAATCAAACGGCGGATTAACTTCTGTGTGATTTCATTAGAGTTGGTTGGGAATCCTGTCTCTCCGTGAGAAAGACCTGTAATGTGATATCTCTGTCCCTGTCCGAATGGTTTCATTGCCGGAACGTATTCTCCTTCCGGAACGTAATATGGTTTCTTCGGATCAATGCTTTCGGTTGCTCTGTTAACGATTTCAATTTCAGACGCATCCGGAATTTCAACACCTTCACGTAAATGTCCGATAATTTCATCCATCATTAATAATACCGGTGTACGATATTTTTCCGCTAAGTTAAACGCACGTACGGTCAAGTCAAATGTTTCGCGTACGCTGGATGGGCAAAGTGCAATCACCGGATGATCTCCGTGTGTTCCCCATTTTGCCTGCATCATATCACCCTGGGACGGGCTGGTTGGAAGTCCTGTAGAAGGACCACTTCTCTGTACGTTAACTACTACACATGGAACTTCAGCGATACATGCATATCCGAAGTTTTCCTGCTTCAAAGAAATACCAGGACCGCTGGATGCTGTCATAGACTTTGTACCTGCCACAGAAGCACCGATAATAGCCGCCATACTGGAGATTTCATCTTCCATCTGAATAAATCTTCCGCCTACCTGTGGAAGACGAACAGAAGAAAATTCAGCGATTTCTGTAGATGGAGTAATCGGGTATCCCGCGTAAAAACGCATGCCTGCTGCAAGAGCACCTTCAACACAGGCTTCATTACCCTGCATCAATACTGTTTTAGCCATTAGATTGCTCCTCCTTCTTCTATCTTTTCAACGTAAAGCGCATAATCCGGACAACGCTGTTCACACTGTCCACAATATACACAATCTGCTTCGTTTTTAATTATTACTTTTTCATTCTGGATATCAAGAACGTTCTTCGGGCAAAAAGCTACGCAGATGCCGCAACCTTTACACCAAGCAGCGTTCAGAACCAATTTCTTAGTTGCCATAATTCAACCCTTCCTTATATCCTTTGTATTATATTTCTACAATCTTAGGGCCGTGTTGCCCCACCGTAACTATACTACCACCACACAGAAGGAATTAAAAACATTTTTTTAGTGGTATTTAATACAACTATTTAGTTGTGGAAGATTGACTTTTCCCCAACCGGGGAGTAAACTAAAATTGTAACTACAGTACGCGTACTTTCTATAGAAAGGATATACAAATGAATTTTTCCAACTTAAAGTATTTTCTTGTGGCGTCTGAGGAAATGAACATTACCAAAGCCGCACAGAGATTACATATTTCACAGCAGGCATTAAGCAATCATATTTCAAAACTGGAACACGAATTAGGCACGCCATTATTTGAGCGCACGCCATCTTTATCTCTTACTTATGCAGGACGTCGGTTGGTTGAAGCCAGCACACAAATCCTGGATATTCAGGCACAGTTTTTGACGGAAGTTGATGATATTAACCAAAACGCCCGCGGCGAATTAACCATCGGAATTACACATACCAGAGGACAGGCCATCCTTCCTTTAATTTTACCAAAATTTATGGAAGCACATCCCTATATAGATATCAAGCTTGAAGAGGCCAATGCAAAAGAATTAGAAGAAAACCTTCAACACGGCTTCGTAGATTTAGTTATTGGTTTCACTCCTTTTTCTGCGGAAAATGCAACCATAACCAAATTATCCCCGGACCGCCTGTTTTTAGCAGTCCCTACACGGTACATGAATGCCATGTACGGAATGAATGCTGATTCCATCCGGGAAGAATATAAAAAAGGGGTAGATATTGCAGTGTTTAAAGATATGCCTTTTATCTTGTTAAAAAAAGGTGACCGTATCCGTACCATCCTGGACGAATACTTCAAAAAAAGAAGAATCTCGCCAAAGATTCTTCTTGAAACATCAAACACACAAACTGCGTTCGCCCTATCTTTAAAAGGAATGGGTATTTCCGTCTATCCGGAAATGTTTATGCGTGGTTCTACCACCTTATCTTCCCATTCTCTGCAAAATATATCCGACAGCATTGACTTATTCCCTTTGCAAAGTGCTTCCACCACGGAAACATTGGCCATTGCTTACAATAAAGACCGCTATCTGACCACTGCTGCTAAAAATTTTATTGATATGTGCCAGGATATCCTGGGATCAAAAGAAGAATAATTTATTCCTCCTCCAATTCCCCTGCGATGCAGAGGAGGTTTTCTATTTCTTCCACATCCATAGCCAAAAATTCTGCCAGATCTTCTATGGTATATTCTGCCTGTTGTTCTTTTAGTGCCTCTACAGCTTCTATTAACTGATTTAGCTTAGCCACAACCTTGCGGGCTTCTAAATTAGTATCTTTTTCCTCTGCAAGAAGTGCTTCTAATGCCAGACGGATTTTTTCTTCAATATACTGCAGAATTTCTTCTCCGTTCTTTTCTTTTAAAGTCGCAGAATTATATAGTTCTGAACATAGGGTAACCACTACCAGGCTTCCCTCTTGAACCAAATCTCCTAACAACACTTTTTTGCCTGCATACCCCAATGCAATATCATAAGCAGAATGTAATAATGCAGTGGTTAATTCCATTGAGGCATCTTCATCACTTAATGCATTTTTACAAAGTTCTACAAGTTCACCACGTTCTAATACCGGCAATACAGAAAGTTCTTCTTCGTAATCCCGCTTAAAGCTTTCTTCCTCCGGCAAAAGTTCTCTTTTTTGTTCCGGCTGCGCTTCTCTTTTCGGAACATAGCCCTCCACCAAAACCTGTTTGGTAAAAAGAAAGTCACTGACCGCTTCCAAATATTCACTTCCGCTACCATGCTCCTGCAAATACTTTTCCACATCAGCTTTAAGCAAATAATTATTGTTTTCTTTTCCTAGGCGGGCAAGTTCTTCAATCATTTGAAGAAAGCGCAACTGTTCATTCATTTTTGAAATCCTCCGAAACCGTATAGATTGGTGTAGCCCATACGGGCCATTATTTCACATGCCCGTCTGCTGCGACCACCACTGGTACAGTATACAAAAATCACCTGATTTTGATTTGGCAGAAGGTCTAAACATTCCTCCTCCAAATCATCTAATGGAATATTTTGTGCCTTAGGCAAATGCCCAATAAGATACTCCTCCTTGGACCGGACATCCAAAATTCTGTAATTGGAGTACTTTTTCATCATTTCAAAGGCTTCCTGCTTTTCAATCCATTGGTATCCCTGATGAGATTCTCCCTGTACTGATAACTCTTGGCGTTCACCGCATATAGCCAACACCAAGAGTAATATTCCCAGATTCGTCATTATACTGCTTTCCGTTTTTTCTACTATTTTATTCTAAAACAAAATAGTTATTCCAAAAAACTGCCGCTTACCATGACAAATCACACATTTACATAATTAAGTTTACCAACTGATAAATCCAGTTTGATGCAATACCTGCTGCCAAACCACCGATAGTATGGCTGATGATTGCTTTTCCGGTTGCTTCTTTATAGTTAATGCTATCCATCATAGCTACATGAGTACTTAAGTATCCGCTCCAACACATACACATTGCTGTAAATACAGCCACGTCATGCCCATTTGCTAATCCGTTCTTTACAAGGTCCGGTACCAATGTCATTGCTGCACCTGCTGCACCTAAGCTGGTAATCGGAACTGCAATACCCTGTGGTGATAAGAAACCAAATAAAGGTTTTAAGATGAAGTTTAATTTTTCTCCAACCCATGGAAGGAAAGCAATACCTTCATACGCTGCACCTGTATAAGCACCGGTTGTCGGGTCAGGACCATTTGTAAGCATCATCATTAATGTACAAATAATTAACACACCAGGAACTACCGCAAGACCCATATCTACACCGGATTTACCACCATTAAGAAGTGCGTTCATTGCTCTGGATGCCACACCACCTCCAGAAATTGTTCTTGTGGTAATCTTCTCATCCTGTGCTCCCGGTTCTCTAGGAATAACGTACTCTTCTGTTCCGTACATTTTCTTTGTAAACATTAACATGATTCTTGTACTTACGATACTACCGATAATCGCACCTACATTACCGATTAAAGCAGCAACCACAAAGTTATCGCCATTTGTTGGTTCAATACTCATCATAAATGTGGTTACAATTAAGCCCATACCAAAAGCTGTTCCAATATTTGTTAATGCCGGGAACTGATATTTCTTAAAATATCTTCTAAACCCCTTGTCATCTGCTAAAGTTAAAATTGCAGGATTGTCAGACAAATAAGTTGTCATGATACCCAACGCAGATGCGCCCGGCAAACCATAAATCGGTTTCATTAACGGTGATAATAACTTATTAATTAATGCAATAACACCAAATTCTGATAACAAAGCAGATACCGCGCCTGCAACTACAGCGATTGCCATAATCTTAAATACTGTGCCAATCAACAAATCATACGCTGTGTTCATTAATGTATTCAGCATGTTTGTCGCACCCATAATATTTCCAAGTGCAATAAAGATTCCTAAAAATACAATAAGAAAAATAAATGTTTCTAAGCTAATGGCTTTCTTTTCTCTTGTTCCCATTATTCGTTCCTCTTTCTTTTTTTAATAATTTAAACCTATAGTTCAACTCCGTTTTGTTGCAAAAGCGCACGCGCACTTTCTACAGAATCGATACCTGTTTTATTTTTAATTGGAGCAAACTCATATTCCCGAACCACTTCAAATGGCAAATTGTTCTTCATCATATGAATCATATCCAATATTAAAGTCTCATACTTATAACCGTTTGGTTGTTCCGGTGATATTTCCATATCTTCTTTACTTAAATAAGGAATCTTTTTTTCCACCACATGGAGTGGCAGGGCTTCTTCCAAAATCCTCTCCAGTTCTTTCACGGAAAAAAGATAATTTAAAATAACACCAAAATTATATGCAGGATCTCCCTTTTCGTTTTTCTCATTCATCATTTCTTCTGTCAACTCATAATATTCAACGATAGAAGGTTTTCCGTCTTCCAAACAAATAACGCCCACCTTTTCATCCGGTGCTGCTTTGCGGATAACCTTGGAGCCGGATACATATCCTCCCTTAATGGTAGCTCCCACAAATACCGGATCGGCAATGCGCTGTAATACATTATCTACTGCAAATACATTTAACCACTCAATTCCTTCTTCGTGGATGCACATCTCCAATCCACTATTATACAAGGAACCAAACCAGCCACCATTTCCATTTGGTGAAGTAGCAAGTTTTCCTTTACGCTCCAGCAATATCTTTCCGTCATAATCTGTTGCCGGTGCCATATCCTGCTTGAAGAAATGAATATACTCTCTCATATATCCGAAACATTCTTTTTCTTCAAAGAACTTCATGGTCATCTCATGATTTTTATCACTGGTCATTACAAATAAATGTATCCATGTATCTGCTTTTTTAACGACATCCAATAAATTTTCTATTAATCGTTGGAAGATAAACACTTCCTTTGTCAGACCGATATCGTACATTCCCTTCGGCGCATCGGAGCCTAATCTGGTTCCCATTCCTCCTGCCAAAAGTACTGCTGCCACCTTTCCGGCTTTGATATACTCTAAACCGGCTTGTTCAAACTCATCTCTTCTTCTGAAAATCTCTTCGCTTTCCATTGCCTCAATCGGAGAAATGGTTCCTTTTTCTTCCTGGCTCATGGCCTGGCGGATTACAGAAAAATCAGTTGACAGAATTTGATCAATTAATTGCGTTTTTTCTTCTTCTGTTAATTCTTCATAATATTTCAACAAATGCTCTTGTTCATATTCTTTACATTTTTTCAATGCTTCTGTGTAGTTTTCCATCATAACAAAAACCCTCCTGGCACATTATATCGCATAGCCACTTTTTTTCCTACAAAAAAATGAAAAAATTTCAAAATCTTTTTGCAGATTATTGCGGAATAAAGGACTCAAAAATGAATAGTGAAAAACCATCCCTTGCCGCATCTAATTCCTGTTGGGTGCGAATGGTCCACGCAACACTTAAGGCTTTGTAAAAACGCTGACATATTTGTCGCGATAACACTTTTTTGTGTTTATGATTAAAAGCAATAAAATCCGGTCTGGCTAAAAAATTAAGCAACAAGTTCTGTGCTAAAAAATAAGAAACTTTACGTTCTGTAACATCTTTCTTGAAATTTGTGGATAATTGTCCACGGATTACCTGCGGGCGGTGCTTTTTGTACCATCTCACTGCAAACGGATGAAAGGATTCCATACAATACGGTCCCTCATATTTGCTTAAAATCTCATCCACTTTGTTGCAAACCTTATTTGCATTTTCGTGAATTTTAATCTCTACAATTAACGGCACTTTTCCGGAAACCATATCCAAAAAATCCTGAAACAACGGAATCCTTTCCTGGGTTTCACCCAATGTAAACTGTTGCAGTTCCTCATATGTGTAATCTCTCACATTTCCTTCCTGATTACACATTCTCTTTAAGCTCTCATCGTGAAAAACAACCGGAATCTCATCTTTGGTAAGTTGTACATCCAGTTCAATTCCGTAGCCGGATTCTACTGCCTTTCTAAAGGCTGCCATGGAGTTTTCCGGGCATTTTTTGTTATTATCATGTAAACCTCTGTGGGCGTAATAAACCCCGTTTAACATGGATTTATCCGGAGCACCGAATACTCGCGGTGCAATAGCAAATAAATATAATCCAATAATAATTACAATCCCTATCAGGCAATAAAAAGGCCACATAATTCTTCTCCTTTTTGTTCTAGTCTTCTACATCAAAATTTTCAATCGCTTTTGCTTTTCTTGGTGGTTTTGAATCACCATGTCTTACCTGACTCATGGTAATAATCGCTAATACTGTAAACAACATTGCGTACGGGAATAAAGTTCCGTAAGAAATATGCTCCAGCAACCATCCCGAAATAATTGGTGTAAAAATCTGTGCAGCCATAGAAAATGTATAATATAACCCTGTATATTTACCTACGTCACTACCCTTACTCATTTCGACAACCATCGGCAATGAGTTTACGCTGACCGCTGCCCAGCCCATACCAATCAAAGCAAAAAATGCATACGCACTCCAATGGAAGGATGGGTAGAAAAATACGGAAGAATAACTAATCAACATACAAATCAAACCAAGAATAATGGTTTTCTTTCTTCCGATTCTGGAGGAAATCAAACCAATAGGAATGTAACTTGCAATTGCTGCTCCAGTCGCTACAAACATCGGGAGAGCAAATTTTCCGCCACCAATTCCCCATACCACATCTGCATATCTGGAAAATGCGGTTGTAACTGCATTGTAAGCCGTAAACCACAAGAAAATAGAAGCCAGGATTAATGCCAGACTAATCATTACAGGCTTTGCCATCTTCTGAAAATGTACTTCTTCTGCTGCCGGTTCTTCTTCCGGGTATTCAAGAGCTACCTGCGCTGCAATTTTCTTCTCTTTTGTTGTAATTACCAATGCGACAACCGAAATTACCATCATGGCCGCAATGCCTATAAACAACCATAAATAGTTTGGATTTTCTTCCGGAACCAATATAAAAATCAATGCAAGTGCATACAAACCACCAATCGCACCCATGAGATTGATAACTGCATTTGCGGATGATCTTAATGGCTTTGGTGTAAGGTCAGGCATTAACGCTACTGCAGGTGAACGGTAGGATGCCATTGCGAGTAATGTTAATCCCAATACCACCACGAATAACACCAAGTTCTTCGCTGTGTCTGCAAACGGCAATAACATCATTAAAATAACTGCCGCAGCGGTTCCGCCAATAATAAATGGTGTTCTCTTTCCAAGTTTAGTATCTACTTTATCAGACAAAGTTCCCAAGAGAGGTAAAAGAAATACCGCTAAAACATTGTCTATTGACATAATAATACCAACGGCAGTTTCCTTTAACTCAAAAGTATCCTTTAAAATCTTCGGCACAATGTTGTCATACATTTGCCAAAATGAACAAATTGACAAAAATGCCAATCCGATAAAAAACGTTCTTTTGTAATTCAGTTTCATAATTTCCTCCGATAATCAGTTTTTCCTCATCCTATATCATACCATATCTTACACAAAAATCTATAGCATTTTTCGTAAAGATATGGCAAAAAAAGAGACCTCTGCATCCATATCAAAGGTCTCTGTAATGCTTTATCTAATCTACTCTCTTGTCTCCCCAGAAGAACAATGCTACAGTTCCAGGGCCGGTATGACTTCCAATGGTTGCTCCAATAGAAAAAATCTCTACTTTGCCATTTAATTTCGGGAAATGTTCCTCAACTAAAGCTGCAACTTCCTTTGCATCTTCTTCACAAAGAGAATGGCTCATATAACACTTGCCGCTGTAATCAGCACCATCCTGTGCTTTTTCAAACATAACTTCTGCAATACGTTTGATAACTTTCTTCTTTGTACGAATCTTTTCTCTGGAAACCAGATGTCCTTCCACGTCTACATTTAACAACGGACAAATTCCCAATACTGTACCGATAAATCCTGAGGTCTTGGATACACGTCCGCCTCTGATAAAATATGTTAAATCAGAAGAGAAAAACCACAAGTGCATATTTAACTTGTTTTCTTCTACCCATGCATAAAGTTCATCAATTGTATATCCCTCATCTCTTTTGTCTGCCAATGTATCTACTAACAAACCAAATCCGGAAGATGCCGCCAAGGAATCCACAACATAAATCTTTCTGTCCGGATACTTCATCTCTACTTCTGTCTTTGCAAGACAAGCAGAATTATAAGAGCCGGAAATGCCGGAGGATAAACAAATATGTATCAAATCATTTCCCTCTTCTAAGATTTTGGAAAAATGCTCTATATATTCACCAACACCAATCTGGGATGTCTTTGTATCTGCACCGGCTGCCATTTCGTTAAATAAACGTTCCGGTGAAACAGACTGTCCCATATCGTCAAGGTAATCTTTACCTCCTAATTCAAAATGAAAACAAATATACTGAATTCCCCTTCTCTCAAAATACTCTTTTGTCAGATCTGCTGTTGAACAGCAACTTAAACAATAACCCATAAATACACCTCTCTAACCTTAAACAATAGAATCTGTTTATTATATTAAAAAAATCAAATTGTTAACCCCTTTATAACACGAGTATAACAGAATGTAGTTTTCAAAACAAGATGCAAATGTAAATTCTTTATATTTTTCTAAAATATTCTAATTTCTATCTCTTGTAAAAATAACTTCTCTGTGTTATCTTGTATTATGACAATGAAATCAGGTGTCAATGGAAAACCCATTGGTGAAAAGGGAAGTAGGTGAGAATCCTGCACGAGCCCGTCGCTGTATGAAGTTTCCGTTTGCAGGATGCCACTGCCAAAAAGTATTTTTTCATATACTTCGGTGGGAAGGCGCAACCGGTGATCACTTTGAGTCAGAAGACCTGCCTGATTTTCATGCATATCTGCCACGGAGATTTGGCTGTTTGCAAGTATAAGGTGTATTAAAAGAAACCGGGGCGCCGTCTTACACAATCGGTTTCCATCTTAACATCGTTATTTTGCTTACAAACTCTCTGGGTGCAGAGGGTTTTTTTATTTAAAAAATCCAAACAATATTTTACTGTAGAAAGGGAATAATACATGAAAAAACAAACAAAAATCATTATTGCCATTGTTGCTTCAGTTCTGTTAATTGCAGCAATGGTAGGAGCGTACTTTGCTTTTGCCCCAAAAGCTGAGGAAGGTGCAAAAACCGTTGTAATCGAAGTTATGGATAAGGACGGTGAAATCACAACATACGAAGTTCACACTGATGGTGAATATTTAATTGATGTTATGAACGATGCTAAGAAACTGGGGCTTACTTTTGAAGGTGAAGAAGGACAGTATGGTTTCACTGTTCACACCGTAAATGGCCTAAAAGCAGACTTTAACGTTGACAGTTCCTACTGGAGCTTCTACGTGAACGATGAATATTGCAACTTTGGTGTATCTGAACAGCCGGTGGCGGATGGTGATACCTTTAGCATCCGATACACCGTATACAAATAATATATGAGCAACAGAACAACCTCCGGTCATATTAAAGACTTGGCAATTATGGGTGCAATGATTGCCATTATCGAAGTAGCTAAAATACAACTTGCATTTATTCCTAATGTAGAACTGGTATCCTTACTAATTATTCTTTTTACTCTTTATCTTGGAAAAAAAGTTTATTTCGTAATTGCAGCTTTTATTTTAATTGAGGGAATATTATATGGTTTCGGTATTTGGTGGATTATGTACTTATATGCCTGGCCACTATTAGCCACCCTGACTTTACTATTACAAAAGCACAAAAATGTCTGGACTTACAGTTTCTTATCCGGACTTTTCGGACTGCTATTCGGTGCCCTATGCAGTATTCCGTATTTTGTTGTAGGTGGATTTAGCGGTGGATTCGGCTATTGGATCGCAGGGATTCCTTATGATCTCATACATGGTGTAGGTAATTTTATTATATGCCTACTATTATTTAAACCATTGCACAATGTATTAAATCGATTAAAGAATGAGGTATAATAAAACCGCCTTTCCCGAAGAATTTCTTCCTCGAGCAAGGCGGTTTTCATTAATTCCATTCTTTATCTACCACTTTATCTTTCTAACTGTTCTTTATTAAACTGCAGCGTATACAAATGATAATAGTGACCTTTCTGCGCAAGAAGTTCCTGATGATTTCCCTGCTCCATAATCTCGCCGTGAGACAACAGGATAATGTTGTCTGCATGCTGGATAGTAGAAAGTCTGTGCGCCACGATTAACATGGTACCGATGTTCTTCATCTTTTCAAGAGAGTCCTGAATAAGGATTTCTGTTTCGGTATCAATGTTTGCAGTTGCTTCGTCAAGAATCATTACGGATGGTTTATGAATAATCGTTCTCGCAAAACTTAATAACTGTCTTTGTCCTGCGGAGAAGTTATTACCTCTTTCACGAACAACTTCGTCTAATCCATCTTCCAAACGGTTAATAAATTTATCAGCATTTACATATCGGCAGGCCTCCATAATTTCCTCATCGGAAATACCTTCTGAACGGAGAATAATATTACTTCGAATATCTCCGGAAAAGAGAAATACATCCTGAAGCATCTGTCCGAAATGCTTTCTAAGAGATGAAATCTTAATCTTCTTAATATCAATTCCATCAATAAGAATCTGTCCTTTTTGAATGTCGTAGTTACGGCACATCAAGGATAAGATGGTGGTCTTTCCGGAGCCGGTGGAACCTACAAAAGCTACCGTCTGTTTCGGTTCTACGTGGAAGGAAACTCCCTTTAATACCCACTCGCCCGGTTTGTATGCAAACCATACATCCTTAAATTCAATTTCACCACGGATTTCATCTAACTCAATTGCATCCGGCTCATCTACAACTTCCGGTTCCATATCCATAATGGAGAAGATTTTTTCTGCAGATGCAAATGCTTTTTGGAGTACATCAAACTGTTCTGCCAATGTCTGAATTGGGTTGTAGAACTTGGATACATACATATACAATGATGCAAGGATACCGCCGTTTACTACTTGGCCCAACAATTCCGTATTATTAACACAAGCCTTTCCGCCAAAATAAAACAAACACAATACTGTGGAAATGTTTAACATATAAACCATTGGACGGAAAATACCAAATACGAAAATCTGATTTCTTTTTGCTTTAGCTAAGATGGCACTTCTGCGTACAAAATCTTCCATCTTCTGATCTTCACGGTTAAAAATCTGGGTGATTTTAATTCCTGAAAGATTTTCTGATAAATATGTGTTAATATCTGTTCTTGCCTCGTTTACATAACGATGTACGGTTCTGGAAAACTTACGGAAGATTACCGTAAATAATACTACGAACGGTACAAAGCAAAGAATAATCAATGTTAATCCCACATTGGTAGTAAGCATACCCAACAACACACCAATAATAACCATTATATTTTTTACCATGGTTACAAGTACATTGGTAAACATCATGGAAATTGCATTGGTATCGTTTGTAACTCTGGTAACCAGTTTACCAACCGGAATGTTGTTTAACTGGTTGTGAGATAAACTCTCAATATGGGTAAAAAGATCTAATCTCAGTCTGGACAATATCTTCTGTCCTGTCTTTTGTAGAATAATGGACTGGAAATATGTACAAATCATACAAACAACCAAGATACCTGCATACACAAATACCATGGTGAATAAATCCTTTAAGATGAAATCCATCTTTACCATTTCTACAAGATTACCGATGATTTTCGGAGAAACAACATCGTACACAACAGAGAGAATCATAATGAAAAGTACCAGTAAAAAGTCTTTCCAGAACGGTAATGCATAACCCACCAAACGGCGAATTAATTCCTTATCTTCCATATTACGTTCTTCTGTTCTTACTATATTATGTTTCTTTAGCGCAGCATAAGCTGCTATGAAGATTAAAGAGAAGGTTCCGATAATGGCTACAATAATTATAATTGGTAAATATTCCTGCATTATTTATCCCCTCCTTCTTCTTCTAATTTCTGAAGTTCTACCATCTTCTGATATTCCGGACAGGTTTCATATAAGTGTGCATGACTGCCTACTGCCACTAATTTACCTTCGTCAATAAATAAAATCTTATCCATAGACTCGATGGTTGAAATTCTGTGTGCAATAAGGATGGTGGTCTTACCTGCACGGGTTTCACGAAGATTTTCCAAAATAGTTTTCTCTGTCTTAGTATCAACCGCAGATACAGAGTCGTCTAAAATCAAAATCGGAGCATCCTTCATCAACGCTCTTGCAATGGAAATTCTCTGCTTCTGACCACCGGAAACAGTTACACCACGCTCGCCAAGAACGGTTCCGTATCCCTGCTGGAATTCCTTAATGTTACTATCAACATCTGCCAACTCAGCCGCTTCCATAACTGCTGCCAAGGTAGACTCATTCGTTCCGAAAGCAATATTATTTTCAATAGTATCAGAGAATAAGAAATTGTCTTGCGGTACGTAAGCACAGCCTGCTCTTACATCCCTAATCGCTACCGTATTTACATCATGTCCGTCAACAAATAACGTTCCATCCGGAACATTGTATGTACGAAGAATCAAATCCACCAGAGTACTCTTACCGGAACCGGTCTTACCAACCAAACCTACATTTTCTCCCGCTTTAATGGTAAAACTTAAATTTTCCAAAGCATCATACTCTCCATCCGGATAACGGAAGGTTAAGTTGCGGAATTCAATTTCTCCCTTAATATCCTTTAATTCTCCTACGCCCGGTTTGTCAATCACATCCTGCTTTGCATCTAACAACTCGCTAACACGCTTTAAAGACGCTGTTCCTCTGGAGGTCATATCAATTAACTCAGATACTGCCATAATCGGCCAGATTACAGAGGTGAAATATCCGATAAACTCTACTAACTGACCTGCATTAAATGCATCTTTGTATACAAGATAACCGCCATAGCCCAAGATAACGCACATAACACTCTCTACAAAGAACATAACCAAAATACGGAGAAGTACTGCTGTACGGGTGTAATCAACGTTTACTTCTTCATTTTCAACATTTAACTTCTTAAATGCCATCAACTCTTTTGTTTCTTTCACAAATGCTTTAATTACTGCAATACCGGAAAAGCTTTCCTGTGAAAAATCAGAAAGATTGGAAAATGCTTCCTGACGGATATCCCATTTTTTCGCCATGTATTTTCCTACAATCGTACTTACTGCCAATAAAATAACCATAGGAATCATGGAAAAAACCGTCATCACCGGATCCATGTTCCACATTTTAACCACTGCTAAAATACCTAAAAACAGTGCATCAAAAAACATCAAAAATCCCCAACCATAGCACTCTTGAATCGTATCCAAGTCGTTGGTAAATAAACTCATCAGGTTACCCACTTTATTTACCTGATAATATTCCCTGCTTAAATCCTTGGCATGGTCAAACATTTTGTTTCGAAGGTCCTGTTCCACCTTAATTGCCGCTCCAAATAAAGCTACACGCCATAAGAAACGTCCAAAGACCATCAACAGAATAATCCACACCATCGGCATACAGATGTGTTCCATGAGGAAATTAAAGTCAAACACCATCTCCACGCCGTCAACCAAAACTACACCGTCATTGATACCGTTAATTAACATCTGGTACAGGTTTGGAATGATTAATTGGAAATAGTCTACAATAATCAATGCTATTAAACCGACAAGTAGCCATGCCGCATATTTTAAGTAATATCGGTTAATATGTTTTCCAAATATCATATATCTCTCTCCTTAATAAATCAGTCTGTATTCATTCTAACACTTTCTAAATCCAATTCATAGCGTCCTATGTGATTTTTTTGTGTTTTAATTACTTCTAACCAATTTCTTTCATCAATTCCCTTAAATCTTTTCTCTTCTTCTGACGGAGTTTATCCTCCTCATTTGCATAACCCACCGTAATAACCAGACGGATCTTTCCGTCAATATCGCAAAGTTTACGAATCTTAGCATCGTCGAACCACCCCAAGATGCAAGTGCTAAGGCCCTGTGTTGTAGCCTCTGCAGTAATGTATGCGGCTGCAATTCCAATATCAATAGAACGATAATCATTATCTTTTATTTTTGCCCCCGCTGCTGCGGATTTCACGTAAGGTTTCTCGGATATAACAATCATCACCGGTGCTTGAGTAGCAAATTTATTCAGCCCAACACCTTTCGTTAATTCTGCCACCTGCTTCGCAATTTCCCCTTTGCATACCGTAAAAAAGTATGGCTGGCCATTACATGCAGATGGTGCAAGTTGTGCCGCCTCTATCATGGCTCTGATTTTTTCCTCTTCTATCGGACGTCCTTCTGCATAGTTTCTACAAGACTGACGTTCCATTGCAATATCTGTAAATCTCATATGATGCCCCCTTTCATATTTCTCCAAACATTTTTCTTTTACCCTTTAATTATATCGTAAAACTTATTTTGAAACAATCCTTCTGAAAAGAATGCTACATTTTCCGATCTATCTGTGCCGGATTATCCAACAACTCTCCTTCCTCACTAAATCGTGAACCATGACACGGGCAATCCCAACTATGCTCCTCTTTGTTCCATTCCAAACGACAACCCATATGAGGACAACGGCGATTCTTTTTTGAAAATGCACCGTTACTCAAACCAGCTGCACTTTCTCCCAGATCAGTCATTAAATTTTTAAAGGATGCTTGCAGGTGTAATCTTTTTGGAGTAAATACCTCTTCATATTCATCATATTCCTTCAAGATTAAATTGCTGATGATTTTTGCACTGACCATTCCATTTGTCATTCCCCACTTTTTAAACCCGGTAGCCACATACCAATATGGACGGAACACGGAATACCTCCCAATAAAAGGAATTTCGTCGTGAGGCATACAATCCTGTGCGGACCAACTTGCAATTACTTCTTTTCCCGGATAATATTTTTCTGCCATTTTCCGTAAAAACTCATACCCCACAGATTCTTGTTTTCCATTTTGCCCTTTATCTTTACATTTTCCCGTACGGTGTGCTCCTCCACCTAATAACATGAGTTCACCTACACCTCTTAAAGAAAGACCGTTTTCATCAATTCCATAATACATTCCCTGTAATTCCTTTTCTGTTTTTAAAGCCAACACGTAGCTTCTTTCCTGATGCTGGCGCAAAAAATAGAATCCCGGAACATTAATTACCGGATAATGGGTCGCAAAAACGATATTATTTGCCCATACACTTCCTTTGTTGGTAATTACCAAGTGATCTTTTACCTCTAAAACTTTTGTATTCTCGTATATTTTCACACCTTGCTTTTCCAGCAAATGTACCATCTGCCCCATAAATTCCATAGGGTGAAACTGCGCCTGATGAAAAAAGCACAAAGACCCCTTTGTAGAAAACGGCAATTCCTTTAATCCATCCCCCTCCATATATTGCGTCTCGATTCCTACTTTTCTTGCAGCTTTTGCTTCTGCTTTTAATTTGTTTACCCCGGAAGTTTCCATCGTATATAAATAAGCCGGACGGTTTTCGTAATGACACTCTATTCCTTCCTCTTTAATGAGGCTTTCATAGGCTTTTATAGCATCCTTATTAGCCTGAGCATAAAGCCTTGTTTTTCTTTCTCCAATATTTTTCATTAACTTGTCATAAATCAAATCGTGTTGCACGGTAATCTTTGCCGTTGTCCGTCCCGTCTGACCGCTTCCGATCTGTCCCGCTTCTACGAGCATCACATCCTGCCTCTTTTTGCTTAAAAAATAAGCCGTCAGAATACCTACAATTCCCCCGCCAATAATAATAGTTTCTGCCATGTTTTCCTGTTCTAATGGTGCGTGTTTATCTGCTTTGTAACCCTTCATCCAGATGGATTCCATAAAAAATCTCCCTTTCCCGGTTTTCTTTTTATTGTCACCGAAAAAGGAAGATTTATTCTATTTTATGTTTCTTATGACACAGCATTTGCTGTTTTCTTTTTTCTCCAGATAATAACACCTATGATGCATCCTGCAAATACCAACATACCTCCTGCAACCCAAAGAAGAAAATGTCCGTTATCTTCACTTCCGATTATACAAAATGAAGTAGCTCCTTTATCCACATGGAAAATATAGTAGCTCCCCTCTTTTTCCCAAGTCACCTCTCTCCAAGTGCCGTCTTTACTGTAAACAGTTATCAATATTTCCGTATCTTCCACTGATTCCGGCGGTAAATACCGGAAAGTATATCCCGTCTCATTTTCCGGTAATTGGAAAGTAAATCCTTCTATCACAGACTGACCTTTGGAAAGTGAAGGTGTAACAATGGCCGGACTTAGACTCAACTGATACTCCGGCAAAAACTCACCTTCTACAAGCAATACCGGCGCATCATTTTCTCTGGCCTCCCGACTACTAATTACGCTGATATAAGGAGTATAAGTTTCATAAAAGACATAGTCAAACATTAATTCCTTGCCAACATACTCCTCTACACCTTCCCACATACCTACATAGCCTTCTTTTTCAACGATTGCAGGAATCATATCTCTGGTGAGTACAGTTCCTATATCAAAGGTTTGAATCATCGGTTCTTCTGTTTGCCGTACGAATGTTATATGCACACTAAGGAATAACTCACATAACTCTTCCTGCGCAAAAAATTCTTCTCTGGAAAGTGGCTGTGCCACTCCCTGATAACTGATACCGTCTACGGCACCAAGGTCCTTATTTACAACAAAATATGCATTTCCTTTAATATCTTCATTGATTTTTCCGTAGCCCATGATATGACCGAATTTTTCACGGCCTTCTACTATAACCATACTTCTGCTATCGGATAAAATGTTACCGGTTCCTAAAATACCACCTACATAAGCAGCTCCGGTTATCCGGCATTTTACGTTACAATTTCGTACATATCCTTGGGAAAATCCTGCAATTCCTCCTATGTAATTAGCTCCGGCACCATTTATGTCCCCACTATTGGTACAGCCTCTAATAAGGCCCATAGTGGTCTGTCCCGCAATTCCTCCGCCATATTGCTTTTTGCAAACTACACCGCCTTTATTCTCGCAAGTCAAAACTACAGCTCTTAACCGGATTTCTGACTTTAAAGAAGTCTCTCCAATAACATCAATATCCTCTTCCGGGTCTAAATCGCTTTCCATGGCAATATTCCCCACAATTCCTCCGATGGTCATATCTGCAAAAAGTTCGCCATAGTTAATACAACCTTCCACTTTTCCTGTCGTATCTTCCGGAGTATCATCATCAGAAACATCCTTAACGGCCACTCCAAAACCATCTGCAGCGCCGCCGATTGTATTGCTGATTACCCGTATTTGTTCAGCTATTGCATTCAGATTACCGGACATGGTTGTAGTACTTTCTTCCCCGGCAACGATCATTTCCTCTGCAATTCCTGACATAACAGATAAGCTGCTGCTTAGCTTATTACGTGCTGCCAGTAATATGTCCTCATCTACGTCCTCTTCACCCAGCCCTAGTAAAATCTCAATGGCCTGACTGGCATTTTCTGCTTCTGTATTTAATTGAGATAATTGACCACTTAACGTATCACTGCTATTCTGCATATCAGAAGAAGTCTTCTCCGTCAAATTCGCCATGGTATTTAAATCTCCCTGAAGGATTTGCAGAGTGTCCTTTTCATACTTTATCTGCGTAGCAGGTTCCATCTGACCCACAATGCCGCCCACTTCTTTACGGCCCTGAATACCACCGAAATTCTCGCATTCTACAATGTAACCCATTTGACTTCCGGCAATACCACCAATATTGTAGCCCATCTGTCGATAGCCAACATCTTCATAATTTGTGCACTTCCTAATCACACCGCAATTGCCACCTGCGATTCCGCCGACATCTGTAATGGTAATGACCGTTTCAGAATTTGTTATGGTATCCAAAGTAATATCTGATATTTCAACAGAATTTTCCACCGGGGTGGTATTAATCGTCATCCGGTTAGCACATTCCCGTACTACACCGTTATTCTCTCCAACAATACCTCCAACAAAGTGGTTCCCGTGAATATTTCCTTCCACCCGGCAATGTTCTATAATTCCTGTTAATGCATTATAGCCAACAATACCTCCAACATCCTCATTTCCCGATACATTTCCGGAAAAAGTACAATTAGAAATCCGTCCCGCATTTACACCAACAATTCCACCTGTCTGGTTTCCGCTTCCCTTTGGTTCAATTTTCCCTTCTACGGTTAAATCCTGAACAACGGCTGTTTCCTGTAAATATCGAAACAACCCTTTTACTGAACCTTCCCCTGAAATTGTTAAACCGGTTATTTTATGATTGTTTCCGAGAAAAATCCCCCCAAAGGTTGGAATCCCCTGAAACTCAAGGTCTTTCAAATCCAAATCACAATCCAAGGCCACTATAAGCTCCCGGCTATAAGTATCCAAACGACAATTTTCGCTAAAACTAAAAAACTCCTCTACAGTAGTGATATGAATATCTACTTCAACCGCATTTTCTCCTTCTTTATTTTCTTCAGAAGGTTCTGCATATGCTTTAAAAAAAGAAGTAGTTAACAGGCAAAGGCAAAGAAGCAAACTAAATATTTTTTTCCATCTACATTTCATCTTCTTTTTCTCCTTCCTGTTCTTCAATTTCTTCCACTTGACCACCGGTTGAAATATTTGCATTTAACTGTCCGTGGATAATACCGCTAAAGTCTGCATCTACCACACCGGAAATATATCCTCTTACATGACCTTTCACACGAAGTGTACCTGTGGCCTGACGGGTATTTAATTCAATTCCCCTCAATTTGAAACTTGTCCGTTCAATAATCGAGTCACCTAAAACCAAAATAGACGGCAACACACCTAATACCAGGATAATGGAAATAATAGTTCCTCGTCCGATACAACTTCCCATAATGGACACTACCGGCTGGGCAGACATATTTCCAATCAAAATACCTGCGGACGCCATAATGGTTCCGGATGTAAAAATTGTTGGGAATGATGAGTTTAAGGCATGTACGATTGCCTCTTTGTGTTTGTAAGTCTTTTTGTATTCCTTATAATGACTGGATATTACAATTGCATAATCAATATTTGCACCCATCTGGATTGCGTTTACAATTAAATATCCTAAAAAGTATAACGGCTGTTCAGTTAAAGTTGGGAAGGAGAAGTTAATCCAAATACTTCCCTGAATAACTACAATTAACAATACCGGTAAACCTGCAGACTGGAATGTAAACAGCAGTACCAAAATAACGAATAATGCAGACAAAATACTAATGATAAGGTTATCCTTTTCGAAGGCCGCTGACAAATCTCTGGAACTGGTAGAGTTACCTACCACGTAATAATCATCCTCATAATATTGTCCCATAATACCTCTTAACTTCTGTAAAAATTCAAAGGTCTCTTCACTTTCCTCCGGAAGATTTAAGTACACCACCATACGGCTGTATTTTTCACTTTGAAGCTGAAGTTTGGCATTTTCAAGTTGAGTGAACATCTCGTCCATCATCTCCAAATCTTCACCTTCTAAATTTATATTATGTCCTTCCAACTGGTCCTTAAGATATAGAAACATATCAAACATAGGAACCGCATAATCTTCCAAACCGCTAACAATGGCACCATACTGGTTATACTCCATGGCATAAGCACTGTATAGCAATTGTGCCACTTCGTAGTCTAATCCGATTAGCTCAGAAAATTCTCTTGGTGTTAAAGCATCCGTTAATACATAACCGCCTATAGCCTCTATATTGGCAAGCCCCATGGCACTTTTAACCTCAGGACACTGTTCCAATTCTTGCAGAATAGCACGCTCGGACTCATAGTCTCCGGTAGGAAATACCAAAGCCACCATGTTACTGGTACCAAAGGTTTTCTTTATTTTTAAATAGGACTGCTGTTGTTCTGTCATTTTTGCAGTTTCCAAGTCATTAAATCCATAACAGTACGGACACTGACTGGATAAGAAAAAGGCACCTACCAATATCAATGCAAACACCGGTGGAAGTACTCTTCTTACTTTAACCGCAAATTTTCCCAAGAAAGTAATATTCGGCAATAATTTTTTATGTCGGGTTTTATCCATAAGCGGACTAAATAACACCAACAACCCCGGCATTAAAGTAAATACGGATAACAAACTTAAGAAAATGGACTTCATCAATACAATTGACATATCCATACCAATTCTAAACTGCATAAAAGCTAAAGCGGCCAAACCACTGATGGTTGTCATTGAAGAGGAGGCGATTTCCGGAATTGCCTTACTCAAGGCTTCAATTGCCGCTTCTCTTGCCGGCAAATGCTCTCTCTCATCTACGAAGCGATGACACAAAATGATGGCATAGTCAATTGCAAGTGCCAACTGCAATACCACCGCAATTGAATCAGAAATAAAGCTGATTTTACCACATAAAAAGTTCGTCCCCATATTAAGCAACGCCGCAATACCAAAGGTGATTAACAAAACCGGTACTTCTGCGTAAGATCGGGAGGTTAATATTAAAACAACAAATATGATAATAACTGCAACAATTAAAATCGTCATCATCTCATTTTGCAATGTGGCATTAACATCACTTCCCACACTCGTGTCCACACAAAAATCATAATCCTCCAAATGGGTTCGTATCTCAGTCATTGCCTGTACAGTAGATTCTGCATTTGCAGCTCCTGCAAAACTTATGTCCAAAAGTGCTGTTGCATCTTTATAATGGCTCTCAGTATTATCAAATGTGACCATGGAAATCCCATCCATTGCAGCAATGTCTGCAGCTAACTGTTTACCGGTCTCATAAGTAACGTTGGATACCATTACTCGGGCTGTTCCGAAGGTAACGAAGTTGTCATTCATTGCCTCTATCCCCAGTCTGGTCTCACTGTCTTTTGCCAGATAAGTTGTTACATCGTTTTCTACTTCTACCCAATTCATGGAAAAAAGTGAAAAAATAATGGCAAACCCATATAGCAGAAAAGCCAGTGTTCGCTTATCTACTATAAAAGTTGCCATTTTTTTCATAAATCCGTTTCCGCCTTCTTTTGCCATGTGTACCTCCTCAAAACTACCCTGCTTCCACCTGATATATGTCATCTACATCTTTTTACCTCAGACAAATAGTTTAACTTTTCTTTTATTATAAAGAAACATAAGAGCCATGGCAATCTTGAAACTATGAAGATATTGTTAAAACGTACAATTCATGCAATGCTCTGGTACACATTAAATACTTAAGATTTCTATTTTCCTCCCAAAACCACTCATTTTTATCATCCCAGATAATAACCACATCAAACTCTAAACCTTTGGCAAGTAAAACCGGCATAACCACGATTTTATCTTCTAACATTCTGTCCGGACGGAAGATATATTGAATCGTGCGTTCTTCCTCTGCTAAAGGTTGCCCAATTCGATTTCGTAATCCGATAGCTGCCTGTCTATCACAAGTCAGAATACCCACCGAGCTACTCTTTGGAATCTGCTTTAACAATTCAGCCAAAGTCTCCTCCGGGTTCTTTGTTATAATGTTTTCCGGCTCTTTTCCGTCTCTGTCAATATACAGTTCCGGATTATCTACGCCAATAATATTTAATGCATATCGGTTAATCGGTGCTGTTGAACGGTAGCTTTTCTGTAACTGCATCCTATTTAAGTGTCCGCCAAATACATCGCAAAAATCCTTCTCATCTATCGTGGATGTTTCCGGATAAACCGCCTGATTCGCGTCCGCCAAAATCGTAAATTTACTTTTTGGATAAAGCTTTTTTATCATCTTTAACTGCAATGTATTATAGTCCTGTGCCTCATCGATTACTACATGACTGATATTATCCATAGGGCGAACAGAGCCTGTAAGAATCCGCACATAACTAATCAACAGAATGTCCTCATACATTAATTTTTTCTGGTTGATACAATGCTTTGTATATTCATAAATGTCCTTATTTTTTTCTCCGGTAAAATCATGGAGCAATTCCATATATTTTTCCAGTGCAAGGGTAAAGTCTGTTCTTTTCCCTAAATCCTGACGGCACTGCTCTTCCACATAATCAAGGAACTCTCCGGAATACTTTAACGATATTCCTCTTCTGCGCAATGTGTCACCATGATACTGTAACAAATACTCCATCTGCTCGTAATACCAGTTTTTCTGATATTCCCTCGGTATTCCAAAATGAATCAACCGGTCAAAAAGAGTATCCTGAACATTTTCCTCCCCTAACTCCGGCAGAATTCCTGATACGTAAGAGGAAAAAATTTCATTTCGGGACATGATAACGATTTTTTCTCTGTCTAAAGTCTCTCTGTTGTGGTATAGCAAATACGCCAGGCGATGCATACCAACACTGGTTTTTCCGCTTCCCGCAGGACCCATTACCAGGATATCCGTAGATTGGTTCTGACGAATCGCCCGGTTTTGGTCTCTTGTAATGGTATCAATAATAACCTTAAGCACCTTGTCTGTATTTTCCGATAATACATCCTCTAAAATGTCATCCTGAACCGCAGTATCCGTATCGTAACAGTAAATCAGTTTACCGTCCACAATCCGGTACTGTCTTTTCACCGTAAGAGCGCCTTCAATTTCTCCTGCAGGGCAGCGATATTTCGCCGGACCGATTCCGCAGTCATAAAACATGGATGCGATTGGTGTTCTCCAGTCATAGATATCATACTCGTATGTTTTTTTATCACAAAATCCATATCTTCCAATGTAGATGGTCTCCCCTTGACGTTCCCCATCTTCCAAAAAATCTATACGTCCAAAATACGGTGTCTGCAATAAATATTTTATCTGACGTACTTTTTCATCGCGACGTACATAATGCCCATGTTCATCCCGTACCAGAGCATCGTAAATAGCCATATCGATGATATCGTCAAAATCTCCTACACCGTGGGCGCTTTCTTCCCACATCTTCCGACGTTCCTTTAATAATTCTCCCTTTTGCCCCTCGAGAATTTTCTCTTCTGTGTCTAACGCACTCTCAAGCTTTTTTAAAATGTCTTCTAAGTGCATTTCTTCCTGATACTGAATCTCCTTATTCACTCTATCACCCCTTTATATTCTTATCCTTTAATATATACAAGAATATAATTAAAAAACAGTCTTTTATAGTATTTTCAAATGTGTTATAATAACTACAGAAATGAAAAAGGCTTTGTCCCTGAACACTCAGAGGCAAAGCCTTAAATATTTTTATGTGATTATTTTATTCCGGCTGATAATCATCGCCTAAATATGGTTCAAACATATCTAAAAATTCTTGTGTGGTCTCTAAGGAACCAACATGAATTTTTCTAACGATTCCGTAACGGTCAATTACAACAGTGGTCGGAATTCCTCTAACATTAAATGCGTCTGAAAGCTTTCCGCTAACCTGTGCCATTGGATATGTAATACCTTTTGCCAATTTGTAAGATGCAATTAAGGAGTTTACGTCACCACTGTCAGAGGACAATGCTAAAAGTTCCATATCATCGATAAGAGTCTGATATGCTTCGTTTAAATAAGGAACTTCGTTTCCGCATGGTCCACACCATGATGCCCAGAAATTGATAACTACTAATTCTTTTTCTGCTAAAATATCAGCTACAGAATAAGTAACACCATCAGAAGATGTAATCACAAGATCATACATTGTATCTCCAATAGTATAAGTTTTCATTCCCAATCTGGTTTCATCCAAAATGCTGTCAATTACAACATCAGCTACCTTTTCTGTAAAGGTATAAGCTTCTTCTACAACATAAATTTCTGCTAATCCGGATACAACTACAGTATACGCATCACTTGTTGCTAATACAGCTTCAAACTTTCCTGTTTCATCGGTTACACCGGATGCAACTGCGGTGCCTTCCTGCTGAATCTCAACATTTACGCCAACTAACTGCTTCCCTGCTTCTGAAGTAACATTTACGGTATATGTTTCTTCTTTCGGAGCGCCACATCCTACAAATGTTGCAAGTACCATTGCCATGCAAAGTACAAGTGCCAATAATCTCTTCTTCATGATTTCCTCCTAATAATTATTATTCTTTTTCACGCACTTTTGAAGTTTAATACTCCTAATTTTGTTATAACACTTTCCGGCAAATTAATAAAGTAATTTTTATGTTTTTCTTTGCCTTTTATACACCTTCTTTTCATTGTATGGGCCTAAGTTCCTCATCCATACCATATATTTCAACAACTTCTAAATACTCTGAATACATAATATCCTTTGGTGTCACCAAACTTCCCCCATTAGAATCTATGTCATATCCCATCTGCTTCCATGCATACCACACCAAATAGCCACATTGAAGTCCAAATTGGGGATCTTCCGGGCAAATGTCTTTACCCCCAATAAATCCGGCGGACAAATGGTAATCCACATCCAATAAATTCTCTAACGCATATGCCACAACATCTTCCTGTTCCTTATTTGTCACGTCTTTTATCCTTAGTAACACACAGTTAGAGTATCGTTTCCAATGTTCCGGATCTCTTAACTTTGAGGTGGTTCCCCATGTTACACATTCTAATGTAGTATTCTCATCAATTACCAAAGCCGCATGGCCGTGCCTCCAGCCCAAAGAGTGGGTAGACAAAGTAATCAAAATATCTCCGGGTTGCAAATCCGTAAACTGGTGAACCTCTCCCACCAAATGATCCTCCATGATAAACCAGCCAAGCAAAGATACACATTCCGTCTTGACACCATGATCATGAAATTTCCGATGCACCCAATATGTCTGTAAAAAATAAACAAAAAGGATACTTATACATAAGATAGTTGCCACAATAATTCTTTTTCTTCTTTTGTTTTTCACGGAACATCCTCCCTCTTATTAAGATGATAGAATGTTTCCCTGATTTGTTTTTTTTCATACATTTTCCCTTTCCGTATAAAAATCCGGCAACTGCATAGGATATATAGGAGGTGAAAATATATGAAAAACAACAAATTAACCCTTGTAAAATGCATTGCCATTCCCTTAATCCTGGGTGCTTTGGTGGGTTTTGTCACACAAGGTGGCATGGATGATTTTAAAGCCCTAAACCATCCGCCGTTGACACCGCCGGATATTCTGTTTCCTATTATATGGACCATTCTCTATGCCCTGATGGGAATTTCTGCATATCTGGTAAAAACGGCACCGGCATCGGAAGAAGATATTGCAAAAGCAATGTCTGTTTATTTTTATCAGTTGGTAGTTAACTTTTTATGGCCAATCTTCTTTTTTAACTTCCAATGGTTCTTATTTTCCTTTTTCTGGCTGTTGCTACTGTGGATTTTGGTCATTGTCATGATCAAACGCTTTTATCGCATCCGGCCGATTGCTGCTTATATGAATATTCCATATTTAATTTGGTTGACTTTCGCAGCATATTTAAACCTGGGTGTATGGTGGTTAAACCGGTAAGCATAGGTCATCGTAACAAAAAAGGCTTTGCCAACAGATTTCTCTGTAGCAAAGCCTTAAATATTTTATACTTTTTTATGGGTGCAATACCTGTGAATATTCATCACCAATATATGTTGCAAATCTGCTTGAGAAAGCTTCAACGTAATCATATGCTCCCGGAATAATCTCACATACTACTCCATAACGGTCAATTAATACTGTGGTCGGGTACGCTCCAACTCCAAATGCATTAAACCAAGAACCCGGACAAGTAGCCACCTTAAACGGTGAGTTCATCATAGATGGATGCTTAGCTGCATCAGCCGGTGCATCATATGGATTAAGAGCCACAACTGTCATGTTGTCCTTAAACTGTTCATATGCTTCTGTCATAAACGGAACTTCTTTGTCACAGTATGTACACCATGTGGTCCAGAATGTCACAACTACCAAATCGTTTGTTTTCAAAAGTTCTGAAAGAGTAACTGTTTCATTGGTGTCTTTTAAGTTTGTAACACTAAACTCAAACATTGCTTCACCAACATCTACAGAGGTTGGAACCTTTGTCTGTAACTGAATGTCAGTTACGATAGATGCTGCTGTTCCGGTAAATGTATATTCATCATCTACATGATGTCCGCCGGGAAGTTTCTTAAGTTCGATTGTATATGTACCATCGTTCATTAATTTAAACTCTGCAACACCATTAGCATCAGTTTTTTCTTTGTCAACTTTTTTACCGTTTTCATAAACTGTAACTTCAACACCAGATAATTTTGCACCGGCTTCAGATGTTACTGTAACTGTATATGTTTCTTCTTTAGCTTCAGTGCTTCCGCTGTCTGTAGAACCGCTGTTAGAATCGCTTGAACCTTCGTTTCCTGTGGAACCTTCATTTCCGGTTGTTCCTTCGTCTTCGTTAGAACCTTCATCTTCGTTAGTTCCCTCGTCTTCGTTAGAACCTTCATCTTCATTGGTTCCTTCGTCTTCGGTTTCACCGTTATTATCGTTTTCATCGTTAACTTCATTATTTACATCGCTACCGGTATTTGCCTGATTGTTAGCACAACCTGCTAATGTACCAAATACCATAACCATACATAATAAAAGCGCAAGTAATCTCTTTTTCATTGTTTCCTCCTTAATGTTGCATAAAATTACATTCTCTTTCAAGCATTGGAATTAAAAATTCCAACCCATATTGTAACATTTTATTCACAATTAGGAAAGACATAAATTGTATTTTTATACATTCCATTTGCTCTTTTTCTTATTTCTATCGTCTCATTTATTAAAATTATACGGATTTTTTCTCCAATTCCTTGTAAATCGTCATTCTCATAGTCAGATAACACGCGCATCCTCCTACAATATTGGATATGGGTTCTGCTAAAAATACGCCTTTTACTCCGAATCCAACCATTGGTAATAACAAGGTTAACGGCACCACAATAATGGCCTTTCGAAGCAGAGAAAAGAAAATAGCGTGTTTTGCATCTCCCAAAGCCTGAAATGCCGATTGTCCCGCGAACTGAAATGCCATAAAAGCAAATCCAAAGAAATAAAGTTTTAACATTTCTGCTCCTGCTGCCATCATAGAGGTATCATCAGAAAAAATCCCAAACCAAAAACGTGGTGCTACAATAATCAATATCCATGCCACCATAGTATAAACAGCCCCTACCCATGTATTAAACCGAATACCGGATTTTGCCCTTTTATACTCTTTTGCTCCATAATTAAAACTAATAACCGGTTGTGCTCCATGCACAATCCCATGTACCGGCAACATTACAATCTCACGAACAGAATTTGCCACTGTCATAATACCCACATAAAGGTCTCCTCCATAAGATTGCAAAGTAGCATTACATGCCACCTGAACTGCACAGTTGGTTCCCTGCATAATAAAGTTGGCTGTCCCCAGTCTCAAAATATCTATGGTAGTTTTCTTTTTAATTTTAATATTAAAAAGTTTTAACGGTACAACCGCCTTTTTCCCGAACAAAAAGCAAAGCACCCACACTGCGGAAAATGCCTGGCTGATAATCGTTGCAAGTGCCGCCCCGGGAACCCCCATGTCAAACACAAAGATGAACAGCGGATCAAGAAGAATATTCACAACCGCTCCAATGATGATGGAAAACATACCAATGCGTGGAAATCCCTGAGCATTGATATAGCCGTTCATGCCTGTAGTAATCATGGAAAATACAGTCCCGATTAAGTATATGTTCAGATATTGACTTGCATACACAAAAGATGCCTCACTGGCTCCGAAAGCAAACAAAATCGGCTTATGAAAAGCGTATCCTAACCCCGTCAATAGCACGGAGCTTACCAATAATAATGCAATAGAATTCCCCATGATTTCTCCTGCATTCTCCTCATTGCCTTTGCCCCTCTCCATGGAAAATAGCGGCACACCCCCGTTTCCAAACAAAGCAGTAAATGCCATGATTAAGGTAACAATGGGAAATGTTAAACCAACTCCCGTCAGAGCCAGACTTTCCCCATCTCCCATATGCCCTAAGTATATTCTGTCTACCACATTGTAAAGCAACTGTACTAACTGGGCAATCGTCAAAGGAATCGCCTGAGCTACAATGCACTTCCATACCGGTCCTTTGGAAAAATCAATCCGTCCGGACGTGTTTTTCTGTTTCATAATATTTCATCTCCTATACCTCATCCATTATAAACAAAAATCCCCGCATTATCAATCTATGATAATGCAAGGATTTTCTTTCAACCGGTTTATGCAAACTCTTCTGTAAATTGTTTCCGATACATTTCCTTTATATATTCTTTTTCATCAATTCTATCTATAATAGACAGTACTTTTTCCTTCGTTTTTTCAAAGGCTGTTTTATTGCCTGTATCTTTATAGAGACTCATCAGTATCCACTGAATTTCAAACTCATCCTGGGTGTTGCAATCCTTTAGAAGTTGGGTCGCTATTTCTTCTGCCAGTCCGGTATCTTCCAGCTTTGCAGCCGCAGACAGTTTGGTAATATAAGTGGCTTTGTTGTTTGGCGTGACTTCCTGTAATAATTCCTGTGCCTTTTCATTGTTAGAAAGAAGTTCTAATACCTCTTCATACCGTTCCAGCATCATATATGTTTCACACGCCACTCTCAGAGTAATTTCATTTGGTTCTCTCTCAAAAAGTTCCTTATTTTCCCGGCAAATTTTTCCCACTTCACCATCCATTTTTTCAAATAATGTTAACTGCAGTTTAAAAGGCAAATACCACTCATGGTTATAATTTCCACCAATTTTGTCCAACATTTCTTGGGAAAGCTTTATTCCCTGTTTTATTTTTTCCCGGCTGTTTTGCACAAATAAATGGGTTTTTAACCCCTGCAATTTATAGTATTCCTGCTCCGTTTCCTCCGAAGAAAGCGTATTTAACTTATTTTCCAGCGCCCGCATCGCTTCATGATATAAGTTCTCTTCCCGAATCACTGAATATCTTAATACCAAGTCTTCCACATGGTCTAAATTGCTGATACCGAATAAATCATCAATGGTTACATCTAAAAATAGGGCTATCTTCGGAAGCAAGGAAATATCCGGTGTTCCGTTTTCCGTTTCCCACTTTGATACCGTTTGTGGTGTAATAAATAAAAATTCTGCCAATTGGGACTGGGTTAATCCCCGTTCCGTTCGAAATTTTGCTATATTTTTTCCAATAACTTTCTGTTCCATAATTTCACCTCTTTAAATAAGCGCTGCAGACACCTTCTTTGTAATTATATCCTACCAAATATTCAGTCGCCTGTATATCAACGATTCGTTGCAGTCCTTACAACTGCTTTTGAGTTCTTATTCATCTTTTTATCTTCTTATATCCCGACATATCTCCTTTATAAACCGGGAAATTCTCTAAAAAACGACATTTTTGATTGTATCTCTGCTTAATTTATGATACATTATCTTAGGTGATTTTGGCATTTTTATTTTAAAATTGCCGAGAAAAAAATTATTTATTATGCAAAAGAGGTTTAGATTATGTCAGATAAAATGGATTTAAATATTATATCAGATGATAATATAACAACGACCGAAACAACAGAGACAACCGTTACAACCGTTACTACTGTTACTACAGTTACATCCGGTCCGGCGAACACCCAGGCAAAACCATTTCCGCTTCATATCGGAATGCGTAATATTAAAACCGCTGCCGCAGCTTTAATTTGCGCATTGATTTACTATCCGCTTCACAGAAACCCAACCTTTGCATGTATCGGTGCAGTGTTTGGAATGGGCGGTGATATGGGACAGTCGCGTATCAGTGGCGGAAACCGTTTCTTCGGAACCATTATCGGTGGACTCATAGGCATGGGACTCTTCAGCCTTCATATATTGTTCCAACCGGATGGTGCTTTTACCCCGTTAATGTTTTTATGGGTCTTCATCGGTGTTGTACTTTTAATCTTAATCAGTACTCTGGTAAAATGGCCGGGCGCAATCCAGCCGGGTGGAGTTATGTTATGTATTATCTTATTTAATACTCCGGTTGAAAGATATATTCCTTATTCCTTGAACAGAATTGTAGATACGGGTATTGGTGTAATTATTGCTTTACTTGTTAATTACCTTCTTCCAATGGAACGGTGGTTAAAAATCAAGGCAAAATTTAGTAAAAAGAAATAGTTGTTTTTATATAAACGAAAAACACTCTTTGCGAATTTTCTGTTTTTCCTGTATCAAAAAAGCTCCCAATCTTGGGAGCTTTTTTTACGTTTCATTAGTCAATAAGTTGATATCCTGCTGTTTTTAATTCTACACGAATCATATCAAATTGTGCTTTATCTCTGGTTTCCATTGTTACGCCTGCAATTGCACTGTTAATTGGCATATTTGGACCACCATTGGTTCTGTTTACTGATAAGATATTCGCACCACAACCGCTAATAATTTCAAGTACGCCCTGAAGCTGACCCGGTTTATCTTCAAGCGCAATTTCTACGGAACATCTACGTTCACTTACAATCAAACCTCTTGTGATAACGCGGTTGAAAATATTTACATCAATGTTGCCACCACTTACCAAGCAAACTACCTTCTTGCCTGCTAAGTCAAACTTATCAAACATAACAGCTGCAACTGCTACGGCACCTGCACCTTCAGCTACGATTTTCTGTTTTTCTACCATGGTTAAGATTGCTGCTGCAACTTCATCATCAGATACTACTGCCATGTCATCTACATAATTGGAAATTGCCTCAAAAGTTAAATCTCCAGGAATCTTTACAGCAATACCATCTGCAAATGTATTCACTGAAGTAAGCGTCTTTTTCTCTCCCGCCTTTACGGAAAGATACATACTTGCTGCACCTGCCGCCTGAACACCGTATACTTTACATTCCGGTTTTAAGGTCTTGATTGCATAAGCCACACCGGCTAACAATCCGCCGCCACCAACAGGCACAACAACTGCTTCAACATCTTCCAACTGGTCTAAGATTTCCAAACCGATAGTTCCCTGTCCTGCCATAACATCTTCATCATCAAACGGATGAATCATGGTTCTTCCTTCTTTTTCCTGGATTTCTACCGCTTTGTCATGAGCATCATCATAAGTTCCCGGCACAAGACAAACATCTACACCATAGCTCTTTGTTGCCTCTACCTTACTGATTGGTGCTCCACTTGGCATACAAATAACACATGGTAACCCATTTTTCTGTGCAGAAAGGGCAACTCCCTGCGCATGGTTACCTGCACTACAAGCAACAATACCCTTCTTTTTATCTTCTTCGCTTAACTGGCTGATCTTGTAGTATGCACCTCTAAGTTTGAAACTACCTGTCAACTGAAGGTTTTCAGTTTTTAAGTAAACTTTTTTCCCTTTACTTAATGCCGGTGAATAAATCAAATCTGTCTTTCTGGCTACTTCTGAAAGTACTTCTGCAGCATGTCTTACTTTATCAATCGTTAACATATCAATTCCTCCTGTATTTTTATGCACGAATATTTTCCTTAGTATATTCTATCACTTTTTTCGGAAAAAGATAGTAAAAAATGACATTTTTGACAATTTTTTATCACTTAATTTTTCTAATCCGAGGTCCCTTTGCCGCAATGACATCTATCACGTGATTTTGACCATTATTTAATGTCTACTCACGCCTATAAAATGTCAATTACATCTCCTACAGCCGCATAAAAAAGATTCTTCATCTTCTTTTTCATAAATTCATACTGTTGTACTCCTGTGCAATGGCAGGTATAATATATCGTCTCGAAATTGTCCAATATCTTTGCATACCCTTCCAACACTTCGTCCAATGCTAATTGTGAAAAATGAAATCCGCCGATTAACACATCCGGGCAAAACCACTCTACAATATTTAAAATCCCCCTATGGGAGCATCCACTAAACAAAATCCTTTTTCCATTCTCTTCTACGCTTAAATATTGTTCATGTAAGAAATCATCCGACACAAAATGATCTTTCATTTTCTTATTCAAACCAAAACTGCCCAAATCATATTTTTTTCTTTTATCATTACAATGATGTAATGTTAATCCCTCTGCAATTTTTACCACACCATCTGTATAAATAATTCTGTCCGACTTTGATAAACTTTCATTCAATCCAATATATTTTTCCGTTCCATTATAATATGGTCCAAAAGCATATCGGCTGACATATAGAGGTGCTTTTTTATTGATTTCCAAAAATTTCTGCAATCCACCTCCGTGATCATAATGACCATGAGAAAGAACTGCAAAATCAACTTCTGCCAAATCGACTCCCAACTTTTCTGCGTTTTGTGCAAAAAGTTCCGTTTGACCCATATCAAACAGTATCTTGTATTTCTCTGTCTCTATATAAAGAGACAGTCCATGCTCGCATAATAAGTTTTGGTTCGAAGTTGTGTTTTCTGTTAAGACGATAACCTTCATTCCTTCTACTTCCGATATTTCAATTATTGCTCATCTGATTCCAGGTAATCATATAAATTTATGGTTCCTGTTTCTTCTTCAATATCAAGACTTGGAACATACTCTACCAATCTTGTCGTTCCGGTTGATTTATCCACATAAAAGTAAACAAATGCACCGGTATAACTGCGGAATATCACCTGATATTCAGTTTCAGTCTCCTCTCCCATGGTTACTTCCATAATATCAGGATTCTGCTCCGCTATACTCCAATCATACATAGCATGACAATAATTATTTACTCCTTCATAAGCCATTTCTTCCGTTATATTGTTCTGCGATGCCTCGTTTTCCAAATCTCCTGAAGGGATGTTGTTATCGGCACTATTATTTTTTGTTCCACAACCTACAAGTGTAATCCCCATCACAAACATCAAAACAAAAACAAAAAACAACTTTCTCATTTTTTAACCTCCAAATTTCAACTTTCTCAAACTGTTCTACATATGGAATTTGTTATTCTTCAATAGGTGTAATTATAGGTTTTCCGTCTTTATCCAGCAAAACTGTCATTCCGCCGGCATAACCGCTAGCATGAAACAAATAATTAACACCCGTTTCTTTGTCAATCCAGATTTCGACAGAGCCCCCTCCTTGACTGTAAACTTTTTCAAATCGTTTCTTTTTAGCCATTATCGCACCCTCCCTGCAGTTTCAAGTTCATTGAACTGTTAACATTTCCTGTTTATAGGCCTATTATACACCATATCTAAAAAAAGGAAACTCTTTTGTATTTCCCTCCATCACCTCATCGCACTACTATCCTTTCTATCCATCAAACCATTATAGCCTATGGGGTAAAAATGGAAAAAAATAAAACTTCTTTAGAGCTTTGGTTCGATATGTTGGAATTTTGAGGTTTATAGGAATAATCCATCCATAGCTGTTCATTAACCCTAACTTCAAGATAATAGTCATACTCAAATGATTTATCATCATATTCAAGAGTTTTATCATCATCAATACATAGTCTTATTAATGTCCCACTAAAGTAATAATCATAATATCCATCCCAATGAATATCTTCATTTTCAGGATGTTGGTATGGTTCGTGATAATCACCTTGTAGTATTTCATTGTTAGAAATGATAATACTATAATATGGTTCATATATATCATCATCGTTATAGTAATCATTAATAGTTGATTCTAAAATATCACTTGTTGATTTAAATACATACGTATCATCTACTAAAAATAAATTTCCTGTTGTTACCTTAACCCAATCAACTGTACCAACAATTTTATACTCATCTTCTTGGATGTAATCTAAAATTCTAGCAAAGTATTCATCTATGGTTTCTTCAGAGGAAATATAGATTTTATCACAATAAGCAGATGTACCCGTTCTATAAATAAAATCACCACTTGGCTTTGGTAAGTTAGGTACTAATCCTTCTTCTAAAGTTTCGGCAGAATAAAACTGATTTTCAATATATGAAGGTGCTTCACACGAAGATAATACTAAAACACATACTAACATGAGCAATGCTATAAACCTTTTTTTCACAATGACTTACCTCCTAATAGTTTACAAATTCAAGTTTATCTAACTGTTCTAACGAATGAAATTATTTTACCAACTCTCAGTAATCCATTTCTTTGCCCAAGCAAACAACGTTTCGGACATCAAATTAAAATCAACAGTCTCTCCTTTTTTTAAGTTCAAAAAGGTTGCAACGATAACCTGTTCATCTGGAGATACGACTTGAAGCAATTCTTTTTTAAGGCTAATATAGTTGCCTGTTTGCTTGAAAGCAATTGCCTGCACAACAAAAGAGGCAGATTTAAACAATCCTCGTAAAAGATCTTCGCTCTTTTCATACAGCATATTGTGTACACATCCATGGAATATATTGCAGGCTCCGATTTTAATTGCTCTGTTCACAGTACTTTCGTCAATAACTGCCATCACCTCATCAAGGCTTCCTTTGATTGGTGTGGTGTCATGACAAAACTGGAACAGATCAGATGGCTCCCAATTCAAAATCTCATCCTTTCCTGATAGAAAACCACAAATCAATTCTCTCTGAGGAAGTGTATCCAACATTGTATTATAAGTTTGAATGTCTATAGCAGACAATTCGTCAAGAATTACAACAATATCAATATCACTTGTTTCGGTTGCTTCACCACGTCCATAACTACCTTGTAAACCAACAAACCACACGCGATTTCCAAATGCACGATTTAACTTCTGCATAAAATCATTCATCCAAATAGTAATATCTATCATACTAATCACCTAATCCAATTCAATTTTTCCGAACTGTATAACGGTTCCGCTTATATGTTCATTATACACGATATCAAAAAAATAGAAACCCTTTCAGATTTCTATCTTCCTCAATTTCTAATCTCTTTCTAAATTCCTCACTCTATATAAGTTCCACTTGCCATATGCTATCACACATTATTGAACAACCGCCACCATTTCAACCCATCTATCATAACATATTAATCTCTGGGTAGAGAATTAAGCATAAAACGATCTTTTTCTCCACCTAAGCCATAATATAGCATGGGCGAAAAACAATGTAAATCGGAAATTTTTACAAATTTTTGGATATGATACATATTTCGCAAATCGTGATACACGGTTTGGAGAGTGTGATACACGGTTTTATGTATCATAGGGAACAGTGTTCCGGTTTTTAACACGACACAGATACTGCGACGCTGTGGCGTGATACACGTTCAAGTAAAAGTACACACGAAAGAGGATTGTGTGTATCTTTACTCAAATCTTTCATACTTCTTCATACAAACACCAATGCTTGCATGTAGCTTGCACGTCAGCTTGCATGTTCACATGTAAGTTAACATACAAGTTGTTTGTACCCACTATTTCCTAAAACTCTTATCTTAGTGTCAAGTCAATAATTAAATCTCCTATGTCTATTTATGATACACTAATAATGAGACATTTACACATACCTCCAAATGGTGCAAACGCTTTATTATTCTCTATTCTTTTATCTATTATTAAAGAATTATTTTCTGCAATTTTATTTATGCACCACCAAATGTTATAAGGAAATTTATCATCTTGCTCCTTCATACTAAGGAACCCACTGTTATTCGCAACAACAAACAACAATTGATTTTCTGATAAACACTTAATTGTACGCTCATAATCTAAATAGTTTTCAAGGCGATCTTCACAATAATTCGATAAAGCAAAAACTATTTCTAATTTTATTTCCTTCATATGCAATAATAGATCCTTTAGCTTTTCATGCCTTATATCCGTTTTATTGCGAACAATAATCACTATTTCATCAGTCATATCGATCTCATATTTCCCCAACACATATGGCAAGTAGATTTTATCATATGTGTTAAGACCTTGCCGATACAAAATATTATACTGTTCCTTAGCCCATACAGTCTTATCAACAGACATAACATTACCATCTCGTTTTGCAGTTTCTGGTTCAACAAAAAGAACTCCTAAAAATTCCCCACTACTATTATGACTAAAATTTGACAATCCGCCTATTGTTGTAACATCAAAATACGATGACTTTGACTGCCAAAATGTATTTAAAGCAGCCATCCCATAAATCTTACCATCTTTTTCAAGTTTTGTTACACGCTTATAATTTCTATCTATGTATTCTATATACGCATTATTGTCACGATATCTCGCATATGTTATATTTTTTAACCACTCCGCTACTTCTGCAGTACCCAATTCCAGTTTTTCGATATCGCTGTGAATTTGCTTTTCACTTTCACCTAATTCTGAATAAAACACATTTACATCAAGCCCTGCAGTAAGATTGGCCAATACCGAAAAAAAGGGCACCCTAAAAGAAGATTCACCCTGAATATTAGGTGTAATACTTACTTCATTACTCCAGTGGTACTTATTTTCATCTAGCAGAAAACTTACACTCGTTGATACCATTGATGTGTCGCCACTTTTTTTTGCTATTACAGGACGTAAAGTTAATCCTTTAGGGAATTTCACCACATGAACATCATCTAATCCTTTATTATACTTACGAGTTTCAACAATTACTTGTGAAGCAACCATAAAAATCGAATAAAACCCTATACCAAAACGCCCCACGGAACTGTATCCTGAAGAATTAAGTCCTGGATATTCACTTTTTGCAAGATCGGATGCCCAAAAACTAGAGCCAAAGTTTAATAAATAGTCTTTAATTGTATTAAGCGACATTCCAACGCCATCATCTTGAACTGTTATCCATATGTTTCCTTCTATGTTTTTTACAATAATATGGATATTTCCATTGAATCCTCTATCAATTTTTCTTCGTGCTACTATTGCATCTCTTGAATTCTGAATTAATTCTCTCAAAACAATTTCTAATTTATGCTGTTTACCATATAACTTTTCGCCACCAAGATTTTTAATTAAATCTTCTACATTGCTAATATGAATTCTTGCATCGCAAGGTACCCAACCATCCGTCTTTATATATTGACAAAGCATTTCCTGTGATTCTGCGCCACTTACTCCCTTTACTTGGAATTCCGCAACACCATTCTTTCTCAATACATCATTTGATGATTTTATCTCATGATCCAACACACACACAGCATCATATGCCACATTCCACGCTTCGAAATCCTCTTCTTTAAATCTTATATTCGATTTAATCACGACTTTTCTTTTATCACTTACATCAATATCTATCTGTGATAATCTATTTTGTGCTATCCAATGATTTCTTGAGACACCATTTACCTTCAGCAATTTCAATAAATAGTCTGGTGCACGTCCAGCATCTATATGCCCTGCATCTGCACATCTCAATATGCACGCAAGTTTTAATGGATTAATATACCACTCTCTTGGGTATCCTGAAATTGCTGGAATCTGAACACCCAAAGTCTCAACTTCTTCAATATTCCAATGGTGGCTTGACGCTATTTCACATATTGTCTCACCTAAATGGTTTCTCAACAATTCATCTTCAATAATATAAAAATCTAAATTATCTTCTCGTAAAAACACTTTGTTATGCAATTCTTTTGCTGCCTCAGCGTGTAGAAACCGAATAGCCCTAAAATCAGTTTCATATATTTGCTCATGCTCACTCAATGACGAATTCTTTTTATAATCTTCATAATAATCTTTCCATATTGTCGTTTCTCGTAAACGCTTTTTACCACCAGCAGCTTCATACGACAATACTGCATCATGCATCAAAAATGCGCACCCTAACACAAATCCTTCTAATGGATTAATGTCATATTCTTCTCCAACAATCACACTTCCTACTTGCCACAAACTATCCACGTGAGAAATATCATGAATCGTAAGTGAAGGGAAATCTTTTCGAATTTTTTCAAGTATATATGATGCGTTTTGACGTGCATTCATAAAAGCGACCTTCAAGTTTTCTCTTAATGGGTCGTTCGAATCATTTTGTTGTTCAAATGCTTTTTTCCATAATATAGTTTCTGTATACATCGCATCTTATCCTCATTACCCTTTCTACTTCTTAGTTACCCTTTTCATACAAGTATCTGGTCTAATTGCAAATCAGAGAAATATCTAAGCGTAGTTTCCGAATATTCTTTAATATATAACTCTACATCATTTTTTGTAATTCCACAAACAGATATGTACTCAGCAAATTTTTCCCGGGCTTCTTCATAGCTACAATCAAGGTATGCGTCAAGGTTTTCTAATAGCTCCAGCATCTGTAATACTCGTACATTCTCTTTTGTTATCAGTACTACCGGCTTCCTTACAACAAATCTTCTGTTACCAATCAATACTTCTCCGTCATCCCAAACATTGTTGCTCACAATCTCAATCACATAAGGAACCTGCATAGAAATCCCTATCTGGTTTGCAAATGTATTACCTGCGTAGAAACCATCTATATTGTCACCTTTGGAGATGAAACGATATCTCGCCACCATATCTGCATTCGGACCAATGGTAGAATTTAATGTGGTCTTCTTGGGTATGAAAAATACATCTTCATCGTATTGCTGCAATAAACCTTTTTCACAAAGCTCCTTCAATCGCTGACTTAATGTAGAATCTGTAATATCTTCACATAATAAATCTGAAAAGAAAATAGGCTCTGCTTCTTTGTAATGGTCTTTTATAAAGTTATACAACATCTCACTACTCCGAATCTTCACTTGCAATTTCGGTAACGGAATTTATAGCTTGCGCCTGTTTTCTTAAAGATTCATTTATTAAACTTTGTATCAATTTAACCATAATTTCGGATTCAAGAATAGCATTAATCAACTCTTCCAATGCAGCCATTGACTCAACTTCAAACGTATTCTTAAGCTTCCCAAAACATATTGTTGCTAAATCATCATTCATAACAATCTTTGCCGGATATGAAACTGTACCAAATTGCAAAAACATAATTCTATACTTGTAGTGTTTTAATTCTTTCGCCGATAAGTACACTTCATACCTATGATCCTCACTCCCCTGTTCACCCAAAGATTCTTGAATGTCAACGGAAACTTCTGATGATTTCTGTAAAGCGCTTACTGCAGCAGCCCATCCTGTTATTTTTGTATAATTATGTATTGGTCCATCATAAGTATCAATGGTGCCACTAACATATCCCTCTGTCACTTCTTCTATCTGTTTCAGAGCATTTCTTATTACAATATCCGGTGCTAATATATCAACCAACTTAAATGTAAATTTACTCTTATCCATATTGCTCTCCCTTTTCTTTAATCTTGAATTTCACATACTATCGGAAAATGATCACTGATTTTTTTATTTGGTCTTCCGTTTGTGTTTGCCAAATTTGCATAGGTACAATTAGTCACTATTTTCAGTTTCTCTTTTACAAACAAAGGCAATAAGTCTTTACTAATAATCACTTGATCCAACATATACCACATTGGAGTTTTCATTCGTGAATTACTTAAATAATATGTCCCCGGTGGATAATGAAAATCGCCTAAGAAATTCCACATCGGATTATAAAATTTCCTATACTGTGTTTTACTAACACTCCTAGTTTCCCTATCTCTTTTATCAAACACTGGCAATCCATGCATGGCATTCGCATTCAAACACCCTCTATCATAAGGCATCTCATTCATATCACCAATAATAATTGTTTTTCTAGATTGTATTGTTTCTTCAGCTTTCTGAATTTCTTTCATCATCTGCTGAATTATTCCAAATCGTTCCTCACTATAATCGCCATGCAAATCAGACGGAAGGTGCACACAACACATAATATATTCATTTTTGATGATTTGAATTGAATAGTAAGGATCTTGGAAGCCTTGCTCAACATCTACATAGGAACTCCATATTTCTATTCTATCACAACCTATAGTGCTTCTTGCTATAAGTTTTCTCTCTCGTAATATATTTCCCAAATCTGTCTTATTGTCTTCATACTCTGCCAATATTAATATATCCACATCATAATCAACTGACAAGCTGGCCACATAATTATTTATATTTTGATTTCCATGTGTATTCCAAAACAAAATCTTCATGTTTCTTACGCATCTTACCTCATCGTTTTTTATATTTTCGTCCTTTAATAGCTCCATTATCCACAAGCACTCCATCCTCAACAAGTGCTCTAAGCAGTGCTTTTGTTCTTGTTTCTCTTACACCCAGCACATCCACCAATTCGCTTGCCTTATACCATACATCATCTTCCATAAATGAAAGAATCATATCATAATGGGCTTGTGTTTTTTCTGTCACTTTTTTACCGTCACTTTTTACTGTCACTTTTTTACTGTCACTTTTTTCCGACACTTTTTTCAAAAAAGAAAGCGACAGTACCGTTCTATCCGGGTCAAATCTCTCCTCAATCACCGGTTCTTCCCAACCTTCATCTGCCCAAACATTAAAGATGTTCGGCACACCACTTCCGGCACGTTCACCGATATTGATAAGATTAAACATTTTCATAAGAGCCTTGTTTCGGGGATCGGATTCGCCACCAAGACGCATCTGTTTTTTACCCGTTCTGACATAACCCGGATTTGCTAAAACCAGCTTGTCCGGTTCCTTACGGATAACAACACCACGCAATCCGTGATAATCTGCATTAATCAAGCAATTTGCCAAGGCCTCACGAAGTGCCTTGTGTACCGGAGTATCGTCAACCCGTTCGCCACCGACCATTTTAAAAGGCACCTTAATATCTTTGATAATTTTGTTATAAACTCTAAAATAGAAGTCGCACACATTTCCGGACCATTCACCGGAACTTGATTGCAAACGGTCGCTCCAACGAGTGGTAGGATCCAACTCTTCTCTGTAGTCCAAGAAATACTCAGGGAAGTGTCGCACAATGTTGTACTCATCACCAAACATCAGCATACCTGCTGCCGTAGGATGCAACTTTCCATCTTCATCAGAAATAGCAGCCGCACCAATGCTTCTCAAATACTCATGGTCGCTCAGGCGCTCAAAAGGATGGCCCTCTTTTAAAGAACGATGGCTGTTACGATATCCATGAATGGTATCATAATTCAAGTCTTCCATCGGAACCTTATCAAGCACTTCCATATCCATAGTGCGCTCGGTCTGGTCACGAAGCATGGTCTTTACCTGCAATCTAGTACAATGATAATCGCCCTCATAATTACGGCGGAAAGTGCCATTAAAAATATCATTGTTAATGTACACCGGCTTCTGCTCACGCTTTGCCATAGGCACATAAATAACCATAATGACATCTTTATTATTACCAACTTCATAGGTCTGCACATCATCTTCCGACAGAAGATTTATACTTACCTTCTTGGGATTGTTCATATTATCCCAAAATTCCTTACGAAGCTTAGATGCATTCTGGAGACCGGTAGTTCTCCAACTACCATCTTTATTTTCTTTGACACCAAGAATAATGACTCCACCATAGCAGTTTGCAAAAGAAGAATAGGTGTCCCACAAAGAAACCGGCAAACCACCTTCTGCTTTTTTCACTTCTCTTCTGTTGTCTTCTCTATATTCATCAAATTGTGAAAAGTCAAAATTTTTTTCCAAAATACTCATCTCACTTTCTATCTATAAGACTAAAATCAACTCTTAATAATGTTATACTCTTTAAAGCACATAGCTTCTATCTGCATTTTCAAATTATCCCGAACACCCTCATCAGAAACTTCCGAAAAAGGAATTACATTTATTCCTGGAACCATTTTTATTGCAGTTGATATGTCTGGATATTTCCTATTATTCTCAACAACCTTCTGTTCTGCACCTTTTCTATCAAAAGGCTGCTCATTGTATTTTGATAGTGTAGACATTATATCTTTTTCCAAATCGGATAAATCATATTTTTGCTGTAAATATTCCAAAACAGTCTGTACGACCACATCTCTTGACATAATTTCTTACTCCTCGATATCGTTTTCTTTCACTTCCGCTTTTACCCTTAGCAACTCGTTACGGCTATGTTTCCACAATAATATCCTTACAACTATAATAAGCAACAATATAATTCCAGCAATCGAACCTACCAGAATCTTATTCGCAATCACAAATTTTCCAATCCAAATCACACCATATGTAACTGCCCATAATCCAATAAAGCACGCAGCCCTTATTAACCAATGAAAAAAAGAACCCGACATTCGTCCTGAAATCACATGGGAATGATACATATCTCCGACCTTGTCGTACGCAAATAAATATGCAATAAAACCTATAACGCCTAAAATTAACCATTCATAATACCACTCAATCGGTAATCCCAATGGTTCTGTTGCCAAATCAAATATAAATTTAAACATTAAACTCCTTTCTTATACACACAATAATCCCAAATTTATATGCATAATTAAGTTTATTAGTACATATACTAACATCATGAGGTGCTTATATGGTAAAACTTTTTTCTCACAACAATCATCGTGAACTTGAATCAGTAATCAATTCTTGGATTGAGCAACATATTAATGACATATGTATAATAGACATAAAATATGTCGTTGCTAATATTGATGACACAACCCTATACTCAACATTAATATTCTATACTTACACGCATGATAATAATATCTCTAATCATAAAGAGATAACCCATGTTGAAGAATTTTAACAAAAATAACACTTAACCAATTTAAAAAAATAGGATTCAAAGCACTAAACAATTCATTTTTATCATATCTGATATCCAAAAAATTATTCTTTCCCTGTCCCAATAACATATGAAAATATCTATTTCGGATTTCCACAAAAATATCTATTATATTTTTGAATTTAATAACCAACGTATCATTCTCAAATGTAAACAAATCCAATTTTATAGCCTCTTTAAAATCTTCACGTAAATATTCGATATCCTCAGTCAAAAACAAAATTTCAAATTCATAATTATATGTATAACTATCATCTTCAAAAAGTTCTTTTAAAAAATGACTTAGAAATTTAAGTTCACCTGTTCCTGCCCCTCCCAAAAAGAATTTTTTCAGTCCTTCATATGTACCTTGATACTTTTTCGTTTTGGACGCATAGATTAAAGGAAAACTATAACTCATAAATTCAAGTGTTCTATATAAATGTACAAATCCTTCACATGGAGATAATTGACTAATCACAAAATATTGTGTTATCTCATTCAAAACATGTTCATACACAAAATTATTCCTTCTATCTTTTATCATACATCGATTGCAAACTTCACGTACTTCAGTATCTGTTATATCAACCCCGAGTACTTCAACAAACTCTCTATAAGAATTTCGTGAGCCACTTTGATATGGAAGTTTCGTATAATTATTTTTTTGGTTCAATAAAATTTTATCGAATTTATCATAAATAATAACTTTTCCCATCAACAATTCTAATAATATTCCACACGAAGAAATAGATTCTATCTTTAATTCATCTGGCAATTTAGGATATTGTAAGGAATTAATTTTACTTGAATAACTATAAATACCCAAATTATATTTTATACTCATACTAAATCTCCATTGAAATATAATCTATCAATTTAGTTATTGTTTCCATTGACAGCTTATCATACTTCTGAAAATAATCCTGAACTAATTTTCTTCTTGCCATACCTAATTTGATTTTTGATACATCTAATGCTGAAAATGCATCCTCAAACAAAAGTAGGCTTTCTTTTAATTCATCTGCCGAAACATCCTTTAATAAACAGTACGCTTTATTCATTGCTGCACAAAAACCAATAAAATTATTAGGCACTTTAAACCATGCGTTCAAAAATTCATCCTGTAACATAATATTTATATACTCAATTACATCTTTGAACTCACCATCTTTATTAGGAATATTTGAATCCATAATCTGATCGGCAATCAATTCATTCATTTTACTTTCAATAATTTTTTGATTATCAATATTCACCGAATTACTGATATATGCCAAGTATCCTTTTATCAATATTTCTTTACTCATCACTTCTTCATTTTTCTTTTTTGGCTTTCCATCTTTTTCTGTTATAGCCAAAATTGGTAAATTATTAAAATCAAATATCGTTCCTGCTAATATTTCAATTTGATGCCTTGCTGTCATAGGCTTTTGACCATTATTCAAAGTAATCATCCTATATAAAAGTTTGTCCATTGAATTGCAAATCAAAATATTACAATATATTTTTTGTTCAAAAGGAAATCCTTCCTCTTTAGAAATTCTTTGCATGGTATTCAATCTTTGTATTCCATCAAGAACAAAAGCTTCAGATATGTTTTTTCGCACATATGTTTCATCGAAATTGTTTTCTGTTAATTGTTCTGTTTCATCTTTAATTGCCAATGTAATATTGGGCATAATACAACCACCTAATATATCATTTTCCAACCTCTGATAAAAAGATTTACGCAAAGGATTTCTCTGAAAATTTAATTTATTAATTAATGGAACAAAATTATCCAGCGCATATTTATATGTGACTCCTACTGTCAAATAAAAACTATCAATAATTTTGTCATATACAACATCATAAACTTTAATATCCATTTTTGCCTCCCATATTAAACAATATATTTTTCTATCTAAACCTTACCTGCAAATTCATCTTTATATACATTTCCCCATCTTCCTCATACAAACTCATATAATCATGTCTGCTTGTGGAAGCCTTCTCAAGAATTGTATTATCCAACAAATACTGTTCAAAAAAGTTTCTGTTATAAATGTGATAAGCCAGTATTTCTCCATTTGCTTTTACAATAATATAACCACCGTTTGCTTCATCCAGTCCATCCCAAGGTTTTGCCGGTTTCATACCTAATGCACACGAGCACAGGAACTTCTTAAACTTATATGTATACATCATTGCATCGCCATATCCAAGCGGATCTCTTTCACCAAGCATCTCGACCAGCTTGTCACAATCTTTTACATCCTCAGAATAAAAATATAACAGCATATTTCCAATAATCTCAGGCATACTGCTATCAACCATTATAAGATTTCTTTTAAAACCGTCATGATTCATTCCACAGTACTTTACACTACCACCATACTCTGCAATTTTTGCCATTCTATCCTTGATTTTAGTTCGTGTATCAATGGCATTAATCTCTTCCGCCTGTTCATACGTTATACCCGTTACTTTATATATAAAATTAGTTGTCATACCAGCATTCATCAAAGTAGGGGCATGTCCTACTTCAGATTTAATCGAAAATCCCACATTTCGGATAAAATTAGTGTGTATATCTTGAATCTGCATTGAAATATCTGTTGTATCAACTGATGGTGCCTTAATCTTTGTTACCTTTATTCCATTCGCAAAATTTGCTATTTCCTCAACTTCAAAACTACCACTGTGTGATGCAATCTCCTGTAAAAGAAGATTCGCATTATCATCCAACAGCTTTCTTGGCACACTCATTATACGGTCTGACTGTAACTCCAAATGTACCTGGTCATTATCAATCACATAATCTACGACCTCACCTTTTACCTCTTCCCTCATAATTTTAAGAATGGGATAATACACTTCATCTATTTTCTCTACCTTTTCATTCGCAGCATAAACCCTGCCCTGACTAAGCAGTTTCATAAATGCATATAATTCCGACCATTCACCTTTATTACCTGACATTCTTCCGTCTTTATTTGCCATTCTCCAACACCTTCCTTATCTCCTTGGCAATCGCCTCAATAACATTAACCGTTACACTGTTACCAAACTGCTTATACAAATGTGTATCAGCTAATTCAAGTTTGAAATCATCCGGGAACCCCTGCAATCTTGCCCATTCTCGTGGAGTCATTTTTCTGATACCTTCTCGATTCACTTCTCCCTTGATATGTGTAACAGGAACAAAATTCGTAAGTCTCTTATCAATAATAAGATTTCTCTCTCTTCCCATACCACCGCATACAATGGCTCCTGCCTTTCCGTCCAAATCTCTTATTTCATAACCAAAGCCATTACCCTTAGATTCATGGCGGGCTTTATGTTTCTTTAACGTATCAATATAAACAGTAGACAGATAATACTTTACACTGACCTCGTTCTCTTCCATAATGTCTCTTATACATGTATTAGGATTTGTAGGCTTCGGAAACTTAAATTTACTGCTGTCTATATCATTTCTAAATGCAACTATATAAATACGCTCTCTATTCTGCGGTACTCCAAAATCTTTACTGTTTAAAACCTCATCGTAAACAGTATATCCTATCTGCTCAAAAGCTTTTTTTATAACTTTAAAGGTTCTTCCCTTATCATGAATGGTAAGACCTTTTACATTTTCACAGAAAATAACTTTCGGTTTATGATATTCGCAGATTCGTACCACATCCTGAAAAAGAGTTCCTCTGCACAATCCCTTGTAGTCATCATCAAACCCCATACGTTTACCTGCAAGCGAAAATGCCTGACACGGAAAACCTGCAAGACAAATATCAAATTCCGGAATATCCTTTTCGCCTATCTGCGTAATATCGCCTGCTATATCAAACCTATCCTTGTAATTAAGTTTATAAGTTTGTTGTGCATATTCATCCCATTCACTTACGAATACTGTTTTTATTTTCTTTCCAAATGCATTGTCAAAACCTTTTCTAATACCACCAATGCCCGCAAACAAGTCTATTGATTTATACATGTGAGAATCTCCTCTATTCTATATTATAATCGTTATATATTTCATCAAAAATCGCTTCCTCTATTACCCGTATACACTCTTCTGTATTTTTCATAATGTCTTTTCCCCAAAAACGTATTACGGTCCATCCCAGAAATTGTAGTTGCTTGTTAATTTCATCATCACGCTGTTGATTTTTCGATATTTTGTCAATCCAAAAGTCAGCATTTTTTCCACGTTCTAATTGCGGTTTCAATACTTCCCAATCTTTCCCATGAAAAAATTCGCTGTCACAAAAAATAACTATTTTATATTTAGTTAACACAATATCCGGTTTACCAGGCAACTTGGCATAATTCTTTCTATATCTATATCCTTTATTCCACAATTCCTTACGAAGTTTTAGCTCTATAGAAGTATCTTTCGACTTAATATTTTTCATGTTTTTGTGACGTTGCTCTTTAGTTAATCTATCCATACAATCACTCCGATTCATCTGGAACTATTTCTAAAATATCTGCAATTTCACATTTCAACGCAATACATATCTTAAGTAATATATCTGTGTTTACATTCTCGTTTCTTCCAAGTTTTGCTATTGACGCATTGCTTATACCTGCTTTTTCAGCAAGATCTTTTTTCATCATTTCCCTGTCAATTAGCAGTTTCCATAATTTCTTATAACTTATCTTCATAGCATCCTCCAAACCAGAACATATATTCGTTTCTTTTACAATAGTATCACACTCAATATAATATAGCAAGTCTTTTTTCACAATTAATTATGAGTTCTCGCATTTAATTAACAGTTTGAAAACGCCTGGCACCCCCGCAATTTTAATCCTATTATCAGCTTTTTATCGTTATGACGCAAATAATTTTATTTTTGCCAACACATCTCTCGCATTTCCGACATACTTTTCCAACATACCTTCCCAATCCCCCTTCCTGCAGGTATGTTGGAAATTCCAACATACTTTTTACAAAGGAAGAAGAGGTGCTTTCGCACCCCTTCCCATTTTCTTAATCTTTCACCTACTCATTCCAGCCACCTTCTGCTGTACCCATTCGCCGATATTCCGCAGGAAGTGTTCCAGCATATTCATTCCATTGATGGTAAACTGCCTCATGAAATCATATGCTTTTTCCAGTTTCGCCTTCAAACTCCGGTTCTCGGCTTTCAACACCTCATTCTCTCGCTTCAGACACTCATTCTCGTATTTGAGGTCCAGCATCTTTTCAAAGTATGCCTTCTCCCGCTCACCGAAATTGGTATTCTTGAAGTAATCGATAAGTTCTTCCGCAAATTGTGCTTTCTGAATCGTCTCGTCCGCATCCGCCTTAATGAGTTCCAGTTTCCGCTCCTGCTCCCAAACCTCACTTTTTTTATCTGTCAGGTCCTGTAGCACTTCATTCAGCTCCACATTCTTATTCGAAATCCTAACTGACAACTGTCGCTCCGCTTCAGCCCCTTTATCCAGTGTCTCCAGTATTGCCTCCATCTGCTCTGCCTGCGCCTGAATGGTAGCCTGCTCGGCTGTAACCTTATCCTTAATATCCTCAGGTTTCCGTTCCTCTTCCTTCGCCATCTCTGCCGCTTTCGCTCTGCGGTAGTCCGACAAGGTAAGATTTCCTCTCGGATTAGAACCCTTGTAAAAACGCTCCCTCCCAAACTCTTTCAACATCATATCCTGAAGCACCGCCTTCTGTGTTTCCACCCAATCGGCGCCACCGTAACGGTCACGCTTCATCTGCGGCTTAACCCTTCCATCCTCGTCTTTCTGCCAGACCAAATCGCCGGTCTTAGTCACTGCTTGCTTCATGGTTGTGGGATAGCCCAAATCCTTGAAGGTCTGTGCAAATGCATTCTGAACCGGTGCCCCTTTTGAGGAGTTGGTTGTATATGGAATATAGGTCATGTGAATGTGGGGAGAATTTTTATCCCCGTGATAAACCATGTGGTGAACAATCAGCCCTGCCTCGAATGGTGGCTTCCAATTCGGATCATTCAGTTCCTTCTCCGTTACCACACATACCTCCGGCAGCTCCAACAGATACTTTGCAAATTCTTCCAGCAAATCCTGTGCCCGGTTCGCATCCTCCGGCGTATACACGAAACCCGTGTCCCGCATATCCCCTATCTGCCAGATAATCTCATAACACAGGTGCTTCTGCTTATCCTGCTCAATCTTCTCATAATAGGTCGGTGGAAATCTTTTTCCGCGCCCCTAAGGAAGAGATGATACAGGAGCTGGCAAAAGCCTTAGACTGTAATTACCGCTCCATCTACGAGCCTTCCCTCTACGCAGCGAAAGATGTGATGTACACACTCTTTGAGCTGGATGAGCACTACAACATGCCCCTCTACGAAGTAGCAAATCCTGAGGACCCTACCGAGAAACATATTGCAGTTGGTTTTGATTATTCTTTACTGGATGATTTCCTGAATACTTGGAAAAAGAAAAAAGAGGACTTAGCCTCCGGTAAAATTACCAAAGAAGAGTATTTTGAATGGAAGATTAACTGGCCTCATACCGAAGAATAATTACAATAATACATATAATGTCCGCACCACACATACAACAAATAAAGAAGTGTTTTTTGACGTGTATCAAATATGTATCACGAGCCCATTTTGAGAGAAATCTCGAAGTGGGCTTTTCTTCATGTTCGACCATCTTCCGTTGAGAAATGCCACCTCGCCTAACGGCTCGGTCGTGGCATTCGCCACATAAGAAAAGCCACTAATACCAAAGGTCTTGAGCAAGCTCAATCCCTTTGTTTTAGCGGCTTTCTTGCATTTCTCATTGCTAACACGCAAGAAACCGCAACCCCTTATAAATAAGGGATTGCGGTCAATGTTTAGCTTAGTATTGATACACTATCACCAAGAATTACTCAATGATAGTAGCAACTCTACCAGAACCTACAGTACGTCCACCTTCACGGATAGCGAATGTAAGACCCTGTTCCATAGCCATTGGATGGATAAGTTCGATAGTCATTTCTACGTTATCGCCAGGCATACACATTTCTGTACCAGCTGGTAACTGACATACACCTGTTACGTCTGATGTTCTGAAGTAGAACTGTGGACGATAGTTGTTGAAGAATGGAGTATGACGTCCACCTTCATCTTTTGTTAAAACGTAAACCTGAGCAGTAAATTTGCTGTGGCATTTTACTGTACCTGGTTTAACAAGACACTGTCCTCTCTGGATTTCGTCACGGTTTACACCACGAAGTAATGCACCAATGTTATCACCAGCGTAAGCTTCGTCTAACATCTTACGGAACATTTCGATACCAGTTACAACTGTCTTCTTTGTATCTTCTTTGATACCGATGATTTCAAGTTCATCGTTAAGGTGAAGAGTACCACGTTCTACTCTACCTGTAGCTACTGTACCACGACCTGTAATTGTGAATACGTCTTCTACTGGCATAAGGAATGGCTTATCTGTATCACGTTCTGGATCTGGAATGTATGAGTCAACTGTTGCCATAAGTTCCATGATCTTGTCGCCCCATTCGCTTGATGGATCTTCAAGAGCTTTAAGAGCAGAACCTTTAACGATTGGAGAATCGTTGAAGCCATATTCTTCTAACTGTTCTGTGATTTCCATTTCTACTAATTCAAGTAATTCTTCGTCGTCTACCATGTCACATTTGTTCATGAATACAACGATATAAGGAACACCTACCTGACGAGAAAGAAGGATGTGTTCTTTTGTCTGAGCCATAACACCGTCAGTAGCAGCAACTACAAGGATAGCGCCGTCCATCTGAGCAGCACCAGTGATCATGTTCTTAACGTAGTCAGCATGTCCTGGGCAGTCAACGTGTGCATAGTGTCTGTTTTCTGTCTGGTATTCAACGTGAGCTGTAGAGATTGTGATACCACGTTCTCTTTCTTCTGGAGCTTTGTCGATGTTTTCGAAGTCTACTTTAGCGTTACCAGCTACTCTTTCAGCTAATACTTTTGTAATAGCTGCTGTTGTTGTTGTTTTACCATGGTCAACGTGTCCGATGGTACCAATGTTACAATGAGCTTTGTTTCTTTCAAATTTAGCCTTTGCCATTTTGAAAATCCTCCTTAAATTTATGCCCTTATGGGCGTGTATTTGTTTTTGGGTTTATATAACCACGCTTGAATTGATTATACGAAATTATCATATCTTTTTCAAGCATTTTCTAACGCAGAATCCCTATTTTTAGGGATTCCACGTATGTTTAAATGTTATTTGCTCTGGTTAGCAAGTACTTTTTCCTGTACGTTCTTTGGTACTGGCTCATATTTCTCGAAGAACATTGAGTAGTTACCACGACCCTGTGTTCTAGAACGTAAGTCTGTAGAATATCCGAACATTTCTGAAAGTGGAACGAAACCACGAACGATCTTACCACCGCCCAGGTCATCCATACCTTCGATACGTCCACGACGAGAGTTGATATCACCGATAACATCTCCCATGTATTCTTCAGGCATTGTTACTTCAACCTTCATAATTGGCTCAAGTAATACCATTCCAGCTTTCTGCATAGCTTCTTTGAAACACATAGAACCAGCAATGTGGAATGCCATTTCAGAAGAGTCAACTTCATGGTATGATCCGTCGTAAACTGTTGCATGAACACCTACTACTGGGAATCCACCTAAGTTACCAGCCTTAGTAGCTTCTTCGATACCTTCACCAACTGCTGGAATGTATTCCTTAGGAATAGCACCACCAACAACTTCTGAATCGAATTTGAATAATTCGTCTCCGTTGGCATCCATTGGCTCGAAACGCACTTTACAGTGACCGTACTGACCACGACCACCAGACTGTTTTGCGTACTTGTATTCCTGTTCAACTGGCTTTGTGAATGTTTCTTTGTATGCTACCTGTGGAGCACCAACGTTAGCTTCTACTTTGAATTCACGAAGCAGACGGTCAACGATGATTTCAAGATGTAATTCACCCATACCAGCGATGATTGTCTGACCAGTTTCCTGATCTGTATGAGCACGGAATGTTGGGTCTTCTTCTGCAAGTTTTGCAAGAGCTTCACCCATCTTGCCCTGACCAGCTTTTGTCTTAGGCTCGATAGCGAGCTCGATAACTGGTTCTGGGAATTCCATAGACTCAAGGATTACTGGATGCTGTTCGTCACAAATTGTATCACCAGTAGATGTTACTTTGAAACCTACAGCAGCAGCGATATCTCCTGAGTAAACGATATCTAATTCTTCTCTCTTATTAGCATGCATCTGAAGGATACGTCCAACACGTTCCTTTTTGCCCTTTGTAGCATTTAATACGTAAGAACCTGATTTACATGTTCCTGAGTATACACGGAAGTAAGCAAGCTTACCTACGAATGGGTCTGTCATAATCTTGAATGCTAATGCTGAGAATGGTTCTTCGTCAGATGATTTTCTCTCTGTTTCGTTACCGTCTAAGTCAACACCTTTGATAGCTTCGATATCTGTTGGAGCTGGCATATATTCGATAACAGCGTCAAGGAGCTTCTGTACGCCTTTGTTTCTGTAGGATGTACCACATACTACAGGAATACACTGGCATGTACATGTTCCTTTTCTTAAAGCAGCCTTTAATTCTTCTACAGATGGTTCTTCACCTTCTAAGTACATCATCATTAAATCGTCATCTAATTCACAGATTTTTTCGATTAATTCCTGACGGTAGATTTCTGCTTCATCAGCCATATCGCCTAAATCATCTGTTACAGTGATGTCATCACCCTTATCATCGTTGTAGATGTAAGCTTTCATTTCGAATAAGTCGATAACACCCTTGAATTCATCTTCTTTACCGATTGGTAACTGAAGGCAAATTGCATTTTTTCCTAATCTTGTACGAATCTGTTCAACAGTTCCGTAGAAGTTTGCACCTAAAATGTCCATCTTGTTGATGTAAGCCATTCTTGGTACGTTGTATGTGTCAGCCTGACGCCATACGTTTTCTGACTGTGGTTCTACACCACCCTTAGCACAGAAAACACCAACTGCGCCGTCTAATACACGAAGTGAACGCTCTACTTCAACAGTAAAGTCTACGTGTCCAGGAGTATCAATGATGTTGATACGATGTTCTAAAGCGCCTGGTTTGTTCTTTGTCTGTTCCTGTAATGTCCAATGACATGTAGTAGCGGCAGAAGTAATTGTGATACCTCTTTCCTGTTCCTGTTCCATCCAGTCCATGGTAGCAGTACCTTCATGAGTATCACCAATTTTGTAGTTAACACCGGTATAGTAAAGAATACGTTCTGTTGTTGTAGTCTTACCAGCATCAATATGAGCCATAATACCGATATTTCTGGTTCTCTCTAATGGATATTCTCTTCC
>JAZQXN010000037.1:0-3681 GCA_045632875.1 Lachnospiraceae bacterium
TTCGCTCTGAAGATGTAATTGAGAGAAGCATAGCAAGAATACCGATGTATCAAGCACTCAATACCATTAAAATTGATACCAACGCCAAAAACGTGGCTATGATTGCCAATGAGATAAAGCTGTTGTAATACCGTCAAATTCCAATATGTAGAACGGTTAGATAAACTTGAATTTACTGTATGGTAAATTTTTATAAGGGAGGATATTATGAATATATCAATAAGAGCAACACAAGAAAACGAATCGTTAGAATTATGCAACATACAAAAGGCTGCTTTTCTCCCTTTATACGAGAAATATCGCGATGAGGGCAACCCTTATTTACGAGGCGTGGAAGATGTTGCTAATCGACTAAATTCAGATTACTTTCGTTATTTTACAATTTTTTTAGATGGAGAAATTGTGGGAGGTGTTCTTTACAAGTGTAAAGGAAGAACCCCATTTATCGAAAATTTAGAAGAAGGGCAATACTATTTACAACGAGTTTATATTAAACCTGAGCAGCAATGTAAAAGAATTGCACAAACCGCAATACTTCTTTGCGAGAAGGAATTTCCTAACGCAAAATGTTTTTTGGTAGATTTTCCAGAAGATTTGATGAAGAACAAACGGTGCTATGAAAAAGCGGGATTTGTTGATACAGGTAAGAGATTACAAGAACAACCAAATTTAGTTTTAGCATGTTTTGAAAAAATCCTTACATAATGAATAATCAAATTCCAATTTGCAGAAGAAATTAAAATATATTTTATCGATATTTGGGCATAGACGATAAATGAAATTTCGTATTATCCAAGAAAATCTCGGTTTTCCCATTGGTGTTTTTGCGAGGAAAACAGTATGAGAACAGAGGAGGAAAAACCATGAAAATCTACGACATTTCACAGGAAATTTTCAGTTGCCAGGTGTATCCCGGCGACCCGAGACCGGAGAGAAAGATACTTAAATCAATGGAAAAAGGTGAAGTATATAATTTGACCGCATTTGACATGTGTGCCCACAATGGCACGCATATTGATGCACCGCTTCATTTTATAAAAGATGGAAAAACTGTGGATGAGATAGGCCTAGACGCAGTTGTCGGAATGGCTTATGTGGCAGAGCATGAGGGAGTTGTCACTGGAGATGACGCTACAGAGATTATAAAAAAAGCGAAAGAGCAGGATCCGGAAGCGGCAAAGAGAATTTTAATTAAAGGAGATGTGGAAGTATCATTAGAGGCGGCAAAAGTATTTGCGACTTCTGATATTTTACTTCTGGGAAATGAACCTCAGGCAGTTGGCCCACAAAATGCGCCAATGGCAGTGCATCTTGTGCTTTTGGGTGCTAATGTTATCTTACTTGAAGGAATTCGTTTGGCAGAGGTGTCTGAGGGTGTTTACTTTTTAAACGCGGCACCGTTAAATCTTTCCGGTGCAGACGGAGCACCGTGCAGAGCCATATTAATAAAGTAGATGGAAGACTTTTTTCAAGAGTGGTCTTATAAAAATATAAGTAAAGGAGCAATGTAAAACAATGAAAATATTAATTACTAACGACGACAGTATATCTTCCGAGGTTTTAGAGCCTTTGGCTAAGTGGGCAAAACAATTTGGTGAGGTAACTGTTGTTGTTCCTAAATATGAGCAGAGTGCGAAAAGTCACTGTATTGAAATACGAAAAGCATTTGAAGTAAAAGAGGTTTCTTTTGAGGAACCGGATATCAAAGTATATACGGTGGATTCTTCTCCGGCAGATTGTGTCCGTTTTGCAGTAGAAGGTATGAAGGATACCTTTGATTTGGTAATTTCCGGTATTAATCGAGGATTTAACCTTGGTACCAATGTGCTATACTCCGGCACTTTGGGAGCGGTGTTCGAAGCGGCAACTTTAGGACTTCCGGCGATAGCGCTTTCTACAGAACCGGGTAGATTTGACGAAGCTGTAGCTGCATTGGATGAGATTAAAGATTTTTTTGTCCGTCATGATTTAATGAAGAAGAATAGCTTATATAATGTAAACATTCCGGCGAACCATAAAGGCATCCGGATTACCCGTATAGGAGAGCGTTTTTTCGTTGATGAGTTTTTGCCGCAGGGCAATGATATGTATTTACCAACCTACAAAGAAGTTCCGGGAGAATCAGGCGACAAAAGTATTGATATCTATGCAAATTTGTCCGGATATATTTCTGTGACGCCGGTGACATTTGATAGGACAAATATGGCAGTGTTTGAAGAGTTGAGAAAGACAATAAAACCGGAAGTGTAATTGAGGTAGAATGCTTATTCTAAAACCAAACAAATTTATGTAACCACGCATTGCGAAATGCGTGGTTTTGTGTTATTATAGAATATATCAAACGTTAGGTTGGTGAGTGTATATGGATATAGCATTAAAGATAAAAGAACTTAGAGAAAGTAAAGGAATGAATAGAAAAGAATTTTCGGAGTACACAGATATCCCGATTCGTACATTAGAGGACTGGGAGGCCGGACGACGTACTCCACCTAAGTATGTTCCAAGGTTGTTAGAGTACATGCTTCTTTACGAAAAGTTAGTAAGCAGGGAGGAGAGGAATGAAAATGAAGGAGATAACTAAGGAAGGATTACAAGTATTTGAAAACCAAGAAATTAGAACCGTATGGGACGCAGAGAATGAAGAGTGGTATTTTTCGATTGTGGATGTAGTGGGGGCATTAACCGAAAGCAATGATTATGAGACTGCACGTAATTATTGGAAAGTAACAAAGCATCGAATGATAAAAGAGGGAAACGAACTGGTTACAAATTGTAACCGGTTGAAATTAAAAGCGGCTGACGGGAAAAGGAGATTGACAGACGTAGCAAATATACAACAACTTCTCCGAATTATTCAATCTATTCCTTCAAAAAAAGCGGAGCCATTTAAACAGTGGCTCGCAATGGTTGGAAAGGAAAGATTGGATGAAATTGCAGACCCGGAGAAAGCAATGGAAAGGGCAGTTGCTACTTATAAAGCAAAAGGATATTCTGAAATGCATAGAGTGAAAAATTCTAATAGGTCGAACAGATAAATAATAATTGATGGAGGTGTGAGAAAAATGGATATATCTTTTACATCGGGAAATGACAAATTTAATTACAGAGTTTGTGCTATGATTATTTCTGACGGAAAAATCTTAGCAATGCATGATGATAGGTCGCCATATTACTATCTGCCTGGTGGGAGAGTTGCAATTGGTGAAACTGCAGAAAATGCAGTTATTAGAGAGGTTCAAGAAGAATTGGGGGTTACACCTAAGATTGTCCGTCCTCTTTGGTTAAATCAAGCATTTTTTACAGAAGATGTTGATAATCTCCATTATCACGAACTTTGTATTTACTTTTTAATGGATATAGCAGATACAGATTTGTTGGCAAGAGGTAAACAATTTACATCAAACGAAGGGCATCGTACACATACTTTCGAATGGTTGGAATTTGACAGATTAAAGGATGAATATTTTTATCCATTGTTCTTAAAAAAGGATATTTTCAATCTTCCTAATGTGTTTACCATTCGTACGGAAAATGAATGACCAACAAATTCCAATTTCGTACTATATAAGTGTAGATGTTGATGAAACATCTGCACTTATTTTTATATAATGAGGGAAGCAACTGGCCTGACGTAATTCCAATAGGGTTATCACATCCGTTCGACAAACAGTCAGCCATTCC
>JAZQXN010000038.1:0-56034 GCA_045632875.1 Lachnospiraceae bacterium
ATTTATAATGCCCAAGGGGATGTCAGGGCGATTCTTGACAGTAACTTTGAAGTGGTGGTATTGTATGATTATGATAGTTGGGGCCAACCTTTAGGCACAACAGGAACACTTGCCGCGACACTGGGAAAGTTAAATCCGTTCCGCTACAGAGGATACATCTACGATGAGGAGACAGGATTTTATTACCTGAACAGCAGATACTATGATCCGGAGACGGGAAGATTTATAAATGCGGATGGATATGTCAGCACGGGACAGGGCATTCTAGGTTATAATATGTTTGTATACTGCTTGAATAATCCTGTGAACATGGCAGATTCAAACGGATGTCGAGCAAAATGGTTGAGTGGTTATACTACAGCAAGTAACGATGAAGTAAATTATATGAAAGAGGATGGCTCTACTGTTGAAATGTTTAATCATGTAACGATGGGACATGTGTATCGCCAAATATTAGAGGTTGGTAATAGTATAACGAGTAAGATTATTTTATCGACAACGACAACGACGCAAGATGTGGATTTTGGAATTTTTTATAGTTACTCTGATGTGGGATTCGATGTTGATAAATCTGGTGTGGGAGTTAATGCAATAAATATTTTCGGAGCAAATGTAGGTATCGATACAAATGGAAATCTTATTTATGAAGAACAAATTACACCATGGCTTCACAAAGCAGATAGTTTTGGAATAGATGGAATTGGTTTTGTAGTAGGCATTGATTGTAGAGGGACATCATACGATTTGGAAATTTTTGTTGGATGGGGATTAATTGCAATTGCATTGTGCCCGGTAATTGAACTAAACAGAGATTGTTCAACTGTACCGGTAAAGTATCAGTAAAAAGAATAGGAAAAATGTCGTTGGAGAACCGTTATGTTAAGAAATAATATTGAAACGCAAGGAGCAATATGGAATGTATTATTTAGTTCGAATTTTAAGTTTAATAGCAATTCTTGGAATTATTTATCTGATTGTTAGACAAAGTCAGTTGCAGGATAAACGAATAATATATGTATATTCTGCCTATATTTTGTTGATTTTGACAGTGATTTTATCTGATGTACGAGTTGAAAATTATCTTTTTTCATTTGATTCTGCGGAAGAGGCATACCAATATAAAGATAGGTTTGGAAATAGAAGAAAAGTGAATCTTGTTGTACAAGGAGAAGCTAGCGATTTAGTGATTGGAGATAAAGGAACAGTTCTTATTCCAAAAACGACGGATGGGTGGAAATTGGAAGATAATAATGATGTGGAACATATTGGATATTCGTTGACAAATGAATATATTGTTGAAATATATCAGTATGAGGATACGAATGACTATTATGTGAGCATAGATATTTTGAATGAGAAACCGGCAAATGTGCTTGACGCTTGTGATTCGACATTCATTTATTTGGAAGAAAGTAATTCATACTACGCGTATCTTTCTGACTGTGATGAACAATATTGGCTTAAGATTAATGGCAGTAATGTGATTTTTGAACAATATGCAGATATGAGTGATGGGGATATAGTCGTAAAAATAGTCATTTATAGCTTTTTAGTACTAATATTGCTTCGTATTATTATTCAATTCGTCATTTTACTTTTACATAATGATATATGCAGAAAACTTGAATCTTTAGAGTTGCATGAGGCAAAAATAAAGGTGCATAAGATTAGAAGGATGTGTAAAATTTTTTCGCGAGGATTGTTCAGTAAACAAATGCTTTTTATGTACAATAATTTGAGTTGGGTCTTGGCATCAATTTCATTTTGTGAAAATCATGTAGGAGAATTTCTTGGCTTCATGGATAGTATAATGCGGCAAGAGGAATTTGAACTAAAAGCATTTGTGTTGGCATTATATTATTTGGCGGAAAATAAATCGGAGGAAGCGGAAAATTGGTTTAAACAGTATAAGAAGTGTTCTTGCCAGGATGGAACCTCAGAGAAAATTCTAAAGGTTTTGTTTGAGGGCGAGGAAAAAAACGAGGCCTTTTATAAAGCTGTTGAAAGTTACAAAAGTCCGGTAATTATTCAGCTATTTAAGGAAAATAATATATTTTCTAATAATGGACAAAATAATGGGTAGGGTTAGAGTGAGTGTGTAGCAAATCAGAAAATTAATTCTAGCGGTGGTACATTTGGTTTTTCTTTTGATTCCTATTTCCTATTATAATGCCCAAGGGGATGTCAGGACGATTCTTGACAGTAACTTTTGGACATGGTGGAAGACATTTGAAGGGGACTGGATTGAATGTAAATAAGGTAAATCAGTCTTTGGCGAAAGAAGTTGTCAAGTTGAATTTAAGTAAAGGAGATTTTTATAAAGGACAGATTCTAATAGATGGAATTACAATTGAATTTACATCATATGGAGTGAGTGATGTGATAACTAATGTTGGCACTTATTATCTGGTTGTCAACCAGTGGAGGTAAAAATGCATAGAAATCTATACAAGGAAGAGCAATATTGGATAAAAAAAATGCTAGAGATGGAATTTAAGGGGAAGCAGATTTTGGTGAAACAAATCTGCAAGGCAAAGGTCAATTTAGAACAGGGATATGATTTTGTTTCTTTTAAATTTAAAACAGCAGAAAAGACGCAATATCCATATGCGGTAAGAGTACCTATTGAAATGAGAGCATTTCGAAAAAACTCTGCACCTATTGTTTTTTTGTTGCATGTTGTTAATGGATTTATAGATGAATTAGAAATAATTACAGCCGATTCTTCAAAACTTGATATGTCAACCATTGGAATAGAGAGAGTTGAGTACTTTATAAATGAAGAAGTAAAGTGTGAAAAATGTTAATAGATGGTTCCATAATAAGAACGTTGGAAGAAATTTTGACGGAACTGGGATTTTGTGAATAAAGGTAAAATATGGATAAAGAATTTTTAGAGGCGATTAATACATATATAAGTGTTGTCGAAGAGGCTTGTCATTCATTAATGGATTATATAGAGAAGGAGAATAATACTATAATTCTAAGTAAATTTCATTTATATGATTATTTGTCTAGAAGTCATAGATATGAGTTTATTATTGAAGGAAGAAAGTATTTTCGACATGGAATAGGCTTTACAGTCTATGAAAATGATGTGCCAACTATAGAGTGGGATTTTGGGTGTAGAAGTTGGTGGTGTGGAATTGAACCATTTAAGATGTCAAATACATTAAAAAGTTTTGGGTACAAAGATTCAGTTTATAGTGATGCTCATTATATTGCACAGAAATGTGAGCAAGGTGTACTTGATAAAAATATGTATTATTATAAGGGGCAATATTACATTAATCTGCTCAAACTTGAAAGTATGAAAATGGGATTTCCAGCAGAGTATGATAGAGTTGATATAGAATTTAAAGGTATAATCAATTCATTTCTCAGGGATAAGAGAATTGATAAGTTTATTCGTAAAAGCAACATCGTATATGCGAAGATTTCAGAACTGAGAAATAATTATACTCTAATCTTTTACAACAATGATTTGGAAGTGGCGAGAATTCCTTATAATGATATTGCATATCCCGACTCTGCAGTCAAAATAATGAATGAAGAAATAATTAAACCTCAGAATACTGACATATGGAGGTAAATTAATGCTATGGAAATAATTCAAGGAATGTATGAGAGATTACAGAAGTACCCATATCTATGTAATTTAAAATTGGAGAGAGTAATTGAAGGAGAAGAGTGTCAGGATTATAACCTGATTTTAGAATTTTGCGATTTTCCCAATTATGTCATGGAAGACAAATTAACTCTTAAGTTTAATGGGGTTAGAAATTTAAACGTTAAAAACTTAGACGGGATGTTAGCACCAGTTTTAGTGATAAGAGATTTAAAGGATAGACAATTAGAAAATATCCATTATTATGTAGAAGATGGTGAAGAGGAGATGTTTTCCTTTTATTGTTTCTCGTTTGAAGTGAAATAATGTTAATGCGGAGTGCAACTGTACCAAGGAAAGTTAAATTTTTTCTGGGCACATAACAGAGTCCAAATTAGACAAGATTCTACTATCTGAACAGCAGATAAAGGGGGATATTATGGATATAAATAAAATTTATGAAGATGGTTCTGACATGATTTATCTTGAAGCGCTATACTGCATAGGCGGTTATGTTACCTATAAAGTGGCCATTTCAACTAGTGGATTTTCCGGAATAGATAATTTTTGCATAGCAGAAGATGTGGTGAAGAAGTACATCAACAGGATTGAAGATATGATTAATTCTTTAAGCGGAGAAGTTGAAATTAATGATTGTGAAAGTGACGCATATTTAAACTTTTATTTTAAGGATGCTAGAAATTTATATGTATCAGGCCAAATAGGCGGAAGTACTTTGGATAATGTTTTGAAGTTCAAATTAAGGGCAGATCAGACTGTGCTTTTAGGTTTGAAAAGGAATTTGTATTCATATTAATTTTGAATGTTGAAAAAGTAGCTGGGAGGTAAAATTTTATGCGTAGGATTATTTGCACATGCCTATTAATGTTCAATTTAATATTGTTGTCGTCATGCAACACCTATAATATGGAAAAGTTGCCGGAGGGCGAATTGTTATATTCTGAGTACTCTGAAACAGGAGCGTATCGAATTGATGTGTTTTTATGTTCGGGAAATGCAACTACTGATTTTTCTATTCGCTGTGCTGTTGTTGAGGTAGAAACCGGAGAAAGCAGAAATATTTACTGGCAGTACAAAGAGGAAGATGCGGAAGTTACATGGATTGATGAGAATACTGTGGATATTAATGGTGTGGTGTTAGATATTCATAATGATAGTTATGATTGGAGAGAAAAGTAAGGAGAAGAGTATCGTGAAGAGAAAACGTATATATATAATTTCAGCAATAATTCTTGGAGCTTTAGGACTTATTTTTTTGTTGGACAGCAATAAGATTAATATTACGTCTGTCAGTGAAGCGGAAGTTACATATGTGTATGGAGAAAAGGATATTTCCGAAAAACTGACAGAAGAGGAATTACAGGAACTTAAATTTATTTTTAATGGGAAGAGATTCTATCGAGACAACCCGTCTTGTGGGTTTTCAGAGGATATAGCTATCAAACTGGACGATTCCATAACGTTTTGTATAGCGAACGATACTTGTCCGATCATATATTGGCAGGAAGCGCATAGATACATTAAACTTACGGAAGAAGAACAACAGATTTTATATAAAATCCTGGAAAAATATGGAGCAACATTCCCATGTGTGTAGAATAAAAATGATAAATATAAACATTAAAACGGAAATAGGTGAGTTTCAATGTGAGTTGGACTCCGTAAAAAAGGAATTAACACCAATTAGTCCTATCGAAAACTGGGAAGTTGAGGAAAACTCTGTAATACAGGTTTTGCAACCACAGTTATTAAGAAGACGGGAACGTATACTAATTATGCTTGGAAGCTTTTTTGTTGCTCCACTTCGGATAGTGGCATCAGACTTAGGGGAAGATTGGAGTAATGGGATAATTCCTTACAGAATTAGTGGAGAATTTAAGGTTGAGCATAGCACAGATTGTGAATTCAATATTAAACCGGGGTACGGATATGGAAAACCAACGGTAGAAATCATAGGTGAAGGCATTCGGGATGTAGAGGTGCGGTGTGTGCCGAGTCCGGATATCCTGAAAAGAGAGATGATTTTTGCTAATTGGCGCTTGATTAGTGTGGGTATATGGGCATTACTCTTGTTCGGTGCTCTTTTAGGAATCGCAATTGTGAAGTCTATGCCGGTAATTGTGGTGTTGATGGGATTGCTGATTCTTGGAGCAATTATTATTTTGGGGTGGAGAATTACCCGAAATAATGCAATATGCAGGAAAGCAATGGCAGAATTATAGAAAAAGGTTCAAAAGCAAATTCTAATGAACAAGCTTTTGGACCTTATTTTATATGATAGTACTCTTTGGTCTAAACAATAGGAATTGATTATTTGGCAGAATATATTGAATTGTATGGAGTGTTTATATTGATATATAAATTTTAATGTGTTATAATAACCACACAATGAGTGGAGGGTGAGCGGATATGGAAAAGAGAGAACAATTAGAAAATCAGATTAATCGATTGAAGGAGATAAGAAAAGATTTGGGCATGAATAGAACGGAATTTTCACGCTACATCGGTATACCGCTACGCACACTGGAAGAGTGGGAAGCAGGAAGGAGACAGATGCCGGATTATGTTTTGCGTTTACTTTCTTACTATATTCGGATGGAACAATTTTTGCACGAAAATCAAATTGAATTAATGGGGGATATGGATGAAGAAAAATAAAATTATAACGGTACAAAGCTTGCCAATTACGATTTCAAAAGAAGATATAGATGATTATATTTGTATTACGGATATTGCTGCTGCGAAATCAGATGATTCCAGAGCTGCAGATGTTATTAAAAACTGGATGCGTAACAGAAATACTTTAGAATTTTTAGGGGCATGGGAACAAATATACAATAGTATGTTTAAAGTGGTCGAATTCGACCACTTTAGACAACAATCAGGTTTGCATACATTTGTATTAAGTGCAAGTGAATGGATTGAGAAGACAAATGCTATCGGAATATTTGTCAAAAAAGGACGTTATGGAGGCACTTATGCACATAAGGATATAGCTTTTGAATTTGCATCTGCTATCAGTCCTGTTTTTAAACTATATTTGATTAAAGAATTTCAGCGTTTGAAGGAAGAAGAAAACAATCTTCAGAAGTTAGAGTGGGATGCGAAACGTTTTTTTGTCCAAGAATAACTATTTAATTCAGACAGATGCAATTAAAAATTATATTATTCCTAAGTGCGATTATAGGGAAAATTTACAATGGTTACCTTATGCAGAGGAAGGGGATGTGCTAAATGTTGCGTTATTTGGTTTTACAGCAAGGGCTTGGAGAGATAGCAATCCGGAGCTTGCGAAAAGTAGTAATGTAAGGGACTATGCTACTATCAATGAGCTTACAGTTCTTTCAAATCTTGAAACGCATAATGCGCAGATGATTCGAGAAGGAAAAACAAAAGAAGAAAGATTTCGAATCTTAAAAGACATTGCAGATTATCAGATGCAAATACTATCTGCGGCGGATAACATAGCAGGCATTGAAGAAAGAAACGATGTGTAAATGAATACGTCAGTTGCAATTAATTATAACAATTTAAAAGGTTCAAAAGCAAATTTAACGAACAAGCTTTTGAACCTTATTTATTCATGATAAACAAAAAACTCGCAAAGCGTGTTTTTTGTTTATATTATCTATGCATAATACTGTGCCTGTGCATTCCACAGCGTAAAGTACTTACTATTAGTGTCGGCAACCAATTTTTCGTGGGTTCCGTGTTCGATGACATTTCCTTGGTCAAATACCAGGATGTCATCGCAGATGCCGATTTTGTAGGTCATATAGGTCTCCTTTCAAAGGGCTTTTATATCTTGACTTTTGTAGAGTTCTATGCTAATCTTAGTTCAAGAAAAAGGTGCTACCGATAGAACGGTTGCCCGAATAAAGTTTATTTTATTTTAAATAACTGTCGGAACGGGACAGTTATTTTTTTGCATTTTTTCCATTTTCGTATCCTATCTTATATGCTGCACCGCACAAAATTGCACAAATTGCAATCACATAATATAGTGATTCTAATGTAATCATCAGCAAATTCCTCCAAATCACATATTCCTTAATAGGTTTCTATGTTAACGAAAGTTCAGTCTTTCGATTGAAGGCAAACCGTCCTACCGAACTAGGGTAGCACCAAGTATAATTATAGCAAAGACTTTAAATATTTCTATTCGACATAATATACAAAAATTATTCAAACTTCAAGTTAAAAAACGTCTCAAAGTATTGAAAATACGCTGTTTTTATGTGTCAACTCAATATAGAATTCGTTTGCATTATAGGGTGGGAATATCACCTGACAGTACGAAATACTTACCACTTGCAAATCCTCCCTTGTACTTTTCCTCAACAATCGTTAAAATAAAATTAGGACATATTTCAGGAGGCAAAAAATGGCACAACAAACAGGGAATAATAAAGGACAACTTATGACGGAGGGGCCGATTGGCAAGCAACTTATATTTTTTGCCCTTCCGCTGTTATTTGGAAATGTATTCCAGCAGTTATATAATACCGTGGATGCGATGATTGTAGGACGGTATGTAGGAGAAAATGCTTTGGCGGCAGTAGGCTCAGCGGGATCAGTGGTTCATCTGATTACCAGCTTGTTAATGGGTATTACCATGGGCGCCAGCGTTACTATTGCAAACCATTATGGCGCAAGAGACACTTATCGCTTACGAAGAAGCATACATACAGCAACGGTGCTGGCAATCTTAAGTGGCGTCATCCTTACGGTGGTGGGTGTTTTGTTATCACCGCAGATTGTTCTTTGGATTGATACTCCGGCAGAAGTTGTGGAAGAGTCCACCGCATATTTGAGAATTATTTTTGCGGGAGTATTGTTTTCTACCTTATATAACGCGGGTAGCAGTATTTTCCGTGCGGTAGGAGATTCCAAACGTCCGTTGTATTATTTGATTTTTTCATCCATTACCAATGTAGTATTGGATTTACTTTTCGTAGTGACCTTTAAAATGGGTGTGGAGGGTGCAGCCTTGGCAACCATCATTTCCCAGTTTTTAAGCACGATTCTAACCTATGGAACCTTGATGCTTTCCAAGGAAGAATATCGGCTGAGATTAAAGGAATTGTGTATTGATAAACGGGAAATGGGGCTGATTGTAAAGATTGGTATTCCGGGCGGTATCCAGAACTCTGTTATTGCCTTTTCTAACGTGATCGTTCAGGCAAATATCAATGCATTTGAGGCGAATGCCATGGCTGGTTGTGCGGCATGGGTAAAGATTGACGGTTTTGCGGTAATGCCGGCATTAAGCTTCTCTATGGCGCTAACTACCTTTATAGGTCAGAACATGGGAGCACAGAAGCCGGAACGAATGAAAAAAGGTGCAAGATTTGGTATTTTGGTAGCGGCAATTACAATCGAAGTTATCGGATTGCTGTTATATGTGTTCTGTGAACCGGTGTTGCGTCTGTTTAATGATAATCCGGAAGTGATCAAATACGGTGTTCAGATGGCAAGAAGCATTGCACCGTTATATATGTTCCTGGGCTTGTCTCATGCCATGGCAGGTACATTGCGAGGAGCAGGACTTACGAAGATTCCGATGATTGTAATGATTTCCTGTTGGTGTGTAGAGCGTGTGCTTTGGATTACATTATCCATCAATTATATCGCCAACGATATCCGTATGGTATTTTACAGCTATCCGATTACGTGGGCCACAAGTACAATAATCTTCTTTATTTATTATATAAAGACAGACTGGGTGAATAACTCGCTGGAAAAAAAGAAAAATGCTGCATAAGAGAGCGGAACGTAAAGGAGGTTCGTTATGGGCGCTTATCCGGAATGTGAAAACTGTATGTTTTTTGCATATGATGAAGAATATGAAGAATATGAATGTCAGGTATATTTAGATGAAGATGAATTGGCAAGGTTTATGACCACCAGTTATAAATGCTGTCCTTATTATCAGGGCGGAGACGAATATAAGATTGTAAGAAAACAAATGTAGTTGCATATATATGAAAAAGTTATAAGGAGGAAGAAACAATGTATCAGTTTCCAAAAAATCTGTACACAGATGTAAGAATTGAAGATGTGACAAATACAAACATAGTATTATCCAATCATGAATTGCAGAAAAACAAAACGCAAAAAGAAGTGGGGGCCATGATTCGTATTTATGATGGCATTCGTTGGTATTACAAGGCTACTTCTGATGTGAAGAATGTGCAGAAAGCTATTGATGAATTGGCACAGATGGCAACACCAAATGAAAAAGTAAATGAATGTCCGGAGATTGCAAAACTAGAAGTAAATGTGGACAAAGTAATCCTTTATAAAGATCAATCTTTTGCATCCGTACCGAATGAAGAAAAGGTAACATTAATAACACGTTATGATGAATTGACCAAGGTAGATGAAAGAATTCAGTCCGCAGACAGTATCTATTTAGATTGCTATACACATAAGCATTTTATGTCAAGCTTAGGGGCAGATGTAGAATTTGATGACCAGTATGCAAGAGTTATTTTTTTACTTAACATCGTGGATCAAGAGATTCCGAACCATTTTCATGAGCATTTTAACGCAAAGAACTTTGAAGAAATTGCACAGTATGATGAATGGGTGAAAGAACATATTGCCGCCAATTTGGAATTTGCACAAAAAGCTGTTCCGGTAGAACCGGGAGATTATGTGTGTGTAATGTCTCCGAGTGTAACAGGTGTATTTGCCCATGAAAGCTTTGGTCATAAGAGCGAATCAGACTTTATGTTAAATGACGAAACTATGAGGAAGGAATGGGAAATCGGCAAAAAGGTGGGCTCTGATATTTTATCTATTACGGATGACGGCACTATGAAAGTGCATGGATATACTCCGTATGACGATGAAGGTTGTAAGGCAAAAAAGACTTATCTTGTAAAGAACGGTGTGCTGGAAGGAAGATTGCATAGTGCACTTACGGCAGCTTGTATCGGAGAAGAATTAACCGGAAATGCCAGAGCCCTTAACTTTGAATACGAGCCGGTGGTACGTATGACCAATACAATGGTAGAACCGGGAACACTTACCAAAGAAGAACTTTTTGCGGATATTGAATTGGGAATTTATATTCATGACTGGAAACATGGTTCCGGTATGTCCAGCTTTACCATTGCTCCGTCCAAATCTTACATGATTCGTAACGGAAAGATTGCAGAGCCTGTCAGAGTATCTGTAGTAACCGGAAATGTTATGGAAACCTTATATTTAATTGATGCTGTAAGTAAAGACTTGCAGACGGATGCAGGAAGCTGCGGTAAAATGGAACAAATGGGTCTTCCGGTAGCAATGGGCGGCCCATATACCAGAGTTCGTAAACTAAATGTTCAGTAGGAGGCCGGTTATGAGAGAAATATATAGACAGAGAAAAAATGAGAGCACTTTAAGAGTTGTAGAGGGAAAAGTATACTCAGTGCGCCAGAAAGATATTACGAAAACAGGATGCCGTATATATAAGGATGGTTTTATGGGTGTTGCAGGCACTTTAGGCGAAGCAACAGATGAAACATGGGCAGAAGCAGAAAAGAATCTGGGATTAAAGGTTTCTTATCCTTTTGAACCGGAAAAGAATAAGGAAAAGACTATTGACTATCGTAAGGAAGCAGTTGAAACAAAGGAATTATTAAAACAGGTTGAGGAAATCCTGGATTATTTAAACAAAAATTATAGTGATTTTTCTTTTGACGGATATGTATTTGACACAGAAACAGATACATCTATGGAAAATGAAGAGGGATTGAAATTATGTTCTAAAGATAGAGTATACAGTATTGCTTTTATCATCAAGGACAACAATCTGGCAAATATCATGGACCTTCAAGTAGAGGTAAGTGGCAGAACATTTGAAAAAGAAAAGTTAATCCGCATCGCAGAAGGTTACTTGCAGGCATTCCGTAACAAAGTGGAACTGCCGACGGAAGAACTTCCGGTTATTATCAATCCATTTTTAATCGGTCAGCAGTTAGAAAGCGACTTAAGCGGTGAAAGAATAGGAACAAAGACTTCCTTACTGGCGGGAAAAGAAGGACAGAAAGTATTTTCTGATAAAGTAACTTTATATACCAGCATTGATAGAGACCCAATGTTCTATGGACAGTCTTTCTTTGACGCAGAAGGTAAATTTAGTGAAGAACCATGTGTTTTCGTGGAAAATGGTGTATTCAAGAAACCGTTTGCAGATAAGAGAGTTGCGCAGAAATATGGTTTCGAAGAAACCGGCTCCGCAAGCGGAGAATACGATGATATCCCAACAATTACATCCATGGAATTGTTGCAGTTTAAAACCTCCGATAAGACGTTAAAGGAATTGCTTGGGGGTAAATTAGGTATCTTGATTGATATTGCAAGTGGAGGAGACTTTACTTCTACAGGAGATTTTGCTTCTCCTGTTCAGTTGGCATATTTAACTGACGGAGAAAAGCTTATCGGTAAGTTACCGGAATTGAATATCAGCGGAAATATTTTTGACATCTTGGGAGATGGCTTCATCGGTTACTCCAAGGATGATAATCTTACCGGAGCAAAAGCTTTGGTTGTTAAGATGAAAATCAGCTAAATTAGGGAGATTTGAAACATTAAAAATCTTGCCGAAAAGGTATAAAAAGGAAGTAAAAACGATGATATATCCTAAAATAATAGAAGGCGGGAAAACGTTAGGAATTACAGCTCCCAGTAGTGGAGTAGGTGATGACATCGAAGGCTTTGACAAGTCCTTGAAGCAGTTAAAAAAAGCAGGCTTTGAAATAGTTGAAACAGACAATGTCCGTAGGTTAGAATGCCCGAGTAGTTCTGCAGAAGTTAGGGCAAAAGAATTTATGACATTGTGGAAGGATAAAAACGTGGGATTTATCCTATCTGCTTCAGGAGGAGATTTCTTAGAAGAAATGTTGCCATACTTAGAGTGGGAACAATTAGAGAAAGAACCGAAATGGGTACAGGGCTATTCGGATAATACCGGAGTCCTCTTTCCACTTACTACGAAATTAGACATTGCCACCATTTACGGTCCGAATGCAGGCGGATTTGATATGACAACACTGCATCCGTCTTTAGAAACCACGATAGAATACATGAAAGGCAATTTTGTAAATCAGATTTCCTATGAAAAATATCAGCAGGGCTGGGGCGAAGGCGTAGATGGATATGACTTAAATTCTAAAGTGGAATACAAATTACCAAACGGCGATATTGATGTGACCGGACGTGTATTAGGCGGTTGCTTGGATATTCTGCAGTTTTTAAAAGGAACACCTTACGAAGATGTTAAAGGATTTGTGGAGCGATACAAAGAAGATGGAATCGTATGGTATTTTGATATTTTTGCAATGAAGGCAGAAGATGTGGCTCATACCTTGTGGAGTATGCGTGAAGCAGGATGGTTCGAAACGACCAAGGCCATTATAGTAGGACGTGTCTGTTTCCCGGGTACGGTGATGGATATGTCTTATGAAGATGCCTTTTTGCGTGTGTTCGGAAAGGAAATGCCACTGGTAACCGAAGCGGATGTAGGGCACGTAAAACCGATGTGGACTATGGTGAATGGGGCTATGTGCCATTTGAAATGTGCAGAGGGCAAAGGTTCCCTCAAACAGTGGATGAAATAATAGTACCGGAGGAACAAGATGTTTGAAGTAATAAAAAAAGAACAATATAAGGTTAGTAATTGGAGCGGAGGTACCACCACGGAGATTTATTTGGCTCCACAGAATGGAAATTATGCAGAACGTCGATTTGATTTTCGAATCAGTTCCGCTACTGTGGATTTGGAAGAGTCGGATTTTACTCCCCTTGCCAATGTGAAACGATATCTAACGATTCTTAAAGGGGAAATGGATTTAACCTTTAGGGAAACTGAGGAGCGAAAGGTAAATCTAAAACCCTATGAAGTGGTTGAATTTTCAGGCGATGTGCCAACACATTCTGTGGGAAGAGCCAAGGACTTTAATTTGATGTTAAAAGGCCGCGAAGGCGTAATGGAAACTTTTTCCGGTGGTGGATTCTCCTTGGAGATACCCATGAATACACAGGTGTTTGTTTATTCTGTGGGAGAGTGGACAGGGTTTATAAATGGAGAAGAGGTATTCGTTAACAGTGAAGATACGTTACATTTATCTGCTTCCTCCGAAAAAGTGTCATTGCAGGTTTTAGGAAAAGGAAGCGTTACTCAGCATTGGGTTGTTTTGGAGGTGCAGGCATGAGACAAATGGAATTTAAAATGGAACGTCAGGGACTGTGCCAAGTAGGAGATGTTTTACCGGTAACCGAAGGAAAATTGCCAAGATCCTACTATTACACCTTGGGAAATGCCTATGCAATGTCCGCGAATTATACCTTTAGTGAGCGTTTGAAATCCACTGAAGGCAAAGTGACGGATATTAAAGAAACAGAAAAAGGTTTTTTTGTTACAGTGGAGTTTGATGAATAAAAAATGTTCACCGGAGGATTTATGAAACTTGGATTAGTACAAAGCAATATACTGTGGGAAGACAAGATTTCTAATAGAAAAAAAGCCATAGAAAAAATGGAAGAGGCTGTAGAAAAAGGTGTGGATTTGCTTCTTTTTCCGGAGATGAGCTTTACCGGTTTTTCCATGAATGTGTCTGCTACAGGAGAGTTACAGGAAGATGAGGATAGTACGGTAAACTTTTTGACAGAAGCTGCCAAAAAATACAGTATGAACATTGGCGGCGGCTGGGTGGAACAGTGTGGAACAAAAGGAAAAAATCACTATACTATCGTGAGCCGAAAGGGCGAAGTTCTGTTGGATTATGTGAAAATGCATCCATTTTCATATTCCGGCGAGGATAAATATTATCAGGCGGGAGATGGTTATGAGGTGGTTGAAGTGGAAGGAATTCCGCTTACTGCATTTATTTGTTATGATTTGCGTTTTCCTATGAGTTTCTGGAAGGCATCTGAGAAAGCACATTTAATTCTTGTTCCGGCAAACTGGCCAAAGAAAAGGATTGAACAATGGAAGACCTTGTTGCAGGCCCGTGCTATTGAAAATCAGGTTTATATAGCTGCCATTAACTGTGTAGGTATGGTAGGAGAAATTGAATACTCCGGAGCCTCCTGCTTTATTAACCCAAAAGGTGAAGTGGTTGCTATGGTGGAAAATGAAGAGACAATGATTGTTGTAGATATGGAAGACGATGTAGAGATTCAGCGGGAGAAATTTCCGGTACATCAGGACCGTCGTCCGGAAGAAAGGTAGGAGCGTATGCCAAAGTCAGAAAGACAAAAAATGAAGCTGTTGGCAATTAAAGATATTTTATATGCAAAAACCGATGAAGAGCATAGCATCACAACAGCAGAGTTAATTGAAGAACTGGAAAAATTAGATATTAAGGCAGAACGAAAAAGTATCTATCAGGACATTCAAACCTTGGAAGATATGGGTATAGATGTGGTTAAACAGACCAAACATCCAAAGGGCTACTACATTGCCAGCCGTGAGTTTGAACTTCCGGAAGTAAAAATGTTGGTAGATATTGTTCAGGCAGCACGCTTTTTAACCCCAAAGAAATCCAGAGAGATGATTCGTAAACTGGAAGGATTGGTAAGTAATCATCAAGCGCGACAGTTGCAAAGAAATCTGTTGGTTTCTGCCAGACCAAAAACCGGTAATGAGACCATCTACTACAATGTAGATGCCATTCATCACGCAATTAATGAGGATAAAAAAATCAGTTTCCAATACTGTGAGTGGAACGGAAAAAAAGAACTTGTGGCTAAGCGGGAAGGAAAACGTTATGTGGTAAATCCATGCGCACTTTTGTGGGACAGCGAAAATTATTATCTTATGGCCTACGAAGAAAAAGACGGAATTATGAAAAATTACCGTGTCGACAAAATGTTCCATATTGCAGTGGAAGATATTCATAGAGAAGGCAAAGAAGCATTGGCCCAATTTGATCCTTCTGCGTATTCCAAGAAAGTATTTGCAATGTTTTCAGGAGAAGAGGAAACTGTAGCCTTGCGGGTGGACAATTTTTACATTGGTGTCATTTTAGACCGATTTGGTACAGACATAATGGTACGACCTATATCGGAGCATCAGGTAGAAGTGAGAATTACGGTAGAAGTAAGTAATCAGTTTTTCGGCTGGCTGACAGGTATGGGGGATGGAGTTGAGATTCTTTCTCCGGAGCCGGTACGGAAACAATATCAGGAACATTTGAAAAATATAATGAAGAACTATGAAGCATAGAAATAAGGCTTTTATCCATGGGAAAATAAACCTATAGATAAGGGCCTTTCTTTTTATGGCTAAGGAGAAAATATTTATTTTTTCTCGGGAAAAATGTTTATAAAAATTTAAGAACTTACAGAAAAAGTTCAGGAAGAAACAATTGATTTTAAGGGTATGAAAACATATAATAGAAGTAACTCTGGGTGGGCAGAGATTATAGGAGGAATTTATGAGTAACAAGGAAACACAAAATAACAACAATCCCTTGAATCAAAACGGTCAAAATCAGGGTGATGGAAATAATAACGGAAAGAAAAAAGGCGGTTCTTCCCTTTTGACTTTTATGATTATGGGCTTAGGATGTTTGTTTTTTGCAACCATGATTTATAATCGGTTTATCGTACAGAAAACAGAAGAAATCAGCTATTCGGAATTTGTTCAAATGGTTGAAGACGGGACTGTAGGATCGGTGTATTTAGATTCAAAACAGATTAATATTTATCCGAAAACAGAAGAGGGCGAAGAGCCTAAAATTGTATATGTTACAGGTTGGGTAGAAAATGATAATTTCTTAGAATTGTTAAATACGCACGGAGTAGAATTGCAGTCAGAGATTCCGAAAGATACGGGAGCCTGGGTTTATACTATTTTGAGTATAGTGCTTCCGGTTTTAGTGATGGTATGGCTGGTGAATAAGTTTATGAGAAGCGTAGGACCGGGAGCAATGAGCAAAAATCACACGAAGGTTTATGTGGAAAAAAGCACCGGTGTGACCTTTGCGGATGTTGCGGGACAGGATGAAGCAAAAGAGTCTTTACAAGAGGTAGTAGACTTTTTGCATAATCCTCAGAAATACGCTGATATTGGTGCAAAGCTTCCAAAGGGAGCACTTTTGGTAGGACCTCCTGGTACAGGTAAGACATTATTGGCTAAGGCTGTTGCAGGAGAAGCAAAGGTACCGTTTTTTTCATTGGCAGGCTCTGACTTTGTAGAAATGTTTGTTGGAATGGGTGCCAAAAGAGTCCGTGACTTATTTGAAGAAGCAAATAAGCATGCACCATGTATCATTTTTATTGATGAAATTGATGCCATAGGTAAGAGCCGTGATTCCAGATACGGCGGAGGTAATGACGAAAGAGAACAGACCTTAAACCAGTTACTGGCAGAAATGGATGGATTTGATACCTCCAAAGGTATTTTGATTTTAGCGGCAACTAACCGTCCTGACGTGTTGGACAAAGCCTTATTGAGACCGGGCCGTTTTGACCGTCGGATTATTGTGGACAAGCCGGACTTAAGGGGCCGTATTGAAACGTTAAAGGTTCATTCCAAGGATGTGTTGATGGATGAATCCGTAGATTTGGAAGCTATCGCATTGGCAACCAGCGGAGCAGTTGGTTCTGACCTTGCTAATATGATTAATGAGGCGGCAATTAATGCGGTTAAGAGTGGAAGACAGTATGTTACACAGGCCGATTTGCTTGAGTCTGTTGAGGTGGTTATTGCAGGTAAAGAAAAGAAAGACCGCATTATGAGTACCCAGGAAAAGAAGATTGTTGCTTACCATGAAGTAGGACATGCTTTGGTTACTGCATTACAGAAGGATACAGAGCCGGTTCAGAAGATTACTATTGTGCCAAGAACAAAGGGTTCGCTTGGTTATGTAATGCACACTCCGGAAGAAGAAAAGTATCTTATGACGGAAGCAGAGTTAACAGCCCGTCTGGTAACCTTTATGGCAGGTCGTGCTGCAGAGGAATTGGTATTTGATTCCGTAACAACAGGAGCCTCTAACGACATTGAACAGGCTACAAATATTGCCCGTGCCATGATTACTCAGTATGGTATGTCTGAACGTTTTGGGCTGATGAGTCTTGAGTCTGTGGAGAACCGCTACTTAGACGGACGTACAGTGATGAATTGCAGTGACCAGACAGCAACTCAGATTGATGAAGAAGTGAAACTTCTTTTAAAGAACAGTTACCGGAAGGCAATGGATTATTTGAAAGAGAACAGGGAAATTTTAGATAAGATTGCAGAATATTTATTCGAGAAAGAAACCATTACCGGTAAAGAGTTTATGGCTCTCTTCCGTGAAGCGAAAGGGGAACCTGAGGTTCAGGAACCGGAAGATATTTTTGCAGAATAATATTAAATACTAAGAAGGGGGATAACACCATGCAGAAATTTGCAGAATTACAGTACGAAAGACCGGATTTTGACCAGTTAGAGATTATGGTTAAAGAATATATTGAAGGTCTGAAAAATGCAAAAAGCTACGAAGAATTAAGAAACCTTTACTTGGAGCATGCACAGAAAGAAGGAGAAGTTGGCACCATGATTACCATTGCCAGCATCCGCAATACTGTGAATACCAAGGATGAATTCTATGATGGAGAAATGACATATATCCATCAGCGTATGCCGAAGATTGGCATTATTGAGAAAGAAGCTGATAAAGTAATTCTTGAGTCTCCGTTTTTGGAGGATTTCAGAGCAGAATTCGGAGACCTTCTTGTAAAGAAAATGGAATATGGCTTAAAGTTATCCAGTGAAGCCATCGTTCCGAATATGATTGAAGAAAGTAAATTAACACAGGAATATTCCAAGGCAAGTGCATCATGTACAACCATGTTCAGAGGAGAAGAGTGTAATTTCTCCAAATTATTGAAATACATGCAGAGTACAGACAGAGAGACCAGAAAAGAAGCCTTCGAAGCATGGGCAGATTTGTATGCAAAAATTGCTCCGGAATTGGATGCTATTTATGACAAGCTTATTGCACAGCGAATTGATATGGCAAAGAAACTGGGATTTGAAGATTATACTACCATGCAGTATTTAAGACGTGGCCGCTATGACTACAAACCGGAAGACGTAGCTAATTTCAGAAAACAGGTAAAAGAAGTTATTGTTCCTGTATGTCAGAAATTATACGAAGCGCAGAAAGAGCGCCTTGGTGTTGACCATTTATATTTTTATGACGAAAAACTTCTTTTCCCAAATGGAAATGCAACACCAATCGGTGACAGAGAATACCTGGTAAACCAGGCCCATGAAATGTACAAAGATTTATCCCCTGAAACTGCGGAATTCTTTGATTTCATGACGAAATATGAAATGTTTGATTTGGAAAACAAACCGGGTAAACGTATGGGTGGATATTGTACATTCCTTCCATCCTATAAAGCTCCGTTTATTTTCTCTAATTTTAATGGAACCAGCGCAGACGTGGATGTATTAACTCATGAGGCAGGTCATGCATTTGAGTCTTATACAGCATGCAAGACACAGCCACTTAGAAGTATGATTTTCTCTACCAGTGAGATTAATGAGATTCATTCTATGGCAATGGAACATTTTGCATATCCGTATATGGAAAAATTCTTTGGAGATAAAACAAAAGAATATTTATATGCTCATTTGGCAGATGCACTGGAAGTAATTCCATATATGGTTTGCGTGGATGAGTTCCAGCATAGAGTTTATGAAAAACCGGATATGACAGCAAAAGAACGTTATCAGGTATGGCATGAAATTGAGAAAAACTATATGCCATGGAGAGATTATGGCGGACATGAGTTTATGGAAGCAGGCGGATTTTGGATGCAGAAACAGCACATTTTCTTATATCCGTTCTACTACATTGACTATGCATTGGCACAGATTTGTGCATTTGAACTTTATGGAAAGATGAAAAAAGATACTAAGGCAGCGTGGGCGGACTATTACCGTTTATGTCAGGCAGGCGGAAGCAAGGGTTATTTTGAACTATTAAAACTTGCAAATTTAAGTAATCCGTTTGAAAGCGGTACCGTGGAAAAAGTCATTGCTAACATCGCGGAGGAATTATTAGGTGAAAACTAAAGTAATATATCTGGCCGGTGGCTGTTTTTGGGGCATGGAAAAATATTTTCAGAAGATTAAAGGTGTTTTAGGTACCCGGGTAGGGTATGCCAACGGAAAGACTGAGGCACCAACCTATGAACAGGTAAAGTATGAAAACACAGGACATGCAGAAACAGTAAAGATAGAGTATGACCCGGAAGTAGTTGGGTTAGACTTTTTACTCCATATGTTCTATCAGGTAATTGATCCGGTTTCAGTAAATAAGCAGGGCGAGGACGTTGGTGTTCAGTATCGTACCGGCATTTATTACACGGATAATCAGGACGAGGGCAGGATTCGAGCGTCATTGGCTGATTTGCAAAAAGAATATGACCAGCCTTTGGCGGTAGAGTGTGAACCATTGCAACGTTTTGACGATGCAGAAGAGTATCATCAGGAGTATTTGAAAAAGAACCCGGGCGGCTATTGCCATATCGGAGCAAGCGCTTTTTCTATGGCAGAAGAGGCAGAACCGGAGACAGATAAGGAATAGATTATGCATTTTGATTTTGAAGCAGAATTAAAGAAACTACCTACTAAGCCGGGTGTTTATTTGATGCATGATGAAAATGATACTATTATTTATATTGGCAAGGCGGTTTCGTTAAGAAACCGCGTTCGCCAATACTTTCGTGCGGGTGCAGACGGAAGAGCCAAGATTGAAAAAATGATGCCACACGTTAGCCGTTTTGAATATATTGTTACGGATTCGGAACTGGAGGCGTTGGTATTGGAGAATAACCTAATCAAGGAATATGCTCCAAGATATAATACAATGTTAAAGGATGGGAAAACCTATCCTTTTATTAAAGTAACCTTAGGAGAAGAGTATCCACGTTTACTTTTTTCCAGACAAATGAAAAAAGACAAAAACAAATACTATGGACCTTATACCAGTGCGGCAGCAGTTAAGGATACCATAGATTTATTAAATAAATCCTATCATTTACGAAGTTGTAATCGGAATTTACCAAAGGATGTGGGCAAAATGCGCCCATGTCTTAATTATCATATCAAACAATGTGACGGCCCGTGTCAGGGTTATGTTTCCAAAGAAACTTATCAGGAACAATTGAATAAGGCACTGGAATTTTTAAATGGCAAATATGAGCCGTTAAAAAATATGCTGGAAGAAAAAATGATAAAAGCCGCCGAAGAGATGGAGTTTGAAACAGCGGCTGAATACCGTGATTTATTAAACAGCGTAAATCAGGTGGCACAGAAACAAAAAATCACCAATTCTGATTTGGAAGACAGAGATGTTATTGGATTGGCTGTGGAGAATCAGGATGCGGTGGTCCAGGTATTTTTTGTGCGTGACGGAAAACTGATTGGTCGGGAACATTTTTATCTGACCGTTGCATCAGGAGATACGAAAGAAGAAATTATTTCCAGTTTTTTGGAGCAGTATTATGGAGGAACTCCGTTTATTCCAAGAGAACTGATGATGACAATACAACCGGAAAATTTAAAGGACATAGAAAGCTGGCTTAGTGCAAAAAGAGGAAACAAGGTTAGTATCCGCATTCCGAAAATCGGACAAAAAGAACGACTTGTGGAATTGGCAGAGAAAAATGCCCGTCTTGTGTTAGAACAGGATAAGGAAAAAATCAAACGGGAAGAGGCCAGAACAAAAGGAGCCATGAAACGTTTGGGTGACTTGTTAAATCTTCCGGATTTGTCCAGGGTGGAGGCTTTTGATATTTCAAATATCAGTGGATTTTTAAGTGTAGGCTCCATGGTTGTATTTGAAGATGGAAAGCCGAAGAAAAATGACTATCGGAAATTCCGTTTAAAGACAGTTACAGGACCGGATGATTACGCGTCTATGAAGGAAGTTTTGAGTCGCCGTTTTTTGCATGGGATGGAAGAGAAAGAAGAGTTTAAAGAGAAAAAAATTGATGAGAGTTACAGTCGGTTTGCCCGTTTTCCGGATTTGATTATGATGGATGGTGGAAAGGGTCAGGTGAATGTGGCTTTACAGGTAATGCAGGAGTTGAATTTAGATATTCCGGTTTGTGGCATGGTGAAGGATGATAATCACCATACCAGAGGCTTGTATTTTAACAATGAAGAACTTCCTATTGATACAAGCAGTGAAGAGTTTAAACTGATTACCAGAGTACAGGATGAGGCTCATCGATTTGCAATTACCTATCATCGCAGTTTACGGACAAAAGACCAAGTGAAATCTGTTTTGGATGAAATTCCGGGTGTAGGACCGGCCAGAAGAAAAGCACTTATGAAAGAATTTGAGTCCATAGAAGCGTTAAGAAATGCTTCCGTGGAAGAAATCGCCGGAATTGATGGTTTTCATCCGGCTTTGGCAGAAGCAATTTATGATTTTTTCCATGTTGAAGAGCAGGAATAAGTGTGATAAAATAAAGAGTAGTCTTGAAGAAGGAAGGTCAGACGATGAAACCAATAGCAGTCAGTGTTCTTGCAGAAAAGTTTCATATGAAGAGTTTTACAACCCAGGTGGATTTAACCAAGCGGTTTATCTCCTGTGGGGAAGTCAACCGACCTGCTTTACAGCTCACCGGATATTTTGAGCATTTTCAAAAAGAAAGAGTGCAAATTATAGGAACGGTTGAGTATACGTATCTTCAGAAAATGACATCGGAAGAGCGAACTGTTATTTATGATAAGTTACTGGCGTTCGATATACCGTGTATGGTTTTTTGTCGTGGCTTTGAACCGGATGACATTCTCCTTGCAAAAGCTATGGAGGCGGGAATTCCGATACTGGGTGTTGAAGATGTTACTTCAAGCTTTATGGCAGAGTTGATCTATTATTTGAATCAGGCGTTGGCTCCATCTATTACGATTCACGGAGTGTTGGTAGATGTTTATGGAGTGGGTGTCCTGATTGTGGGAGAAAGCGGAATCGGAAAAAGTGAGGCCGCTTTGGAACTCATCCGAAGAGGTCATCGACTGGTTGCAGATGACGTGGTTGAGTTAAGAAAGATCAATGATACTATTTTAAAAGGTACTGCGCCGGACATGACAAAGCACTTTATTGAAGTGAGAGGCATCGGTATTATTAACGTAAAGATGCTTTTTGGCGCAGAAAGTATTCGGGAGGACCAGACAGTGGATTTAGTTATCCGTTTGTCCGAATGGAAGTCCGGAGAAGATGATTATGAAAGACTGGGTCTTGAAGACGAATACATTGAGTACCTTGGAAATAAGGTGGTTTGTCAGTCCCTGCCAATCCGTCCGGGACGAAATGTAGCAGTGATTTGCGAAACGGCGGCGGTAAATTACCGTCAGAAAAAGATGGGCTATAATGCTGCGCAAGAGCTTTACAGCAGAGTGCAGAACAGCATAAATAAATAAACAAATAAAATGTAAAGGGGATATTACCATGGAAAGAAAAAATGCTTGGGAAAAATACACCGGCAAAAAGCAAAAAGCAGTAATGGACTTTGCAGAAGGATATAAGAAATTTATTTCTATCTGCAAAACCGAAAGAGAATGCGTAGATGAATTTGAACGCATGGCAAAAGAAGATGGCTTTGTTGATATTCAGGAGATTATCAAGAAGGGTAAAACCTTAAAAGCAGGTGACAGAGTATACGCAAATAACATGGGTAAAACATTTGCTACTTTTGTTATCGGTAAAGAAGACATCGAAAAAGGTATGAACATCGTTGGAGCACATTTAGACTCCCCACGTATCGACCTTAAACAGAACCCAATGTATCAGGATACAGATTTCGTATTATTAGATACTCACTACTACGGTGGTGTTAAGAAATATCAGTGGGTTACTATTCCGCTTGCGCTTCACGGCGTAATTGCTAAGAAAGATGGCACAGTAGTAAAAGTAAATATTGGTGAAAATCCAAAAGATCCAATCTTTATGATTACAGACTTATTAGTTCACTTATCTGCAGATCAGATGGCTAAAAATGCTGCTAAGGTTATCGAAGGTGAAAGCTTAGACCTTTTAATCGGATGCATTCCTGGACCGGAAAAAGATGCAGATGACAAAGACATCAAAGAAAGAGTAAAAGCAAACATTCTTAATATGTTAGCAAAAGAATATAAGATTGAAGAAGAAGACTTCCTTTCTGCTGAAATCGAAATCGTTCCTGCAGGTGCTGCAAGAGATTTAGGATTTGACAGAGGAATGATCGCAGGATACGGACATGATGACAGAGTTTGTGCATACCCATCCTACAAAGCAATGCTTGAAGTTGGAACACCAAAGAGAACCTGCTGCTGCTTATTAGTAGACAAAGAAGAAATCGGTAGCGTTGGTGCAACCGGTATGGATTCTATGTTCTTCGAAAACATGGTTGCTGAAGTAATGAACGCAGCCGGACAGTATTCAGAATTAGCATTAAGAAGAGCATTAGCAAATTCCTTCATGCTTTCATCTGACGTAAGTGCAGGCTTTGATCCATTATTCCCATCTGTAATGGAAAAGAAAAACTCTGCATTCTTAGGAAGAGGTTTATGTATCAACAAGTACACCGGTTCCAGAGGAAAAGGTGGTTCTAATGACGCAAACGCTGAATACATGGCAAAAATCCGTAAGATTTTTGATGATGCAGACGTTTACTTCCAGACCGCAGAACTTGGTAAAGTAGACCAGGGTGGCGGCGGAACAATCGCATACATCCTTGCAAGATACGGAATGAACGTTATCGACAGTGGTGTTGCAGTATTATCTATGCATGCTCCTTGGGAAACCATCAGCAAGGTAGACTTATACGAAGCATTAAGAGGTTATGTAGCATTTTTAAAGAATGCGTAAGCGAGGTATAATTTGAAAAAAGATTTTGTTCAATACTTATTTGAAATTTTCGATGAGTCACAAATCTTAATAAATGAGAATATGAGCGGGCACACCACCTTTCGGGTGGGAGGCCCGGCTCAGTTCTATGTTCAACCTAAGGCAAGTCAAGTTGCGGACGTAGTGCGTCTATGTGTGCAGCAGGGCATGCCTTATGTGATTATTGGAAATGGAAGCAATTTATTAGTAGGAGATAAAGGGATTCAAGGTGTAGTAATCGAAATCGGAAAAAATATGTCTGATATTACGGTTACAAACACACATATATTTGCAGAAGCGGGGGCACTATTATCTAAAGTGGCAAGCATAGCTGCAGGTAATAGCCTTACCGGTATGGAATTTGCGTCCGGTATCCCTGGCTGCATCGGCGGAGGTACGGTAATGAATGCCGGTGCCTACGGCGGAGAATTACGTCAGATTATAACAAAGGTACATTGTATAGATAAAGATGGAAATACATGTGTTTTATCCAATGAAGAATGTGCTTTTGATTATCGATATAGTATTATTCCGGAGAAAGGATATCTTGTTAAGGCAGTTGAAATAGAACTGGAGCCGGGCAACAAGGATGAAATCCGGGGGAAAATGAAAGAATTAAATACACAGCGGACTGAAAAACAACCGTTGGAATATCCTAGTGCAGGAAGTACCTTTAAAAGACCAACCGGTCATTTCGCAGGAAGACTGATTCAGGATGCCGGTCTTTCCGGTTTTTCCATAGGTGGGGCACAGGTATCTGAAAAGCACTGCGGATTTGTGATTAATAAAGGCGGTGCCACAGCATCCGATATTAAGGAGCTAATGGGGGCTGTCGCAGCAAAGGTTCAGGAAGAGTTTGGAGTGACTTTGGAACCGGAAGTACGTATGTTGGGTGATTTTTAAACAGAGAAAAATAGGAGGATAGCATATGCGTTTTGTGATTTTAACAGGTATGTCAGGTGCGGGCAAGAGTACAGCCTTAAAAATGATGGAAGACATCGGCTTTTATTGTGTTGATAATCTGCCGATTCCATTGATTGCAAAATTTGCTGAGCTGGTTTTTGAGTCCTCCAATGAGTTGGAAAAAGTTGCTTTAGGAATTGATATTCGAAATGGCAAACGTCTTCATGAATTGGAAAATGTACTTGAGGTTGTGAAAAATAGCAACTTAAAGTGCGAAATCCTATTTTTGGATGCAGAAGATGATGTTCTGATTAAACGTTATAAAGAGACCAGACGAAGTCATCCTCTGGCGCATGGTGACAGAGTGGATAAAGGCATTGCGCTGGAGAGAGAACAACTTGCAAGCTTAAAGGAACAGGCGGACTATATATTGGACACCAGCCGTTTGCTTACAAGGGAATTAAAGAACGAGTTGGAAAATATATTTGTAAAGAACCAGAATTTCAACAGTTTAGTTGTAAGTGTACTTTCTTTTGGTTTTAAATACGGAATTCCAAGTGACTCAGATTTAGTGTTTGATGTCCGTTTTTTACCAAATCCATTTTATGTGGATGAATTGAAGGCGAAAAATGGAAACGATAAAGAGGTTCAGGATTTTGTTATGCAATTTCCTGCGGCGCATGAATTTATAGAAAAACTGGAAGATATGATAAAATTCCTGATTCCTAATTATATTGATGAAGGAAAGAGCCAGTTGGTAATCAGTATTGGGTGTACCGGTGGAAAACACCGTTCCGTAACATTGGCAAATGAGCTGTATCACCGTCTGTCGGGGGGTGAAGGTTACGGGTTGAGAATCGAACATAGAGACATTCCCAAGGATGCATTACGAAAATAGGAGTAGAAATGTCTTTTTCAACAAAAGTAAAAGAAGAATTGTTAAAAAAAATAAATAAGGCACAGCATTGTAAAGAGGCATTTGAGGCCGCACGAAACTGCTTTGGAACGAAGAACGGACCGGAAGTGGTTGATGAGGCTTTGTTGCAGAAAAGCTGTTGCGTACGTGCCTATATCCGGGGAGCTTTTTTGGTAGCGGGCTCCATTACAGATCCTGAAAAAGGATATCATTTTGAAATTGTCACATCAGATGAGAAAAAGGCAAACCAGTTAATTTCAAAGTTGGAGCTCTTTGAAATTGAAGCCAAGTCAGTTGAACGAAAGGGTCATATAGTCGTGTATATTAAGGAGGGTTCACAAATCGTGGACGCCTTAAATGTTATGGAAGCTCATAATGCGTTGATGGACCTGGAAAATGTACGGATTATAAAAGAGGTTAGAAATAGTATAAACAGACAGGTAAACTGCGAAACTGCCAATATTAATAAAACAGTGAATGCTGCAGTAAAACAGATAGAGGATATCCAATTTATTCAGGCACAGATTGGGTTAAGCGAATTGCCGGCTCAGCTGAGAGATGCTGCCTTGTTGCGGTTGGAATATCCGGATACACCGTTGAAGGAGTTAGGTAATCTGATGAATCCGCCGGTTGGTAAATCAGGAGTTAATCATCGGTTAAGAAAACTTAGCCAGATTGCGGAAGAACTTAGGGATAAGCGGAGGTAAACTATGGAAAAATTAACAATTACTGCAGGAATATCTGCCGGAAAAGAAGAAAGAACGGTAGCAGAGCTTGTACAGTTGGCAAATCGTTTTTCTTCAGTTATACATTTTTCATTAGAGGATAAAATAATAAATGCAAAAAGTATTATGGGAATGATGACAATCGCCCTGGTTTCCGGTGTGGAAATGGCAGTTATTGCAGAAGGTGCTGATGAAAAAGAAGCAGTTGAGGCTATAGCGGCTTATATTTTAGGGAAATAATTGATAAGGGAAATAGATGATAAAACAATTTGAAATTTGATTTATCATACATAGTTAGAGGAGGGATATTCATGAGTGATGAACTGATACTTTGTAATCCCGATAAAATGCTTTTTGTTTTTAATCCCCGTTCAGGGATGGGGCAGATAAAAAACAAATTGTTGAATATAATTGACAAATTTACAAAAGCCGGATATGACGTCACAGCCTATCCAACCCAGTATCAGGCAGACGCTTATCGAAAGGTACGTGATGAAGGGAAAAATTATGATTTAATTGTATGCTCCGGAGGCGATGGAACATTGGACGAAGTTGTTTCGGGCATGCATAAAGCAAACCTTAGCATCCCTTTGGGGTATATTCCGGCAGGAAGCACAAATGATTTTGCAAACTCATTAAAAATACCAAAGAATATGGACCGGGCAGCAGAGATTGCTATTAATGGGAATCCGTTTTGCTGTGATATAGGCATTATTAACGATGTGGTATTTGTTTATGTGGCGGCATTTGGTTTATTTACAGATGTAACATATCAGACAGACCAAGGCTTGAAAAATATGCTTGGTCATGCGGCTTATATATTGGAAGGCGCTAAAAGATTAAATCAGATTCCTACTTACAAAGTTAAGGTGACTGCAAACGGGGAAACCGTGGAAGAAGAGCTGATTTTTGGCATGGTTTCCAATTCTAAATCCGTAGGCGGAATGACCATGTTAAATGGAAAAAATACCTTATTAGATGATGGCGTATTTGAGGTGTTGCTGATTCGTGCACCGAAGAATCCGATTGAATTGAATGAAATTTGGGCATGCCTTTTGGCACAGACACCGGACAATAAAAATGTATATAGTTTTAAGGCGTCAGACATTCAATTTGAATTTGAAGATGAACCGCCATGGACCATTGACGGAGAATATGGTGGTGCATATAAAACCGCGAAGATTAAAAATATTCAGAAAGCTGTTTCTATTATGGTAAAGAAATAGAACGTGCAATAAGGAGGAAGAAATGTTAGTATCAGCAAAAGAAATGCTTGAAAAAGCGAGAGAAGAGCATTATGCAGTAGGTCAGTTTAACATTAATAATTTGGAATGGACAAAAGCAATCCTGCTTACTGCACAGGAACAGAACTCACCGGTTATTTTGGGAGTTTCAGAAGGTGCCGGTAAATATATGGCAGGATACAAAACCGTGGTTGGTATGGTAAAGGGCATGATTGAAGAACAGAAAATTACTGTTCCGGTAGCATTACATTTGGACCATGGCGGATATGAGGCTTGTCTGAAATGTATTGAAGCAGGATTTTCTTCAGTTATGTACGATGGTTCACATGAACCTATTGAAGAAAACATTGCAAATACTAAGAAATTGGTGGAACTTTGCAGAGAAAAGGGCATTTCCCTTGAAGCAGAAGTTGGTGCTATTGGCGGAGAAGAAGATGGTATTGTAGGAAATGGTGAATTTGCTGATCCGGCAGAGTGTAAAGCGATTGCAGATTTGGGTATTGATTTTCTTGCAGCCGGAATTGGAAACATTCATGGAAAATATCCGGCAAACTGGCCGGGATTGAATTTTGAGCGTTTGGCTGAAATTCAGGCACAAACAGGAAAGTTACCACTGGTACTTCATGGTGGAACAGGTATTCCGGGAGATATGATTAAAGAGGCAATTAATCTTGGCGTTTCCAAGATTAATGTTAATACAGAATGCCAATTATCATTTGCGGCAGCTACCAGAAAGTATATTGAAGCAGGTAAAGATCAGGAAGGTAAAGGATACGATCCAAGAAAGTTATTAGCACCTGGTTTTGAAGCAATTAAAGAAACTGTAAAAGAAAAAATGGAATTATTTGGTTCTGTTAATAAAGCATAATAGAAGACTATAAAGAAAGAGGCTGTTACATAGTGTAACGGCCTCTTTTTTGTTTATATTCTTCGTTAAGATAATTTATTAATGATTTGGTCCTGTGAAAGAAGGGCTACCGTGCATTGGGTCTTCTCCGTCCTCTCCATTTCCGTGAATCGGACAAACATCCTCTTCAAAGTCTTCCGGGAGCAAATACGGAGTATCATCTGTTCCTTCGGTTCCGCCGATAACAAAGACTACGGACTCAATAAGCTCTTCCGGACAATCTGTACTTGCATGTTTTCCTGATGCGGAACATACATTTACAGCAATATGGTGATTACAATATTCTGTCGGAACGGTTCCGATTGCAAAATACTCTGTTTTTATTGTGTTTCCGCGCGGGTCATGTTCGCAGACACCATCAATTGCCAACAGACCGGATTCGGAACAAACCGTCGCACTTGTAATACCATACGGCATAACGAAGTCTTTGTATGGTAAATCTCTATGGATCTGCCACATAATATCTGCCCAGAAGCGACGTACATAACCGTAATCTTCCATTGTTGAATTGTCGTCGTATCCACCCCAAATTGAACAGGTGTAGTATGGAGTGTATCCGGAATTCCAAGCATCACGGTTAGAGGTGGTTGTACCTGTTTTTCCGGCAGTTGCCATACCAGGGAAGTTGGAGTTAACACCGGTACCTTCGGTCATAACATCCTGCATTGCACTGGTTAATAACCATGCAGTGGTTTCTTTAATAACAGTATGTCTTTCCGGTTCTTTCTCAATCAATACATTTCCGTTGTTGTCAAGTATTTTTGTATAGAAGGTTGGCTCAATATATGTTCCGCCATTTGCAATGGTGGCAAATGCTGCGGTTAATTCCAAGTTGGAAACACCATTGGTAATACCGCCCAAACATAATACCTGAACAATGTCCTGGTTGCTTAAGGAAGTGAATCCGAAGTTTAACAGATAATCATAACCCACACTTGGGGTGATTTCTTCCAAAGCTTTTACCGCTAAAATATTCATGGAATGAATGATACCTTCTCTGTAAGAGGTAAAGCCTTTAAAGGTATCGTCATGGTTTCTTAACGGAGTACCATCGGTTTTATCATATGGAGCGTCATCCTGTACAGATGCTAAAGTATATTTTCCGCTATCAAGAGCAGGAGCATATGTGGATAAAATTTTAAAGGTTGATCCCGGTTGACGGTAAGTTCCGGTAGCTCTGTTTAAAGTCAGACTTCCTGTTTTTTCACCACGTCCGCCTACGAGGGCAACAACCTGTCCTGTGTATTGGTCAATGATTGTAATAGAGGCCTGTGGTTGTGGAACGTAAAGCACACTTTCACTTCCTTCCACAAAAGAACCGCCATATTCTGTAAGGAGATAGTTCTTGTATGCGGCAATAGCCTGATCCGCCTGAGCCTGAGTGTCAAAGTTTAACGTGGAATTTTCCCCGTGGAACTTTTTCAAATATGCCAGTACATGTTGTTCGGTACGGGCAGCAACTTCTCCCTCCGGATTCTGATATTTGATATACCAGTTAATATAAACTTTATGATGTGTATAGTTCTTTTCCGCAGCTAATTCTGTTTCACAAATAGTCTGAATTCTGGTATCCTGCGTGGAATAAATCTTTAATCCGCCACTGTATACTGCTCTGTAAGCCTGTGTTTCAGTATAGCCTTTTAATTCAATCAAATCTTCAACAACCTGTTGCAATAGGGCATCTACGAAATAGGAAGATGTGGAGTTACTGGATGTAATAGTGTTATTTACGTCCTGAATTCTTGTGTATACATCATCAGCAATTGCTTCATCATATTCTTCCTGTGAGATGTATTCCTGCTCTAACATATTTCGCAATACCTTCTGCATACGCTTTTGGTTCTTTTCCGGGTATTTAATCGGATTATTAGCGCTAGGGTTTTGCGTGATGGCCGCAATGACTGCAGACTCGGATAAGGTTAATTCGGAAACATCTTTGTCAAAATATCTTTGCGCAGCAGCCTGTACACCTAATGTGTTTTGACCAAGGTTAATGCTGTTTAAGTAGTTTTCTAAAATCCAATCCTTGCTAACCTTTTTTTCCAGTTCAACGGCCAAATACTGCTCCTGAATTTTACGTTTTAATTTTTGGGAAAAATTCTGTTCGTTTACCCAGTTGGTAAAGACATTATTTTTCAGAAGCTGCTGTGTAATAGTGCTGGCACCCTGGGAAAATCCCCCGTTAGCAATACCGGTTACTCCGGCACGGGCAATACCAATCAGGTCAATGCCGTTATGTTCATAAAAGCGTTCATCCTCGATAGCGACAAAGGCGTGTTGAAGATGGAGCGGAATTTGATCGATGGTTACATAGATTCGGTTTCCGCCGGAAGCAACCAATGTTTCAATAACATTTCCTTCCGAATCGTAGATAATGGATTTATATCCGGATGGGGTTGCATCTATATTTTCAATACTTGGTGCAGAGGCCAGAATACCTTTATATACGCCAAATAGCGTACAGCATCCGATGGCGGCAACGGCAGCAAGTGTAATCAACACACATTTCATTACAAGAAAAGTCATTTTTTTCTTTAACATTGTATTTTTAGAAGTAATTTTTTTTCGTTTAGCACTGGTACTTTTTTTGCTGTAATTCATATTTACCTCCTTAGGTGTGAAAAAAAGGGAACACCTCACTATATTATACCAAAATCTATATAAATAATAAACAGATATTTCTATCTTTGCTGGAAAAAAAGAAGTAGCCGTGCTATTATGGAGAAAGAGATATTTTTGAGGAGAATTAGAATGGCATACACAAAAACGGCGCATAGTAAAGGTTATGGTGAAATCACAGAGAAGAAATCACGTTTTATAGCAAATGTTTGGCCGGTTTCTTCGGAAGAAGAGGCTTTGGAGTTTATTGCAAAAATGAAAAAACAGTATTATGACGCCAGACATAACTGTTATGCATATATAATAGGAAGAAACGAAGATATTAAGCGTTCCAGTGATGACGGAGAACCGTCAGGTACTGCAGGCCGCCCAATGTTAAATATTTTGGAAAAAGAAGGGATTTATAATACGGCAGTTGTGGTTACCCGGTATTTTGGCGGAGTGTTATTGGGGACCGGAGGGCTGGTTCGGGCATATCAGGAAGCTACCCAGGAAGGACTGCGCAATACGCAGATAGTGGAACGTAAGGCCGGACTGAAAATGCATATGAAGATACCATATACTTTGTTAGGTAAAATCCAGTATATGTGTGCTACTATGGAGTTGCCGATAGTAGAGACGATATACGAAGAAGAAATCCTGATTACTATTTTAGTTTCCGCAGAAGAGATCGAAAAAACAAAAAAGGAGTTTACCGGACAGACGGACGGAAAAATTCTGCCTACAGAGGGTGATTATGTAGAGTATTTTACTACAGAAAAGGGTGTAGAAATCGTTTTATAAAAAAACATAAACTTTTTTAAAAAAATGCTTGCGTTTCAGTAAGTTTTTATGTATAATACTCATTGTTGGAAAAACAATGGCCCATCGCCAAGCGGTAAGGCAACGGACTCTGACTCCGTCATCCAAGGTTCGAATCCTTGTGGGCCAGTTTCAAGCATCACATGAGTGATGCTTTTTTTTCTATAAAAAAACAGTAGTTGAAATGGAGGTGTGCAAATGTATTCGTTTGACAGTCGTATCAGATATTCGGAAGTTAATCAGCAGGGTGTTCTGAGAACGGATGCATTAATCAATTATTTTCAAGATTGTAGCACATTTCAGTCGGAAGATTTAGGAGTGGGTGTAGCATGGCTCACACAGCGGAACCGATGTTGGATTGTAAACTCCTGGCAAATTAAAGTTGTGCGTTATCCGAAACTGGGAGAGACGATTAAAGTATATACCTGGCCAAATTCATTAAAAGGTATTCTGGGAACCCGTAATTTTAAATTGACAGATCAAAATGGTGATTTGTTGGCTGTGGCAAATTCCTTATGGACTTTTTTTGATACGGAGCATTTGCGTCCGGCTAAGATTACAGAGGACATTTTGAACCGATACGAGATGGAACCTGAATTTGAGGCAGATTGGGAAGGACGTAAGATTACGTTGCCGCAGGAAATGGAAGAAAGAGAGCCATTTTTTGTCCGGACGAATCACTTGGATACCAATTATCATGTAAATAACGGACAGTACATATTGATGGCTCAGACATATTTGCCGGAAGGATTTGAAACGAAAGAACTTAGAGTGGAATATAAGAAAGCCGCAGTATTAGGGGATGAAATTTTTCCGCATGTATATAAGGAAGAAAGTCGTATTATTGTATCGTTGACAGATGAAAATAAAAGGCCATATGCAGTGGCAGAATTTAAAGCATTTTAACATGTAGAAAGAGGAGTATCATGTTACAGGTTGGAACAAAGCAAAATTTGATTGTGATAAAAAAAGTGGATTTTGGGGTTTACCTTTCCGAAAACAGACAAAAAGATGGGGAAAGAGTGTTGTTACCGGGGAAAATGGTTCCTGCGGGGTTAAAAGAAGGCGATGAAATCCAGGTGTTTTTGTATAAAGATTCAGAGGACCGTTTGATTGCAACCACAAAACAGCCGGCATTAATGTTAGATGAATTTGCACCGTTGAAAGTGGTAAGTGTAAATAAGTTGGGAGCTTTTTTGGATTGGGGATTGGAAAAGGACCTGTTTCTTCCATATAAAGAGCAAACAGCACGTGTAAAAGAAGGCGATGTAGTTTTAGTTCGCCTTTATGTTGACAAAAGTCAGCGTTTGTGTGCATCAATGAAGGGTCTATATGAATTACTTGCCATGGATTCGTCATATAATAAGGAAGATATTGTGTCCGGGCGCGTATATGAGTTCAGCCAGAATTTCGGAGCATTTGTGGCAGTAGACGATAAGTATTCCGCATTAATTCCGGCTCATGAGGATCACAGTGGTCTTCACATTGGTGAAGTGATTCAGGCACAGGTTGTAGAAGTGAAACCGGATGGAAAACTAACACTGACCCAAAGAAAAAAAGCGTATCTTCAGATGGAAGAGGATGCACAAAAGGTATTACAGGTTATCGAGAGTTATGCAGGAGTGTTGCCGTTTAACGACAAAGCTCCGGCAGAAGTGATAATGAGAGAAGTCGGATTAAGTAAAGCAGCCTTTAAGCGGGCAGTCGGACGTTTGTACAAAGAACGAATAATTGTTATTACAGAACGTTCCATTCGCCTCGTTTAAAAATAAAGATGAATCAAAGGAGAAAAATCATGAAAAAAATTATCAGCACAGACAAGGCACCGGCAGCAATCGGACCATATTCACAGGCAATTGAAGTAAACGGTATGGTTTACACTTCCGGACAGATTCCGGTAAATCCACAGACAGGTGAAATCCCGGAAGGTTGTGTTGCTCAGGCACAGCAGGCATTACAGAACCTTTCTAACTTGTTAGAAGCAGCAGGAACCGGAATGGATAAAGTAATAAAAACTACAGTATTTATTAAAGATATGAATGACTTCGCAAAAATTAACGAAGTATACGCTACATTCTTTACAAGTGAATTCCCAAGCCGTAGCTGTGTAGAAGTAGCAAGATTACCAAAAGATGTATTAATCGAAATTGAAGCTATTGCTTTAAAATAGTGGAAAAAATTACCTTCATACTAAGGGTTGACACGGTAAAATACATTTGTTATAATTCGATTTGTAACAAATGTAATAATTTTGTAACAAATAGGAGAGTTCTATGAAGAAAGTGTTAGTAAAAGCGATTGCATGTTGCTTGATTGGAAGCATGATGTTATCTTATGCACCAATGGCACAGGCTACTACTACAGCTGGAATCAGTTCCGTGTTATCCGAAGGTGTAAATACAGACAGCGATTCACTCTATGCAGGAGTGAATAATGTTCTTTCACAATATTTAGTAACATCTGCAGAAATTAATTTAAATCATGTTGCGGAAGTTCGTGCGGCAGAAGCAGCCTTGGCTGCCAAAAAAGAAGCAGAACTTGAACAACAGATTGCCGAAGCACTTGAAAACAGTGAATACAGCAATTTGGGAGTTGCAGATGTAACAGTTGCTTTGAATATCCGTTCCGGAGCATCTATTGAATCCGAAATCGTTGGAAAGTTATATCACCATAATGTGATGACCATCCTTGATGAAATTGATGGTTGGTATAAGATTCAGACCGGTGATGTACAGGGATATGTTAAGGCAGAATTTGTTATTGTTGGAGATGTAGAGATATTAAAGTCCGCAGGAACCAGATTTGCAACAGTTAATACGGATGCATTACGTGTTCGTACTGAAGCGTCAGCAGAAGCAGAGGTTCTGGGAATTGTTGGTCAGGGCGAAGAATTGGTTGTAGTTGATGAAGTAGACGGCTGGGTAAAGGTTTCTTTGGAAAATGGTTACGGCTGGATATCCGAAGAATATGTAGAATGCAAAACCGTTTATACTTATGGAGAAAGCAAAGCGGCTATAGAAGAAAGACTTCGTCGTGAAGAAGAAGCTAGAAGAGCAGCATGGGCAGCGGCGGCTGCAGCAGCAGAGGCAGCTCGTCAGAATGCGGCAAATAAGACCTATAGTAATCCAACTGGAAGTACAGGTCAGGATGTTGTTAAGTTTGCCTGCCAGTTTGTTGGTAATCCATATGTTTGGGGAGGCGAAAGCTTAACAAATGGTGTAGACTGCTCAGGTTTTGTTAAGAAAGTATATGAAGCTTTTGGCGTTACCTTACCGCACTCCTCTACAGCGTTAAGATATGTAGGTTCCAGAGTGGAAGTAAATGAAATGCAGCCGGGGGATATTGTTTGTTATTCCGGTCATGTAGGTATTTATATTGGCAATGGCCAAATCGTACATGCAAGTAATAGTAGAGATGGTATTAAGATATCTTCTGCTTATTACACAACCATTCTTGCTGTAAGAAGAATATTCTAAATTAAATATGTGTTGTGAGGGGTGCCGTTATTCGGCGCCCCTTATTTTCATGGAAATGTATATTTTTTTGTCAGAATGAATAAAAAATAGACGAAATGGAAGGAAATAATAAATTCGACAAAATTAGATATTTTTCAAAAATGTCAAATTGCACAAATCGACAAAAAAATATTAAAAAACTGTTTTCCACAGAAAAACATAAAAATTTACTTTTCCACATTTTGAATGAAAAAAAAGCCGAAAAAATGAGTTATACACGAAGTTATCCACGTTATCCACAAAAAAACAATAAAAAAACCTGTGTTTTCAAAGAAAAACAACGAACAGGCGTTTTGTGCAAAATTCATAAATCGTATTAAAAACCATAAAAATCCAAAAATCGACTTGACAACCCAATTGGCAAATATTGTCGACAGAATTTGGTAAAAAATCAGAAAATTAAATGAATAATTTGAATGTTTGAACTCCAATGTTTAGGACCTGGGAAGGAGACCGGTTTTTGACATTTGATAGTGGTAATGATATACTTTCTAAAAATACATGTACGAGAAAAGGATGGAAGAACTTTTTGGATAAAAAAATAAAGATAATGAATGTAGGCCTGAATTTTGCATCGGTTAGTGATTTGCTTCCTGTTGTGGATACATTTTTTCAAACTCCGGAATTAAATACCATCTGTGCCATATCTATGCGGATGATTATGATGGCGCAAAAAGAAGGAAATATTAATGAGGTTTTAAACGGATATGATCTTGCGTTGCCGGGGGAAGAAGAAATTCTACACCATGGGAACATAAAGGAAGCAAGGTTATCTCAGGAAATTAAGGAAAACCTGTTTTTTAAAGAGTTTATGAAACGGGTAGAGAGTGGTGAGAAAAAAGTATATCTTCTGGGAGATACAGAATATCAGGTGAATGAATTAAAAAATTACATTCTGAAGGAGTATCCGCAGACTTTTGTGGCGGGGCAAGGATTTCTAACCGGAGGAAAAGATGTTTTTGCTTTGATTAATGAAATAAATATTCTCACACCGGATGTAATTCTTTCGGTAATCCCATCTCCACAGCAGGAGTGGTTTGTAAGAGAGCGGAAAAATATGCTGGACGGAAAAATCTGGTACGGTTTAAACGGAAATTATCGTTTAAATACAGCTGTAAGAATGGTGAGTGCCCGAATGGAAACTTTCGTTCGAAAACTAAGTTTTAAGAATCTTATGGAAAGATATCACAAAGAACAGGAAGAAAAATAGAGAAAAATAGCAATACGGAAGAGAAAATGCATAAAAAGACAGCATTGACTCTTCCTTTTTTTGTGGTTTTCGTTTATTATAAAATGTAGAATTAGTTAATTTGGCATAAAAAATATAAATCATAATTGTAAAAGTTGTCCAAATGAGAGTGGGACAAGCGGGTACATTGTAAAAAGGAGAGTTTTATATGATTTCAAATCAGATACTGCAAAGTACTTTAGATGGATTAAAAACAATAACAAAAGTAGATTTGTGCGTGCTGGACAATGAAGGAAGGGTTTTAGCAAAGACGTTTCCGGAAGCAGATAGATATGCGTTGTCAGCAAAGAGCTTTGCACAATCTCCGGCAGATAGTCAGGTGATTTCCGGATGCCAGTTTTTTAAAGTGTTTGATGAGCAACAGTTAGAGTATATATTGTTGGCTAACAGTGACGATGAAAAGGGAACAATGGTTGGCAAGATTGCCGGTTTTGAGATTCAGAATCTAATGGTTGCCTATAAAGAGCGTTTTGACAAAGATAATTTTATTAAGAATTTGTTGTTAGACAATTTGCTTTTGGTAGACATTTACAACCGTGCCAAAAAACTTCATATTGAAACAGATGCTAAGAGAGTTGTATACTTAATAGAGGCCAAAACTAAAGAAGGAAACGAAATCGAAAAACTCCGTGGCATCTATGGAGGAAAAGGAAAGGATTTTGTTACGGCAGTAGATGAAAAAAATGTAATTATTGTTAAGGAAATGGAGAAAAATTCTTCACAGGAAGATTTGGTGCAGATCGCACGCTCTATGCTAATGACCATTGGAGGAGCAGAGGGCAGTGTACGAGTGGCTTTCGGAACTGTAGTAAATGAAATCAAAGAAGTTTCCCGTTCTTATAAAGAGGCCAGAATGGCGTTGGATGTAGGCAAAATATTTTTTGAAGAGAAAAATATTATTGCATATTCCACGTTAGGAATCGGACGCTTAATTTATCAATTGCCGATTCCTATGTGCAAGATGTTTATCAAGGAGATATTCGGTGGAAAAAGCGTTGATGATTTCGACGAGGAAACACTGACTACTATAGATAAGTTTTTCGAGAACAGCCTGAATGTTTCAGAGACATCAAGGCAGTTATATATACATAGAAACACCTTAGTATATCGGTTGGACAAACTTCAAAAAAGTACAGGCTTGGATTTGCGTGTGTTTGAAGATGCCATTACCTTTAAAATTGCTTTGATGGTTGTAAAATATATGAAGTATATGGAATCCTTGGAATATTAAACATGTGGCACGCAAAAAGTAGGAGGTTTTATGATTACTTTAGAACATGTAAGTAAATCCTATGCTGCAGGAATCCCGGCATTAAATAATGTTAGTTTGGAAATTGCACAGGGAGAGTTTGTTTTTATCGTGGGCGACAGTGGTTCCGGAAAGTCCACGTTCTTAAAATTATTACTAAAAGAGTTGGAACCAACAGAAGGTACTATCACAGTTAACGGAATTAACTTAAGAAAACTCAGACGGAAAAGAATTCCGTATTACCGTCGGGGAATCGGAATGGTTTATCAGGATTTCCGTTTGCTAAAAGACAGAAATATATATGAAAATGTGGCATTTGCCCAGAGAGTAATTTCAGAATCCCCAAGAAGAATTAAAAAACAGGTTCCGTTGGTTTTATCAATGGTTGGATTGGCAGCAAAGTATAAATCTTATCCGAAACAGTTGTCCGGTGGAGAACAGCAACGTGTGGCCATTGCCAGAGCTTTGATAAATGAACCGCAAATCCTTCTTGCAGATGAGCCTACAGGAAATCTGGATGTTACAAACGCATGGGATATTATGCGTTTGTTGGAAGAGGTTAATAAGGCAGGAACAACGGTTGTGGTTGTAACCCACAATATGGAAATTGTAGAAGCAATGAAGAAAAGGGTCATTACATTGAAAAAAGGTGTAATGGTGAGCGATGTACGCCCGGGTGAAAACGATGCGTAGTATTCATACTTTTTGGTATATTTTGAAACAGGGAATTGCAAACGTTGGAAAAAACAAAATGTTTTCCATTGCATCCATCGCGACAATGTCAGCATGTATTTTCCTTTTTGGCTTGTTTTATTCCATTATAGCTAACTTCCAGCATATGGTAAAAATTGCACAGGAAGGCGTTGCAGTTACAGTCTTCTTTGAAGAGGGTGTAACGGATGAGCTGATTTTAGAATTTTATAAAGAAGAAGTTGAAAAGCGTGTAGAAGTTTCCCAGGTTGTTTTTGTTTCAGCAGAGCAGGCTTGGGAAGACTATAAGCAGCAGTATTTTGAAGGCAAGGAAGAATTAGCGGCAGGCTTTGCAGAGGATAATCCCCTTGCAAATTCCGCCAATCTGCAGATTTATCTGGATGATGTATCCATGCAGCAAGCTTTGGTAACTTATTTAGAGTCTATGGAAGGGGTGCGACAGGTTAATAAATCAGATATAGTGGCAAATACTTTATCCGATTTTAATCGTCTCATTGGATATATTTCTGCCGGAATTATCATAATCTTACTTATGGTGGCGATTTTCCTGATTAATAATACCATTGCGGTGGGTATTGGGGTCCGGAAAGAAGAAATCGCTATCATGAAACTGATTGGTGCAACAGATTATATTGTGCGTGCACCATTCATTGTGGAAGGTTTCCTGATTGGATTTTTAGGTTCGGTTCTCCCGCTTGTGGTGATTTATTTCATGTACGGGGAAATGGTATTGTATATTGCAGATAAATTCCAATTTCTACAAAGTATTATGCAATTTTTGCCGAAAAATGAAATTTTCTCAACGCTTGTTCCTGTTGGACTCCTGTTAGGAGTAGGAATTGGCCTGTTGGGCAGCCGTGCTGCGATTCGAAAGCATTTAAAGGTATAACAGACGGAAGAAGGAGACAAAAAAGATGGATGAACAGAACAATTTTGAATACACCGGCAATTGTGAATGCATGGAAAAGGAACCAAAAAAGAAAAAGGGTAATAAATCTTTTGTAAAAGGTATGTTGTGCGGAATCGCAATAACCTTAGTATTAACAGTGGGATTTTCATCTGCAGCAATTGCGTGGCTTGGAGCACAGGGATTTGTGCTCACCACCTTTGAATTGGATGAGGAGCTGACAGCAGACATCCTGGCGGAACCGGTACAGAAAAAAGTGGCAGAGGTTATTAGTGCTCTTGCTAAATATTACTATGCGGATTTAAACCAGAGTGATATGGCGGAAGGTATGTATAGCGGTCTTGTAGAGTCCCTTGGAGATGACTATACTACATACTATACGGTAGAGGAGTATGCGGATTATCGCGCAAGTGCAAGTGGCGTTTACTATGGTATCGGTGCTGTATTGTCCCAGGATCTTACTACCGGAATTATTACAATTATCCGTGTGTATAAAGGATCCCCGGCAGAAGAGGCAGGATTAAAAGCCGGAGATGTCTTTGTTTCAGCAGCCGGAATTTCAGCGGAAGGTTTAGAAGTGGCCGAATTTGTTTCTTATGTCAAAGGCGACGAAGGAACAACTGTTGAAATTGTTGTAAACAGAAAAGGGGAAGAACTGACATTTACAGTTGAAAGAAGAAAAGTAGAAGTACCGACAGTAGAGTCTCAAATGTTGGAAGACAAGGTTGGTTATATTCAGATTTTAGAATTCGATGAAATTACCTCTGAACAGTTTGAATCAGCAATGTTATCCTTGCGAAAGGATGGAATGGAATCCTTAATAGTAGATTTGAGAGATAACCCGGGAGGAAGACTGGATGTTGTTGTAGATATCCTTGATAGTATTTTACCGGATGGAATGATTGTATACACGGAAGACAAAAATGGAAACCGTTCCGAATATAAGTCTACCGACGGTAAGGAATTAGGTCTCCCATTGGTTGTACTTGTTAATGAAAACAGTGCCAGTGCGTCAGAAATTTTCGCAGGTGCGATTAAGGATTATGAGTACGGAACCATTTTGGGAACTACGACCTTTGGAAAAGGCATTGTACAAATTATTCTTCCATTGTCTGATGGAAGTGCCGTAAAAATGACAACGGCAAGATATTACACACCAAACGGAAACTATATTCATGGTGTAGGTATTGAACCGGATTATGAGTTAGAGTATCAATACTTAGGCGATGAAGATGAAGAATACAATATTATGAATGACAACCAGGTGTTAAAAGCACTGGAGTTATTAAAAAAATAAAAGAGGAAGCTGGTGAAAAAATGGTAGGCTTGGAGCCGTATAAGAATACGATAAATTCCTATAAAGAACCATTAAAAGAACTGAGGGATTCACTTTGACTTAGAGCGTAAACAGCAAAGAATTGCAGAATTGGAAAGGCAGATGCAGGCTCCGGATTTTTGGGATGACAATGAGCGTTCCAAAAAGCTCATGAAAACTTTAAGCGCATTAAAAGATGACTGTGAGACTTTTGCAAAATTGCAGCAGCAGTTATCAGATGTAGAAGTTTTAATTGAAATGGGGGAAGAAGAAGAAGACCAAGGATTTTTAGAGGAAATTAAAACAGAGATTGAACTATTTGAAGAAACCTTTGAAAAAATCCAAATGAAGACTCTTTTATCCGGACAATATGATGCAAATTCTGCAATTGTAAAGTTGAATGCAGGTGCAGGAGGAACGGAATCCTGTGATTGGGCATCTATGTTGTACCGTATGTACACAAGATGGATGGATGCTCATGGTTTTCAGTTGGAGGTGTTAGATTATCTGGATGGAGAAGAGGCCGGCATTAAGTCTATTACTTTCCAGGTGAATGGTGAAAATGCGTATGGTTATTTAAAATCAGAAAGAGGCGTTCATCGTCTGGTGCGGATTTCTCCGTTTAATGCGGCAGGAAAAAGACAAACATCTTTTGTGTCTTGTGATGTAGTTCCGGAGATAGAGGAAGATATTGATATAGAAATTCGTGACGATGATATCCGTATAGATACCTATCGTTCCAGCGGAGCAGGAGGACAGCATATTAATAAAACCTCTTCTGCAATACGAATTACACATTATCCGACAGGAATTGTGGTTCAATGCCAGAATGAACGCTCCCAACATATGAATAAGGAAAAAGCGATGCAAATGTTAAAGGCAAAGCTTTTTATGTTAAAGCAACAGGAAACAGCAGATAATCTTGCAGATATTCGGGGGGAAACAACGGATATTGGATGGGGAAGCCAGATCCGTTCTTATGTAATGCAACCGTATACCCTTGTAAAGGACCATCGCACCAATACAGAAATCAGTAATGTAGTAGGTGTGTTGGACGGAAATATAGACCCGTTTATTCATGCATATTTGAAAAACCTTGCGATAAAAGGAGTCGAATAATGGATAAATACTATGTTTTAAAGGAACGTGCAGTTCCGGAAGTACTGTTAAAAGTCGTTGAAGCAAAAAGACTGATTGAGTCCAGTCAGGCAACATCTATATTGGAAGCAACCGAAATGGTGAATATCAGCAGAAGTTCTTTTTATAAATATAAAGACGATATTTCCGTTTATCATAAAAAGGACGAAGGAAAAATCACTACTTTAATTTTACAGGTTGATGATGGCCCGGGAATGTTTTTGGGTGTATTAAATGCAATTGCAGAATATAGGGTTAATGTCCTGAATATTCATCAGGGAATATCTGTGAACGGAGTAGCAAACCTTATGTTAGAATTAGAAGCGCCGCAAGAAGCGGATTATATTCCGGAGATTGTCAATAAGATCGGAAAGCATGAAGGGGTTCACTACGTTAAAATATTAGCCAGAGAGTAGGGGGATTATATGCTCATTGTTAAGAAGTTTGGCGGAACTTCTGTAGGGACACCGGAGAGAATTCTTCGTGTGGCAGAGCGTTGCGCGAAAGAGTATAAAAATGGCAATGATGTTATTATGGTATTGTCGGCTATGGACCAGACAACAGACGTTTTACTGGATTTGGCAAAGCAGGTAAATCCGGATCCGCCAAAAAGGGAACTGGATGCATTGCTTGTTACAGGAGAACAGACATCAGTGACCTTAATGGCCATGGCCTTGGATAAAATGGGAATTCCTGCAATTTCCTTAAATGCCTTTCAGGTAGCTATGCATAGTACTGCAGATTATCAAAATGCCCGCCTTTTGAAAATTGAAACAGAAAGAATCCGTCGGGAACTTGAAGGACGAAAAGTGGTTATTGTAACAGGTTTTCAGGGGATTAATAAGTTTGATGATTATACCACTATCGGAAGAGGTGGTTCGGATACAACGGCAGTTGCCATTGCGGCAGCAATGCATGCAGATGCCTGTGAGATTTACACGGACGTGGATGGTGTATATACGGCAGACCCAAGAATTGTACCAACTGCAAAGAAGATGAAGGAAATTACCTATGATGAAATGTTGGAATTAGCGTCTATCGGAGCTCAGGTGTTGCATAACCGTTCTGTGGAATTAGCAAAAAAATATGGGGTAACGTTGGTAGTGCGTTCCAGTTTAAATGAATCAGAAGGAACCCGGGTAAAGGAGGAAGCAACTGTGGAGAATATGCTTGTCAGTGGAGTTGCGGCAGATAAAAATACTGCCCGAATTACTGTTGTTGGAGTGAAAGATGAGCCGGGAAGCGAATTTAAGATATTTGATTTGTTGGCGAATAACAGTGTTAATGTAGACGCCATTTTGCAAACTGCAGCTTATAACGGAAAAAAAGATGTTTCATTTATTGTAGGAAGAGACTTCACTAAGAAGGCAGTGGCGTTGCTGGAAGAACATAAGGCACGCATTCAGGCAAGTGAAATCCAAATGGATGACACAATTGCCAAGGTGTCTGTGGTTGGTGCAGGTATCCAGAGCAATCCGGGCGTTGCAGCAACTATGTTTGAGGCACTTTACAATGAAGGAATTAATATTAAACTTACTGCAACCAGTGAAATCCGTATTACTGTTTTAGTGGATGAACGGGATATGGAAAGAGCGGTAAGAGCTGTGCATACAGCGATGATAGGATAAAAATAAGGCTCTTGTTTTACGGTGATATACCGTAAGCAAGAGCCTTTATAATTCTTGATTAACAAAAAACTCGCAAAGCGTGTTTTCGTATATTTTATTCTTATTTTACTCGGAAAGTACCGGTCCCATCTCTTCTTCTAAGCGACGGGCTTCTTCCTGTCTTCTAAAGAAGTCACCACTTACATCCATATAAAATGCTGCCTGAACAGTTATTAAGTAAGGCATAACGAAAAATGTACCGGCTCCCATGGTCAGAATCGCTAACAATTCCATTGGGATAAAGCTAAGTGTCATATAGAGATAACTTCCAATGTTACCTTTCATCATACGGCTGCTTTCACGGAAACTTTCCATAACGCCCATATCCGGATGATCTGCCAACAGGAACATAATCTGACTGTATTTAAACTGGAAATAATATAACAGTACAATACAAGCAATATACACAACCAATAAACCAATTGCCGCAATTAAAGCACCCGTAACATAATCATCAATCGCAAAGAAAATAATGAGACCTGCAACAAGTAAAATAGGTACGATACATGCAAATGCGATTACTATAAGCAAGAGATTTGCAAGAATGAATCTGTCCGGACGATACTTAAACTGCAAAAACAATTCTTTCAGATTTGGTCTCTCATTTCTTAATAAAGAAAGGTGAAACTTGTATTGACCGGCAGTTAAAATCATGCTTATTAATGAAACAATAAAGGTTGCTGCAAAGGAAATGATGATAAGCGGCATGGAAGGCATAGATATGGTTCCGAATAATTCTTCAAAAATTTCACCCATGCCCATTTCAGCGTACATTTCCTGCATACGGATCAAGTAAATGTTTTGTAACGGAGACTGAAAAGGTGTCAGTACCAAAGAAGTAATGGCCTGAATGATCAGGTATGCTAAAATGGCAAAGCCCCAGTTTTTCGCCAGAGCACCTCTGGAAATTTGTTTTAATTCTTTACAAGTATATTGCATAATACACCTCCTATAAATAGCCTGTTCCGGTTTGGTTGGACATCATTAAACTGAGAACGACGATAAGTACTAAAAAGGCAATATTACCTGCGATGCCAACAATGCCCATGATAAGTCCGGCCAGTCCGGAGCCTTTAACTTTCATTTGATTGCCTCTGCCAAGCAAGGATAAAATAACTGCAAGACATGGAGCACACAAACCGAACATAGGAATCATACATAAAAGCAAACCAACAATTCCGCAAATCATGGAACTTGTATTCATGGTTGGATTAGTCAATTCCGGTTGCATATTTGGATAATTGTTCATAAGAAACCTCCTCAACGAAATACTACGTATTATCTTAACAAAAACATATGGAAAATACAAACAGGAATTTCATCAAAATACACATAAGAAATTATTTAATATTCTTGAAGGAAAACGTTTTTTTTAATATAATAAAATTTAGATTAAAACCCAAAGGAGAAATTTATGGATATTATAGCAACACTGGCTCAGGAACTGAGCGTAAAGCCATCACAGGTAAAAGCGGCAGTAGAATTAATCGATGAAGGAAATACGATTCCGTTTATTGCACGATATAGAAAAGAAGCTACAGGAGCTTTAAATGATGAAATACTTCGTGATTTGAACGAAAAATTAAACTATCTCCGTTCCTTAGAAGAGAAAAAGGCTCAGGTTCTTCAGAGTATCGAGGAACAGGGGCTGTTGACGGAGGAACTTCGTAAACAAATTGAAGAAGCCCAGACATTAGTAGTGGTTGATGATTTATATCGTCCATATCGTCCAAAACGCCGTACCAGAGCAACTGTTGCAAAGGAAAAGGGATTAGAACCTTTGGCAAATGTTATTCGTTTACAAATGCTTACCACTTCATTGGAAGAGGAAGCAGCTAACTATATTAATGAAGAAAAAGAAGTATTAACACCACAGGATGCAATTGCCGGAGCATGTGACATCATTGCTGAACAAATTGCAGACGAGGCGGATTATCGAAGTTACATCCGCGAATACGTGGTGAAACACGGTCTCGTAACTTCCACAGCAAAAAATCCGGAAGAGTCAACTGTTTATGATATGTACTATGAGTTTTCCGAACCGGTAAGCAAGCTTGCGGGACATAGAGTATTGGCATTAAACCGTGGTGAAAATGAAAAAATATTAACTGTAAAGGTAGAAGCGGAAAAAGAACAGATTTTTACCTATTTGGAAAAACAAATTATAGTTAAAGACAATCCGGAAACCACTCCGGTGTTAAAGGAAACAATTGTAGACAGTTATGACCGTTTGATTTTCCCGGCCATTGAAAGGGAAGTCCGCAATATGCTGACAGAAATGGCAGAAGATGGAGCAATTAAAGTATTTGCCAAGAATTTGGAACAGATATTAATGCAGCCGCCTGTTGCAGGACATGTTGTGCTTGGTTGGGACCCGGCCTTCCGTACAGGTTGCAAACTGGCTGTAGTAGATGCAACCGGAAAAGTATTGGACACAAAAGTTATTTTTCCGACAGCACCACAAAACAAGGTGGAGGAAGCCAAAGCTGAATTAAAGAAATTAATTGATAAATATGGTATCTCCCTGATCTCCGTAGGTAACGGAACTGCCAGCCGCGAATCAGAGCAGGTAATTGTTGAATTGATTAAAGAGTTAAAGAAACCGATGCAGTATGTTATTGTAAATGAAGCAGGTGCATCTGTTTATTCAGCAAGTAAATTGGCGACGGAAGAGTTTCCGAACTTTGATGTTGGACAAAGAAGTGCGGCATCTATTGCAAGAAGATTGCAAGACCCATTGGCAGAACTGGTTAAGATTGACCCGAAATCCATTGGTGTCGGTCAGTACCAGCATGATATGAACCAGAAAAAACTGGGTGAATCTTTAGGTGGTGTTGTAGAAGACTGTGTAAATAAGGTGGGTGTAGATTTAAATACTGCATCCGCTCCGTTATTAGAGTACATTTCCGGTATCAGCAAACCAATCGCAAAGAATATAGTTGCATACCGCGAGGCAAACGGCCGGTTCTTAAACCGTCAGCAGCTATTAAAGGTTGGCAAATTAGGACCAAAGGCATTTGAACAATGTGCCGGATTTATGCGAATTTTAGATGGAGACAATCCGCTTGATAATACCAGTGTACATCCGGAAAGTTATGATGCGGCGCTCTCTTTGGTAGAACAGCTTGGTTATTCCAAAGAGGATTTAAAGAACGGCAATTTAAAGGGTATTTCTTCTAAGGTTTCCGATTATAAGAAGCTGGCAGCAGAATTAAATATTGGCGAGCTTACTTTAAGAGATATTGTTAAAGAACTAGAAAAACCATCCCGTGACCCGCGTGAAGAAATGCCACAGCCAATTCTTCGTACAGACGTATTGGAGATGAAAGATTTGACACCGGGTATGGAATTAAAAGGAACCGTTAGAAATGTTATTGACTTCGGAGCCTTTGTAGATATTGGTGTTCATCAGGATGGACTGGTACACATTTCCCAGATGAGTGAGAAATATATTAAGCATCCACTGGAAGTTGTCAGCGTAGGAGATATTGTAGACGTTAAGGTTATGAGCGTTGACTTGGATAAAAAGCGAATCCAGTTGACCATGAAAAAATAAAGGTACTTATTACGAGGTATTATAATGAAAGCAGAATTTGATGTTCAATTACAGCAAAAAGATTTGTTCCGTTTTAATATGTATCACAGCTACCACAGGGTGAATACTTGGCTTTTCACCATTTTGGGTATTGTGATTTTTGTATTATCTTTCACCACGATTAATGACATTGATCCGACTTATGTTATGATGTATTGGTTTTGTAGTTTGGTTTTTGTGTTTTTTACACCGATTAACCTTTGGACTACAACCAAACTTCGAATGAAAGAGGACAGCCCCTTAAGACAAAAACTCCATTATACTTTTTCAGAGACAGGTATCGAAGTTTATGCTGTTAATGAAGAGGGAGAAGGGGAACCGCAGGGGCAGAAGGTGGATTGGAGCCAAATATACAGGGTGGTGGAAACAAAACATCAGGTTCTGGTATATACCTCCAGAATCAATGCGTCTATCTTACCGAAGGAACAAATTTCCCGGATGGATAATTTGAAGGATGTTTTGAGTAAACAAATGCCTTCCCATCGTTTGAAATTAAAAAAATAATTCAGGTGAATTTATGAAACAAGTGATTATTGAAACCAATTCATGGGAAGAAACTTTTTCCCTTGGTGAGGAATTGGGAAAAAATGCAAAAGCAAGTGACGTATATACTCTCATTGGAGACCTTGGTGTCGGAAAAACAGTATTAACCCAGGGGATTGGTAAAGGCTTAGGAATTACTGAGTCTATTAACAGTCCTACATTTACCATTGTTCAGGTTTATGAAGAAGGACGAATTCCGTTTTATCATTTTGATGTATACCGGATTGGTGATGTGGAAGAGATGTATGAGGTGGGCTATGAAGAGTATGTATACGGAGAAGGATTGACCATGATAGAATGGGCAAATCTTATTGAAGATATTTTGCCACCAAGACGAAAAGAAATACAAATTGAAAAAGATTTGGAACGAGGATTCGACTATAGAAAAATCACCATTACGGAGGTGGGAGAATGAGAATATTAGGAATTGACAGTTCAGGCATTGTTGCCAGTGTTGCCATTGTTGATGATGAAGAATTGTTGGCTGAATATACAGTAAATTATAAAAAGACCCATTCTCAGACGCTTTTACCTATGTTGGATGAATTGGTAAAAATGTTAGAGTTTGACATGTCTACCATCGATGCCATAGCCGTTGCAGGGGGACCGGGATCCTTTACCGGGTTGAGAATCGGTTCTGCCACCGCAAAAGGACTTGGTTTGGCATTGGACAAAGAACTGATACATGTGCCTACCGTAGATGCCTTGGCGTACAACCTTGTTGGACACGGAAATCTGGTATGTCCGATTATGGATGCCCGTAGAGAACAAACATATACCGGTATTTATTCTTTTGAAGGAAATAATATGACCGTTGTAAAAGAACAGTGTGCAGTAGGTATTGATGAAATTGTAGAAGAATTAAACCGATTAGGAAAAAGCGTAACATTTTTAGGAGACGGTGTAAAAGTGTTCCGCGAGTATATTGGGGAGCATTTAAAGGTTCCATATTCTTTTGCACCGGCAAATAACAATAAACAAAGAGGCGCATCAGTGGCGGCACTTGGCCTTGTCTTATATGAAAAGGGACAAAAAGAAACAGCTGCAATGCACCGCCCTGCTTACCTAAGATTATCTCAGGCTGAAAGAGAACGCCTGGAACAGGAAGCGTAACCAATAAAAGTGACAGATTAGAGGAAAATTATGAGTCAGCATCCAATTAGAATCCGACCAATGACAGCGAAAGATTTAGAGATAGTTTCTTCTATAGAAGAAACTGTTTTTTCCATGCCTTGGACAGAAGATGGCTTTGCGTCTGCGATAAAGATGCCCGGTTCCAATTATCTTGTGGCAGAAGATGAAAAAGGGAACATTGTAGGATATTGCGGTTACTACAGTTGTATAGATGAAGCAGAAATTACCAATGTTGCCATCGCTCCGGCTTTTCGGAAAAAAGGATATGCAACCATCATGTTAAAAGAATTGTTGCGTCAGGCAAAGGAAAAATGTGTTGAAAAGGTTGTATTGGAGGTTCGTTTTTCCAATCATAATGCAATCGGCTTATATGAAAAATTGGGCTTCCAAACTTTAGGTATTCGAAAAGATTTTTATGAAAAGCCGAAGGAAGATGCCATTATAATGCTGCTTGTAATTTAAGAAGATTGTTATTATAATCCGGCGGATATAGACCGGGTATTAAATATATAGAAAGAACAGGTGAAAATATGCTGGATGTTTGTCTGCTTGGAACAGCAGGAATGATGCCATTGCCAAACCGTTGGCTCACATCATGTATGATGCGTTATAACGGAAGCAGTCTGCTTATTGACTGTGGCGAAGGTACACAGATTGCCATAAAAGAAAAAGGATGGAGTTTTAAACCCATCGATGTGATTTGTTTTACCCATTATCATGCGGATCATATCAGTGGATTGCCGGGATTATTACTTACTATGGGTAATGGAGACAGAGTGGAGCCATTGACTTTAATTGGACCGCCGGGATTGCAGAAGGTAGTAGCGGCTCTTAGAATGATTGCCCCTGAATTACCATTTGAATTACAGTTCATTGAATTGACAGAGGCACAACAGGACATTGAAATAAACGGATATCATATCCATGCCTTTCGTGTATTTCATAACGTGACCTGCTATGGTTATTCCATCGAAATTTTAAGAGGTGGTAAATTTGATGTGGAACGTGCGAAAGCCCAGAATATCCCGATAAAATTGTGGAACCCGCTGCAAAAAGGTGAAACTATGACCGTAGATGGTGTGACTTACACTCCGGATATGGTTTTGGGACCGCAAAGAAAAGGCATTAAATTAACCTATTGTACGGATACCCGTCCGAATAATATTATTGCAGAGGCGGCCGAAGGAAGCGACCTTGCTATTTTAGAAGGTATGTATGCAGAACCTGATAAATTGCAAAAAGCAAAACAGTACAAGCATATGACTTTTTATGAAGCAGCAGATTTGGCCCAAAAAGCTCAGGTCGGAGAGTTGTGGCTGACTCATTTCAGTCCGTCTTTAATCGGAGCAGAGCAGTACATGCCGCAGGTACGTGATATTTTTGAAAATACGTTGCTGGGTAAGGACGGAATGAGCGTGACATTAGAATTTGAAGAAGAAGTATAGGACAAAGCAATAGTCTGATATTAGACTATTGCTTTTTTGTTATGGCGATGAGGAAAATGGACATTGTGCTTGCGCAAATGTCCATTTGACGACTGCTAATCTTAAGTGCGATTCGTAAAGCGAATCGAAAATCTGTAAAGTTTGTCTCCTTTAACGCATATATATAATTTGGGACTAACAGTTATAGGAGGTAATTTATTATGAAGTTTACAGGTTCTAAAGGAAAACTTTTGGTGGCCGGTCTCATTTGTGGTGCTCTTGCCGTAGTTTTGGCGTTGGCAGGAAATCCCAAAAATATGGCAATTTGCATTGCATGTTTCATACGTGATATTGCCGGAGGGATGGGCTTTCACTCTGCCGGAGTGGTGCAGTATGTGCGACCGGAAATTATTGGTATTGTATTAGGTTCATTTCTTATTTCGCTAATAACCAAAGAATATCGTTCCACAGCAGGATCTTCTCCAATGATTCGCTTTTTTCTGGGGATGATTATGATGGTTGGCTCATTGGTGTTTTTGGGGTGCCCACTCCGAATGATTATCCGCATGTCAGCCGGCGATCTTAATGCATGGATTGGATTGTTAGGTTTTGTTGGCGGTGTGCTGACAGGCATTGTGGCACTAAAGAAAGGGTTTAGCCTAGGGCGCTCTCATGAAACAAATAAAACCAACGGTGCTGTATTACCGGCTATTTTGACCGGACTTTTTGTCCTTGTTATTACAGTTCCTTCTTTATTTATATTTAGTACAAGCGGTCCGGGTAGCTTTTATGCCAATGCATTTCTTGCACTTGCAGTTGCAGTAGTCTTTGGTATGCTTGCACAGAAATCCAGAATGTGTTTTGCCGGAAGTTTTCGCGATATTTTTCTGTTGAAAAATTTTGATTTGATAATTGTAATTGCAGGCTTCTTTGCAGTTATGTTGATTTTTAACCTGATTAATGGAAGCTTTAACATAGGAATGGCGTTACAGCCGGTTGCCCATTCAAACGTTATTTGGAATATCCTGGGGATGTACGTCGTTGGGTTTGCGGCCATTCTTGCAGGCGGTTGCCCGCTTCGTCAGTTGGTGCTGTCAGGTCAGGGCTCCTCAGATGCAGCAGTTACGGTCTTAGGACTTTTTGTGGGTGCATCACTTTGCCACAATTTTAAATTGGCATCCGGTGCGGACACAATGGTAGAGGAAGTTTTTACCATGGGGGGACCGTCTGTTAACGGAAAAATTGCAATCATTGTATGTATCGTTATTTTGTTTTTGATTGCTTTTGTTGGCAATAAGAGAAAGTCAGCGTAAAGGAGGAAATTAAAATGCGCGTTGTTGATGTCAGAGGGTTATCATGCCCTGAACCGATTATGCTTTCAGATGAAGCAGTGAAAGGCGGAGAATTTCCTATAAAAATTCTTGTCAGTGAACCACATCAAGTGGATAATATTATGAATTTCCTTTCAAATAGAGGAAGAAAAATCACTTCAAATTTAGTAGGCAGTGAATTTGAAGTAATTATCGAATAAGTTATTCCCTGAGACCTATGAGAAAAAAAGAAATCAAACTTATTGTTTCCTTTTATACTATTGCAGATGCCATGGCAATGGAAAAAGGCTGCAAAGCATATGACATAGAAGGGCGTCTTATTCCGGTTCCGCGGCAAATCTCGGCAGGTTGCGGCATCGCATGGAGCTCTCCGCCGGGAGAAAGAGAAAGATTGGCCCAGGTGTTAAGTGATATTGGGATTGACACGAAAGAGATGATGATGTGTGAGATTTAGAAATTGAGATGTTGGGAAAGATTTAACAGGTTTTTCCCAACATCTTTTTTTGTCGTTGTATTATTCTAAAATAAATCACACATTTCTTGTGATTATAAGTTATAATAATATATTGGAAAATTGTTGTTCTTGTTGTAGAATAAAACACAAGCATAGGAGGATAAGCTATGAAACATTTAAAAACGATTATAATTGGAGTTGTTTGCGCGGCACTTGTTTTCGGATATTTTTTCTATTTGTCCCACCGCGACAATTCATCAGATAATACAAAGGAAAAAAATAAAGTTGAGACGGTAATTGATATGGACCTGGAAAGTGATTATCCAAATACTCCGCGAAAAGTAGTAGAAGTTTTTAGTGAAATTTTATGGTGCTATTATAATGAAGAATATTCAGATGCGGAGTTCAAGGAGCTTGCATATCAGCAGAGATTTCTTTTGGATGAAGAATTACTTGAAAATAATCCGGAGCAGCAGTATCTGATTTCTACCAGAGCAGAGGCAGATGCATATAAAGAGAAAGGGCGTGTTATTGTCAGTTATACGGTTTGCGGGACTGACGATGTAATATATAAAACAGTTGACGGACGGGAATGTGCGTATGTAAAGTGTTCTTACTTTATTAAAAACGGTAATGACGGTTTCGAAAACCCATGCCAGTGTTATGTTTTAAGAAAAGATGATGATGGAAACTGGAAGATACTGGTATATTACCTGATAGAAGGAGATTCAGATGATAAATAAGGATGTAATTATTCTTGCAATTGAAAGTTCATGTGACGAAACTGCAGCGGCAGTTGTAAAAAATGGACGTGAGGTTTTGAGCAATGTTATTTCTTCACAAATAGAACTTCACACCCTATACGGCGGCGTGGTTCCGGAAATTGCCTCAAGAAAGCATATCGAAAGAATCAATCAGGTTGTAGAACAAGCGTTGGAAGAAGCAGGTTTAAAACTGGATGATATGGATGCTATTGCAGTTACTTATGGTCCGGGATTGGTAGGAGCTCTTTTGGTAGGCGTAGCCACAGCTAAGGCAATTGCTTATGGTGCGAAAAAACCTTTAATTGGTGTACATCATATTGAAGGACACATTTGTGCCAACTATATAGAAAATAAAGAATTGGAACCGCCGTTTATGTGCCTGGTGGTTTCCGGTGGACATACTCATCTGGTCCGCGTAGCAGATTACGGCAATTATGAAATTCTTGGTAAGACCAGAGATGATGCAGCGGGTGAAGCTTTCGATAAAGTTGCTCGTGCTATCGGATTGGGATATCCGGGAGGACCAAAGATTGAAAAACGTGCAAAAGAAGGAAATCCCTGTGCAATTAAGTTTCCTCGTGCTAAAATTGCCGATGGACCATATGATTTCAGCTTCAGCGGTTTGAAATCCGCAGTGTTAAATTACATTAACGGTTGCAATATGAAAGGGGAGTCTTTCAATGATGCTGATTTGGCTGCATCTTTCCAACAGGCAGTGACTGATGTTCTGGTAGAACACGGAATTCATGCTGCAAAAGAATATAATATGGAAAAGATGGCAATTGCCGGTGGAGTAGCTTCTAACGGAACTATCCGAAATGCATTTATCGGGGCGTGTCAGAAAGAAAAGATTGAATTTTTTTATCCATCACCAATTTACTGCACAGACAATGCGGCAATGATTGGCGTTGCGGCATATTATGAATACTTGAAGGGAAATTACAGCGACTGGACTTTAAATGCCGTTCCGAATTTGCGATTGGGAGAAAGATAGAAATATCAAAATTAACGAGTAGCAAGGACGTACATTAAAGAAAGGAATCAGGTGGCATATTTATGGCAGATAAAATAGTTGCGATTTTATTGGCAGCCGGGCGAGGCACCAGAATGAACAGCTCGGTGAAAAAACAATTTATGGATTTAAATGGTAAACCACTTCTATATTATTCTTTGTATGCTTTTCAACAAAGTGCAGTTGATGAAGTTATATTAGTAACCGATACGGAGGACATGGAGTATTGCCAAAAGGATATTATTGAGCAGTATGGATTTACAAAAGTGGCAAAAATGGTACAGGGAGGAAGCGAACGATACCGTTCCGTATTGGAAGGGCTAAAGGTTTGTGGCAACTGTGATTACGTGCTGATCCATGACAGTGCCAGACCATTTTTGACGCAGACACTGATACAGGACGTTATCGATGGAGTGAAACAACACAGAGCTGTTTTGCCTGCGGTACCGACAAAGGACACTGTAAAAGTGGTTAATACTCATGGGGAAGTGGAAAGCACACCGGCGAGAACTTCAATATATTTGGCACAAACGCCACAGGCTTTTGCCATGGAAGAAATTATGCGTGCCAACGCTAAAATGTTTGCAAAGCCGATTCCGGGATTAAAAGTGACGGATGACGCAATGATAATTGAAAAGTATGGAAGTTGTCCGGTGCATGTTGTTATGGGAGACTACGACAATATAAAGGTAACAACCCAGAGCGATGTACCGTTAGCATTGAAAATACTTGAGCGAAGAAAGCTTTAAAAAGTACTGTTTTAATTGTGCAAAAAAAAGAAACAATTTTTATATTATTTTTTATTGACAACGAAATAAAATGATGATAGAATAACTTTTGCGTTTGACATAACGCAGATGGAGAGGTGTCCGAGCGGTTTAAGGAGCTGGTCTTGAAAACCAGTGATCTCGAAAGGGACCGTGGGTTCGAATCCCACCCTCTCCGCTTACAATTTAATACATGGCAGGGAGAGTTCCGGGGAATTCTTTTTGCCGTGTAAAATGTAATCATTCGGAGAAGTACCCAAGCTGGCCGAAGGGACACCCCTGGAAAGGGTGCAGGTCGTTAATAGCGGCGCGAGGGTTCAAATCCCTCCTTCTCCGCTTGCTTGATGATATAATTAAAAAAAGTTAAAAAAAGTTAAAAAAAACTATTGACATACTTTTGACAACGTGATAATATTATCAAGCTGACCGCAAAAAATAAGAAAATATTTGCAGAGCAAGAACCTTGATAACTGAACAGTGAAATAACCTTGAAAGATTCAAAGAGAATTATTTTAAGAACGGTTTTCATGAAAATGAGAATCCCAGAAACACAGTAAAGACGAAAAGTCTTAACGCAAGCAACAGCTTGTTAGCTAGCAAGTAATTGTTAGGAGAAAACTTTTATTAGAGAGTTCGATCCTGGC
>JAZQXN010000039.1:0-1607 GCA_045632875.1 Lachnospiraceae bacterium
CATCTACGATGAGGAAACAGGATTTTATTACCTAAACAGTAGATACTATGATCCGGAGACAGGAAGATTTATAAATGCGGATGGATATGTGAGTACAGGTCAAGGTGTTCTTGGCTATAATATGTTTGCATACTGTCTGAATAATCCGGTGAATTATGCGGATTCAGAAGGATACAACGCAGAAGCACTTCGAGGTTTGGAAAATATTATTTGGCTAATTCCATTAATTGATGGAACATTACCGATAGGGGATATTATATTTGTTGCCATCATTTTGACGTTAGCTGGAATTACGTTGGCAGAATATAATGATAGTACACCTCAGATTGCCTATGACACAGAGTGTTCAAGCGGTGGATGTATGCCACCGAAAAAACCGAACGATGATGACGAATATGATGAATATTACGATGATGAAAGTAACTTTGGAGGATTTAAAAAAAGTAATAGCGGAAAAGGTAATACGCCCAATAATAATTACGTCCAAAACAAACAATTTAACGATGCTACCAAAGGACTATCCAAAGCTCAAAAAGAAATATTACATAAGAAAATTTCCGGCCAAGGTTTAGGATTTCATGATATAAAGCAGTTGGCAAAGGAGTTGTTTATTTTTATTTTGACAATCAATTTTGTTATGGAATAATAGCGAGGTGAAAATGGAAAAGAGAATAAAAATGTTAAAATTCCTAGAAAATTTAATCGATAAGCCTTTGTGCACAGCGAAAAAATCACCAGACACTGAATTATATGAATTTGTTTTCGGGGAACCTATCTGTCATACTGCAAAATTCAAAAATAATAAAAACGAAACGTATGTTTTGCATGTCCTTTGTGAATTTGAAATTTTATTTCGAAAAGAAAAAAAGAGTCAACATTTTGATGGTAATACTTCATACGAAGAATTTCAAAATACTATTGATTTTTGTCTAAATAAATTAATCAAACGAGTAACCGTAAATGAGAACAATCAATTATGGTTTGATTTTGGGGACGTATGGTTTGTTTTTATACCGCTAGAAAATGAAGAAGAATCATGGCGTTTCTTTGAATTTAGTGAAGGGTCTCATTTAATAGTTTCAAATAATAAAATTGAATTTTGAAAGATTGGAGTGCAACCCAAAAGTGAGACACGACTGCCAGTACTACCTGTATAGAAAATAAAAAGTTTGAATGTAGGCACATGTTGAGGATGAAATTATACTCGCATGTGCCTAATGTGTAGCTGGATGCGATGTAGGAAGTTTAGATGATGGTTTGGAAACCTCTTCTACACAAACGCAGGCAGAAGAAGCAGATTTGACAGGCCCATTGACAACCATAGAATATACCTATGGAAATGAAGCGTGGGGAGATTTACTGACGGCCTATAACGGAACCACTATTTACTATGATAAGGCAGGAAATCCAACCGGGTATTTAAATGGATTGAAATTCAACTGGAGCCAGGGCAGACAATTGAGCCGTGTTTATACCATCAGAGGAACGGTTGCAACATATCAGTACAATACGGATGGTATCCGAATCGGGAAAACGGTAGGTAGCGTACAAACAGAGTATTTCTTAGATGCTTCCGGAACCGTCCAAGCATTGGAGTCCGGTAGTAA
>JAZQXN010000040.1:0-25497 GCA_045632875.1 Lachnospiraceae bacterium
CGGAATCTGTAAACAGGTTTGTCCGTTCGGTGCATTAGAATAAGGAGGAGCTGACATGGAAAAGAATATCTTATTAGTTGGTGTAGGCGGACAGGGAACACTCCTTGTTTCTAAAATTCTTTCTCAGGGTCTTATGGAAGCAGGCTATGATGTAAAAATGTCTGAAATCCATGGTATGAGCCAGAGAGGTGGTAGCGTATCTACTCACATTAAATTTGGTAAAAAAGTAAATTCTCCTGTAATTGCAGAAGGAGAAGCAGATATCTTAGTAGCATTTGAACAGGTAGAAGCCATCCGTTGGATTTCCTACTTGAAAAAAGATGGTGCTGCAATCGTTAACGATCATCAGATGTACTCTATGCCGATTCTTACAGGCAAAATGGAATATCCGGAAGGCGTTATCGAATACTTACATAAGCTTGTTCCGGACTGCTTAACATTAAATGCAGGTGAATTAGCAGAAGAACTTGGAAACATCAAGGCTCAGAACATCGTATTATTAGGCGCATTAACAAAGAAAATGGGCTTAGATGACATTGATTGGCCGGCACTTGTTGCTAAGATGGTTCCTGAGAAATTCAGAGAATTAAACTTAAAAGCATACGAAGTAGGACACAACTTATAATTATGTACGAAACGTATACATAAAAATACAAGGAAGTGCCGATTTTATATGGCACTTCCTGTTTTTTTCATATATAATAAACAGTGGACGAAAAGGGGAAATTAATTTTCGTATATATATGAAGACATAAACTATGGAGGGGAATAACCATGAAAAAAACGATGGACGGAAATGAAGCTGCTGCGTACATATCCTATGCGTTTACGGAAGTAGCTACCATTTACCCAATTACACCATCTTCACCGATGGCAGAACATGTTGATGTATGGTCCGCTAACGGAAAGAAGAATATTTTCGGACAGGAAGTTCGTTTGGTAGAAATGCAGTCTGAGGCAGGTGCCTGTGGTGCTATGCACGGTTCCTTGGAAGCAGGTGCGTTAACTACCAGTTACACAGCATCCCAGGGCTTAATGCTTATGATACCACCATTGTATCGTATTGCAGGCCAGTTGATGCCGGGTGTACTTCATGTTGCTGCAAGAACTGTTGGTACACATGCATTTTCCATTTTTGGCGATCATTCTGACGTAATGGCATGCCGCCAGACAGGTTTTGCGATGTTGTCATCTGCAGGCGTACAGGAATGTATGGACCTTGCAGGCGTTGCTCATTTGGCAGCAATTGAAAGCCATGTACCATTTATGCATTTCTTTGATGGTTTCAGAACATCTCACGAATTGCAGAAAATCGACGTTATCGATTACGACGATTTAAAGATGATGGTAAACTATGAAGAATTAGAAAAGTTTAGAAAGAATGCTTTGAATCCTGAACATCCGGTACAGAGAAGTACTGTTCAGAACCCGGACGTATTCTTCCAGGCAAGAGAAGCAAATAACCCATATTATAATGCAGTTCCACGCATCGTAGAAGAATACATGGGCAAGATTAACAAATTGACCGGTAGAGATTACCATATCTTCAATTACTTTGGTGCACCGGATGCAGAAGAAGTAATCGTGGCAATGGGATCTGTAAGCGGTACTGTGCAGGAAGTTATCGAACACTTAAATGCACAGGGAAGAAAATTAGGTTTCTTACAGGTACATTTATATCGTCCGTTTGATATTGAATTCTTCCTTGATAAAATGCCAAAGACCGTAAAGAAAATTGCAGTATTAGACCGTACAAAAGAATGCGGTGCAGTAGGCGAACCTCTTTACTTAGATGTATGTGCAGCTTATTCCAATAAGGAAAATGCACCATACATTATTGGCGGACGTTACGGATTATCTTCCAAAGACGTAACACCGGCACAGATTATTGCTGTATTTGATAACTTAGATGCCGTACGGCCGAAGGAACACTTTACAGTAGGTATTGAAGATGACTTAACATTCCTTTCTTTACCGCTCGGAGAAGAAATTGATCTTTGCGATGAAAAAACAGTAAGCTGTAAATTCTGGGGCTTAGGTTCTGACGGTACTGTAGGTGCAAATAAGAACTCCATTAAGATTATCGGTGATAACACAGATCAGTATGTTCAGGCATACTTTGAATATGACACCAAGAAATCCGGTGGTATTACCAAATCTCACTTACGTTTCGGACACAAGCCGATTCGCGGAAGCTATTTAGTAAAAAATGCAGACTTTGTTGCATGCCATAATCAGTCTTATATCAGCAAATATGACATCGTAAATGAAGTAAAAGACGGCGGTGTATTTTTATTAAATACCGGTTGGAGCGATGAAGAATTAAACTCCAAACTTCCGGCAAAAGTCCGTCGTGAAATTGCAAAGAAAAACATTCAGTTCTATTGCATCGATGCAGTAGATATTGCAAGAAAGATCGGTCTTGGAAACAGAACCAACGCCATTTTACAGGCAGCATTTTTCAAACTTGCTGATATTATCCCGATTGAGGATGCTATCGGACATATGAAAGATGCCATTGTAAAAACATATGGCCATAAGGGTGACGAAGTTGTTAATATGAACAACAAGGCTGTTGACGCCGGTGTAGACGGATTGCGTAAGGTTACCGTTCCGGCTGATTGGGCAAATGCTGTGGATGAGCCGGTAGAAGAGAAGAATTTACCGGATTATATTAAGAACTTTATGGTACCAATTAACGCATTGAAGGGTGATGATTTACCGGTAAGTGCATTTAAGAATAACCCGGACGGAACTGTTCCGCTTGGTACATCCAAATATGAGAAACGTGGAGTTTCCGTAGATGTTCCTGTATGGAACCCAACAAAATGTATCCAGTGTAACCAGTGTTCCTACGTATGTCCTCACGCATCTATTCGTCCATTCTTATTAACAGAGGATGAAGCAAAGAAAGCACCAAAGGATTACAAGTATGTTCCTGCAAAAGGAAAAGGAATGGAAATGTATCAGTTTGGTATTCAGGTATCTCCACTTGACTGTACCGGATGCGGAAGCTGTATCCAGGTATGTCCTGCTCCGGAAAAAGCATTGGAATTTGCGTCCTTAGACTCACAGAGACATGAAGCTGATAACTGGGATTACGCAGTAAGCCTTTCCTATAAGGAAAACCCAATGAACAAGTTTACTGTTAAGGGAAGCCAGTTTGAGCAGCCACTTTTAGAGTTCTCCGGTGCTTGTGCAGGCTGTGGCGAAACACCTTATGCAAAATTAATGACACAGTTATTTGGTGACAGATTATACTTCGCAAATGCAACAGGTTGTACACAGGCTTGGGGCGCTGCTTGTCCATCTGTTCCATATACAACGAATAAAGACGGCAGAGGTCCGGCATGGTCTAACTCTTTATTTGAAAACAATGCGGAATTCTCCTTGGGTATGTGCTTAGCCGTACAGCAGCAGAGAAAACGTCTTGTTAGCAAAATTGAAGAGTTCAGAGCATGGACATCTGATGATAAAGTAAAAGCAGCCATTGATGCTTATCTTGCAGGTATGGATGATACAGAATTAACCAGAGCTGTAAGTGATGCGTTAGTTGAAGCAGTAGAAGCAAACAATGAAGTAAACATTAACCGAGACTATATCTTAAATAATAAAGAACACCTTTCCAAGAAATCCATGTGGATGTATGGTGGTGACGGTTGGGCTTACGATATCGGTTTCGGTGGTCTTGACCATGTACTTGCTTCCGGCGAAGATGTTAACATTCTTATCGTAGATACAGAAGTTTACTCCAACACCGGCGGACAGTCTTCAAAGGCAACCCCTGTTGGTGCAGTGGCACAGTTTGCTGCTTCCGGTAAAAAGACTGCAAAGAAAGACTTAGGTTTACTTGCAATGTCCTATGGCTATGTATATGTAGCTCAGGTAGCTATGGGTGCTGACCAGGCTCAGTTGATTAAAGCAATGAAAGAAGCTGAGGCTTATAAGGGACCATCTATTATTATCGCTTATGCTCCATGTATCAACCATGGTATCGTTAAGGGTATGGGTTGTGCTCAGGAAGAAGCAAAACGTGCAGTAGAAGCAGGTTACTGGTTCTTATACCGTTACAATCCGGAATTAAAAGCTCAGGGCAAGAATCCATTTATTTTAGATTCTAAAGAACCAAGCAAAGATTTCCGTGAATTCTTAATGGGTGAAGTTCGTTATGCATCTCTTTTAAGAGCATTCCCTGAATCCGGAGAAAAGCTCTTAAAACAGGCTGAAGTAGGCTCTAAAGAGAAATATTTATCCTATAAGACTATGGCGGAAGACTAAGCTGCCTGACTGAAAGAAAGTGTCGAAAATGAAAAGGCTTAAGTTTTAAGATATCTTTAAGATTTTCGAAACAGAACAACTTTTAAGAAATATGATAAACATAGAAAGTGCATTTTGATGGTTGAATAGACCGTCAAGATGCACTTTTTTTGTGAATAAATAACTCGGGAGTTTTTCGGGTATTTGTCAAGCGTTGGGAGTGTGGGCATTGGGATGTTTGAAAGTCGATATGTCCAATTTCACATAATTTAGTAAAGGAATGTTGTAGTCTGTATAGGTCACAAAATAAAGAAGAAATTAATATTATCGGCACGTGAATGGATTGTGAAAAAAATAGCAAGAAATATTGTATTTATTTTGCATTTTGAGTGGAAATTGCTATTATTTTTCTTCAATAATTTGTAAAATATAAGAGTAATATATTAAATTACCATTACATATGGGGAAGGAGGTTTTTCGTAATGAAAAACAAAAAGAAAATTTGGATGGCTCTTGCAGCTATGTTTGCAATGGTTCTTCCTATGGTAGTTTTTGCAGGTGAAGGTGCAGAGCACGTACCGGCAGTATATCAGACATTTTGGGCATTATTGCCTCCGATTATCGCAATTGGTCTTGCGTTGATCACAAAAGAAGTTTACAGTTCCTTATTCGTAGGTATTTTTGTGGGTGGTTTACTTTACTCAAACTTTAACCTGGAAATGACCATCGAGCACGTATTCGTTGACGGTATGATCGCTCAGCTTTCCGATGGATGGAACGTTGGTATTCTTATTTTCTTAGTAATCCTTGGTGCAATCGTTGCTTTAATGAACAAAGCAGGCGGATCTGCAGCATTTGGTGAATGGGCGTCCAAAAATATTAAATCTAAGGTTGGTGCACAGTTAGCAACTGTTGCATTAGGATGCTTAATTTTCATCGACGACTACTTCAACTGTTTAACAGTAGGTAGCGTAATGAGACCGGTTACTGACAAACACAAAATTTCCAGAGAAAAGCTTTCCTACTTAATCGATGCTACAGCAGCTCCGGTATGTATTATCGCGCCGATTTCTTCTTGGGCAGCAGCAGTTAGTGGTTTCGTTGAAGGCGAAAACGGACTTGCATTATTTATCAAAACAATTCCATATAACTTCTATGCATTATTAACCATCGTATTTATGATTACAGCTGTTCTTTTGAAGGTTGAATTCGGACCAATGAAGAAAGCTGAAAAAGATGCAATGGAAAAATTAGAAGAAAAGATTGCTGAAGTTCAGAAAACAAATGCAAGAGCAAAAGTTATCGACTTAGTTCTTCCTATCTTTGTATTAATCGTAGCTTGTGTATTTGGTATGGTTTACACTGGTGGATTCTTTGATGGAACAAACTTTATCGAAGCGTTTGCAGGATCTGATGCATCTGTAGGTTTAGTATACGGAAGTTTCATTGGTATCGTATTTACCATCGTTTACTTCCTTTGCCGTAGACTCATCTCCTTTAAGGACAGCATGGAATGTATCCCTGAAGGATTCAAGGCAATGGTACCGGCTATCTTAATCTTAACATTTGCATGGACATTAAAGGCTATGACAGACAGCTTAGGTGCAGCTGATTACGTAGCAGGCGTTGTTGAAGGCTCCGCAGCAGGACTTCAGATGTTATTACCTGCAATTATCTTTGTTATCGCTTGTTTACTTGCATTTGCAACAGGAACCAGCTGGGGTACCTTCGGTATCTTAATCCCTATCGTAGTAGCAGTATTCCAGCAGACAGATTATGAAATGATGATTATCGCAATGTCAGCTTGTATGGCAGGTGCTGTTTGTGGTGACCACTGCTCACCAATTTCTGATACGACCATTATGGCAAGTGCCGGTGGAGAATGCGTACATATTAACCATGTTAATACACAGCTTCCATACGCAATCACAGTAGCAGCTATTTCCTTCGTAACATACATTGTTGCAGGTCTTACAAAGACTGCTTGGATCAGTTTACCGGTAGGTCTTGTACTTACAATCGGAACAGTTGTGATTATTAAAATGGCACAGAAAAATAAATAATTAAAACACTTCAGATGGTAATTTAATAAATCGAAAGAATTAAAAATTTACAATTAAAGATAAAATAGGTGGAAGAACATATCTTCCACCTATTTTTAAAAGCGATTTAAAATCATTATAAAGAGGGAGACGAGTTATGAAGAAGAAAATAATAGCAGTATTTGTTGTAATGTTGTGCTTTGCACTTCTGTTATCTGTTGTTAATCGAAATCTAGAATATAGTCATGCGGCAAGTGGAAATGCAATGGCAAGTGGAAATGCGATGGCAAGCGGTGATGCTGTCTTTGATGGAGAATCAGCAACAGATGTTGATAAAAGTGGTAAAGAACAAAAGCTAACATTTAAAGAAATGTTTCCGGATTCATCATACGATGAAAGTTTATATGAAGATGTTAACGTGGCAGAAGCGGTTTACTCAGCAGAAAAAGGCGTTTCTGATATAATTCTGGAAACGCTCAATGATGCCATAGCGGATGCAAAAAGCAGAAAATCAAGTTATACATATGTTACTGCGACATATGTATCATCAACCATTTTAATAACATATAATTACGACCAAGATATATTTAATCTGTCATATTTCCAAGAAACACAATCGGAAATTAGGGGAACTTGTACAGAGGTTGCAATGACTTCGTTGATAGAGTATTATAATAGAAAAGGCATTGACGGTGCCACAATTTCTACAGATACAACAGGGAGACAACATGAGTGGAAAAGATACTTTATAGAATTAGTTAATATTGCTTATGGATTGAAATTGTTTGATGGAGATGGAACTACTCGGGCAGGCTCTCAGAAGATTTTAACTAATTTTTATGAGGATTATGGGAAGGATTTAACCGGAAGTAGAAGCACGGCACTTTTTACAAGTAAGATAGAAAAAAGCATAAGTGCAGGAAAACCGTTAATTGGAAGTATAGTTGCTCCGAATGGCGATGGACATTCAATTGTGGTTTGCGGTTATTATGATATTACCGTCAAATACAAAAATAGTTTGTCTTCAAATTATAATTCCGTAACTTATAGATATTACGTTATTAATGATGGGCATAAAGCAGGATATCAAGAAGAAAATAATCGTATTCAGTATGTGCGTGCAGAATATTTTGAATCAATTATACGTTTAGTTTAAGGGAGAAAAAACATGAAAAAGAGAATGAGATATGTAATTATTATAGGGCTGTTTTTAATTGTATTATTAGGGGTGGGGGGATTTTTGTATTTTACAAATGATAAACCGATATATAAAGTTCCGGTTAGTGCATGGAATGATTCCGGAATGCATTATGTTGTTTGTAAAATAGAAAAAAAGGATATTTCTACAAATTTTACAGAATCGAGAACATCATTTCATAGTGAGTTATCTTTAGAAGAATTGGCAGAACAAAATGAAGATTTTATCGAAGAAATCGTGTGGTTCGATAATGTATGTGAGTATCGGGCAAATTTATATTTTGCTGACAATAATTATTATGTGCTGTCTTATCATCCGGAAACAGAACAAAGAGAAGGATATTATTTGGTTACAGGTATGGGATGCGATTTGCAACCGGGAACAGATATTGTACGAGTGTTTGCACCTTTACCAATGGAATTTCCTCTTAGTCAGAGCCTTTTAGAATATTATGAGGAATCGTTTGGGGAAAAATATATGAATCGTTTCTTTGACAATATTTCTTTTGAAGATGCATGCGAGTATTATGAACGTTATACTGATGGAACAGCAGAAATTGATTATGAAAACCAATTGATTTATGTAAATGCGAAGGAAAAAAGTGCAAATGCAGAGGGGCTACTAGAAAAATATCTTTGCATTGACTTTAACAATAGACGTTTTATCTGCGATAAAGGTGGAGAACAAGAGGCGATTTTTGAATAGAAAAGAAATCATAGAGCGTTATATCTGCATATATTATCAAAAAGGAAAAAACACATGGAATGTCCGGAAATTTACAATGAACAGTCCAGGGATTTTATTTTAGAGCAGGATGGTATTTATTCGGGAAAAGAACCAATAACTCCGGTATGTACTCAGTTATTAGGAAACGGTTATTATGCAGTATATACCGGAAATAACAACCAACCACAATTAAATATGGAAAACTACACCTATTCCGCCATTCCGGAAGGGTATAGTCTGTTGGGACGAGAAGCATGGGAGGCTTCTTGTATGATACAGATTATAAATAACCCCGTTCTAAATTTAAATGGAAATGGGGTTATTTTTGGTGTTGTGGACACAGGCTTGGATTTGACCAGTCCGGCGTTTCGATACATAGGTGGAGCCACTCGCGTTTTAGCTTATTGGGATCAGACCGATAAGGAAGGACCTGAACCGGATGAATTTGACTATGGCAGGGAATATCGTCGGGAGGAGATTGATGAATTACTAAGTCAGGAGCGCTTTAATGAACTTCCCAGAGATGAAATTGGTCATGGATCATACATAACAGCCATTGCGGCAGCTACCAGGCAGAGAGGAAGCAATGATTATGGAGCGGCACATCAATGTGATATAGCGGTAGTGAAACTAAAACAGGCAAAAAAATACTTGCGGGATTTTTATTTTGTGGCGGAGGACGTTCCTTTTTACCAGGAAAATGATATTATGGCAGGAGTTTACTATCTTCACATGTTGGCGTTACGGGAAAATAAGCCTTTGGTATTATGTATAGGCCTGGGGACGAATATGGGAAATCATAAGGGAAGTTCTAACCTTGCCAAACAATTAAGCTGGTTGGGAGGACAAAAACAAAGAATGGTAATCTGTGCTGCAGGAAATGAAGCACTTAGACGACATCACTACAGGGGGATTTTACAACAACAAGGCTCTAAAGAGGTTGTGGAGGTTAATGTTGGGGAAAATGTTCCTGGATTCTATGTACAATTGTGGAGTGATGAGCCACAACTCTTTCATGTGGATGTAATCGCCCCAAGCGGTGAAGTATTGGTTGGTGTAGATAGTAGAGATACCGGCCAGGTTTCTAAGCGGTTTCGGATTGAAAATACTTTGGTAAGACAGGATAACCGTTTGCTTGCTACCAGAGAGGGTCAGCAGTTGGTTATGACAAATTTTACGGAACCTATTGCAGGTATTTGGCGTTTGGAAATTACCGGCGATGTGGTAACTACCGGAGTGTATCACATGTGGCTGCCTTTGGAAGAACAACTTCAGGGAGAGGTGATTTTTATTCGTTCTGATCCTGATTATACAGTGACAGAACCTGGAAATGCTCCGGTTATTCTAACAACAGGAGCTTATAATACAGACAATAATACAATTTACCTGCAATCAGGCAGGGGATATTCTGCTTCAGAACAAATTAAGCCGGAGCTTTGCGCTCCAGGAGTAGATGTTGTGGAAGAGTATAGTAATGAGCTGCGGACCGGAACCAGTGTGGCGGCCGCCTGTATGTCCGCCGCCGGAATTTTATACATGCAATGGGCAGTCTATAACAGAGGAGCGGAAAGTATTACCGGTGCTTTTATAAAATCAGTATTTATTCAGGGGGCAAATACTCAGCCAAATCGTAGTTACCCCAACAGAGAGTGGGGCTACGGGCAGTTGTGTCTGGCTCGTAGTATTCAGGGCAGATGAATTCCACATGAAGTTTATGCGAATTTCACATAAATTTGGACGTTGAAGCCGCAAATGATGCCACAATGTCCAAAAAGGCGGTCGCCCGGACGGAAAGACCAAGGAAAATGGACATTAGAGAGGAAAAATGATGCCACAATGTCCAAAAAGAAGGCCGGTCGGGCGGAAAGGCCAAGGAAAATGGACATTAGAAAGGAAAAACGGTGCCACAATGTCCAAAAAGGCGGTCGCCCGGACGGGAAGACCCGGGGAACGCTATGAGAAATTAGAATTAGAAAGAAAAAACATGAAAAAACCCCTACTTGCTTTGTTGAAAAAATAAATAGGGTGTGCTATGATTAAATTAACTTGAAAAGTTCTAGAAATATTAAAGACTTTAAGGAGGAAATTATGGAGAAGATAACAAATATTGCACAGGCTGTTGACCAGATTAAAGACGGCATGAGCATTATGGTTGGCGGATTCTTAGGTTGTGGTTCCGCTCATCAGGTGTTGGAAGAATTATCCAAGAGAGACGTTAAAGATCTTACAGTTATGTGTAACGACGGTGGATTAATCGGGGGACCAAACGGAGATGATTACTACGGAGTGGCCAAGTTAATTCACAACAAACAGGTTAAAAAACTTTATGCTACACACGTAGGCTTAAATGCTGAAATTGCTGAGCAGATGATGGAAGGAACATTGGAAGTTGTATTGGTTCCACAGGGTTCTTTTGCAGAAATGATTCGTGCCGGCGGAGCAGGTCTTGGTGGCGTATTAACACCAACCGGTGTTGGTACTATCGTACAGGACGCTGAGCACGTACATAGTGTAATTGAAATCGAAGGAAAGAAATATTTATTAGAAAAACCATTAAAGGCAGACGTTGCTTTAATTTATGGTACTAAGATTGATGAAGCAGGTAATATTTGCTACAAGGGTTCTACCAGAAACTTTAACGAGTTTATGGCAATGGCAGCAGAATTAGTTATTGCTGAAGCAGAAGAAATCGTACCGGTTGGAACTATTTCTCCGGATGATGTTGTAACACCGGGTATCCTTGTTGATTACATTGTTAAAGGAGGACCAGTTCGTGGATAAGAGTTTAGTAAAAGCATATATTGCAAAAAGAGCAGCCATGGAATTAAAGGATGGCGACGTAGTAAATTTAGGAATTGGTTTACCAACCATGTTATCAAACTATTTACCGGAAGACGTACAGATTATCTTACAGTCTGAAAACGGTATCGTAAATACAGGCGGAAAGCCATCAGAAGAAAATGCAGATCCACTTCATATTATCGATGCAGGTGGAACACCGGCATCTGTTAAAGAAGGCGGATGCTTCATTGGTTCTTCCATGTCCTTCTCTTTAATTCGTGGTGGACACGTTGACTGTAGCGTATTAGGCGCAATGGAAGTTGACCAGTTTGGTAACCTTGCAAACTGGATTATCCCTGGCAAAAAAGTTGCAGGTATGGGTGGAGCAATGGACTTAGTAGTTGGTGCTAAGAAGGTTATCGTTGCTATGGAGCATACTGCAAAGGGAAATCACAAGATTTTAGAAAAATGTACATTACCATTAACAGCTGAAAAATGTGTTGATATGATCATCACAGAAATGGGCGTTATGAGCGTAACTGATAAAGGTCTTGTATTAGAAGAGTACAACCCTGAATTTACAGTAGAAGAAATTCAGGCAGCAACAGGCGCTAAATTAATCATTAGCGAAAACTTAAAAGAGATTCCTGTAACTGTAGAATAAGATATTTATAAACTAAGAGACCGTTGTAAAAACGGTCTCTTTTTATCTCCAATGTTTATTTTAAATGTTATTAAATTTAAATGTTATTAAATTAAAATATAATAAAAAGAAAAATTAACTGTTAAAAAATCCGAAAAAAAAGCCGTTCATTATGAACGGCTTTTTTGATGTGTCTTCAATTGCTTTCTATGCAATAACGGTTACGTTAGTAGCCTGTGGGCCTTTGTCACCGTCAGTGATATCAAATTCAACTGCAGCACCTTCCTGAAGTGTTTTGAATCCTTCCATGTTTAATCCGGAAAAATGTACGAATACTTCTTTTCCGTCTTCAGCTGTGATGAATCCATAGCCCTTCTGGTTGCTAAACCATTTCACTGTACCTTTTGCCATTGTAAAACTCCTCCAAAATCAATTAATGGTAAGGTAATAATATCATACAAAATACACAAAGTAAAGTGAAAATCCATAAAAAATTGACAAAATGTTCAAAATTTGCTTACATTTTCCAACAGTAGTTTTCGACACTAAATGGCACAAAAAAAGTCCCCCGTTTTATCTCAAAAACAAAGACTTTTCGGTTTTTAGGTCAATGTTTCGAAGAAAATCTGATGTTTTTTTAAATACAAAGAAACGACCCGGTCCCATTCCTGCTCCAGTATTTTGTCTTTGCAAAAGGTACTGTAGGATACCCCGGTGGTACACAATAACTGCTGATTTTGATAAGTAATGTTTATACAGAGATTTCGCACATCGGACGGGGAAGAAGTTGTGTTTAGGTTACTCATTAACTGGTTTACCTGGTTCCCGGAAAGAGCCAGCACAAACTTCATATAACTTGGAGTTTGTGTTCCTTTTACCATCTGAAATAACATAGGACGAATGCTTCCCATGCCCACCATTCCGTCAGGAAATAGTGTCTGCTGTTCTTCGGAAGCATCTTTGTTTAACCGGCCATCAATAGAATAGGTAATTCCGTTAGTAATGGTGGATTCCAATAACAAAAAGTCCTGAAACAAATCACCTGCGAGAAATTTATTCATAAAGTCTTTGGTTTCTAATAAATGTAATGCAATCATAACGTCACTCCTTTGGATTTATTATAACTTGACATCGGTAAAAAGGAAAGACGGAATGGGAAAAAACGACAATTTTTCAGGAGTTATTTGCAAAGAAAAGGGGTTGTTTAAGAAAAAAAATTGCCAAAAACGTCATGTACATTCATGTTGTATCAAGGTAAAATATATTTGAAACCTATACACGAAAGTGATAGAATAATATTAAATATGTCAAAGGACAAATTACGAGGGGGTATATTATGGACCAGAAACAGGTAAACCAGAAATTATTCAGCATGTTAAAGAGAGGCGTTTCTCCTTTTCATGTAGTAAACTATGCACAGGAGCAGTTAGAAGAAGCAGGATTTAAACCGCTTAATATGACAGAAACCTGGGGTATTGAAAATGGTGGAACCTATTACATCAACCACAACGATTCTACTTTAATTGCGATTCGAGTAGGTGAAAAGATTAACTTCCAGTCATCTTTCAGAATTGCGGCAGGACATACAGACGTACCATGTCTTTCCTTAAAGCCAAATCCGGAAATTAATGCCAACGGATATCAGCAGGTAAACGTAGAAGTATATGGTGGTGCTATTTTAAATACATGGTTGGACAGACCGCTTTCCATTGCAGGTAAAGTGGCATTACGTTCCGACAACCCGTTCAAACCGGAAATCCGCTTGTTTGATGCAAAAGATAAGATTTTATATATTCCAAACCTTGCAATTCATATGAATCGTGAAGTAAATAAGGGTGTAGAATTAAAGAAACAGTCCCACATGCTTCCAATGGTTGGAATGGTGAAGGAAAAATTAGAAGAAAAGAACTTTATGATGAAGTATCTTGCAAAGAAACTGAAATGTAAAGTAGAAGATATTTTGGATTACGAATTATTCGTATACTGTGCAGATGAACCGGAATTCGTTGGAATTGATAAAGAATTTATTTCTTCTCCAAGACTTGATGATTTAACCAGTGTTCAGGCTATGATTTCTGCAATTATTGAAGGCGGCGATGCAGAAAGCATTCAGGTAGCTTACTTGGCAAACCATGAAGAAATCGGTAGCAGAACCAAACAGGGTGCGGCTTCCATGTTCTTAAATCATGTATTGGAAAAAATGATGATGGCACTTGGCAGAACACCGGAGCAGACCTTACAGATGATGTACGGAAGCATCCTTCTTTCCATGGACGTAGCACATGCTTTACATCCAAGCTATGCTGCAAAAATGGATGTTACTAATAAGCCGGTAATGAACAAAGGTTTTATTATTAAAGAAGCTTGCTCACAGTCCTACGCAACAGATTGCGAGGCCGTTGGAATTATCCGCCAGCTTTGCGATGAAGAAAAGATTCCGTACCAGAAATTCGTTAACAACTCTGATGCAGCAGGCGGTGGAACATTAGGTTCTATTGCGTCTGCACTTCTTCCGGTAAAAACTATCGATGTTGGTGTACCGATGCTTGCTATGCATTCCGCAAGAGAATGTATGGGTGCAAAAGACCAGAAAGCATTTTATGATTTAACAAAGGCGTTTTTCTCAAGAAAGGGGTAGGCTATGAACTATACCAAGGAAGAATATTCGTTTTTAAGCAGTAACGAAAAAAATCAGATTAAGTACTATGTTTATGTTCCGAAGGGAGAAATTAAGGCAATGTTTCAAATTTCCCATGGAATGTGTGAATACGTGGAGCGATATGAGGACTTTATTGATTTTCTTACGGGAAAAGGATTCCTTGTGTTCGGAAATGACCATTTAGGTCATAAAGGAAGCGTGAACTCTAAGGCCGACTTAGGCTACATGGGAGCTGAAGGCGGTTGGAAACACATGTATGAAGATGTTCATACTTTGTCAAAGATGATGAAAAAAGAACATCCGGGCTTAAAATTATTCTTGTTTGGTCACAGTATGGGCTCCTTTATTGTGAGAGCAGTTATGGCAAACTATGTTACAGATTATGACGGAGTGATTCTTTGCGGAACCTCCGGAACGAATCCTATGACAGCGTTGGGATTAAAAGTTGTGCGTTTTTTACGTATGTTTAGAAGCGGAAAGGCAAAGAGTTTATTCGTAACCGCCGGTTCGTTTAAGGACTATAACAGCCGCTATGATAAAGTGCATAGTGGTTATGAGTGGTTATCCAGAGACGTGAAAATACAGGAAGAATTTACAAAAGATCCGTACACGAATTTTACGTTTTCACTGGCCGGATATAATGATTTGTTTGAGATGTTAACCTATATATCAGCGGATAATTGGTACAATCTGATTCCGGAAAATCTTCCGCTTTTTATGATTAGTGGTGATATGGACCCGGTGGGGAACTGGGGAGATGGAATCAGAGAAGTGGATGAAAAGCTTCGACGCAAAGATAGAAAGGAATACGCCATGAAGTTGTATCCTGATATGCGTCATGAAATCCTAAACGAAATAGGTAAGGAAGAGGTCTATGAGGACATCCATTCCTGGTTAATAAAATACGTATAAAAAGTTGGGACCGCCACAAGCGGTCCCTTTTTTGATTTTAACTTAGCGTAGAATTCTTTTCATTTTAATTAGATTTGATTCCGGGAAAGTCAGTATTTCCAAGCCACTGCAGACGGACTGATATTTTTATGTTTTTCAACTTTTACACTGTCACGCTTTTTTTCAAACCCGCGGACATAAAAAGCTGTGATTGTGTAATTTTTGAAAATATAAATCCTAGAAGAAGGCCGTCCAAGTGGCTTAGGAAATCCTAGACTTTTTCAGTGAAAAGATAATTAAAATAAAAAGATTCTACTTAATTCACAAACAACAAAAAGGGACCGCTTGTGGCGGTCCCAATTTTATAAATTATGTTTTTTAATAATGGAATTTAGGATTCCTTCCACTGTTTTTTCCTCTACGTGCAGGATGTGTATCGGCTCATGGATAGAAGAGAGGGAGTGGGCATCACTACTGCATAGAAAGTGGCAGTCCTCTAGATACGGATGCTGTTTTTTCAATGGTTCGATGGAAGCAATATCTTTTACTTCGGCAGATGTAAACTGACTTTCCGGAGGAATAAAACCCAAATTGGAAAGTAAGGAAGTAGAAGATTTGTCCAAATGGGCAGGAACCATAATTCCGCCATACTCTTTTGCCAAATCATAAACATCATTGAAAGAGATGTCTGTTGCAGAAATAAGTAAAGTATCCACGGTGCCACAGGCCTCATCGGAATTATCCACAATAATTTGATTTCCAAAGAATTCCGGACGGTTTGGAATCGGCATAATATGCTGTTCCACGTAAGCATCAAAATTCATAGCTTGTTCCAGTGTTGGGAACAGGCACAGTACATGAACCTCTTCCATGGTAGTTAATTCCATTCCGGGAATAGCTATTAGGCCCATTTCTTCGGCAAACTCCATAAAGGCAGGGCAATTTTTACAACTGTTATGATCGGTTAGGGCAATAGCTTCCAGTCCGATTAAAGATGCCATTCCTACAATATTTCCCGGCGTCATATCATCGTCGCCGCAAGGAGATAAGCAGGAATGCAAGTGGAAATCATAACTTATTCGATACAATGATAAACCTCCAACGCTGCTTCAAATACAGGTAACTCTGTGGAAAATAAGGTAATGTCTTCTCTGGCAGCTCTTTGTAGCATCAGTTCATCCGGTTTTACCCCACATGCAAAAATAACACAGGCGCAGTCGGTTAATGATGCAACAGCCAAAGTGTTCATGTTCCCCATTACGGTTACCCAGGCAGAGTCTGCAGGTACATTTCCCATGGCAATGCTGAGTAAATCGCAGCAGTAAGGCTTGCAGATTTTGGTATCCCCATTGTCCCCGTCGTTTAATAAGGTAAAAGCTTCGTGTTTTTTTAAATCATTTACAGTCATAATTTCTCCTATCTATGTAACAATTGATACGTTAAAAAGTTGATCTTTTACATTATGTTTATTCGAATTCAGAGATGTTGCTTTTAAAATTTTGTATTAACTGGCTGTTATTGTACGCCTCACGAAGACGGTAAATACAGTCATTGGATTGAGCTGTTCCTCTTACGATGTCTTCAGCAAGTGCACGACAGGTTGGTGCACCACAGGAACCGCAATCCAGTCCCGGCAGGTCAGCAAGCAGATTTTCAACTTCCGTTAAACGTTCGATACTTTCGCGCATGGTGTTTCCTAACTGGAATACCGGCTCAAATTCGATTTCTTCGGACAAATATAAATCAACGTCAGAAGGAAAGTCGTCTGTATGCTCCACAGAGACAGGTAAGTCTTTTATAATCCGTTTTAATTTGGTACGGGCAACAAATGGATTTTCTATATTTTCAATGCCACCCACACATCCGGCAGGACAGGCATTCAGTTCGATGAATTTCACACCTGCAACCAGTTTTTCATCCTCTAAGTCTTCCAATACTTTAATAACATTTTCAATGCCGTCGGCAGCGATGTAACTATCGGACATCAAGCCACCGGCTTCTCCGCCGCTGATTGCCCAACTGATTCCGGAAGCACCGGAATGAGAAAGAGGTTTCACATTTTTTTGTGCATCCGGCATGGTGGCCAATAAGAGGGGATAAACGTCCTTAATTGCAAGAACTCCGTCGATTTCACTTTTGGTAATTCCGATAGGGGCTTTTACGGAAGTCATTTTGGAAGGACACGGAGCGATATAAACAACCCCGATATCTTCTGCAGGAAGCCCTGTTTTTTTCATGGCAATCCGACGTGCACACATTGCTGCAATTTCCGCTGAGGATTGTAATGGTAACAACTGATTAATCAGATTTGGAAAACGTACTCTGATTAAACGGACAACCGTTGGACAGGATGTACTGATAATCGGCCATTTTTCCGGATGTTCTGCTACATATTTTTTGGTTTCTTCCGTAACGATTTCGGAAGCGGCGGTAACTTCATAAACATCATCAAAACCAATCATGGTAAGAGCAGTAAGGATAATATTTATATCCGTCAGATTATTAAACTGGGCATACAGGCTTGCTGCCGGCAATGCCACGGTATATTTGTAGTTTTTTAAAATAGACAGGCTGTCGTGTTTGGTCTTTTTTGCATTTTGCGGACACATTCGGACACATGTACCACAGTCTGTACAGAATTCTTTGATAAGTCTTGCGATTCCGTTTTGAACGCGGATGGCCTGGGTCGGACAGCGTTTGATACAGTTAATACATCCTTTGCATAACTTTGCATTCAGATAAACGGAATGGAAAAATTTGTTTTCAACTGTGTTTGGCATATTTTTTCTCCTAAATCAGGAAACAACGTAAAAATTAGAAATTCACAATCATAGTAACAGTTGTTCCCACACCAAGAACGGTGTCTATTTTCATTTCGTCAGAGTTTGCTTTCATGTTAGGAAGTCCCATGCCTGCTCCAAAGCCTAACATATGAACATCGGCAGTAGCAGTGGAGTAGCCTTCCTGCATGGCTAACGGGATATCCGGAATACCAGGGCCCACATCCTTTAAAACCATCTCAATATGATCCGGGTAGATGTCGGTAAAAATGGTACCTCCGTTAGCATGGATTACCATGTTGATTTCTCCTTCGTACATAGCTATGGCAACTTTTCGGATGACTTCCGGAGCTATTGCCATTGTTTTTAATTTTTTCTTGATATCACTACTGGCAGCACCTGCACGGGTAAAATCATCATCCGGAACTTCGTATTCGTAGTGGATGCATTCATTACTCATTCGGTCCACCTCCGCAAAGTCCTGCGGTGTATAATTTTCCGCAAGTGGTAAACATGGAGAATTTGGTGGTCATAATGCAGATACCTAATTCTTCGGCCAGTTGGATGGTTTGTTCGTCCGGTTCACGCCTTCCGATAAAGATTACGCAAGCCATTCCCATCATTTCTGCTGTACGCAGAACCTGCGGATTGTAAAGTCCGGTTAAAAGGATGGATTTGTCATTTGCGTATGCAAGTACATTGCTCATCATATCAGAGCTGAAAGCAGAATGTACTTCTGTTTCCATATCGCAAGTGGTTGTTAAAACGTTTGCGCACAAAATAGATTGGACGTCATTTAGTTTCATAATAAGCCTCCCGATGTACCTTTTGGCGTTTTATACCAAAGAAGTAAAATTGTGTAAATTACTAATACAATTTCCAAATTTCGGTTTCGAAATCAGATTAAATATATTCTAGCATAAATAATTGTGAAATACAAACAAAAACAAGGGCGGACAAGTGTTTTTTATGGTAAAAAACAATAAAAAATGGCTTGTAAATATAGGGTGAAGATGATAAAATAAGATGTTCGTAAATGGTTAAACGAATAGTATTTTTACTAAAAGTATAGGAGGGAATAGGGAGATGAAAGCAACATCTGCTCCATTTAATGGAACAAAAGAACAGGAAAAGCAGTTGATTGATGTCATCAACGAACTGAGAAACGAACCGGGATGTTTAATGCCGATTATGCAGAGAGCACAGGATATTTACGGATACCTTCCGTATGAAGTTCAGAAAATCATTTCTGACAACTTAAAAGTGCCGATGGAAAAAATTTACGGTGTGGCAACATTCTACGCACAGTTCAGCTTGAATCCGAAGGGTAAATTCCACGTATCTGTATGTTTAGGTACAGCATGTTACGTAAAAGGATCAGGCGAAATCTATGAAGAGCTTAAGAAAGAGTTAGGCATTGATGAGGGAGAATGTACTCCAGACGGACTGTTCTCATTAGATACTTGTCGTTGCGTTGGTGCGTGTGGATTAGCACCTGTTATGTTAGTTAACGACGATGTATACGGAAAGATCACTGCTGATGATGTAAAAGACATTATAGGAAAATACAGATAATGTTACCGGAAATTTCTCTGAATATATTGGATATCACACAAAATTCCATAAGTGCCCAGGCGACGATTGTTGAGATATTGGTGGCGGTCGACAGAAAATTGGAGCAACTTCAGTTTCGGATTAAGGATAATGGGAAAGGCATGAACCCTGAACAGGTGGAGCATGTGACAGATCCCTTTTATACCACCAGAACTACCAGAAAAGTAGGGCTGGGAATTCCTTTTTTGAAGCAAGCTGCACAAGCAACGGGCGGAACGTTTTCCATAGAATCCGAGGTGGGAGTTGGAACTGTCATTGATACGGTTTTTCGAACAGATCACATAGATTGTATGCCGCTTGGAGACATAAGTAACACCATTCATACCTTAGTGACAATGAATCAACAGGTTGATTTTGTGTTCACTTATCGTGTAGATGAGAGGGAGTTTGTGCTTGATACCAGACAGATGAAGGAAATATTAGGTGATGTTTCCTTTCAGGAACCGGAGATTTCCACATTTATTAGCGAGTATTTAAGAGAGAACAAAACGGAGGTTGAAAAATGAAATCTTTAGAAGAATTAAAAGCCATTAGAGAGAGAATGCAGGGCCAGGTTGGAATGCGTCATGAATCTCAGGACGGAACCAGAATCGTAGTTGGTATGGCAACCTGCGGTATTGCAAGCGGTGCGAGACCGGTTCTTACAGCATTGGTTGAAGACGTTCAGAACCGCAAATTAAAAGATGTAGTTGTTACACAGACCGGATGTATCGGCTTATGCCAGTATGAACCGATCGTGGAAGTATATAAACCGGGAGAAGGAAAAGTTACATATATTAAAATGACTCCTGAGAAAGCAAAAGAAATCGTAGAAAAACACGTAATTGGCGGTGAAGTTGTAACAGAATACACACCGGCTGATTTGAAGTTATAATGGAGGTTAGGTGACTATGTATCGTGCTCATATATTAGTTTGTGGTGGTACAGGCTGTACTTCCTCCGGAAGCCAGCAAATCATTAACGAATTAGAAAAAGAATTAGCAAGCAATGGGTTGGCAGAAGAAGTTGCAGTTATCAAAACCGGTTGCCATGGTTTGTGTGCATTAGGACCAATCATGGTAGTGTATCCGGGTGCAACATTCTATGCACAGGTTAAAGCTGACGATGTAAAAGAAATCGTTGCTGAACATATTTTAAAAGGAAGAATCGTAGACAGATTGGTATACAAGGGAGATGACGGAGCTGTTCATGCATCCATCAATGATACCGACTTCTACAGCAAACAGACAAGAATCGCACTTCGTAACTGTGGTGTTATCAATCCTGAAAACATCGATGAATATATCGGAACCAGAGGATACGAAGCATTAGGAAAAGTTCTTACAGAAATGACTCCGGATGAAGTTATTGATGTAATGATTGCCAGTGGATTACGTGGCCGTGGTGGTGCCGGATTCCCGACAGGTACAAAATGGAAACATGCTTCTCACCACAGAGGAGAAGTTGAAAAGTTTATTCTTTGTAACGCTGACGAGGGTGACCCGGGTGCATTTATGGACCGTTCTGTATTGGAAGGTGATCCACATGTAATCCTTGAAGCTATGGCAATTGCAGGTTATGCAGTAGGTGCTGACCTTGGTTACATCTATGTTCGTGCAGAATATCCAATCGCTGTAGAAAGATTAAAAATCGCTATTGCTCAGGCAGAAGAATATGGTTTGTTAGGAAAGAACATTTTCGGAACAGACTTTAACTTCAGAATTGAATTAAGACTTGGTGCAGGTGCTTTCGTATGTGGTGAAGGTACAGCTATGGCAACTTCCATCGAAGGTAACCGTGGTGAGCCTAAGCCGAAGATTTATCGTTCGGCAGAAAGAGGCTTGTTTGACAAACCAACCGTTACAAACAATGTAGAAACATTAGCAAATGTTCCGCAGATTATTTTAAACGGTGCTGAATGGTTCTCCTCTATGGGAACAGAAAAATCCACAGGAACAAAAGTGTTTGCATTAGGTGGTAAGATCAACAATACAGGTCTTGTAGAAGTTCCTATGGGTACAACACTCCGTACCATCATCGAAGAAATCGGTGGCGGTATTCCAAACGGAAAGAAATTTAAAGCTGCTCAGACCGGTGGTCCGTCTGGCGGATGTATCCCTGCTGAACATTTAGATATTCCGGTAGATTTCGATAACTTAGTATCTATCGGTTCTATGATGGGTTCCGGTGGTCTTATCGTAATGGACGAAGACAACTGTATGGTTGATATCGCTAAATTCTACTTACAGTTCACTGTAGATGAATCTTGTGGTAAATGTACACCATGCCGTATCGGTACAAAGAGAATGCTTGAAATCTTAGACAGAATTACAGAAGGCAAAGGCAAGATGGAAGACTTGGATGAATTAGAAGAATTAGCTAAGTACATCGAAGCTAACGCTCTTTGTGGTTTAGGACAGTCTGCTCCAAACCCTGTAATCTCTACATTAAAGCACTTCAGAGATGAATACGTTGCTCACATCGTTGAAAAACGTTGTCCTGCAGGTGTATGTAAAGCACTTACCAATTACTACATTGATCCGGACCTTTGTAAAGGATGTACATTATGTGCAAGAAACTGTCCGGTTAGTGCAATTGAAGGTGTTGTTAAAACTCCGCATGTTATCAATGTTGACAAATGTATCAAGTGTGGTAACTGTATGTCAAATTGTAAATTTGGTGCTATCTATAAAGGCTAGAATGGAGGAGAATAGTAATGGGAAATGTTACATTAAAAATTAACAATGTTGAAGTTTCTGTGCCGGAAGGCTCCACCATCCTTGAAGCCGCAAGAGCAGCACATATTGAAATTCCAACATTATGTTATTTAAAAGAAATTAATGAAATCGGTGCTTGTAGAATCTGTGTAGTAGAAGACGTTACCAGAGGAAAAGGCAAATTAGTAGCTTCTTGTGTAACTTTAGCAAAAGAAGGTATGTCTATTGTTACAAATTCACAGAGAGTATATGAATCCAGAAAGAAAACTTTAGAATTAATTCTTTCCGATCACAAACAGGATTGTCTTTCCTGCGTAAGAAGCGGTAACTGTGAACTTCAGAAACTTTGCCGTGACTACGGAGTAGAAGCCATTCATAAATATGACGGTGGCGCAGTAAACTGCCATAAGATTGATGACAGTGCACCACATATGATTCGTGACAACAATAAATGTATTCTTTGTAGAAGATGTGTTGCTGTTTGCGAAAAAACACAGGGAATCGGCGTAATCGGACCAAACGAAAGAGGATTTAAGACATACATTGGTTCTCCGTTTGATTTACCATTAAACAGCACAAGCTGTGTAAACTGTGGTCAGTGTATCTCTGTATGTCCTGTTGGTGCGATTTATGAAAAAGATTTCACACAGCAGACATTTGAAGCAATCGCTGATCCGGACAAGTATGTAGTAGTTCAGACTGCTCCTGCAGTACGTGCTGCATTAGCAGAAGAATTTGGCAACCCAATCGGAACTCCATGTGAAGGAAAAATGGTTGCAGCATTAAGAAGACTTGGCTTTGACAAAGTATTTGATACAAACTTTGCAGCTGACTTAACAATTATGGAAGAAGCTCACGAATTCTTAGATCGTGTACAGAATGGCGGAAAATTGCCATTAATTACTTCTTGTTCTCCGGGATGGGTTAAGTTCTGTGAACATTACTATCCGGAAATGATTGACAATTTATCAAGCTGTAAATCTCCACAGCAGATGTTTGGTGCTATTACCAAATCTTACTTTGCTGAAAAGATGGGCATTGATAAAGAAAAAATCGTTGTAGTAAGTGTTATGCCATGTACAGCTAAGAAATTTGAAATCGGACGTGAAGATCAGGACGGAGCAGGTGTTCCTGACGTAGATATCGCTTTAACAACAAGAGAATTGGCCAGAATGATCAAGAGAGCAGGTATCAGATTTAATGAACTTCCGGATGAAGAATTTGACAACCCATTGGGCGAACATACAGGTGCAGGTGTTATCTTTGGTGCAACCGGTGGTGTTATGGAAGCAGCTTTAAGAACTGCTGTTGAAACCTTAACCGGCGAAAAATTAAAGAAACTTGACTTCAAGGATGTTCGTGGCGTTGAAGGAATTAAAGAGGCTTCTTATGATGTTGCAGGCTTAAACGTTAAAGTTGCTGTTGCAAGCGGATTGTCCAATGCAAGAACATTACTTGACAAAGTACAGTCCGGTGAAGCTGAATATCACTTCATTGAGATCATGGGATGCCCTGGTGGATGTGTAAACGGTGGCGGACAGCCTCAGCAGCCGGGTTCCGTTCATAATAGTATTGACATTCGTGCAGAAAGAGCAAAAGTATTATACGGATACGACAAAGAAGCTAAGATTAGAAAATCTCATGAAAACCCTGAAATCAAGAAACTTTATGATGAGTACCTTGGTACACCGGGAAGCGAGAAAGCACATCACTTATTGCATACAACATATGTAAAGAGAACAGTAAATGAATAAATAAGTCAGAACGGGACCGGGAGTAATCCGGGTCCTGTTCTTGCGAAATCCAATCCTGCAAAGACACGTGTCTTTGTGGGAAAGATAATCGGTAGTATACAGAAAATTCACTTTTATTTATACGATATCCGAGTTATAATGTAGTTAATGTTGATTACCAACGTTTTAAAATAGGAAGGAGATACAAAATGGGAAATACTGTTTTAGAGCTTGTTGAACGCTCAAGAAAAGCACAGGCCGTATTAGAAACATACAGCCAGGAAAAAATCGATGAAATCGTAAGAATGTTTGCAAAGGTTGTTTATGACAATGCTGAAGAATTAGCACAGTTAGCAATCGATGAAACAAGAATGGGTGTTTACACTGATAAAGTAGCAAAATGTCAGGGTAAATCCAGAGCAATTTGGAATGCATTAAAAGGAAAGAAATCCACAGGTATTTTAAACGTAGATGAAGCAGCAGGCATCATCGAAGTTGCTAAACCTATGGGTGTTGTAGCAGCAGCTACACCATGTACAAACCCGGTAGTTACACCAATGTGTAACGGTATGTACGCAGTAAAATGTAAAAACACAATCATCATTGCACCACATCCAAGAGGAAAGAAATGTGCAAAAGCGGTTGCTGATTTATACTACAAAGAATTAGACAAGATGGGTGTTCCAAGAGACATCTTCCTTGTAATTGAAGAACCAACAATCGAAATGACAACAGAATTATTAGGAGCTTGTGACGTAGCAGTTGCAACAGGCGGTATGGGTGTAGTTAAATCTGCATACTCCAGCGGAAAGCCAAGCTACGGTGTAGGACCTGGTAACGTTCAGGGTCTTATCGACGAAGGAATGGACTATGATGCATGTGCTAAGAGAATGATCGCAAGCCGTATGTTTGACAACGGTGTTATCTGCTCCGGTACACAGACAATCATCGCTCCTGAAAAAGATTACGATAAAGTAATCGAAGCATTCAAGAACAATGGTGCTTACTACATTGATGATCAGGAAACATTAGATAGATTAGCAGACGTTATCTTCCCAGGCGGCGCTCTTAACAAAGACGTTGTTGGACAGTCTGTTCAGACAATCGCTAAATTAGGTGGTTTAGACGTTCCTGAAGGAACAAAGGTTATCGTTGTTAAACCTTCCAGACATGGTGCTGGTATTGTATGGAGCAAAGAAAAAATGTGCCCAATGATGTGCGCATACTCCTACAAGACATGGGAAGAAGCTGTAGAAATCGCTTACGATAACTTAATGGTTGAAGGTGCAGGACACTCTGCAGACGTTCAGTCAAACGACAGAGCTCACATTGAAGCAGCAGGTTTAAGATTACCTGTAAGCCGTGTTGTTGTTAACCAGACATGTTCAACAATGGCAGGTGGTGCATTCTGTAACTCCTTAAATCCTACAACAACATTAGGATGCGGAAGCTGGGGTAACAATGCTATCAGCGAAAA
>JAZQXN010000041.1:0-40132 GCA_045632875.1 Lachnospiraceae bacterium
CTTCTGGTGCTGTAGTAATTTCAAAAACTTCACCTTCTGCTTGGAAGTCTTCTGCACCAGCTTCAATAGCCATCATCATTAATTTGTCTTCATCAATAGCATTATCTTCTTTCGCTAAAACCATAACACCTTTTCTTTCAAACAAATAAGAAACACAACCAGCAGTACCTAAGTTACCACCAGATTTATCAAAAGCGTGTCTAACATCGGCTGCTGTACGATTTTTGTTATCTGTAGAAGCATTAACTATTAAAGCAACTCCATTTGGTCCATATCCTTCATATACGATTTCATCATAATTAGCAGCGTTATTTTCACCACTCGCTTTTTTAATTGCTTTATCAATAGTATCATTTGGCATGTTATTTGCTTTTGCTTTAGCAATAACATCACGGAGTTTGCTGTTATTCGCCGGGTCACTGCCGCCTTCTTTTACAGCAATTGCAATTTCTCTACCAATTACAGTAAAAATCTTACCTTTGGCAGCATCGTTCTTTTCTTTTTTATGCTTAATATTTGCAAATTTGGAATGTCCTGACATTTCTTTTACCTCTCTTCTTCATCTATATTTTCATCTGATTTAAGTGGCGAATATAATACATGCACACTTTGAATCATTTTATTATCAACGGATAAAACCTTATAAACATAATCTTTATCACGAACTTCAATCTCATCATTATCTTCCGGAATACGGTCAATTAACGAGATTAAAAATCCATTTAATGTATCAAAATCATCGATTGGAAGTTCTATATCCAAAAGTTCAGCTACTTCTTCAAGCGGTGTCATACCTTCGAAAATATAACTTCCATCCTGACGTAATTGGACGGATGTGTCATCTTCATCATGCTCATCAAAAATGTCACCGACAATTTTTTCAATAATATCTTCTAAAGTAGCAAGACCTGATGTTTGTCCATATTCATCAACGATAATAACCATATGCTGCTTTTTGGCCTGCATTTGATTTAATAAAGTACTGATGTTACGTGTTTCCGGGACCAAATCAACTTCACGGATCAATCCTTCGATTTGTGATATTTTCTTTCTGCCGTTTCCTTTTTCTTTAGACATAATCATACAGTCTTTAATATGAATAATACCTAAAATGGTATCCATGTCTTCTCCGTATACCGGGAATCTGGAATTTACGGTTTCAAGCATAAAATCAAGAGCCTGATTTATCGTTAAGTCCCCTGATATCATAATCATATTTTTTCTATGAGTCATAACCTCTTGAACTTCCGTATCCGTAAATTCAATAATGTTATGAATCATTTCAGCTTCAGCACTTTCCAATATGCCTTGTTCATGTCCTTCATCAACCAAAGAAATGATTTCTTCTTCAGTTATATCATCCATAGATTGCTTTGGATCAATTCCTACAAGTCTTACAAGCAAAGAACTGATGATATTTGAAATAAAGTAGAACGGTATCATAAGGACTGACATAAATCGTCCATATGGTAATAATCTTCTAACAACTTTTTCCGCTCTGAAATGACCAATTTTGACGGAAAGAATATGTGCTGACAGAATGAAAATAAACGCTGCAAATATAATTAAAAATGTAATTCCTGCTGTCATCCATTTATTTTCAAATTTGAAATAATTGATGATTGCATCTGTTATAACCGGAATACAGAACAACCCATTAATCAAACAACTAAGCACTAAAAAAATATGTACAGTTTGATTTAACCTGCTGTCGTCTTCCACATCTGTAACGTTTTCTGTCGCCTCATGTAATGCTGCCAAACAACCATTTAATATAAGCAACAAAACATATAACACAATACTAATTATAAGGGGATAATCTCCATAATCCATTAATTTAAATTCTTCCTTTCTCTTTTGAACTTGTGATTTTATCATAAGAATCTGATAAAAGTCCATAAAAATACATATTGAAATATAACATAATCATAATAATTTCGTCAAGATTATCCTACAAGTCTAAGCTTATTTTCAATGCTTTTTCCACTTTATCCAAAACACCGTCCTCCAAATGACATACTTTGTCTCTTAAACGAGCCTTATCAATTGTTCTAACCTGTTCTAAAAGAATGACGGAATCCTTTTCCAATGCTAAGGGCGCAGCCTTTAATTCTACATGCGTAGGCAATTTGGCCTTTTTCATTTTAGAGGTCACCGCTGCACAAATTACAGTCGGACTGTGCCTGTTTCCAATATCGTTTTGTAAAATCAAAACCGGTCGAATTCCTCCTTGTTCGGAACCAACGACCGGTCTTAAATCTGCGTAAAAAATATCTCCGCGTTTTATTGTCATTTTAAATACCCCGAATTTAGAATCTATTTTCATAGTTCCCAAAATCATAAAGGTTATTCAAAATTTTTGTTTTTTATATATTACAGGAAACGGCAACTTGATTTTTAAAATAAACACGTGGTATACGTTTTCCTAAATCACAAACAAATTCGTAAGCAAAACGTCCTGATAATTCTCCTAATTCCTCAGCAGTTATGGTTTCAGAGCCGCTGCGTCCAATCAAAACAACTTCTGTTCCTTCTTTAACATTTGGAATTCCGGTAACATCCACCATTAATAAATCCATACAAATCTTACCGCGGATAGGGGCTTTTTTCCCATTAACAAGAACATATCCCTGATTACTTAAGCTTCGCGGATAGCCATCACCATATCCAATCGGAATCGTTGCTATCATCTGTTCTTCCGGCAAAACATAAGTACCGCCATAACTGATACGTTCTCCCTTTGGCACTTTTTTCAAATATATAATTGTACTTTTCAAAGACAAAACAGGCTTTAACGGGAAATCGCGACCAACGTACTCTGAAGGCCGGATTCCGTACATAATAATACCTGTACGCACCATATCCATATGTGTTTTAACTTCTTCCATGGTTCCGGCACTATTGGCACAATGATGAATCGGTGCAACAATACCTTTCGCCTCTAATTGTTTAACCACCATATCGTAACGGTCAATTTGTTCACATGTAAAATGCTGATCCGCCATATCTGCTTTTGCCAAATGAGTAAAAAGCCCTTCTAAAACAAGATTTGGCAACTGAACAACTTTTTCAATTTCTGAAACAGTGCTTTCAGAAACTATATACCCCAAACGGTTCATACCGGTATCTAAACCAATATGAATGTATGCATTTTTACCTTGTGAAACAGCTTCATCAGACAATGCCTTTGCTGATTCATAATTATATATATGAGTTCGATACTCTTTTTCTACTGTTTCTTTTATACGGGATTCAAAGCATGCTCCAAGAATGAGAATCGGCTTTGTAACACCACAGGCGCGTAATGCATTTGCTTCATCTATAGTAGCTGTTGCAAAATATGATACATATTCACTTTCCTGAAGTTCTTTTCCCATTTCCTGAATTCCGTGACCATAAGCATCGGCTTTAATAACCGCACAGATTTTTGTATTTGGTGATAAAGAACCTGCAATAGTCTTTAAATTGAAATGCAGCGCATCCAAATCAATTGCCGCATATGCTCTTTCAATCTGAAACATAAAATACCTCTTAATTATTATTCGTTATTTTCATCTGTATCTTTATTATATTGCAAATCAAATATTTCAATAACACTTGCACCTAAAATATCATGCATATAACTATAGATTTCTTCATTTTTATGCTCATCGTTCTGTTTTATAAGTATCTTCTTTTTAAGTTCCAAACGAATATCAGAAATCCACTTTGCAATTTCGTTAATTTCTGCTGAGTTATCCCTCAGTTTGCGATAACAATAATCCATAGAATAAATCATAAGCTGTTTATTAGCCTCATCCAACTCTCTTGGAAGCTCAAGCAAACGGTCTTCGCACTCTTCCATTTTTTCATTGGCTTCATCTATCAATCTTTTGTTATCGTCAATCTTTTTACGACGACTTTCATCTCCTGACAGGCCATCTACAGCATCCATATTCTCCATGATTCCCTGCATCAAATCGTTTTTAATCTTTTTTAATGCCCGTAAGTCATCGTGAAGTTTCCCTTGCATTTTAAGTAACTCATTAACTTTCAATTCCCATTGAATGATTTCATCTGTTTTTCCGATGCCATGAAACAAATGATGCCATTTTTCATCCAGTACTAAAATTGGGATTCTAACGTCTTTAATAACATTTAAAAATTCGCCATTTTCAACTTTTCCGGAACGAATATACTCCATAGTATCACCTTAATTATTGATTTTTCTGTAACATCATTAAAGATAATGCCATTAAACTATCTGACAAATGAACATTCTGGATGCATACGTCTTTTGGAACGTCTAAATCCTGGTGAGCGAAGTTCCAAATAGCTTTTACTCCGCATTTTACCACTCTGTCAGTAATGCCCTGTGAAGTTTCCTTTGGAACGGTTAATGCTACAATGTCAACCTGATGTGAAAGGATAAAATCTTCTAATTCATCCATCATGCGGATTTCAACGTCATTAATTTTCTTACCTTTTAACTCCGGATTAATGTCAAAAATTCCATTTACTACAAAACCCTGTTTATAAAAGGTAGAATGGCTGGCCAAGGCCAAACCCATGTTTCCTGCGCCAACAACCAATATGGTATGCGGTCTGTCTAAACCTAAGATTTTTCCTATTTCATCGTACAAGTATTGCACATTATATCCATAACCCTGTTGTCCGAATCCGCCAAAATTATTAAAGTCCTGTCTAATCTGGGATGCGGTAACATTCATCATTTTACTTAATTCGCCGGAAGATATTCTTTCAGTTCCTCTTGATAATAATTCACCCAAATATCTGTAATACCGTGGCATGCGAGAAATTACCACTTGAGATATACCTTTTTTCATCAAAACACCTCCGTTGTTTAATTAAATAATTATATTCCAATACAATATTTTTGTCAAACTTGTGAACCTTTTTCCTTTCCTTGCATAATATATGGTGTAGAAACAAATGGAGGCTTATATATGGGCGAATTAGCAGCTACAACCTGTGGATGCGGATGTGAAAACAACAACAACTTTAGTTGGTTATGGATCATCATCCTTCTCTCCTGCTGTTGCAATAACAATGGCAGCACATTCGGTGGAAATGGCGGATGCCAGGAAAATTCCTGTATCTGGATTATCCTCTTATTACTTCTTTGCTCCGGCAATTGCGGTTCTATGTTCTAAGAATCGGCAATCTGAAAGGGACTGTTAAAAAACAGTCCCTTTTTTCTACCGTTTAATAACTTTATCTTCCCTCTTTTTCCCTTTCTGTTGTTCTGTAGTGCTTTTATATTCTTCTTTATAGAGATTTCTTTTACGCTTTAATGCATCTTCATCTAACTCATATACACTGTTCCCTTCAACAATTAAACGTTCCATTTTAACTCCTTTTTGATATTATATGCTTTATTTGATAAAAGTGTAATATTATAAGATAATGATTCATACACTTAACAAAAACGGTATTTTATGGAACAAGAAAATCAGACTTTTATGACAGCCTTTGATAACCTTATTCAAAACAAACAACTTTTAATTTTAAAAGCGGCAATACCATATATGACCGGTAATCCACAAAAGGCAATTTCAATCTTTGCTAAATATTATGAATTAATTAAAACCGTTCAAATGAGCCAGGGGGAAAACTCTGCTCTCTCCATGTGTAGTGTTAACACACAAAATCCATCAGAAAAACCATTGCAATTATTAAAAGATATTCGATGTTATTGTACAGATGCTGAAAAAGAAACCATTGATTTTTTCGTGGATTTCTTTCAAATGTATGAAACCTACGAAAATTTCATGAATTGAGGTAAATATGAATCCTGCATTTTTATTAAACAATCCTGCATTAAATAATATTTCTCAAGATAAACTAAACTTTTTGCTACAATTTGCTAACGAAAACAGCAATAAAAATCCAAAAGATATGATCCCGCTTTTTTTAGCTGCATCTTCTTCGGCAAAGAAAAAGGGAATGACTTTTTCCGGGGCCGAATCTGCTTTAATTTTAGAGATCATGAAGCAAAACATGAATGAAGAAGAAAAGAAAAAAACAGATATGATTGTTAATATGTTTCAACAACATAATTCAGGAAAATCAAAATAACAGAAAAAGAGATACCTCGTTTGAGGTATCTCTTTTTAGGAGAATGTAACTTATAAAAAGAAACTAGTCTTCATCGTTTTCTTTTGCTCTTAACGCAACTTCTCTTTCCTGTACATCAGATGGAGCCTGTTCATAACGTGCAAACTCATAAGAGAAATCACCGCTACCACCGGTAATGGAACGAACGGTTGTACCATAACCATATAATTCTACCTGTGGAATATCTGCTAAAATTTCTGTCTTACCATTTCCGACCGGATTCATACCAAGAACACGACCACGTTTCTTATTTAAATCACCCATAATATCACCGGTATAAGCATCAGGCATAACAACCTTTAATGAAACGATTGGCTCGAGTAAAATCGGGCTTGCTTCCATAAAGCCTTTCTTAAATGCCTGGCTGGAAGCGGTCTTAAATGCCATTTCAGAAGAGTCTACATCATGGTATGAACCATCATATAATACAGCCTTAACACCAACAACCGGATATCCTGCTAACGGACCTGCTAATACAGATTCCTGAATACCTTTTTCAACTGCCGGGAAGAAGTTCTTCGGAACAGCACCACCAACTACAATCTGATCAAATACATATGCTTCTTCTAAGTCGCCGGATGGTTCAAATGTCATCTTAACGTGACCATACTGACCATGTCCACCTGACTGTTTCTTATATTTGTATTCAACGTCAGATTTCTTGCGGATAGTTTCTTTAAAGGAAACCTTCGGTCTGTCTAATTCAACTTCAACTTTATAACGTTCTTTTAATTTGCTTACAACGATGTCTAACTGCTGCTCGCCAATACCATAAATTAATGTCTGATGATTTGCAGCATCGTTTTCAGAACGTAATGTTAAATCTTCTTTTGTTAATTTAGAAATTGCCTGAGAAATCTTATCGTCATCCCCCTTGTTCAATGCACGGTATGCCATACATGTATATGGTTTGGAAAGTTCTGTCTTACCATAAATAACAGGGGTTGCTTTGGTTGATAAAGTATCTCTTGTTTCTGTTTTATTTAACTTAGCCAAAGCACCAATATCACCAGAGTGTAATTCAGGTACTTCAACAGGTTTATTACCTTTTAATACATACAATTTACCGATTTTTTCTTCAGTATCTTTATCATGGTTGTAAAGAACATCATCTGTCTTTAAAACACCTGATGAAACTTTGATTAAGGAATACTTACCAATAAACGGGTCAATAATTGTCTTAAATACATATGCTGTCTTTGCTTTAGAGAAATCGTAGTCACCGGCAAAGATTTCATTTGTCTTCATGTTAACACCGGCGCATTCAAGTTCAGCCGGGCTTGGAAGATATTTAACAACGTCATCTAATAAGGTATAAACACCCTGTGCTAAAATAGATGATCCCATAGTAACAGGAACGATACTTCCATCAGCTACATTATATGTTAATGCAGAACGAATTTCGGATTCGGAGAAAGTGTCACCGCCAAAATAACGATCCATAAATTCTTCACTAATTTCAGCAACGGATTCCATTAATGTATCACGATACTGTTCTAAGTACTCTGTTGAATAATCCGGAACCGGAATTTCAACAACTTCGCCTTTATCATTCCATTTATTTGCTGTCATACTAACAACGTTAACATAACCAACAAATTTTTCATTTTCACGAATCGGCATATGGAATGGAGCGATCTTCTTTCCGTATAATTCCTGTAATTCTTCAACTACACGACGGAAACTTGCATTGTCATCATCCATTTCTGTTACAAATACCATACGAGGGAGGTTATATTTATCGCACAAATCCCAAGCGCGTTTTGTTCCAACTTCAATACCGGTCTTACCGGAAATAACAATAATTGCTGCATCTGCTACGGATGCTGCGGCTTCAACTTCACCAATAAAATCAAAGTAACCAGGTGTATCTAAAACATTAATCTTAACATTGTCCCAAACTATAGGAACAACAGATGTCTGAATTGAAAACTGTCTTTTAATTTCTTCCTTATCATAATCGCTGATGGTATTTCCGTCACCCACTTTACCCATTCTGGAAATATCACCGGCCAAATAAGCCATGGCCTCGGTTAATGAGGTTTTTCCACAACCCCCGTGGCCTAAAATAACCACATTTCTGATTTTGTCAGTTGTAAATACATTCATAATGTAATCCTCCCTACGAGTTGTTTAAGATAAATATATTGTACTAAATATTCAAATAATATTCAACCTTTAATCACACTTTTTGTTAAAATATTTTCAAATTCCCAACATTGTCCCATATTTCATTCTTGTTTTTGGTATAATTGTGCGAAATATATATATTTTACACGCAATTCAAACAATAAAGAACCCATAAAAAAACGTTTTCAAAGGTTTATCCTCTGAAAACGTTTAATATTATTTCTTATAAATCATTAAAAAGCTGATAAATCTCAATCTTTAAAGCGTTTGTTTCTGTCATACCAACAAAAACTGCTCCATAACGATAGCAATCTGTATCTTCTTCTACTCGAACAATTTCAACTACTGCATCTATAATTTCTTTTGTCCAAATCTGAAGTTTTGCATCATAATATGTTCCTGCGTCTAATTTTTGTTTGGAAGTAAAACCAATTCCGGATTTAGAAAGGTCAACAACATCAACATGGATAAACTTTAAAGTAGTCATTCCGTCGGTGTCTAATCTTTCCAACTGTACCGAAACATCCAAATCTAATCGTTTAAATCTTCTTCTTTCTTCCATCGCGCACCTCTTTGTATGTTTTTTTATATTTTATTACATTGTTGGAAATTGGACAAGATATTTTTTGTGGAATTTCTTGTTCATATATTTCTCTTTACATTTATTTTATAAACATAGCATCACCAAAGCTAAAGAAACGATAGCGTTCTTTTACTGCTTCGCCATAGGCTGCCAAAACAGGTTCTCTGCCTGCCAATGCACTAACCAACATAATCAAAGTTGATTCCGGAAGATGGAAATTGGTAATCAAGGCATCCAATACTTTAAATTTGTATCCCGGATAAATAAAAATCTCCGTCCATCCGCTGGATTCTTTCAATCTACCATTTTCATCTGCGGCAGATTCTACCGTTCGGCAGCTGGTGGTACCAACACAAATCACGCGTCCGCCGGAAGCTTTTGTTTCATTAATTAAATCTGCTGCTTCCTGTGTAATTTGATAAAATTCTGAATGCATATGGTGTTCTAAAACATTCTCTTCTTTTACCGGTCGGAAAGTTCCAAGTCCTACATGTAATGTAACTTCTGCAATTTTAATTCCTCTAGCCTTTAAAGCCTCCAATAACTGTGGTGTCATATGCAGTCCGGCGGTTGGTGCCGCTGCAGAACCATCATGTTTTGCATAAACAGTCTGATAACGATTTTTATCTTGTAATTGATGTGTAATATAAGGTGGCAAAGGCATTTGTCCTAATTGATCCAATATTTCTTCGAAAATTCCTTCATATGAAAATTGGATCAAACGGTTTCCTTCCGCAACAATATCAATGACTTCACCGGTTAACAAACCGTTTCCGAATATAACCTTTGTTCCGATTTTACATTTTTTACCCGGCTTTACGAGGGCTTCCCAAACATCATTTTCCATGCGTTTTAAAAGTAAAACTTCGATGCTTGCACCGGTTCCTTCGCGTTCTCCCATCAGACGAGCCGGAATTACCTTGGTATTATTTAAGACCAAACAATCCCCTTCCTGAAGATAATCAATAATTTCACGGAAAACATGATGTTCTATTTCACCTGTATTCTTATCTAACATAAGCATACGGGAACTGGAACGGTCTTCTAACGGGTCCTGAGCAATTAATTCATCCGGCAAATCAAAGTAAAAATCTGATTTTAATAATTGTTCCATTTTTTAACCTTTCTAATAGCACGAAATTTGCTTGCACAGATGTTCTCTATGCAAGCAAATTCTATTAACTTCTTAATTCAGCTTCAAATCTCTTTCCTAATTCTTTTAAGATTTTCTTTACAAATCCATCCACAGACTCTGTTGTAAAAGCTTCATCCTTTGGCGTAAACAATACGGTAAATGCCATGCTCTTCTTATCTTCAGCAATCTGGGCGCCTTCGTAAATATCAAATAAATGAATCTTTGTAATATACTTACAAGCTTCTTTCATTGCTGTTTCGATTTCACCGCAAGTTACTTCTTTATTAACTACAATTGCAAGGTCTCTCTGCTCCTCTGCAAATTTTGGAAGTGGCGTAAAGATTGCTTTTTTGCCATACCACTGGGAAACAGTTTCTAAATCAATTTCCATTAAGAATAACGGAGTACGTAAATCACAATCGTCTGCTATGTCATATGCAAGTTTACCAAAGTATCCGATTTCTACTCCTTCACAGAATATAGCAGCTGTCTGATACGGATGTAAAAAGCTGTTGGTTGTATTTGCATAAGTAAATGTTAAATGTAAAGTATCTGCAATTTTTTCAGCAATGCCCTTCATGGTAAAGAAAGATTCTTTATCTCCAAATGCAGCCACACATAAAGTCTGACGTTCATCCGGAAGTTCTGTTAAAGGTAAGGCCTTTGGTACAAATTTTTTCGCAATTTCAAATAATCTTCCTTCTAAATTACCTTTCTTCTGGTTACGAACAACTGCATTAATCATGGATGCTGCTAAAGTTGTTCTCATTAAAGATAATTCTTCGCTGATTGGGTTTAAGATACGGATCGCATTTCTTTCCGGAGCGTCTGCCGGTAATCTCAATAAATCTAAATCTGACGGTGAGAAGAAAGAATAATGAATGCTTTCATACGCACCAACCGCACAAAGAGCTTTTTTCAAACGTAATTCGGTATTCTGAATAAGATTCTGTCCACCCATAGTAACTTTTGCACTTGGCATAAAGGATGGAATGATATGCTCGTATCCATACATACGGATTACTTCTTCTGCAATGTCCTGATATCCAACAATATCTTCACGATAAGCAGGCACCTGTAAGATAAGTTCATCACCGTTTACCTTTGGTTCAAAGGAAAGATTTCTCATAATACGAAGAATATCTTCATTTGGAACAGTAATTCCTAAGCATTTATTTACTCTGTCAATACTTACTCGTACTTCTCTTGGTTCTACGCTGTTTCCTGTATTAACATCAACATGGAATTTAGATACTTTACCGCATCCTAATTCTTCAATTAAGTGTAATGCTCTCTTGCCTGCCATTACGGTAGCGTATTCATCTACACCTTTCGCATAACGGGAGCTGGAATCTGAATTCTTACCTACCGCTCTGGATGTTCTTCTAATGTTGTCACGGGCAAATTTTGCAGATTCAAATAATACTGCATTTGTGGTATCACGGATTTCAGAGTTTAATCCACCCATAACACCTGCTAAACCAACCGGTTTCACTCCGTCACAAATCAACATGTTTGCATCAGTTAAAGTAAGTTCTGTTTCATCTAAAGTAACGATCTTTTCTCCGTTTGTTGCACGACGTACATTGATTGCATTTCCGTCAATAGTGGAAAAATCAAATGCATGCATTGGCTGACCTAATTCCTTTAAAATGTAATTGGTAATATCAACTACGTTAGAAATAGAATTAATTCCAACTAAAGAAAGTCTGCGTTTCATCCAAGCCGGTGATTCTGCGATTTTTACATCATGTACAAAATGCGCACTATATCTTGGACAGATCTCCGGACAATCTACAGTCACCTTAAATCCATCTAAAGTCATTTCATCTTCTGTATAACTTAAATCAGGCATTTTTACTTCTTTTTCAAGTAAAGCAGCAATTTCTCTTGCAATACCAAAAATGCTCTGGCAGTCCGGTCTGTTGGCTGTAATGGAAATATCAAAAATCCAGTCATCTAAGCCTAAGATTGGTTTTACATCTGCACCAATTTCAGCATCTTCCGGTAAAACTAATAATCCATTGTAATCCGCTCCCGGATACATATCTCCATTTACGCCTAATTCAACACCGGAGCAAAGCATACCAAAGGATTCATATCCTCTTAATTTACCTTTTCCGATTTTCATAACACCTTCAACAGTCTTATGATCTTTGGCTGTTGCATATACGGTTGCACCAACCAAGGCTACAGGGAATTTTCCACCCTTGCATACGTTGTCAGCGCCACAGCAAATCTGGAACTGTCCGTGTGCTCCGCAATCCACCTGACAAACATGTAAATGTGTTTCCGGAATTGGCTCACATTCTAACACATGACCTACAACAACATTGCTAATGTCACGGCCAACTTCATATAATTCTTCTACTTCAAATCCGCAGGAGAATAATTTTTCTTCTAACTCCTGTGGAGTAATGTCTATATCAACATATTCTTTTAACCAACTCAATGGTGTTAACATATTTTTATACCGTACCTTTCTTTTAATCTATGATTTTAGTCGTTTAATTGCTTTAATACTTTTAAGTCAGATTCAAACAACAGTTTAATATTGTTAATGCCATACTTTAACATTGCAGTACGTTCAATACCGATACCGAATGCAAATCCACTGTATACGTTTGGATCAATACCACAGTTAATCAATACCTGGTCATTTACAATACCGCCGCCTAAAATCTCAATCCAACCGGTACCCTTACAAAGCTTACAACCTTTACCGCCACATTCAAAACAGCTACAGTCAACTTCTACAGATGGCTCTGTAAATGGAAAATATGACGGTCTCAAACGGGTCTTTGTATTATTTCCGTAAACTCGTTTTACAAACTCGTCTAACATACCCTGTAAGTCACACAAAGTAATGCCTTTGTCTACAACCAAGCCTTCCATCTGAGTAAACATTGGGGAATGAGTTGCATCATCATCGGAACGGAACACTTTACCAGGGGACAAAATCTTAATTGGTGGCTGTTTGCTTTCCATTACATGAATTTGTCCTGCAGACGTCTGGGTTCTAAGCAATAATTCCGGTGACAAATAGAATGTATCCTGCATATCTCTTGCCGGATGGTCTTCCGGTGTATTTAATGCTGTAAAGTTATAGTAATCGGTTTCAATTTCTGTACCTTCATAGATTTCAAATCCCATGCTGGAAAATACATCAATAATCTGGTTACGAACCAATGTAATCGGATGCAAATTTCCTTCTTCTGTAGTAAGTGCCGGTAAAGAGATATCAATTTTTTCTGCTTCATATCTTGCCTGAAGCTCTCTTTCCTTCATTTTTTCATCTAATTCACCTAAAAAGGTTAATGCCCATTCCTTTAACTCGTTTACACCCTTACCGTAAGCGGCCTTTTCTTCGTTTGGAATGTTCTTCATTTCTTTCATTAATAAACCGATTTTACCGTTCTTTCCGTCTAAGAATTTTTTCTTAAATTCATACACTTCTTTTGAGGAATTTAAGCCTTCAGAACCGGCAATAATTTCCTGTTTGATTGCTTCTAAATTTGCATTCATTGTTTTATCTCCTTTTTCTTGAATTTTCGCATAAAAAAGCGGAGTATCTCATCCTTAGGGACGAAATATTCCGCGGTACCACCCTGATTCCAGCAAATGCTGACTCTTCATTCATCCATAACGTGGACAAAACGTTTCTGCCTACTATTATTTCAACAGAACAGCTCCGGTGTGAAATTCAAGAATAAGCAGAAAACTTAAGGAAACTTCCAGCCATAATTTCCTCTCTCTGTAAGTATGCAAACTCTCTACTGTGCACCATCTTTGCCTTTAACTATACTGTTGAATTATAACCTACATAATTAAAAACTTCAAGAATAAAATAAAGTTTTTACCTTCTACTCCCAAACTTTGATTCAAGTTCTGCCACAACCAATAAGATATACATTCCAAAATACAGCCAAAGCACCAATAACATCAACGTAGTCATGCTTCCGTACATAGAAAAACCGTTAAATAAACTTACATATACATTGATACCATATGACAGAATAACCCAAGCAGCAGATGCCACAAGCGCCGGCAATAGTTGTTGCCGAAATGTTGTTCGTCTGTTTGGCAAAAAACGTAACACAGTCCAAAATAATAATGACAAAAAAACAAATAAAATAATATACCTTATACTTAATATCATATTAATCACAAAGTATAAAATAGGAAATTCATCTGCCAAATAATCAATTACGGTATTACCGACTAATAAACCTAAAATAATAAATATAATTCCAACTGAAAACGCCAAAATATACCCGATAGAACGAATTCGCAACCAAATATAGCTTCTGGTTTCTTCTAAATCATATATCACATTCAAACCATTTGATAAATACTGTACAGCTTTTGCTGAGGACCAAATTGCAGTAATTGTTGCAAGTGACAATATTTCAATAGAATTACCGTATATTTCATTTACTATTGGCAAAATAATACTTTCCACGTTGTGTGGAAGCATCTCTTCTAACATCCGTAATACTTCAATTTCATCTATTGGTAAAAATCGAATCAATGAAATAAAAAATATGGCAAAAGGAATTGCTGAAAGTAATATAAAAAATGCAGTCTGTGCAGCAAATGCTCCTACATTATCAAGTCTTATTTCTTCTATCAATTGACGAATGATTTTCATAAATCTCCAAAACATAATAACATCCTTGAATAAACGTAAATAAATCTATATCTTATTATGTCTCTAATTTACAATCTTTAAAATAAAACTCTAAAATTTCATCAAATAAATATCCTTCTTTCGCCATTCCATTGGCCCCATTTTGACTCATACCTATTCCATGGCCATATCCCCCACCGGAAATTTTACATACACCGTCTTTTATTTCCTTAATATAGAAAAATGCACTTGGCAATAATTGTGGGTCGACTTTTTCACCATTTTTTAATACGAAATCAGAAATCCATCCGCCCAAACAATACCGTATATTATATTCCCCCTGTATGTAGATTTCATTTTTGCCATACATCACAGCCAAACTCTTAATACCGCCGGAGGAATCACGTTCTTTTACATAAAGGGATGTTATCTTTCCCCATGAAGCCTCCGGAATTTTATTTACAGCATCCGAATCTTTTTTTAATCGTTCCGAAATTCTTTTCAGTAAAATCTCATTATCAAATGTTAACACGCCGTTCCAACGGTAATATTTACAGTCAAACTCAAAATCATCCTCCGGAATTTTATCAATAAACTTTTTAAAATCTTTTTCTTTTGACAAATCCAGATTTCCGTATTTTGAATAGCTGCACAAATAATAGAACTTTTCATCCTCTAATCCCCAGAAGCTCCCATTTGCAGTATTTCCCATGGAAGTAGAAAAATAATAGGTAGTGGCAATTTCATTTTTGTAAGACAAATACATTCCTTTCGTTTCATCTACTGCCTTGTTAGTAGATTCTTGTTCCGGCGTTTTATTATAAACCTGATAATTTGTGGTATCATCCACATGAGCATAATAGTCCATACAACCGCCATTTAATAAATGTTTATAAGCATAGCTTCTTGCGCAAACCGCCTGAACCTTTAATGCTTCAAACTCATAGGATGCCGGCATTTCGCTTGGAACAACCGAATATAAATATTCTTCAACCGGTAATTCATTTACAAAAAAACAGGAATTATTTCTAGGATATACACATATTTTTCCCCGGTATTCATTGGAGGGCTTTCCATTATATATTAAAATAAAACGACTGTCTTCGTTTTGCGGTACCAGTGCCATGCTATTATTCAATGCTTCATGAATGTTTAATTCCTCCGTTTTTAAATATTGACTTGTATAAATGGTTGTATTACTTAGTTCTTTAATTAGAAATTCATTAAAATATAATGCAAATTCTCCAACCAATTGTACTTGAACATCATTTGGTTTCCATTCTTTAAAACCTTCATATGTAAGAAGCACACGAATATTTGCATTTGCAAAATCAACCTCTGTTTCCTCTCTTTCTACACACTGATAACCAAGGATTTCCATTCCTAAGGAATAAATTTTATAGCTTTCTCCAATGCAATAATTTAAAAATCCGAAAGATACCCGAAATATGTAAGTATCGCTACACAAAACACCTTGTTGTTTTGTTACTTCATATTTTTTATTCACTGTAATTATTTGTTTTTTGACTAATCCTTCCTGGTCTAGTATATTTAATATTTCTTCATAAATCAGATAATAATTTTCTCTTGTCAGCAATCTATTATCCTTCCATTGTTCAGGTATGGCAATATGCTCTTTAATACCTAAAACGGCAAGAATTTTTTTCAAATCCTTAACTTTTAATTTTTCGGAAACTTTGTCTTCAAATACTTCCATCCACTCTTCTTTGTCTAATTCATAAAATTGCAAAGATTGACAAATTTCTTCCAATTGAATTGGTGTTTCCTTTTCTTTTTTGTTATTTAAAAGAAAACATATAATAAAAATTACTGAACATAAAAACAAACCAAGTACATATCCCAATTTATACTTTTTTAAATGATACTTTATATTTTCCACTTATCTTGTCCTAGCATATTTCTTACTATCACCTTATGCTTAAAAATAATTACATATACTAAAAAACGGGCTGCCTAAGCAACCCGTTTTCATCTTTTGTATTTTATTATTTCTTTTGTACTTTATGGAAATCTTTTGTGTTCTATAATAAATCATTTGTATGATCATATGTAACCCCGGAAAGACGGACCTGCATTTTTGACGCCTAGCCACAGCTAGGTGGGTGACCGCAATCAACTTTCTGCCTTCCACTGCATAAACACAAACACTACTTGCATGTAAATGTTTATAATATAATTGAGGCCTGACATCCACTTGACAATATAGGAATCCCATGAACGTAATTGTAGGTTCAAAAATTACAGGAAATTCGTACCTTCCAGGTATGATTTAATTATAGCAATCTAAATATCATATTGCAAGCACTACCATAAACTTCCATCGTAATTTGTTAATTTTTCTTTCCGTTAATATATATGCAACACTTAAAATTATAATGAATTTGCTTCATTAACAACTTTTCTGATAGCTGCTGCAGCATCTTCAGGAAGCTTGTTGTAGCCATCAATCTCAGTATCTAAAGATTCAACATAATTCAAACGGTCCTGCATACGGTCTTTCATTGCTTTAACGTATTCTTTATCATTCAAATTAGGAACAAATCCTTCCCATTCAAAGATTTCGATATCAGAGAATGGTCCCCACTGTTTGAACTGTGCTTTTCCTTCTACGATAGCTTCCAATACGCCTAAAGTATCTTCTTTCTGAACTTTCTTACCCATGAAATCACCAGTATTGATGATATAGCAATCTACGTTCTTTTCTTCCACTAATTTTTTGAATTTTTCATAGTCATTAACTAACGGATAAGTTCTGAATGGGTTTGCATATGGTTCAACAACCAATTTATTTGGGTCAACCCCTTCTTTTAATCTTTCTGCTGAAGAACGTTTTGTGGCTAATGTAGCACCCATTACAGACGCTAAAGAAGCACCTTTCAACTTAACAACCGGAGGAATGGTTGGGTCTTTCATAATCCAGAAAATAGCATTTACCGGAGATTCAATCTTATCTACGCGGTTTGGTGACCATAATTTGGATTTAATAGCACGACCATTACCATTACGGATATCTTCTGTTACTAATACAACTTTACCGTCCTCATCTACTGTTGCCGAACAGTTTTGAGCGGTTAATAAGAACTTATTATCTTCGCTTTCGATAGGGTAATCTGCTGTCTTATCAAAATATGTAGGCTCTAATGCAACAGATGAACATGTATCAGAGTTAATAATAAATGCATCGTCATGCAATACCTGAATAGATGGATATTTTCCGCCATGTTTAGCATGAGTTAATGTAGATTTACCGGATCCTGACAATCCAAACACAGCAGCTACATACTTGCTTCCATCATTTAATGTGTATTCTTTCTGACCGCCGTGGCATGAAGCATAGCCATTACGGTTTGCAATTGCCCAAGCTAATGTTAATGTACCTTTTTTATGTTCACCAAAATAACGCATACCTAAAATTGCTGCACAGTTTGTTTCGGTATTGAAATAACATAAGCAATTCGGATCGGAAATATCTGTCTGGTCAGTTCCCTTCCACTGCGGATCTGAGAAAATATAAATATCAGCTTCGTTTTCATATAATTTTGATTCTTTATACATCTTAACGTACTGTTCTGACTGATACTGGAAGTTTAACATCCAAGAGTACATTAAGTTCTCTTCTCCTTCCGGAATTAAGAGATGTGCCTTTACCATAAATTCGGTATCTAAACCAATATAAACCTGAGCATGATACATTTTTTTCCATCTGGTATCATAAACAGCATCCATTAACAATTTGTCTAATTTTTCAGTATTAACCCCAGGCTGACCCGTAATTCTTCTTGCCGGTGCATATCTACCGGTAATAGAACCATCATTAAATAATAACACCTTTGCATCCGGATCAAGTCCGAATTCTTCCCCGCGATAAACAGGCATATCTGTTACAATTGTACCAGGAGAATTAACTGCTAACTTATAAGCCTCCTTTAATGAATTTACCATCACAACATTGTTTCCGTAAAAAGGTGCTTCAATGATGGATCTTGTTTTTGCAAAACCAACTTTCCCAGGTCCGATTTCGCTTCTTTTGTAGTTAGATTTAGTAGCCATTTTGTTTCCTCCTTTAACCCCCTAATCCAAGTATTTAACTTAATTTTAGCCTAACACAACCGCATATTTTTTTCAATATAAGATATATGAAAATTCCGTATAAAAGAGTATATTTTTCTAATAAAATAAATTAGATATTGTTGATTTTTCCAAAAAATGATATAGTTATGGCAATAAATTTTTAAAGGAGGGCACATAATGAAAAGAAACCATAAAATCGAAATCGAAATGTTAGCAAAAAAATGTTATGATAGCGCTTCCCCTAAAAATGAATATTATGCCAAATACAATGTAAAACGCGGACTGAGGGACATTGGTGGTCACGGAGTTTTGGTAGGTATCACCGATATTTCAGAAGTAAATGCTTTTCGTGTTGTAAATGGCAAAGAAATTCCTATTGAAGGCGAGTTGTTTTATCGTGGTTATAACATTAAAGACCTTGTAAAAGGAATCGGACGAAGCAATCACTTTGGATATGAGGAAACCCTATATCTTCTGTTATTTGGTGAACTTCCAACCCGAGAAGAATTAGATGATTTTCTCATTCGAATGAGTGACTACAGAGAATTACCGCCAAGTTTTGTCAGAGATATCCTTATGATGTCACCAAGCAATAATATTATGAATCTCATGGCCAGAGGTGTATTAACCCTGTACTCATATGACTCTTTTGCCGAAGATATCAGTGTTCCGAATGTACTTCGTCAATGTTTACAGTTAACCAGTATTTTTCCGCTATTGGCAGTTTATGGATATCAGATTTTCCGACATTATGCTGAGGACTGTAGTTTGGTAATCCATCCTCCAAAACCGGAATACTCTACTGCTGAAAACTTTTTATACTTATTACGTACGGATGGTAAATTTACAGCACATGAAGCTAAGTTGCTAGACACTTGTCTAATGCTTCATATGGAACACGGTGGAGGAAACAACTCAACTTTCACCACTCATATGGTAACTTCATCAGGAACAGACACCTACTCAACCATTGCTGCTTCTTTAGGTTCTTTAAAAGGTAGCCGTCACGGTGGTGCCAATCATAAAGTTGTTGCGATGATTGAAGATTTAAAGAAAAATGTTACTGACTGGAAAGATGAAGAACAAATCAAAAAATATTTGATTGACCTTTTAAATAAAAATGCTTTTGACAAATCCGGATTAATTTACGGAATGGGTCATGCTGTATACTCATTATCTGACCCTCGTGAAGAAATTCTTCATAAACTTGCTAAACAGGTTTCCAAAGATAAAGGTAAAGAAAATGAATACCAATTATATGAAACAGTGGCCCGTTTAGCAACAGAAGTTATTGCAGAAGAAAGAAAGATTTATAAAGGCGTAAGCCCAAATGTGGACTTCTTCAGCGGATATGTATATCATTTGTTAGATATTCCGGAAGAACTTTATACTCCTTTATTTGCAATTGCAAGAATTGCAGGTTGGTCAGCGCACCGTATTGAAGAATTAATCAGCGGTAATAAAATTATCCGACCGGCATATATGTCTGTATTGCCACATAAAAAATATGTTCCAATTGATGAACGATAAAACCAATAAAACAGCCCTTGAAGCTTTAAGTTTCAAGGGCCATTTATTTCAGTTAATTTAACTATTTCAATTTTGCCTTAAGAACACCATTCATAGCCTGTTTGAAATCTTCTATGGTTTTTTCTCTCCACTCAGTTTCTGTTGGATAGAATAATTCCAAATAATGCTCTTCTACGATTTCTTTCATAATCTTATTCTTGGTTGGATACCAATGTTCACGATTTTCTTCAACAGTATATTTTAAGGAAATAATGGTATCAATAAAATCATCACCAATTGTTCCGAATTCAAAACATGTTGAGAAAAGTTCTGTATCTGTATTCATACTTTCTGCCAAGCGATAAAAATAATCTGTAGTATCGCCTGTAGTAGCATAAAATCCCTCGGAATCATAAGATAAAACATAATCATAACCAAATGCTGCTTTTGTCTCTTCTTCATTCATGGTTTCAAAAACAGAATTGAAAATAACCATGTTATACCTTGGTCCATAACCCGAATGAATATCTACATGAACTACATTCTTATATTCGCTTTCCAAACACTGTCTAAATACATTTTTTAAATATGTAGTTGATGCTTCATCTCCGGTTCCGCCATAATAAACGCCTTCCGGATATTCATACTGACCACCTAAAAGTGCATCAGATATAGTATCAGCCCCTGTAAAAACAGCTTCTTTTGCTAAGGATGCATAGAAACCAACTTCATTTAAAAAAGCATTTCCCATTTTACCCTTTGGTCCCAAAAATTTGTCAACCTTTGGATAATCTTTATTTGTAGATAAATCAAATTCAGACCAATCCAAAATAAAGTTACGGTTAAGGTCTACATTATTCTCATTATAACGGCGCATATACTTCATTCCATACGGATTTACATTAGCCACAATTAATACACCGGTATTTTCTGTATCAATTTCGGTATAAATTTCCTCAAAAAATACATCCAACATAACAGAACCTATATATCCTTCGATTCCATGAACGCCTGTGGTAAGAATAATCAAATTTTCCTTCGTCCCTGTACTTGGAAGATAAACGGAATCAATATACAAACCATCCTGCTCATTAACTGCATAGCTTTCTGTCTGAACAACAATTCCATCATCTTCTAATTTTTCAACACGGTTTTTTAAATTATTTCTTACTTCATCGTAATCATAATAAAATGACTCGCTGTAAGCATATTCTGCTTCCGGTTCCGGCTGCCTTGCTGCTTTTAAAATAATATGCGGACCTATAATTATTGCAAGCAAGATAATTCCCGCAATTATACCAAGAACACGTAACCATTTCTTCTTCATCGTAGAAACCTCCGTTTTTTTCTAAATTATATCATCAACTGACAAAATATTCAATGTGAACCAAAAAACAGAACCTTGACCCAGATCACTGTCTACGCCAAAGGTTGAATTATGAAGTTTTAAAATATTTTTAACAATAGACAATCCTAAACCTGTACCCTGTATGGAACGCTTATGGGTCTTATCCACTTTATAATAACGCTCCCACACATGTGGCAATTCCTCTTTCGGAATTCCTTCTCCCGAATCACATACTTCAATACAAACGTGTTGATTCGTAACAATTTGTTTTACAGTAACGGTTTTATCTTCACCGGTGTAGTTAATTGCGTTATTTATAAGGTTATATAAAACCTGATGTATCTTATCTTCGTCAGCATTTACCCATACATTTTCATTCGCAACAAAGTCAATAATGTACCCTTCCTGCTCTTTCAATTTGTTGTAGCGGTCAAGTACCTTACGGATATTTTCTGTCAAATTATAATTAGATAATTCCAATTCCATAACACCTGCCTGAAGTTTTGATATATCAAGCATATCATTAACCAAATTGGTTAAACGGTTGGCCTCATCAATTACAACCTGAACATTTTCAGGAGTATTTTCTCCCGGCAAATCACGCATAACCTCTGCATAGCCGGTAATCATAGTTAATGGTGTCCGTAAATCATGAGAAACATTGGCAATTAATTCTCTTTGGAAGGTTTCGGTACGGCCAAGTTCATTAGCTGCATAATTTAATGTGTCAGAAAGCTCACTAATCTCCTTGTATTGATAATCGTCAAATCCAACGGTAAAATCACCTTTAGCCAATTTTTTAGCAATTTCATTTGTTTTTATAATCGGCTTCGCAATAACACGGGATGCAAGTAATGATATTACAAGTGCCATGATTAAAATTACAAATGTAATAACTAATAACTGAATTTTAAGAGTTTCCACAGTTGCTGTTACCGGTGTCAATACCATGTTCATCATAATCACATATTCCACATCATTAACATTAACTATAGCCACGTATACCGCACTTTCATTCATTTCACGATTTAAGGACTGCTGAAATCCTTTATTCATATCATCGTCAGGATTCACCATTTCCTCACCGAAATCCATCATTCCTTCCGGTTTACCAAGGGTCATGTTCTGCCCACTGATAAATGAAATTTCAATACGCCCTCCATTATCAATAGCAGCTTGTCTGAACTGTCTGAAAGTTGATACAGGCATGTTCATCAAAGAAGCTCCCATGGAATATTCTGCTGAAATAAAGGTGTTTTTAACATCATCTACAATTAAAACTGCAACGGAATTATCACTAGCAAGATTATTAACCTTTATTTCTAAATTTTCATCTTTATGTTCTACATAAGAAATCAGGCTTTCAAATATTGCATCCCCCTGATTTGACTTAATATATTTATAAAACTGGTCCAGATAAACAATCTGAAACATCCATAACATACCGATTAAAATGGCACTGAACAAACAGATAAAAAAGAAAATATGCCATTTTATCCCAATTCTTTTAAGCTTCAAATTTGTATCCCACTCCTCTTAAAGTAACTAAGCAATCTCTGTATTTTCCTAAGGAATTACGTAAAAGTTTAATATGAGTATCCAAGGTTCTGTCATCTCCAAAATAATCATATCCCCAAACCTTACTAAGCAATTTTTCCCTGGAAAGTGCAATGTTTCTGTTTTCTACCAGATAAAATAACAAAGCATATTCTTTTGGCGACATATCAATACGTTCGCCGTCAATGGTCACTGTTCTGGCTGTAAAGTCTACTTCTAAACCTTCTAAAGTAAACACTTTGTGCTTCTTTTCAGTTCCTAACCTGCCTTCATTTCTCTGAGTGATAACTTTCGCTCTCATCATAAGTTCTTTTGCAGAGAAAGGCTTTACTACATAGTCATCAATTCCTACTTCAAAACCATGAATTTTATCATATTCCTCACCTCTCGCAGAAAGCATAAGCACAGGTATATCCTTAATATCTTTAATAATACGAACAGCACTAAATCCATCCAGTTCCGGCATCATAATGTCCATAATAATTAAATCATAGTCATTCCCTTTCACTTTATGAATAGCGTCCATTCCGTTAACTGCTTCGTCTGTTTCATAACCCTCAAACTCAGCATATTTTATAATCAACTGACGGATCTTTTCTTCATCATCAACAATCAAAATCTTTTTTTTCATCATAATAATCCTTCCGTATTTCTATACATTTTTTCCCAATTATATTTAAAATAATACCACCAAGTGACAGTAAAGTGAAGTTTTGGTGTAAAAGAGTGAAATCTTCATTAAATCATTGTAAAGTCAGAAAATTTGGTGTAGAATATTATAAAAATATGTAAAAAACGAGGGAATTTTATGGACTTAGGAAAATTTAAAATCCAAATATGCGATGACTCAATCCTTGCAAGAAAACAAGTAAAAGATGTTCTTATTTCCAATGGTTGCTCTTCTATCGTAGAATCAAAGGACGGAATGGAGACTATAGAGATTTATAAAAAAGAAAAACCGGACCTTGTTTTTATGGATATTGTAATGCCTAAACTTGATGGTGTTGAGGCTGTACGCCAAATAATAGAATTTGACCCGGCAGCAAAAATCATTATGCTCTCTTCTGTTGGTACCCGTGGACAGATTAAAGATGCCATTGAGGCCGGAGCAAAAGATTTTATACAAAAACCATTTAAAACAGAACATATCATTGATATTTTAAACCTAAATTTATCATAAGTTTTATAGAAAGCAGGTAACATTTATGTTTACTCAATTATTCGGAAATTTCTTATTACAGAAAGGAATTGTAACTACTGAGCAATTGACGGATGCCATTAAGCGAAGTTCTGAAACTCATATTAAGGTTGGCTCGTTAGCAATTCACAGTGGATATATGACCCCTGAACAGGTAGAACGTGTTTATATATGTCAAACACATGAGGATGCCCTTTTTGGCCAGATTGCTATTCGTGAGGGTTTCATTAACGAAGAACAATTAGATAAAATCTTACGTCAGCAAACACCTAGTTACTTAAAGGTTGGTCAGGCACTTGTAGAAGAAAGCATTATAACACCAACTCAGCTTGATGACTTAGTCCACATTTATCATACAGAATTTAAGATTTCTACTTTAGATGACTGTCATAAACAAAAGGATGATATTCATCGACTTGTAAATTCCTTCTGTGCGTTTACTTGCATTACTGAGAATGATAACCTGGTATCTTATTTACATTTGCTGTTTAACAATCTGATTCGCTTTATCGGTTCAGACTTTACTCCATTAAATGTAGTACCAATGACAGATTATCGTACTTTATGTGCATCAACCCAGTCTATTGAGGGTTCTGTTTCTCTTCAGTCTGCAATTGATTTGGACAAACAGAGTGCTATCGCATTTGCTTCCCGCTATGCCGGAGAAGATTTTAAAGAATTTGATGAATACTGTCAGGCTTCATTGGATGATTTCTTAAATCTCCACAATGGTTTATTCCTTGTTAATATGTCAAATCTTTATGACATTGAATTAACTTTGAGTCCACCGGAAGAAATCAGTAATTCTTTATACACACCTTCAGGTGATACATATTTCTTACCGATTATTTTCACCTTTGGAACTGTAAATTTCCTGTTTACAATTTAAATTATACAAAGCTGTAGCAAGTCTACAGCTTTTTTAAATAAAACACTTTATTTCAAGTAAGGAGTTCTTCATGTTAACCGGTGTATATGTGGCAACGAAAAAAGATGGTACAATTTACTATCGTTCCAATATAACATATCAGAACAAACATATCAGCCTTGGCAGCTATGCTACAGAAGATTTAGCTGCTGATGCTTATTTAAATGCACTTCGGATTTTACGGGACACCGCTTTAACTCCGGAATCCGACTATAGTGGATATGTGCTTTCCTATCAAAAAATCATTTCTCTTTTAAATTTCAGAGACAATGGTATTTATATGAAAACTCCCATCTATATTCGAAATAAATATTTTCAATATTTTTTAAATGCAAATAAAGATTTAAAATTTGATATGGAAGATTTGTTCTATTATAGCACCAGAACCATTAGTCAGCGGGGAAATCACTTATTTGTGGCTGACTACGGAATGCAAGTCTCTCTTCCATCCAGGTATGGCATAAAAAATTATGCCGTTATAGGTAAAGATTATCGTTTTATAAATGGTGATGAAGGTGATTATCGTAGTTCTAACCTTATGATTTATACCCATTATCATGGCGTCAACATGGTCATGAAAGATTCCAAGGAAAAATACTGTGCTAAAATCCACATTAACGGCGACTGGGGTCTTGGCACATATGATCAGGAATCCACGGCTGCAATTGCATATAATAAAGCCGTAGACTTTGCTAAAAAAGCCGGTATAAATAAGAACTTTCCTATTAATTTCATAGAAGAATACAGTTCCAAGGAATATGCGGAACAATATACAAAGATTAAACTCCCATCCAAATTCATCAATTATATTAGTCAAATATAAAAACCCCTTGCCATTCAGATAACCATCTGAAAAACAAGGGGTTATATTTTTTATGATTTATTCTTCTGTTGCAAACTGACAAGCAGGTTTCTTAAAGAAATCTACCTTCGGCTCTAAGAATTTGAGCTTATGATTTTTCGGTTCATCAACGATAGCTTCTAATGGTTCAAAAATGAATTCCCAATTAAAGATTCGGTCATCAACCTTTAAGTATTCCTGAACCATTTCACAGCCTGTAGGTGCAATTGGATGAACCAATGCAGTAATAGCTTTAACTCCGTAGAAACAATCTACTAAGATTTGTCTTCTTAATTCATCGTTCTCGTCTTTTTCAGCCTGTTTAATATTGTTTACCCAGTGTTTATTGATTTCACGGATTAATGTATCCAATACATAGGTAACACGATGGAATTCGTGATTGTACATATGACGCTCATATTCTAAAATAGACTCTTCTACAATCTTTTTAATCTTTCCACTCACATCACCTGTTGGAAGAATTCCGTCATAATACTGCTGTGTAGAATAGAAACAGCTACGAACCAAACGGTTAAATACGTTGGTTAATAAGTTTCCTTCTTTTAATACAGGATCCACGCCTTCTCTTTCTTCTTCCGGTAAATATACCTGTGGTTTAAATCCAACGCTCTTTGAAGAAAGACCAAGACTTAAGAAATGCATTCTTAACTGCTCTGCTGAGTAGTAATCTAATAATTCAGCGGCCATTGGCGGCTTAATTGCTCCACTACTACTTGCTTTTTTATCCATAAACAATACATGGTTATTGGCAACAATATGAGGAAGTACGATGGTTTCCATGTTTACGGCTTCGCCTTTTTTATGGTTTAAACCAACAAACATACCCATTTCAGCAAGTCCGTAGAAATAAATATTGTCCTGTCCGATAAACTGGTAAACACATGCATCTTCGTCTTCCCACCATTTTTTCCATTCATCTTCCGGTAAACCTTTGGATTCAAGATAAGTTCTGGTAAAGGAAATCGGTGCCCACAAAGATTCCGGCCATACCCAGAAAGTTAAATCATTGATTCCGTCTCTTTCAGGCACTTTTACACCCCAATCAATATTTCCGGACAAACGGAATGGTACCAAGGTCTTACCGGTTCTGTAATGAATTTCCTGTCCGTCTAATACTTCTCTTGCTTTATCTCTTAAAGATAAATTTTTAAAAATAAATGTTACGGATGGTTTCTTTTCTTCATCAATGGTTTCGTGTTCCGGTAACATTTTTTCCAAAGCTTCCATGTCTTCAATCTGTTTTTTCTGAACATAGATGCATGGCTCTTTTAAGAACTCTTCCATTGCACGGATTTCATATTTACGTGTATTGGTTGTGGAAGAAAGGAACTGCATACGCTCCTTTAACATATCCATGCAGTCATCCAAATCAAAATACCAGTTGGTAACGTGCTTAATTTCAGGTCTAACGCCGGATAAGGTACTGATTGGGTCGATCAATTCATCCGGAGAATACTGATGTCCCAAATCACATTCATCCGCATAACCTTTTTCTGAAGTACATCCTTCAATCGGACATTTACCGATAACCTGACGTCCGTTGATAAATACTTTTTTCACCGGATCAAAAAACTGCGGTGTGGACATTTTCTGTAAATATCCATTGTCATATAAACGGTTAAACACTTCTTCGGAAACCTTCTCATGCATTTTTCCTGTTTCGCCAAATGCAGAAGCTCCAAATAAGTTTAAACTGATTTCGTAGTCAGCCAGGGTCTTTTTCTGATCCTCATGATTTCCCATAACATATTCTTCCATGGTTCCGGAAAATCCTTCTTCTACTTTCTTTCTATAGTTCTCAACAATCGGAGAGCCATAACAGTCTGTACCGGATACAAAAATAACATTATCTTTACCGATTCTGTCTCTTAAAAATCTTGCAAATGTATCTGCATGAACAAACATACCACCTACATGTCCAAAATGAAGTGTCTTATTACCATAAGGCATTCCACCGGTAATAATCGCTCTTTTTGGAAATACCGGACGTTCGTCATTTCTAATTCGTTTGTTAACCATATCTCTATACTCCTTAATATTTGTATTATTTATCTTCTTGTAAAAAAGCCTTAATAAACACTTCCATGCTACGCTTCGATCCTACGGAAACACGTAGTACATCTTTTAGCAACAGATTACCAAAGGTTTTTACCAATATTTTATGATTCTTTTCTAATCTCTCAGCCAATTCTTTTGGATTAGAATGAGGCTTTACAAAAAAGAAATTACCTTTGCACTCTTTTGTCTCGTAACCTTGTTCGGTTAATGTTTCAATACAATAAGCCTTTCCTTCTTTTTCATTTTGAAGCAATTGTTGCTCAATTTCCGGATGCTCAAGTAAACGTTCCCCAAATAACAATGCAATGGCATTTACATCAAAGGTAAGCTTGCATTTTTTTACATAATTAATAATATCCTCATGAGCAATCATTACTCCCAAACGACATGCTGCAATGGAAAACAATTTAGAAAAGGTTCTCAAAATAACAACATTGTCGTATTGTCTAACCTTATCTAAGAATGTATTTTCATAAAAATAATGATATGCCTCATCAATAATTACGATAGCACCTACTTGTCTCGCCTTTTCAATAACTCTTGTAACTTCTTCGTCCGTGTAGGCATTTCCCACCGGATTATTTGGGTTTAACAATACCACGATTCTGGTGTCATTATCCATGGCGGATAAAATATCCTCAACATCAATGGTTAAATCCTCTTTGTAAGAAACCGGTATATGATTTAAACCTAAGATTTTGCAGTTTACCCAGTACATTTCAAAACTTGGTGCTACTGTAACCACATTTTTACCACGTTCTCCAAAAGTCTGTAACAAATAGCGGATTCCCTGGTCTGAACCATTGGTAGCAAGTACATTTTTGTACTCCATTCCAACGTACTTTGCATATTTGTTTAAAAATCTATCCGGTTCCGGATAAATGGATAAAAATTCCGGTGTAATTTCTTTTAGAACTTCATCCACAAATTCTTTCGGCAAACCTTCCGGATTCTCATTCATATCATAACGCTTATAATCATAACGGTTCTGATCCGGAAAAACACGTTCTGTATTTTTAATATGTTCATCTACATAATACATACATTCATCCTCATTTTAATTATGCTTATTTGCCTGATTCATAAAATCAACGATTGCTAATGATTCTTCCCTAAATAATCTGGTACATTCATTACGTTTGTCTCGAAGCATAATTAATAATTCCTGTAAAATATAACGGAAACCTGTCCCCTCAAAGTTATAACTATATTTCTTCACAAATTTCTCGTTATAATACTTCACTTCAAAATATCCGGTATTCCACCAGTCATTTTTTACAATAATTGTGGCATTTTCTCCCACAATCACTAATTCATCATCTAATTCAACATCTACTCCGATTTCTAAATTACCAACTGCAGAACCGTTGTTGAAATAAATATTGGTATATTTAATATTACCATTCTCATCTTTAATGGTTTTCTTCACAATATTATCCATCTTGGTTCCCAAGGTTTTAACAACCATTGTTATTCCCAAGGTTTCCATATCGGAATAATTTAAATGTCCTTCCACGCTATCTTGTGAAATAGAACATCTTACACTGCATACATTTCCTAAAATATCGCTGTGAACCATCCACATGAGCTGAGTAAAGGCTCTAAGATAAACTGTGGTTATATTCTCAATTAATGCCAGTCCTTTGTCCTTTGCCAATTGCTGAAGTTCATTTAACTTCTCTGAATCCATAACAATCGGTGCCGTAACAATCACATGCTTTCCTGCTTCTAATGCTTTACGGACATAGACTTCTCTTTTTTCCGGAGCCGTAGATACAATAACAATGCTAAGACCCTTTGCAAATTCGGTAAAATCTGTATGATAACGGTCAATACGGTATTTTTCACAGAAACGTTGTCCTAAAGACTCATCTTCCACTAAAATATTTTCAACGTGTAAGCCGCTGACAAACTGGACTTCTCTGGTATATCCGTAATCACTTTCCTGATCCGTAACAATACCAATCTTAAAAATATTATCCTGTTCTTCACGAATCTGAGTACTGGAAATATTCTTGGTACGCTCCAAATAAACCACTTCACAGTAATCTTTCAAATGGTCATATTTTCCCTTCCAGTCATCTCCAATAACAAAAACATCTATATCATATTTGATAATATCACGTATTTTTTGGCCCAAATATTCTTCAATAATAACTTCATCAACCAGCCCCGTTTTCATTACATTCTCAATACGGGTTGTCAAAGAATCCTTAACCGCAAGTTTACCACGCTCAATATCATAGCTTTCACTGGTAACACCTACAATTAAATAATCTCCTTGTTCTTTTGCTCTTTTGATGATGTTGTAATGACCTAAATGAAACAAGTCAAAAGTTCCGTAAGTGATTACTTTACGCATATATTGCCTCCAATTAAATGCCTACTATCCCTTATAGTCATATTCTATAATATTCTATCACACTTGATAGACTATTTCCATATTTTTATTCTTTATTAACTTGTTTTTTCACATAAAGCATCATATAAAACGTCATAAAAAACATCACATAAAACAATACCTGCATTTTATTTTAAAATATCTATTCTCCTCGTCGTCATAACAAGAAAAAGAGCCTGCTAAAAAGCAAGCTCTTCTTTGGAAAAATCAAACTACCAAGTCAACATGTTGCATGGTTCCAACTTCGCCGTTTTCTTTTAAAAATATTCCTGTTTTTTGAATAATACCATTTGTTTTGTTTGTTTCTGCACTGTTTAAATGAAACTGTGTGTCCGCATTGCCTAAATACATAGCACCTACACCGGCTTCTTTTAAACTAATCAGTTTGTCATTTCCATTGGCATCCTTAGTCCAAATTTTAAGTTTTGAAAAAACATTGTCCGCTTCGTCAATCCATCCGTTTCCATCCTGATCATAAGCCGCCAAATCTTTAAATCCATCTCCTGACTTGGTTCCAAAAAGCTCATTTCCATCGTTGATGGTTCCGTCACCGTTTTTATCAAGTGTTAAAAATCCACTTCCTTCACCTGTAAATGAGATATCTTCTGTTACTCCGTCAGCATCTAAGTCAAATACAAATTTCTGATCAGTTACAGAAGCTGTGTTGGAATTTAAATTAATAACCAATGGGTCAGTAACAAGATATTCTTCCATTGTAAAACTACTGCTTTCAGAAATACACGCTCTGGACATAGCCATATCCACATTAAAGTTAATTTCTCTTCCATCTGCAGTACGGGCTATTCCAACTGCTGAATAGCTGGTGTATTCACTTTCAGTTACTGTTGTATCAGTTGCTGATATTTTTGTCCACCAGGTGCCCCCACCGGAAGTTGCATTTAACCCATTAGAAGTCAGGTCAATTACTGAAACAGAAGCACTTTTTGAGGAAGCAATGGATAATTCAACATTACTGCTGCTTGAAGCAAATACATTCCCCATATTACTGTTTAATTTAAGGGAGTTTTGACTCGCCGCCTTAAATTGCTTCATTTCCAACTCAACACGACGATAATCACCTTTGCGGGCATTTTGCAACACCTTCAACAAATGACGAAGCATTTGAATCTCTGGATCTTCTTCCGGCTCAGCAATCTTGCAGTTTTCTACTTTTTTTGCCTGTTGTTCTTTCATAGACCTAAGCATATCCTGCATAGAACGCTTCTGATTGTCTTTCATTGCCTGCTCGCGCTCTTCTTCTCTCTTATTCACTTGATCTTTCAACTGGGTAAGATAAGATTTCCCTTCATCAGACAATTGAAGGGTTGCAGCTTCATCAGACCGCATTTCAACGGTAAAGCTCTGATGGCTGACATAGGACTTGTAGGTACGCTCTGATTGCATACCGACAGTACTGGAATTGATAATCATATTTAAGACTCCTTTCTTTACCTTGGAAAATAAACATACAGTTTAAATACTGCGTGCAAAATTATAAACCATCATGGATATTTTCCTGTTTGCCATCCTTGGCATCAATTAATATATCTTATACAATTCATATATCGGCAAAAAAACAAATAAAATTAGAAAAGACTTCTCTTTTTTAGAGAAGTCTTTTTAACAACATATTATTACTTCAAATCAGATTACAACAGTACATCCTCAATATTCTTTAAAGTCCACGCAACCAATCAGGTTTAAGTGCTTTTTCTCCACAAAGTGCCCCGTCGATTTGTTTGATAAGATAATCTTTATCTCTATTAAGTGTACCTTTCAAAGGTAAATAATTAGATGCATGATTCGCTCGAAAAATACTTCCCGGACAATCGCAATTTTCTAGTATTAATCGAATTTCCTTAAGCATTTCTTCTGTGTCAGGAAGTTGGAATTCACCTTTTTTATGTTGTTCATACAACGGTGTTCCTGCTTCAATCAATAATGTAAGTAAACCGATATACGCAGGTTTCATTTCACTTAACACTCTTCCTGTTTCTATAGCGTGTTCTTCCATTAATTTTCTCCCACCCAAACCATTAATTGCAGTAACGGAAATATCAATATTTGCTTCATGTAGTTTTTGTGATGCTTCTATAATTTGAACCGAAGTAGTTCCTTTATGGATTTGCTTTAACACCTTGTCACTGCCGGATTCCAGGCCAATATAAACCATTTCTAATCCTTGGTTTCTAAGGTTTTTCAAATCCTCTTTTGATTTAAGAAGCACACTTTTGGGCGTTGCATAGCAAGTTACTCTCTCGCATTCAGGAAAAAGTTCTTTAATTGTTTCGAATATTCTTTGCCAGTTCTCCATTGGCATAATTAAAGCATCTCCATCTGCCATGAAAATTCGTTTCACATATCCATATAATTCCCTGCCGATTCTTAAATCCTGTAGCACATCCTCTATAGGACGGATTCGAAACTGTTTTTCTTTATACATAGAACAGAATGTACATGTATTATTACTGCATCCTATAGTTGCCTGGATTATTAATGAATATGCCTCACTTGGAGGCCTGTATAATGCACCTTCGTATTGAATCATGTTATCACCTTATTATTTAGAATCTAAAATTGCAAAATGTAACTGGTCATACAAATCTCTGTATCTTAAGGTTTTACCCTCAAATTTATAAACGGCGGTGTGCAAATACAAAGCTATCTCATGATTTTCAAAAGAAATTATCTCTCCATTATGTCCTTTGATCCGCTCACAAATTTCCATGGCATCTTCTTTTTTATCACAATTTGTAAGCATAACAAATTCATCCCCACCGATACGGAACACAATATCCTCTACACCGGCCTCCCGATTCATCCGGTTCATTGCTTCTAAAATAGCCATATCTCCGGCTTTATAGGATATTTCATTGATAGGATCCATTGCTTTAATATCACAACAAATAAAGTAACAATCTTTTCTCTGCAAAAACAAATCATACATTTCGCTTACATCTACATGTCTTCTTTCACTCATATATATACCTCCATCCTGAATTGGAGGATAGAGCCTTGGAAATAACTGGAATATATCCTTTTTGTTCTTAAACTCCGATGGATTGCAATTCCATACATTTTTGAATGCCCTTGAAAATGCTTCATTTGTACTATATCCAAACATAATAGCAATGTCTAAAATATTGCATTCTTTGTTTGTGGCAAGCATTCGGGCAGCAATTGTCATTCTACGTTTAACAATATATTCATGCACACTAAGATGACTTACACAGCGAAATATTTTTTCCAAAACGGACTTTGAACAAAAACACGCATCGGCCACATCCTGGGTTTTGATTTCATTCTGCAAGTTGCCCTCAATAAATTCAAGTGCATTGGCAAATATCTCCAGATTATTCATATAACTCTTTCCTCATTAATTAGAAGTACTTCTTGAGTATACTTTATCAAATGTCACAATAAAAAACTTGATATTTTGCGTTTTATTTGCAATGTTTTAATTCTTATATTTTACATATGATATTTTAAAATTACATTTTAATTGGACATTTCCAATTGGTCAGCCAGAGTTTCCGCTGTCTGTAATCCGGCAAAATGTTTTCAACACTATTCCAAAAATCCTTGCTATGATTCATATGTAGCAAATGACATAATTCATGAACAACAACATAGTCTATGATTTCCGGTGGAGCCAACAGTAAGCGCCAATTGAAGTTAAGATTGCCTTTGCTGCTACAACTTCCCCAACGGGTATGTTGTCCACGGATAGCAATTCGGTTAACTTTTTTTCCAATATAAGGCAAAAAACACTCGACCCGTTTTGCAAAAATCTCTCTAGCCTTCTTTCGATACCATTCTTCCAATAATGCATTTACCGTTTCTTTGTTATGTTTCGATGCATAGACCAAAAATTCATCGTTACAAAACATAACACACTCTTTACCTGCTTTTATGTAATTTATCCGGTATTCTTTTCCTAGAAACCACGCTGTTTTAATCTTGCCAAACATCATATCTACTGCAAAATACTTTCAAATGTTTCGTTAATTTTTTCAACTCTGCCGTTTGCAAACGGAGATTCTAAGTCATAGGTTTCAGCAAAGTTTATAATAAATGTATCCTGGCTATACAGGCACTCCTCATATAACTCAAGACCTTTTCCCTGCTCCTCTAATTCCAACTGATAAAATTGCATTGCAAGGTCGTTACTTACCACATAACTTATCATATACATAGGATATGCGAACAAATGAGGTATCCCAATAATTTCTCTTGTATCCCACTCACGGGCTGTAAAGCCAAAGTCCGTTCCAATTTCCTCATAAATCGCCAAAATATTTTCAACCGTCAATTCTTCTTCCGGCAAACTATATACTTGAAGTTCAAACAACGAATATGCTCCCGTTTCCACATAAGTACATAAGCTGTCTATCATTTTGTACTGTGTTAACTTTTCAGTATCTGTAGCATAGCATAGACTTAAATATTCAAATGCCTGAGAATGCACTTCGGCAACGTCTGTTCCCGCGTAGCTTCCCACACAGGCATAATCGTTTAAAAAGTGACCGAATTCATGGGCAAAAGTCAATTTGTCTGTCTGATTTAAATATGGACGTAAAAAGATATACGGCTCTGTATATATCCATAAGTTTGCTTCAAAAGAAAGCTCACATTTATTTTCATCATATTTAATATCGTAAAGATTTCCTTTTTCCAGCAAACGGAAACCGTCCTGGAAAATACCGCCCATAGCATCCGTAGTATCCTTTACATATTGGAAAGTATGTGCATCGCTACAGTAGGATGAAATCAATGCCCAAACATTGGCACTGCATATTTTTTCATAGTCATCAGACAGGTTTTCGCTTACCTGATTTAAATATCTCTCTACTTCACCCGGAGTATAATCACGGTAATAATAAGATTCATATGCCAAATACGCATAATTTGAATACCCAACGTATTCAGCAATATCCTGACGGACTTTAATCAATTCGATATATAATTCTAAAAATTGATTTGCATATGCATCATAATATGCATCTCCATAAAGGTTTGATGAAGATGCTTCTTCCATTAATTTATAATAATCCTCCACCAATGTAGTTTCCTGTTCTGCCAAAGCAAGATAGCCTTCATCCATAACACTATCGCCTTCATATGCATCAAACCATCCAGCTCCAAAATAATCCTCAGATTCAAACTCATCCCGGAAGTCGGATTTTGCCAACACACGATACAATTCGTCAAGGTAGGAATCTACTGTTGTAGCATTCGATGCACAATAATTATATTCTTCTGTCCAGTATTCGTCCGTCATATTGGAACAATATTTAATATATGCCATATTGTAATATGTATAGAAAACATCATAGGCGTCAAAAAACAAATATACGCCTTCTTCCACTTCGTAGAAATCGGTAGATTCATTTGCTATATCACATGCATGCATATATGAATCATATATTTTATCCATATCCGGACGAGAATATTCCATATCCTCAAATTTAATAATTAAATGACCAATTTGCTCATCGTAATTCTCGAGATTACTGTTATATGTACTACAACCGGTAAATAAAATGGTCACAATAAGTATAAGTGCTGTGAATTTTAGTTTGAATGCCTTCATAATTTTTCCTCCGATGTGGATTATTCAATAAAATAAGAGATTATTCATAGTAAATAATCTCTTATTATTAATTATATAAAACTGTTAAATTAAGTGCAAGTCTTACAAGTTGTTATATTTATTTTTGTTTCTATTCAAAATCATTTTCCTCAACATCATTGTTAACAACATCCTTAGAACCATCTATACCACATGCAACCAAAACAATTAACATGATAAAAGTTAAAAAGACAATCAATTTCTTCTTCATTAAAGAATTCCTCCTTGTATGCACTATGCATTTTATCAAAATCGTATAGAAAAATTATATATATTCATTAATTAATCGTCAAAAAATCCACTATTAATACATACAAAATTTAAAAATCATAATTCTTTCTCTTTCATCATGATTATTAAAAATATCCCGGCAATCTAATTCATCTTCAAATTCTAATTCATCTACACTCATCAAGTACGAAATGTATTCATCCGATGGGTAATAAAAGTATAAACATATTTCTCGCGGTGAGTCATAAAAGGAATTCTTGATGTTAAACATCACCTGTTTCAGTAATTCTACAGAAAAAGGATTGAAAAAATAGGCATGCTTTGCTTCTTTTGGGAACAAATAGTCTACTGCATTCTCTAATACAAAGTTAACATATCCATTATTGGAAATATTGCTTAGGTTCTCCAAGGCTTTATTATACATATGCTCATCATACTCAACACCAACAACCTGTGCTTTTACCTGGTAAGCAAGGAAGAATTCAACTCTACCTTTTCCGCATCCGTAATCTATAAGCAATTCTCTTTTTCGGATATATCCGCTATTTGCCAATCGTTCTAACACTTTATATGGCGTCGGTTCATAAGGATAATTGTAGGTATTTGCCAGGGTGTCATCTCTTCCACTGGTCTTAATATTCAATAGATTATCCCAATTCTTTTCGTACTGATCAGACATTTGTTGTTTTAACCTTTCTGATTCGTTTTATCCTTTATTTCTTTTCCAATTGCTTAGAAAAGTATGATGCAGCAATCGCATATTCTAAATCGCTCTCAATGTATAAAACAATAGGATTATCCTCCTCATCAACTTCCACTTCATAAAGCATGTAGTTTGCAGAAAAATCTAATTCTTTTTCCCCTTTCAGCGGAAGCAATGCAAAATACTTTTTATTATTTATTTCAAAATAAGAATATGCTCCGCAGTCCATACTTGTTCCATCCTGTAATGGAAGTGTTACTACGATGTCCTCTAGTTTTTTACTCATAAATTCCATAGTTTGTTCTCCTATTATTTATTTCTTTTTTCTTTCAATGTTCTTAAAATATCATTAATATTGGATTCTTTTGCAACTTTTGGATATTTCTTTTCAAAGTCGATTAAGATTCTCTCTTGTAAAACTGTTAGATAACATTACGAACCTCACTTTCTACGATGTTAAATCGTAAAAACTCAGGAATTGATTCCTCAATGGAACGTTGTTTTATTTCATCATTTTTTGCAACCTTTGCTGCAGCTAATACACTTGCAGGAAAAAGAGTTTTCTTAAGCTTTAAACCACGCAAATCGTCATATTGGGTGCAAATAGGTATATCGTCCTCTGCTCTCATAGCGAATCAAACATGCTAAGTGTAACCATATTCCATTGATACTTATCTAAATCCACTTTACCATTCACAAATTCTATGCCTTCAGCCTCTAATAATTCAATCTGCCTGTTTTCTCCACCAAAAGCAAAGGCCTTAGAAACTTCTCCAAAACGGTTTACCACCCTATAACAAGGAATATTCTCCGGGTCCGGATTAACATGTAAAGCATAACCAACCACTCGTGACCATCGCTTATTCCCTGCCAACGCTGCAACCTGTCCATAGGTTGCCACTTTTCCGTATGGGATTTGTTTGACTACATCATAGATACATTTAAATGATGACTTAACATCACTATTTAAGTTGAGGGTGATTTGTTGCTTTTCTTTTTGTACATATGAATTTTTTCTAGCGTTTTCAAAATTATATTCTGTTCTCATATCATCACCGTATTAATTTGCTAACGTATCTTCTAAATTCCGTCATGTTCTACATCTATATATCTGTCTTTATCTCCAACTGCAACCAGCTTAATATCATTTTGACTGTGAATATACGGCAATTTCTCTTTTATCTGACATGCCACAACTGTTCCAACGCTCTTTGCAATAAATACAACATCATCGTATTCGTCAAAATTAATCCGAGAAATGATTTGTTCTGCATTCTTTAATAAAACATCAAATTCACACTCTTCATATTTCGGATGACGAATAAATAATTTCTCATATCCTTGGTCTTCATAATACTTCGCTCCAAAATATAAAACTGGTATCTCGTATCCGCATCCGCCCGGAAATGAAATGACTATTTTCTTTCCCATAGTTGCGATACACCTCCTAATAGTGCAAATGCATTTATCTCTTTCCTACATTAAAATCATCTTCAGCTACAATCTCAAAAGGCTCTCTTTTAAAGCAAAAACAATTGACTTTGTCACTTATTTCTCTGATTAAAGCATCTTGAAATGTTTCACTCGGTTCAACCATTCCACCCGGATATTCCCATCCTCTTCTTGGACTATTTATAAGTAATATTTCTCCGTTATCGTTGCTTACCAATCCGCAACAGATACAAAATGTGTGTAATTCATATTTCCCTCCTAAAATATAAATTCAACCTTTTATCATGTAGTAATATCAATTATAACATAGCATTACTTCATTAAATAGGACTTTATTTAAATAAAATAGAATCATTTCAAAAACTTTATTTGGGCATATATATTATCCTTCTTATCCTCTATATGCCCAAAATAGCAGCAGCTCATCTTGAAAAGCATAAATATAATAGTTCTCTGGAGCTTCAGAATAAAAAAAGGCTTTTCAGACGTCAAACAATGTCCGAAAAGCCAGATTTTTTAATAATTTGCTTTCAGCCTTAGAACTTCCCAGCTTTAGCTGCCTCTTCAATACTTACAGCAACTGCTACAGTAGCACCTACCATTGGGTTGTTACCCATTCCGATAAGGCCCATCATCTCGACATGGGCCGGAACGGAAGAAGAACCTGCGAACTGTGCATCAGAGTGCATACGTCCCATAGTATCTGTCATACCGTAGGAAGCAGGACCTGCAGCCATGTTGTCCGGATGAAGGGTACGGCCTGTACCACCACCGGAAGCTACGGAGAAGTATTTCTTGCCCTGTTCGATACATTCTTTTTTATAGGTTCCTGCTACAGGATGCTGGAATCTGGTTGGGTTGGTTGAGTTACCTGTAATAGATACATCAACACCTTCCTTATGCATGATTGCAACACCTTCTGTAACATCGTCAGAACCATAGCAGTTAACTTTTGCACGAAGTCCTGTAGAGTATGCTGTTCTTGCGATTTCTTTTACTTCACCTGTGAAGTAATCCATCTTTGTTTCAACATATGTGAAACCGTTAATACGGGAAATAATCTTTGCTGCGTCTTTTCCAAGACCGTTTAAGATTACACGAAGAGGTTTCTGTCTAACTTTGTTAGCTTTTTCAGCGATACCGATAGCACCTTCTGCTGCTGCAAAGGATTCATGTCCTGCTAAAAATGCGAAACATTCTGTTTCTTCTTCTAATAACATTTTACCAAGGTTACCATGTCCAAGACCTACTTTTCTCTGGTCTGCTACAGAACCCGGAATACAGAAAGCCTGTAAGCCTTCACCGATTGCTGCGGAAGCATCTGCTGCACGCTTGCAACCTTTTTTAATAGCGATAGCTGCACCTACGATATAAGCCCAGCAAGCATTTTCAAAGCAGATTGGCTGAATTGCCTTAACCTGAGCATATACGTCAAGTCCTGCGTCTTTTGTGATTTTTTCAGCTTCCTCGATAGAGGAAATTCCATAGCTGTTTAATACTTCATTGATTTTCGCAATACGTCTTTCATATGATTCAAATAAAGCCATTTTTCTTTCCTCCTATTCT